>JAWKXP010000003.1:0-163856 GCA_041396945.1 Sphingomonadaceae bacterium | reverse complement strand
GACATAGGGGTTGGCGATGATGCGGGTTTCGACACCATTGCCGAAGTCACGCGTGACGAAGTTTTCGACGTTGAAGCCGCCATCGGTCGGGAAAATGCCGTTGGCACCGCCCGATTCGAGCGGGAACGGCTCGATGATGCGCGACGAAGTCGTCTTGTTGTACGTACCTTCGAAGAACACCGAGATGTTATCCGAAACTTCGTACGAACCGGACGCCGCGAAGAGGTAACGCTCGACCGGAACGGCGAGGGTACGGAACTGCTGGCGGTTGAAGCCGTTCGGGCCGACGCCGACCTGGCCGTCAGGACCGGTACAGGTCGTGCCGTTGGTCGTGAAGCACGACTGCAGGTCGCCGGTCGGGCTGTAGGTGTAGGTGCCGTTCGAAGTGATGAAGCGGCCCTGCGGAGGGAACGAGGAGAAGAACGGCTCGTTCACGCCGCCGAAGATGTCGGCGTCTTCACCGGTGAAGTAGACGAGGCTGAGATCGTCGATCTGGGTACCCTTGCGAGCGCGCGAGGGGAGGCCGTCTTCGTTCGAATAGCCGAAGTGGACCATGATGTTGCCGCGGCCATCGTTGACCTGCGTGCCGAAGGTGCCGTTCAGCTGGTAGCGGGCATCGTCGCCGCGTTGCGAGATGCCGTACTGGCCCTGCAGTTCGACGCCTTCGAAATCCTGCTTGTAGATGAAGTTCACAACACCGGCGACAGCGTCCGAACCGTAAAGCGACGAGGCGCCACCGGTCAGGATGTCGATGCGGTCGATGAACTGCGTCGGGATGACGTTAAGGTCGACCGTGGCAGCACCCGCGAGCGAGGAGACGACGCGGCGGCCATTGATGAGGACCAGCGTACGGTCGGAGCCGAGATCGCGAAGGTCGACGGTGGCGACACCGGTGCCGCTCGTCAGGAAGGCCGAGTTGGTACGGCTGAGAGCGGGAGTACCGAATGCCGGGTTCTCGAGGAGAAGCTCCTGCACGTTGGTGACGCCGGCATCGTCGATGGTTTCATCGTCGAGGATCTGGAGCGGTGCTTCGGATTCAACATTCGGCTGCACGATGCGCGAACCGGTGACGATAATCATGTCCTGCACGCCATCGTCGGCGTCCTGCGCGAAGGCAGGCATGGACGACAGGGCGATGACGGAGGTTGCGGATGCGAGCAGGGCTGCCCGCGAAGCGAGTTTGATCATTACGATTCGACCCTCTTTGTTTTGCTTCATTATAAACGCACGATTTTTCGCACGCTGCGACTTCGCGTCCATGCCGGGGGAGGTCCAACACGAGCGCCAATAGAGCGGAGCAATGCCACCCGTTCATGCGGAGTAAAGAAAAAATTGGGGCGATCCCACATTAACCGAAGGCTTGTGACGAATTTGCCACAGTACCGAAACAGCCGGGCAAAACGCGCAAGAAACCGCCAAATTGCGCGCGATGCACCATCGTGACAGGTTCGCCTGCTATCGCGCAATCTTATTGCTTGAAGGTGGTCATCGAGTGCCGTTTGAGAACAACTCGCACTTAGGATAGTTGCCTGAGAGCCGATTGCCTGAGCGCGCCGTCGCCCCCCGGCCTGCCTGCTAGCTGGCCCGGCAAGGCACGCTCTGGCGATTGTCCCTCCAGCCGATTGACCCTTTTTGGGCGAGTGTTTAATCGGGCGATTAAATCAACAAGGCGAGCCCGGTTACCCTGCGATGGAAAGGGCCGGGCCGATGAGGAGAACAACCGATGGAATTGAACGAAACGGTCGCGGCAGTCATCACCGGCGGCGCTTCGGGGCTGGGCGCGGCAACTGCGCGCGCGCTGGCGGCCAAGGGCGTTAAGGTCGGCATCTTCGACCTTAACGAGGACAAGGGCGAAGCGATGGCGGCCGAGATCGGCGGCACCTTTGCCAAGGTCAACGTGATGGAAGACGATTCGGTCGATGCCGGCTTTGCCAAGGTGCGCGAGGCGCACGGGCAGGAGCGCATCCTCGTCAACTGCGCGGGTATCGGCAACGCCATCAAGACGGTCCGCCGCGACAAGGAAACCGGCGAGATTTCGCATTTCCCCATCGACGCGTTCAATTTCGTGATCCAGGTCAACCTCGTCGGCACCTTCCGCTGCCTTGCCAAGTCGGCGGCGGGCATGCTGACGCTCGATCCGGTAGGCGAAGACGGGGAGCGCGGCTGCATCATCAACACCGCTTCTGCCGCCGCCGAAGACGGGCAGATCGGACAGGCCGCCTATTCCGCTTCCAAGGCCGGCGTTAAGGGCATTACCCTGCCGATTGCGCGCGACCTGATGAGCGAGGGCATCCGCGTCAACACGATCCTGCCGGGCATTTTCGAAACGCCGCTGATGCTGGGTCTGCCCGAGAAGGCGCTGAAAGTGCTCAACGAATCGGTGCCGTTCCCCAAGCGCATGGGCAAGCCGCCCGAGTATGCCAAGCTTGCGGTCGCGATCCTCGAGAACCCCTATTTCAATGGCGAAGACGTGAGGCTCGACGGCGCGATCCGCATGCCGCCGCGCTGATCGGGGAGGGCGCGGCGATGGCCAGTCCAGACCTTGCCGCCGCGCCGGGCTCGCGCGATCTCTTGCTGGAAACGGCAAGCCAGATCATGCGCGATGGCGACACCGTCGATATTTCGCTTTCGGAACTGAGCCAGCGTTCGGGGCTGAACTCGGCGCTGGTGAAGTATCATTTCGGCAACAAGGCGGGGCTGCTCTCGGCCTTGCTTGACCGCGACTGGCAGGCGATCGTGCGCTCGGTCGATGCTCTGGTGGCCAAGGACGATATGGACCCGGAAGCCAAGCTGCGGCGGCATATCTCCAAGGTCATCGATACCTTTTATGCCGTGCCCTACCTCAACCGCCTGACGATGCGGATGGTGCGCGAAAGCGACGATGCCGAGGCGCGGCGGATTGCCGATTGCTATCTTTCGCCGCTGTACCGTGCTTATGAAGAGCTGATCGGCGACGGCGTGGCGGCGGGCGTGTTTCGCGAGATTGACCCGCAGCTGTTCTATTTCACCGTCACCGGCGCAGTCGATCGCTTCTTTTCGGCGCGACTGGTGCTGCGCCATTGCTTCGACCAGGATTCGCTGACCGAGGAACTGCGCGACCGGTATCGCGAGCATACCATCGACATCATCATGGCAGGCATCCTTGCGCGCTGAGAACCCTTCGGCCTGGCATATCGGCGTGATCGGTGGGTCCGGTTTGTCGGCGGGCATAGCGCTCGACGACGCGCAGGAGATTGAGGTGCGCAGTTCATTCGGCGAGCCATCGGGAGCGGTGACGACCGGCTGGCTCGGCGGGCACCGCTTCACCTTTCTTGCGCGGCACGGGGCAGGGCACGCGATTCCGCCGGGCGCGGTGAATTACCGCGCGAATATCGACGTGCTCAAGCGCTGCGGCGTCACGGATGTGCTCGCGCTTTCGGCCATCGGTTCGCTGCGAGAGGATATCGCACCGGGCAGCTTTGTCGCCATCGACCAGCTGATCGACCGCACCTCTGGACGCGAGCACAGCTTTTTCGGCCCCGGGCTTGTCGCCCACGTCAGCCTTGCCGATCCGGTCTGCCCGCGCCTTGCGGGGATTGCCTGCGAAGCGGCACGCGGGGCAGGGGCAACGGTCCACGAAGGCGGTTGCTACATCGCCATCGAAGGCCCGCAGTTCTCGACGCGTGCCGAAAGCAAGCTTTACCGGCAATGGGGCGCGGACGTGATCGGCATGACCGCGATGCCCGAAGCCCGCCTCGCGCGCGAAGCAGAGCTGCCCTATGCGCTGCTCGGCATGGTCACCGATTACGATTGCTGGCGCGAGGAAGAGGCTGGCGTCGAGGCGTCGGAGATACTTGCCGTCATGGCGGCAAACGCCGCGCTGGCGCGCGAAACAGTCGCAAAGGTGGCGGAAAGCCTGCCTGAAGCGCGCGAGCCCAGCCCGATCGATCGCGCGCTCGATCACGCCATCGTTACGGCGAAGGACGCGATGGACCCGGAGCTTGTCGCCCGGCTACATGCAGTGGCGGGTCGGGTTTTTAGCAATAGCTAGTTTGCCCCCTGCGCCGTTCGTCTCGAGCGAAGTCGAGAGACATGAGGATCGCGCGAGGTCAACGTGTCTCGACTGCGCTCGACACGAACGGTGTCGGTTTGCCGTTTTCGTTCCAGCAAGCTGCAACAGGCTCGGCGGGGGATTCGGGCTGGCACCGCACCCACCAAAAAAGCAAACATCCCCCGTGGATTGGGCCACGGGGGATGTCGCTCGCTGAAGCTGGGTTTGGCCGGCTTAGCTGGCCGGACCGCCATCGCTGAAAGCGTCGGCGATCGAACAGGCCGCCGGGCCGAGAATGACGACGAACAGAACCGGCAGGATGAACAGGATCAGCGGCACGGTCATGATCGCGGGCAGGCGCGCGGCCTTTTCTTCGGCGCGCATCATGCGTTCGTTACGGAATTCCGCCGAAAGGACGCGCAGCGCTGAGGCCAGCGGCGTACCGTAGCGCTCGGTCTGGATCATCGTGGTCACCACGCCCTTCACCGAATCGAGATCGACGCGATAGGCGAGGTTCTCGAAGGCCTGGCGGCGCTCGGTAAGGAACGACAGTTCGATCGAGGTGAGCGAGAATTCGTCGCCCAGCTCGGGATAGGCGCGGCCCAGTTCCTTGGCGACGCGCTCGAACGCGGCGTCGACGGTGAGGCCGGCCTCGGCGCAGATGACCAGCAGGTCGAGCGCGTCGGGAAGGCCCTTGCGGATCAGGTCGGTACGCTTGGTGATCTTGTTCTGGATGAACAGGTCGGGCGCCTTGTAGCCAAGGCCCACGGCCAGCGCGAAGGCACCGAACTTCTTCATCGAACCCCATTCGGGGAAATAGTCGATGAGGTAGATCACGATTGCCGCGATACCGCCCAGCACGATCGGCGCGACAAGGCGACCGACGATGACCGCGACGGCCCATTCCTTCTTGCGGATACCGGCCTGGGCCAGCTTTTGCTGGACCGCCTTTACCTGGCTGTCCTGCAGCATCTTGAACGATGCCAGCGTGTCCTTCATCTTGTCCGCGGTTTCGTTCCTGCGGACGATGGACTGGCGCTTGCGCGCGGTGACGGTAATGCCGGCCTTGAGTTCCTCGCGGCGGGCATTGAGCGTCTTGACGCGCTTCTGCATCGGATCCTTGACGGTGATCGCGGCATAGATCGCGAGCACGACCGCTGCCGAGGCCATCCCGGCAAGGATGGTCGCGATCATGATGACGTCAAATCCGAGAAGCGTCGGTCCGGCGGGTTGGCTCATCATTGTCTTGCTCTTCCTCGGCTCAGATCTCGAAGCTGACCATCTTGGCCATGATGAAGGCACCGATGCCCATCCAGGTCAGGCCGCCAAGGCCGATGGCAATCAGGCGGTCGTCGCTGAAGAAGCCGCCCAGGTATTCGGGGTTGATCCAGTAGATCATGCCGAAGACGATGAAGGGCAGGGCACCGACGATATAGGCCGAGGCCTTCGATTCCGAGCTCATCGCGCGGATCTTGAGCTTCATCTGCGCGCGCTTGCGCAGCACGTCGGCAAGGTTGGCGAGCGTTTCGGCGAGGTTACCACCGGTCTCGCGCTGGATCGCCAGCGTGATGCAGAAGAAGTTGAATTCGGGCATGGCCAGCTTGTCGGCGGTTTCCTGGAGCGAAAACTCCATGGTCTTGCCGATCTTGATACGCTCGATGATCTGCTTGAATTCCTCGCCCACAGGGCCGGGGATTTCGGTGGCGACGACCGAGAGCGTCTCGGTCACCGGCAGACCCGAACGCAGGCCGCGAACCAGCAGTTCGATGGCGTCGGGAAACTTGACCGCAAACTGACCGGCACGCTTCTTGATGAAGTGGCCGACGACGAAGTGCGGGATACCTGCGCCAACAACGATGCCAAGTCCGAACGAGAGCATCACCGCCCCCGATTTGAGATAGACCAGCAGCATGACCGTCATGCCAAGGCCAAGCGAGGCATAAAGATACTGCGTGATCGTCCAGTTCTTGCCCGAACGCTGAAGCCGCAGATAAAGCGCTTCGGCGCGCGAGCCGGAGCCGGCAACCTTATGCATCTTCGGCTTGCGCGCGGCGACGGCCTTGCGCATCTGCGCCTCGACCTTGTCCTGGGTCTGGCTGGAATGGCGGAACCGGACCGCCTGCAGGCGGCGTTCGCTTTCCTTCGCGGCCGACGGTCCCGAGATCAGCGCATAGCCGAGGACCATCATCGCCATCAGGCCGACGGCAATCAGCAGGAGGTTGACTATGCTCATGGGCGTATGTCGCCTTTCTCGTTATTTCACCGGGTTGAAAGGGTGGGGCGCGCTGGCCCCGGCCCGATCAATCGACGTCTTCGACCGCTTCGGCTTCCTGCTCGGCAGGTGCCTTGGTCTTGGCCTTCTTCTTGGGCAGCATCGCCTTCAGGTCGAAATTGCCCAGCAGCGATTTCTTGCCGACACTCTCGCCGCCCGATTCGCCGCCTTCGCTCGAACCGAGGATGACATCGGCAAGCTCGCGGATGGCACCAGCCGCCTTGGTCGTGCGGTTGGCTTCGGCAAAGGTCTGGCCAAGCTTTGCAGCCTGCGCGGCGGCCTTCGCGTCATAAGGGATGGTGACGTCGATCTTGGTTTCGATCGATGCCTCGAAATCCGATTTGCTGATTTCGGCGGTGCCCGGCTGGAACTTGTTGCAGACCACGATGATCTTGGCGTGGCTGGCATGCGATTTGAGCCAGGAAATGATCCGGATCGCGTCGCGTGCCGAGGCCAGCGTCAGTTCGGTTACCAGCACCACCGCATTCACGTCGCCGAGCAACTGCGGGAAGTTGATCAGTATGTTGCGCGGCATGTCGATCATCGTCATTTCGAACGCAGTGCGGAACTCTTCCTCCAGCTGGACGAAGGCCGCGCCATCGGTCATCAACGGCGAATTGATCGGTGCTTCTGCCGAAAGCAGCGCAAGGTTGTCGTTCGCGCGGATCATCGCGCGCTCGATGAACAGGCCGTCGATGCGGCTCGGGTTCTCGATCGCATCAGTGAGGCCGCGTCCCGGCTCGAGATCGAGCGAGAGCGCGCCGGTGCCGAAGTGAATGTCGAGATCGAGCAGCGCGGTCGGCAACTTGTTGTCGGCGCTGAAGATATGCGCCAGCGAAGTCGCGATGGTCGAGGCGCCGACACCGCCACGCGTACCGATAACGGCGGTGGAGATGTGCTCCTTGACGGTCGCGCCGTCCTGAGACTTGGGCGCAGCAAACACGGCCTGCGCCTGCGCAAGCGAATCGCGCACGGCACCGGGTGAAAGCGGCTTGAGCAGGTAATCGTGAATGCCCGACGCGATCAGGTCGCGATAGAGGCGCACGTCGTTTACCTGGCCGACCGCGACCACGATCGTCCCCGGCTCGCAGACTTCGGCGAGCGCGTTGATGTCGTTGAGCGGGTCGCCCGATTCCGACAGGTCGATCAGCAGGATGTTCGGGCTCGCCGTGATCGAGAGCGACTGGACGGCATTACGCAGGCCACCCTTGTTGCACTTCTCGGGCTGCCAGCCCATCTCGATGACGACGGGCCGGAGCACGTCGAGCGAGGCTTCGTCGCACAGGAATGCCGCGAAAGTGTCGCGATTGCCCTGGCCTGGTTTCCACGGAGCGTTCATCGATCAGTTCTCCTTCGAGCCGGTCTGCGCGAGTTCGCCCTTGCCGGTCGGATCCTTCTCGCGATAGGTCTGGATGGCCTTGGTCGAGCTCATCACGACGGTCTCGCCAGTGCCTTCCGCACCCTTCACAAGGTCTTCGGGGTTGGCGACCATCGCGGCGAGGTTGCCATTGGTGGCACAGCCGTAGTTCGAGCTTGTCGCATTGCGCAGGTTCACGTCCGAGCGTGCGCGCCAGTTCGGACAATCCGGAACGTGGGCTTTCGCACGGGTGACCACGATGCGCGCGGTACCGGCATCGACATAGCCCGGCGTTGCCGGAGCCTCACCGTCGATAAGCAGGCCATAGCGCGAGGCCAGGGCCTCCACCGCAGCGCGGGTCGAGCTGCTGTTGAGCGGATCGTCGATCGAGATGCGATCGCCATATTTCAGGTTCATCGCCTCGAACCAGCCCGCCAGACGGCGCTGTTCGGGATAGGACAGGCCGCCCGCGCCGGTGGTCACGTCAAGCGTGTAGTTCACGCGTTCGACGACCGCCTGGTTGGCACTGTAAAGCGTCTGGTTGTCAGGCATGCCGCCGCAACCGGAGAGCACGAGGCCCATCGAAAGCGCCAGAGCGGAACCGGCAGCCTTGGGCTTAGAAAGGAATTTCAAGGTTTTCATTGTCGTCACCTTTCTCAGTTCAGGCTGAAGCCGGGAGCGGGCGCGTTCTTTTCGGCGCGGGCTTCACGCTTCGCTTTCTTGCGGGACTTCTTGTCCTGCTTGATGTCGGCCGGATCGACCACGCTGATCTGCGGGTTCGATGTTTCGCTGGGCGCGATCGTCGGAACCGGGCGCGGATCGTTCTTGCCGCCCACGTTCTTGTTGCCGAACAGGCGTTCAAGTTCGTTGGGTGTGGTGAAGCCGTCGGTCGGCAGCTTGATGTCGTTCGCGTCGACCGGGTTCACCAGGTACGGCGTGACGACGATCACCAGTTCGGTCTCGCCCTTGCGGTAGCTGGTCGAGCGGAACAGCGAGCCCAGGATCGGCAGGTCACCGGCGCCCGGCGTCTTGTCGATGCTGTTCTGCGAAGTGTTGCTCATCAGGCCCGCGATCATGAAGCTCTGGCCGGAGCCGAGTTCCACGGTCGTTTCCGCGCGGCGGATGGTCAGCGCCGGGATTTCGAAGCCGTTGAGCGTCACAGCGCCCTGGCTCGAAAGCTCGGAGACTTCCGGGCGCACACGGATCGAGATGCGGCCATTGGCGAGCACCGTCGGCGTGTAGGCCAGGCTGACACCGTATTTCTTGTATTCGATGGCGGTCGTGCCGAGGCCCTGGCTGACGGGGATCGGATATTCGCCGCCGGCAAGGAACTCTGCGGTTTCGCCCGAAAGCGCGGTCAGGTTCGGCTGCGACAGCGTCGTCACCAGACCGACACGTTCGCCAAGGTCGAGCGCGTTCGAGATATCGACGCCCGCGAGCTTGCCAGCAAGGTTGAGCGTCGTGTTGCCGCCGCTCGGGTTGAAGCTGTACTGCGTACCGCCGACGATGAACTGGCCGGTCTGCGGATTGAACGGCAGCTGCAACGTTCCGGCGGGCAGGCCGTAGATCGCGGATGCGTCAAGCTGCGGGAAGCTGCCGGTGTTGAGATCGCTGATCGAGCCGAGGTTGCGACCGCGCGAAAGGCCGAAGGTAAAACCGCCGGAGGTATCGCGTGTCAGGATGTTGTTGCCGATTTCGCGCACCAGCGTGCGGCTGACTTCGGCGAAACGCACCTGCAGGTTGACCTGCAGCGGCGTCGCCATCTTCAGGCGGCTGATCACGTTGGCATCGTCACCGACATAGGCCTGCACGAGGCGTTCGGCCTCGGCGGCGTCTTCCGGCGACTTGACGGTGCCGGTCAGCAGGAAGGTGCCCGAACCCATCGTCGAGACGCCGATGCGTGCTTCGGGCATCGCCAGCTGCAGCATCGAATCGACCGAGGAGAGGTTGGAGCCGACCGAGATGTTGGCCGACCAGATCACGTCGCCCGAGGCATTGCTGGCATAGACCGTGGTGGTCCCGCCGCTCTTGCCGAAGACATAGAGCTGGCTGCCCGACTTCACCTGGACGTCAGCGATGGCTTCGTTGGCGACGAAGACGTCGGCCATCATGCCAGGGACGTTGACGAGCTGGCCCGAGCCAATCGACAGCGAGATTTCCTGGGCCGGCCGGACCACCGACTGTGCGGCGGCGGGGGCGGCAGGGACCAGTGCCAGCGGGGTCAGCGCGCAGGCTGCCGTCAGCACTGTTTTGATCAGACGCGGTTTCATGGCTTTGCCCTTCATGGCGTTGAAAAGATTGGTGTTGCGCTGGGCCATCAGTTGCCTCCCACTTCGACTTCGGTGGTCGCCTTGCCGCGGGTGACGCGGACAACCGGACCCTTGGGAGCCGGCGGCGTGGCGGGAAGCCCGGCGCGGGCAGCAACCGCGTTGACGGCGGTGTTGATGACCTTGGTCGCGACCTCTTCCGGGGTTGCCGGAGTGGTGGTGCGCTGGAAGCGCGAGACATCGCCGCCGGTGACATAGGTCGTGGCGCCATCGATCGGGCGGTTCATCGCCTGGCTGATGAGCATGTCTTCCTCTTCCTTGCTGGCACCGGTCGGAACCTTGACCTGGCCCGAAGCGATGACGCGTTCGAGTTCGGCCTGGTTGTCGGCGAGCGAGCGCAGCGAAAGGCTGATCGTGCCGATGGTCTGCGCAACCGCGACCTTTTCGGCGATGCGCGGCGTAACCTCGATGGTGACGGTGCTGAACGCGCGGACCACGGTCTTGCCGTCGATCGTTTCGGTCTCGGTCGACTGGTCGGTGGCGAGCACGCGCAGGTTGCGCAGGATCGTTTCGGATGCCTTGAGCGGCAGGCCTTCGCGTCCCTTCACGGCCTGCGTCAGCATCAGGTCGACGCGGTCACCCGGGAAGATGAAGCCGCCGACGCCGGTCTTGGCGGAAACGGGGATTGTGACGGCGCGCATGCCCGGGCCAAGCGCCGCGGCGAGGAAGCCACGGTCGCCCGGCGCGACGAGCGCACCCTGGGTGACGGGCTGGCCGGCGGTGACCGGGAAGCGCACGACCGTACCAAGCAGCTTGGACATGTCGGCTTCACCATCGATGAAGTACGCATCCTTGACCAGCTCTTCGGGCCAGTCCTGGAACGAGATCGAATCGGCGGTGATGATCGTGCCGGTGGGCAGCGCCCGCTGGGCAACGAGCACCTTGGGGCCCTGAGGAGCCTCTGGCAACGCTTCGGCCTGCGGTGTCGAAGCACCGACGAAAAGGGTTCGTGCCGCAAAGGCGGTCCCCACTGCAACGAGCAGCGCGACAACGAGCAGCACCAGCTTCTTCTTATCCATGGCTATGCAAGCCCCCTAGAAAATGCCCCATTTGAGAAGGGCAACATTCGATCAAATTGGTTAAAATCAGGTTCACTGCGCGCCGAGCCCCTGAATTCCGCCCGGCATGTACTGGCTGGCGATGGTCCAAAGACCCGCAATCGAGATCGCGACGCCATAAGGAACGGCGAGCTGCTCCTTGTCCTTGCGGAGGTAGTGGCGCAGGGCGAAGCCTGCGGTCAGCAGGCCGCCGATCAGGGCCATCACGATAATCAGGCGCAGGAACCAGAGCGGCTGGATCCAGAGCGCGAGCGCGGTCAGCAACTTGACGTCGCCGCCGCCCATCTGCCCGATTGCGAACAGCCCGGCGAGCACGGCAAAGGTGGCAAGGCCGATGCCCAGCTGCCAGCCGATGTCCACCCAGCCGAGGCCGGTGGTAAGCCAGAACAGCGGCGCGCAGGCGGCAATGCCGAAGGTCAGCCAGTTGTCGATCTCGCGCCGGCGAATGTCGGTAAAGGCCGCGACAAGCAGCGCTGTTGCCAACGCTGCAAGCAATGCGTACGAGAAAAATTCGCTTTGCACTCGGCTGTCCCCCTGAACGTGAGGGGAACTCCTACGCGTCATGACTTACCAAAAAGTAACCAGAACAGTGAGGCCGGGGTTAGCCAAATGAACCGCGAGACCGATCGGGAAGCGCCGTTCGATCGCCGGTCGATCCCCGCCGACGCCAGCGAGACGATGTGGCGCTCGCCCGACGGGCACGAAATCCGTACGATCGACTGGCCGTGCCGTTCGGACGATGCGCGCGGTTCGTTGTTGTTCCTGCCGGGGCGCGGGGACTTTTACGAAAAATACCTCGAAACGCTGGAATACTGGGCGCAAGAGGGCTGGCGCGTATCCGCCGCCGACTGGCGCGGGCAGGCCTATTCGGGGCGGTTGGGCGCGGACGAGCGCGCCGGTCATGTCGCGGATTTCTCGATCTGGGTCGATGATCTCGCGGATTTCTGGGCAGCATGGAAGGCGGCGCGTCCGGGGCCGCATGTCATCGTCGCGCATTCGATGGGCGGGCATATCGCCCTGCGCGCGCTGGCGGAGGGGCGGATCGATCCCGATGCGCTGGCGCTTTCCGCACCGATGCTCGGGATTCAGCCTTCGGGCATGCCGCTGGCGATTCTGCACCTTTTCGCGCGCGTTATGCGCGGCCTGTTCGGGGCGGACAAGCAGGCCTGGCGCGGCAGCGAAAAGCCGTTCCGCGATCCCGACAACCGCTTCGACCTGCTGACCCATGACGAGGCGCGCTATGCCGACGAGGTCTGGTGGCGCAAGGAGCGCCCGAAGCTGTGGCTCGGCGCGCCAAGCTGGGGCTGGATCGAGCGGGCGATTGCCTCCGCGCGGTTTCTGAAGACGGATGGCCTGCTCGAAGCGATTGCAACGCCGGTGCTGTTCGTCGCGACCGACAGCGACCGGCTTGTTTCCTACCCCGCAATCGCCGCTGCCGCCGGGCGCATCCCGGGCGCGCGACTGGTGCATTATGGCGAGGAAGCGCGGCACGAATTGCTGCGCGAGGAAGACGGCGTGCGCGGCAAGGTGCTGGGCGTGATCGACCAGTTCTTCGACGAGGAAGCCCCGCCGCAGTGAGCGATCGCTTCGATATTGCCATCGTCGGGGCCGGAATGGCCGGCGCGTCGCTTGCCGCCGAGATCGCTGCGCGCGCCTCGGTCGTGATGCTCGAGGCAGAAGACATGCCCGGCTATCACGCGACGGGCCGTTCGGCGGCGTTCTGGACCGAATCCTATGGCGGACCGCAGGTACAACCGCTGACCACGGCGTCCGGCCCGTTCCTGCGCGATGGCGGATTCCTGACATCGCGCGCGGCGCTGACCATCGGGCGCGCGGATCAGGCGGGCGAGGTCGATGCCTTTGTCGAGCGATTTGCTGCACTGGGCGTCGCGGTGGAGCGGTTAGGACGCACGGAACTCGAGCGGCGCATTCCCGGACTGCGGCCCGACTGGACCTGCGGCGCGCTTGAGCCCGATTGCTGCGACATCGACGTTGCCGCGCTGCACCGTCATTACCTGTCTGCGGCGAAGCAGGCCGGGGTTGAGTTGAAAGTCCGTTCGCGGCTCGCACAGGCCGGGCGCGAGGGTGCGGGCTGGCGAATCGTATTGGAAAGCGGCGAGGAGTTGAACGTTGGTCTATTGGTCAACGCCGCAGGGGCATGGGCCGATCCCGTCGCGCAGGCTGCGGGAGTTGGCGCCTTGGGTATCGCACCGATGCGCCGCACCGTCGCGCAACTGGCGGTTTCGCCCGCAGCATCGCCCACGCTGCCACTCTGCCTCGACATCGCGGAGCGATTCTACTTCAAGCCCGAATCCCGCAGCATCTGGCTCAGCCCGCATGACGAGACGCCGAGCGAGCCCTGCGACGCTGCGCCCGAGGAAATCGACGTCGCGCTGGCCATCGACCGCTTCGAAAAGGTCGTCGACTGGCAGGTCGAACGCGTGGAGCACCGCTGGGCCGGGCTGAGGAGCTTCGCGCCCGACCGGCTGCCGGTCTATGGCTTCGATGCGCGCACACCGGGCTTCTTCTGGTTCGCAGGGCAGGGCGGCTTTGGCATCCAGACCGCACCTGCTGCTGCAAAGCTTGGCGCGACGCTACTGTTTGGCGATGAACCGGAAGAAGTCGATCCCGCCCCCTACCGCGCGGACCGCTTTGTCTAACCCGCCTCGCTGAGCGCCATCTCGGCGGCATCGCTGGCGAGTTTGTCGACGCGTTCGTTTTCCGGGTGGCCGTTGTGGCCCTTCACCCAGTGCCAGTTGATCCGGTGCGTCTGCGTGACTTCGATCAGGTCGTGCCAGAGGTCGACGTTCTTGACCGGCTTCTTGCTGGCATTGACCCAGCCTTTGCGCTTCCAGCCTTCGATCCACTTGGTCATGCCGTCGATGACATAGCGGCTGTCGGTATAAAGCTCGATCTCGCAGGGTTCGGTCAGCGCCTTGAGCGCGCGAATCACGGCGGTCATTTCCATGCGGTTGTTGGTCGTTTCCGGGTCGGAACCGTGCAATTCCTTCTCGTGACCGCCCATGCGCAGCAGCGCGCCCCAGCCGCCGGGGCCGGGGTTGCCCTTGCAGGCGCCATCGGTGAAAACGTCAATCTTCTTCATCGGTTACACTTGTAACTTAATGTCCGTCGAATAGGCCAGCGCTTTGCGGCGAGGCGTAGAATTCGAGCCGCCGGGCGAAAGCTCCGGGGCTCTTGGGCGTTACCAGCGCATCGGCAGGCGTGTTGAGCCAATCATATGCGCGCGTCGCAATAAAGCGCATTGCTGCACCGCGTGCCAGAACGGGAAGCGCCGCGCGTTCTTCGCCCGAGAGCGGGCGGCGAGATTCATAGCCTTCGAGCAGCGCATCGGAGAGCGCCTTGTCGAAGCGCAGTCCGTCATTGGAAAAGCACCATGCCGCGTGGGTGACAGCGACGTCGAATGCAGTCAGGTCGGTGCAGGCGAAGTAGAAGTCGATCAGGCCGGAAACTTCGTCGCCCAGCATCAGGACGTTGTCGGGGAAAAGATCGGCATGGATCACCGAGCGGGGCAGGGCGGTCGGCCAGTTGGCTTCGAGAAAATCGAGTTCGTCGTGCACCAACTGCGCGATACCCGGTTCGATGCTCGCCAGCCCTTCATCGCCGCAAGCCCCGAGCAGGTCCTTCCACGCAGCCAGCCCCATGCCGTTGGCGCGCTCCTGTCCGAAGTCGCGGGCCTCAAGATGGATCGAGGCCAGCGCCTCGCCCACCGCGCGGGCCTGAGCCGGGGTTGGCTCGGAGACCGAAACGCCGGGGAGGAACTCGATCAGGGCCAGCGCCTTGCCCTCGTGCAGGCGAAAGGCGCGATCCTGCCGGTCGTGAATCGTACGCGGGACGGGGCAACCCTTGCCCGCGAGATGGTCGAGCAGGCCAAGGAAGAACGGCAGGTCGTCGAGGTCGGTCCGATCCTCGTACATCGTCAGGATGAACCGCTTGGTATCGCCCGAATCCTGCTGCGTTTCGATCAGCCAGTTGCTGTTGGAAACGCCCTCGGC
The DNA here is from genome assembly GCA_041396945.1 of Sphingomonadaceae bacterium. Taxonomy (GTDB): domain Bacteria; phylum Pseudomonadota; class Alphaproteobacteria; order Sphingomonadales; family Sphingomonadaceae; genus Novosphingobium. The sequence continues at coordinate 148,799 of JAWKXP010000003.1, read as the reverse complement.
AATCCCCTTGGCGGAAACCAGCGTGCCGACAGCGAATTCGGCAACGATCTGCGCCAGCGCCTCTGCGCCAAGGTTGGTATAGACGGCCATTCCCGGCTCCGGCTCAGTCGACCAGCTGGCGCGGCAGCTTGAAGGTGATGCGTTCGCGCGCGGTGATCGTCTCTTCCTCGTGGATCGTGCGGAACTCGGCCAGTCGGGCCTTGACCTCGTTCACCAGTTGCTCGGGGGCGGAGGCACCTGCGGTCAGGCCCAGCGTTCTCACGCCCTCCAGCCAGCTCTCCTCGATCTCGGCCGCGCGCTGGATCAGCATCGCCCGCGCGCCGCAGCGCTCGGCAACCTCGACCAGCCGCATCGAATTGGAGCTGTTGGGTGCGCCGATCACCAGCACCAGCTCGCTGCGCGGTGCGATCATCTTGACAGCCTCCTGCCGGTTCGAGGTCGCATAGCAGATGTCTTCCGCCTTCGGCCCGACAATCTCCGGATAACGGCGCTTGAGCGCATCCACGACCCTGGCCGTGTCATCGACCGAAAGCGTGGTCTGGGTCAGGTAAGCCAGCTCGCGCTCGGGCGGAAAATCGAGGAATTCGACGTCTTCCTCGGTCTCGACCAGCGTCATGTTTCCGTCGTCGACCTGGCCGAATGTGCCAATCACTTCGGGGTGCCCGGCATGGCCGATGAAGACGATATGGCGGCCCGCCTCGATCTGGCGTTCAGCCTGGCGATGCACCTTGCTGACCAGCGGGCATGTCGCATCGAGCCATTCGAGCCCGCGCTGACTGGCTTTTTCCGGCACCGATTTCGGCACGCCATGCGCGCTGAAGATCACCGGCACGCCATCGGGCACTTCGTCCAGTTCCTCGACGAAAACCGCGCCCTTGGCCTTGAGGCCATCGACGACAAAGCGGTTATGGACGATCTCGTGGCGGACATAGACCGGCGGGCCGAAACGATCGATGGCGCGCTCGACGATTTCGATGGCGCGGTCGACACCGGCGCAAAAGCCGCGCGGGGCAGCGACCAGCAGCGTGAGTTCGGGCAAGGGAGCATTCATGCAGCCGCCTCTAGCGCTTTGCCGCGAGCCTCGCTAGGGCGTCTGCAAGCCAACTGGATTTGACCGATGAACCGACCCACTCGCCTATTTGCCTCAACCGCGCTCGCCATGGCCGCTGCTGTCGGCCTCTCCGGCTGTTCCAGCAAGGGGGAGATCGTCGTGGATCAGGGCGTCGGCATCACCGCCGTGCGCTCGCCATGCCCGGCGGTCGGCATTCCCAATTACACCGGCGATGTCACGCTTTTCTCTTCACCCGCCAATCGCTCGGCGGCGAATATCGACGTCGTTGCAGCGATGACCAACGTGCGCAGCCAGTGCAACGATTCGGGTGACCGCATCTATTCGACCGTCAGCTTCGACGTGCTTGCCCGTCGCACCAACACCAGCGGAGCGCAGCAGGTTTCGCTGCCCTATTTTGTCACTGTCCTGCGCGGTGGCAGCCAGGTTGTGACCAAGCGGCTCGGTACGGTGACGGTAAGCTTCGCGCCGGGTCAGGAACGCGCCTCGGCATCGGGTTCGGGCTCGGCCTATATCGACCGGGCAGAAGCTACGCTGCCTGCGGAAATCCGTGAGCGCATCACCCGCAAGCGCAAGGCGGGCGATTCCGATGCTGCGGTCGATCCGCTCGCCGATCCGCAGGTCAAGACCGCAGTGGAGCGCGCGACGTTCGAACTGTTGGTCGGTTTCCAGCTCGATGAGAACCAGCTTTCGTACAACGCGACGCGGTAGTGCTTTTCCCGTTCGGTACAGCCTGAGCGGCATTTTTTTTCAGATCACAAGCATCCCGTTCGTGTCGAGCGAAGTCGAGACACGTTTGCTCGCCACGTGTCTCGACTTCGCTCGACACGAACGGATCGGGGGGGGCGTGGGATTAGCGGGCAGCCTTCGCCTCACTGATCGCGGTATAGGCCGCCGCAGCCATCGGTTTGCGCCCGGACAGCGTCTCACCGTTTAGGGGCGACAGGAAATGCACCGTCACCTCGATCGGGCGCAGCCGCGCGGCGATGCGCAGGTAATTGTCGAGCCCCGGCTCATCGCCGACCCATGACACCTCGCGCGCTTCCGCGCCGTAGTCGAGCCATGCCGGCTGGATCGCTATGCCCTCGGGCACCGGCTCAAGTGCTGAAAGCAGCGAGGACTTGAACGGCAGCAGGTCCACGCCGTCTGCCGTCGTGCCTTCGGGAAAAATCGTCAGCGCACCGGTATCGCGCAGCGCCTCGCGCACCTGCTCGACCTGTGTGGCGATGGTCTGGCGGCGGTCGCGGGCGATGAATACCGTGTCATTGAGGCGGCAGAGCCAGTGCAGCCAGGGCAGTTTGGCCAGCCCGTCCTGCGCGATGAAGGCGGTTCCGGTCAGGCCCGCGAGCACCAGGATGTCGATCCAGGAAACGTGGTTGGCGAGCAGGAAAACGCCGCCCTCTTCCAGCTTTCCGGTCTGCCGAAACCGCACACCGACAATCCGCGCGACATTGCCGAGAAAGAAGCGCGGGGCCGGGTTGTGATAGGTGAAGGGGTGAAACGCGCCGTAAAGCAGCAGGCTGACCAGCAGCAGCAGGATGATCGCCAGCGAGCGCAGGATAATCGGCAACCACCCGAATAGCGGGATGGAGCGTTGCGCGACGTGCTGCGCGCCGGTCACTCGCCCTTGTCGCCGCCCTCGCGGTCTATCCTGACGCCGAACAGCTCCATGCGGTGATCGACCAGCCGGAAGCCCAGCTTCTCCGCGATCTGCTTCTGCAGCGCTTCGAGTTCGGGGTCGACGAATTCGATGACCTTGCCGGTTTCGACGTCGATCATGTGGTCGTGATGCGCTTCGGGTGAAGCCTCATAGCGCGCGCGGCCATCGCCGAAATCGTGGCGGTCAAGGATGCCCGCCTCTTCGAACAGGCGCACGGTGCGATAAACCGTGGCGATCGAGATGCCGGAATCGATGCGAGCGGCGCGGCGGTGCAACTGCTCGACATCGGGATGGTCGTCGCTCTCCGAGAGTACGCGGGCAATCACGCGCCGTTGTTCGGTAATCCGAAGTCCGCGTTCGGCGCAAAGCGCTTCGATGTCGATTGCCTGATGCACACTGATTCCCGAAATGAAACTGCCGCACCTGCGTCATTACGCAAATGCGGCAGTTTCGACAACCGGTTGGACGGCTTAGCTTGCAGCTTTTGCGGCTGCCTTGCGACGACCACGGCGCGCGTTCGGCTTCTTGCCGAGGCCGATCTTCTTTGCCAGTTCGCGGCGCTTTTCGGCATAGTTGGGTGCGACCATCGGATAATCGGCGGGCAGGCCCCAACGCTGACGATAATCGTCGGGCGTCATGTTGTAATGCGTCATCAGGTGACGCTTGAGCATCTTCAGCTTCTTGCCGTCTTCAAGGCAGACGATGTAATCGGGCTTGATCGACGAGCGGATCGAGACCGCCGGTTCGGGGCGTTCTTCGACCTTCACTTCCTGGCCAAGGCTGGAAAGTGCACCATAGACGTTCGAGATCAGCGACGTCACGTCTTCGACCGTAACCGAGTTGTTGCTGACATGTGCGGCGACAATGTCCGACGTCAGCGTGATCAGCGTTTCGTTCATATCGTTTTCAACGGTTTCCATGAGTTCCTCGTTATTATCCATTTTTGCGACCGCGTTCTTGGCGTGGCAGGCGGCAACGGATGCCGACACGCACGGCAAATAGTGGGATTTTTGCACGTTGCAAGGGTTTTTCGGCGAGGGTCCACCGTTGTAAGGTAATATTAGGTAACGTTCTTTCGCAAATTCAAATAAAGTTTCACACAGACTTTGCGAAAGTTATGGCATCGATCCAATCACCTGTAGTTGTCCGGTAATATTGTGGACGTTGGCCAATAGGAGAGAACCCGTAGTTCATGTATGTCGATTTTGCCGGGTTATTTGCCCGCATTTCCAGAAATACCTTGCGAATTCCGCGCATTGCAGCGTCTTCAAATAGTTCGTCGAGCAAGATTCGGCCAAGTCCGCGTCCCCGGTGCTTGGGAACCACGGCAAAAAGCAGGAGCTCTTCTTCGTCTGTCGCGGCGCGTGACAGGTAAAAACCTGCTGCTTCTTCGCCCGGTTTCGGACGTTTCCCGCTCGCGGCTACCAGGCCATACCGCGTATTCCCGACCAGCAGCGAGTCCTCGACCTGCTTGCGCGACCAAGCCTCGCGAAATAGCGGATCGAAGGCCGCTTCCATGACCAGCATCAGACGGTCGATGTCTTCGGCGGGGGCCATCATCGCGCGTTTGCCGGAAGTTTTGCATCCGGCCCGCGTCCGTAGATCGGGGCAATGTCCTCGCCGAGCGCGAACTCTGGGAGCAAATGGAATGCCCGCGCATCGGGCCAGAGCGGCAATGCATTGCCCGTGCCGCGTGCGGCGAAGAAAGCTTCGGCCTGACTGCCAGCGATGGTCACGTCGGCGAGTTTCTCCACCGCGTCATCGGGCTTCATCGAAGCAAGTGGAAGGCTGGTCGCGCCTGTGGCATCGAAGCTTTCGACAAACCATTCGCCATGCCCGCCGGTCATCACGACCGAGAGCGCCTGCGCGCCAACCTCTTTACGCGCCATCGCGGCAACCAGCGCCAGCGTCGGATAACCGACCAACTGAGCGCCCCATGCCAGCGCCAGCCCGCGCGCCGCAGCAAGGCCGACACGCACGCCGGTAAAGCTGCCCGGTCCGCGTGCGACGGCAATGCGCTGCGCTTTTCCCCGGTCGGGCAGCCGCGCAATCATCGGGACAAGCTGTTCGGCATGGCCGCGCCCGAGCATCGCATGCTCTCCGGCCAGCAATTCGTCATCGTCGTAAAGGGCGACCGAGCAGGCTTCGGTAGCGCTGTCGATCACCAAAGTGCGCATAGGTCAGGCCGCGCGGACTTCCGTTACCTCGGGTACATAATGCTTGAGCAGGCCTTCGATGCCGTGCTTGAGCGTCGCGGTGGAAGAGGGGCATCCGGCGCAGGCACCCTGCATCGCGAGGTAGACAACGCCTTCGCGAAAGCCGCGATAGACGATGTCGCCGCCGTCGTTGGCCACCGCCGGGCGCACGCGCGTTTCGAGCAGCTCCTTGATCTGCGCAACGATATCGGCATCGGCCGGATCGTCCTCGACCACGTTCTCGTCCTCGCCAGGAACCGCGATCCCCGCTGCATCACCGCCAGCGAAGAGCGGTGCGCCCGAAACGAAATGATCGAGCAGCATCGCCACGACCTGCGGCTTCAGCTGGCTCCAGTCGACGCCGGGGGCGGACGTCACCGAAACAAAGTCGCTGCCATAAAAGACACCGGTAACATCGCCCAACGAGAACAGCGCATCGGCAAGCGGCGAAGCAGCAGCATCCTCGGGAGAAGCAAATTCGCGTGTTCCGCCGGACATGACTTCACGGCCGGGCAGGAACTTCATGGTCGCCGGGTTCGGCGTCGTTTCGGTTTCGATATACATAGCCAAGGCGATGTAATCGCGCGCCCCGGCGGGTCAAGGGGGAGAGGGGGCAATGCAAGCGCTATTCACTGGCCCTTAAGGCGCGGCGTCCCTATATCGACGCCTATGAATCCGATCAGACGCGTCGCCGCACCATTTGCCTTCCTCGCATCGCTCGCCCTCCTGCCCTCGATCCCGGCAGCGGCAGCCGATGACGTTCCGTGGCTTTACGAGAACAGCGACGTCCCGCCCGACCGCGAATGGAACTTCGGCGAGCTCGACAATGGCCTGCGTTATGCCGTGCGCCGCAACGGGGTGCCGCCGGGGCAGGTCTCGATCCGCATCCGCGTCGATGCCGGTTCGCTGAACGAGGCGGATTCCGAGCAGGGCTATGCGCATTTGCTCGAACATCTGCTGTTCCGGCAGTCGAAGTATTTGGGTGATGGCGAGGCGATCCCCTCCTGGCAGCGGCTCGGTGCTTCCTTCGGCAGCGACACCAACGCCGAGACGACGACAACGCAGACGGTCTACAAGCTCGACCTGCCCAATGCTTCGGCGGCCTCGCTCGACGAGAGTTTCAAGCTGCTGTCGGGCATGGTCACCGCGCCAACGCTCAGCCCGGCGAACATCCGTTCCGATGTGCCCATCGTGCTGGCCGAAATGCGCGAGCGCGGCGGCGCGGCGCGGCGGGTGCAGGATACGATGCGCCAGACGTTCTATGCCGGGCAGCCGCTCGCCGAACGCTCGCCCATCGGCACGCCCGAGACATTACAAGCCGCCACCGCACAGTCGGTGCGCGCGTTTTATGAGCGCTGGTATCGGCCCGAGAACGTCGTCATCATCGTCGCGGGCGATGCCGATCCGGCGGCGCTCGAAGCGCTGATCGGCAAATGGTTTGCAGGCTGGAAAGCGCCGGGCAAGCCGACGCCGACGCCCAGCTTTGGCGATCCGGTTGCGCCGGCCGGAGCCGATCGGGCGAACCCGGTCGGCAAGACCGAGGTCATCGTCGAGCCGGACCTGCCGCGCAACGTGACATACGCGATCCTGCGGCCCTGGCGGCAGGTCAACGACACCATCGTCTATAATCAGGGCCTGATGACCGACGCGCTGGCGCAAGCGATCATCAACCGCCGCCTCGAATCGCGGGCGCGGATGGGCGGAAGCTACCTAGTCGCCACCGTCAATCAGGACGACGTCAGCCGCTCGGCGGACGGTACGTTCGTCTCGATCACGCCGCTGACCGAAGACTGGCAGGCGGCGGTCAGGGACGTGCGTGGGGTGATCGCCGATGCCATGGCAACACCGCCTACGCAGGATGAGATCGAGCGCGAGATCGCCGAACTCGATGTTGCGTTTCAGGTGCCCGTCGAGCAACGCCGCCTGCTTCCGGGCGCACGGCTGGCCGATGACCTCGTCACCGCGCTCGACATTCGCGAGACCGTCGCCGCGCCCGAGGACGTGCTGCGCATTTTCCGCGAATCCAAGCCGTTGTTCACGCCCGAGGCGATCCTCAGGCATACCCGCCAGCTGTTCACCGGAACGGTGAAGCGCGCGCTCTACATCACGCCTGCCGCTGGCGAGGCTGACACTGCCGCGCTGCGCCTCGCGATGCTGGAAAAGGTGGCGCCCGACAATTCGGTGCGGCTGGCATCGAAGCCGGTCAATTTCGAAGACCTGCCGAAGATCGGCGCGCCGGGCAATGTCGAATCGCTCGAACCGACCGGCCTGCTCGGCATTCAGCAATTGACGCTGGCCAATGGCGTGAAGGCGCTGCTCTGGCCGGTCGCGGAGGAGCCGGGGCGCGTTACGGTCAAGGTGCGTTTCGGCAACGGCTATCGCGCGTTCTCCGAGGGCGATGCACCCTATATCGAACTGGGCGAGATGGCGCTCGTCGGCTCGGGCATGGCTTCGCTGGGGCAGGAAGAGCTCGACCGCATTGCGACGGGCCGCAAGATGGGCTTCGAGTTCGAGGTCAAGGATGCCGCCTTCGAATTCGGCGCGGAAACCCGCCCCGCCGACCTTGCCGACCAGCTTTACCTCTTCGCTGCGAAGCTCGCGCTGCCGCAATGGGACGAAAACCCGGTGCTGCGCGCCAAGGCTGCTGCGCAATTGCAGTACGAGGCGTACCAGACCTCGCCGCAGGGCGTGCTCAACCGCGATCTCGAATTCTACCAGCGCGGTCAGGACGGGCGCTTTGCGACGCCAACGCCGCAGGAAATGGCGGCCACCACGCCCGCCAAATTCCGCCAGATATGGGAAAAGGCGCTCGCTTCCGGCCCGATCGAGGTGCAGATTTTCGGCGACTTCCAGCCGGTCGAGGCAGTTGGCGCGCTTCAGCGTACCTTCGGCGCGATGGCTCCGCGCGGTGTCCAGAAACCCGCGATCGTCTCGGTTGCGACGCCCAAGGCATCGGACAGGCCGGTCCTGCTCACGCATCGCGGCGATGCCAACCAGGCGGCAGCGATCATTTCCTGGCCGACCGGCGGCGGCTCGCTCGGCATTCCCGAATCGCGCCAGCTCGAAATCCTCACCCAGCTCTTCACCAATCGCCTGATCGAGGCGGTGCGCGAAGGCATGGGGGTGAGCTATTCGCCCTACGTCTATTCGACCTGGCCGGTGGACCTTTCGGCGGGCGGCGCGGTGACGGCCGTCGCGCAGGTCGAACCGGGCGACGTAACGCGCTTCTTCGATACTGCCGATCAGATCGCCGCAGACCTGATCGCAAACCCGCCGACCGACGACGAGCTTAACCGCGTGCTCGAACCGCTGCGCCAGCAGATCACCCGCGCGGCCTCAAGCTCGGCCTTCTTCATGCGCGAGATCGAGGGCGGCACCGAAGACCCCACGCGGATTCAGGCCGTGCGCTCGATCATGGTCGATTACACGCAGACCACGCCCGAAGCGATGCAGGCGCTCGCTGCGCGCTACCTTGGCGATGACAAGAGCTGGCGGCTTGCGGTTGTGCCCGAGGGGCAAGGGTCAGGCGCGGCGGCGCGTTGATTGCTCAGTTGACCCTGTTCCGTTCGTGTCGAGCGCAGTCGAGACACGTTCGCGCCAACGTTCGCGCGTGCGCTCGACACGAACGGATTACCTGGACGACCGCGCTACTCGGGCGGTGTTCAAGCAATCCCACCTTTGCATTCCCTCGCTTGCGGGGTTATGGCGCGCTCCGAGCGCGGGAGCCTGTGGATAACTGGCAGGCCGCCCCGCGATTGCAGGAGTGAATTGACGTGGCGAGTAACTGGAATCCCGGCGACTGGAAGAACGATGCCTTCGAAGCGAAGCATCTTCCGGCATATGAAGACGCAGGCGAACTGGCGGGCGTGGAAGAAACGCTTGGGCAGTTCCCGCCGCTGGTCTTTGCGGGCGAGGCGCGGGCGCTGAAAGCGGACCTTGCCGAAGTTGCCGCCGGGCGCGGTTTCCTGCTGCAGGGCGGTGACTGCGCCGAATCTTTCGCCGAATTCCACCCCGACAACATCCGCGATACCTTCCGCGTGATCCTGCAGATGGCGGTCGTGCTGACCTTCGCGAGCAAGCAGCCGGTGGTGAAGGTCGGCCGCATTGCGGGCCAGTTCGCCAAGCCGCGCTCCGCGCCGACCGAAACGGTGGGCGGCGTCGAAATGCCGAGCTATTTCGGCGACATCATCAACGGCATCGAGGGCGAGGCCGCTGCGCGTCGCAACGATCCGCAGCGCATGCTTCAGGCCTATGGTCAGGCGGCGGCTACGCTCAACCTGCTGCGCGCTTTCGCGGGCGGCGGCTATGCCAATCTGCGACAGGTCCACAAGTGGACGCTGGACCACCTCGGTACGGGCGAGTGGGGCGCACGTTTCGCCGAAACCGCAGACCAGATTGGCGAGGCGCTCGACTTCATGGAGGCCTGCGGTGTCGATCCGCAGACCGTGCCGCAACTTCAGGCCACCAGCTTCTACACCAGCCACGAGGCGCTCTTGCTCCCGTATGAGGAGGCGCTCACGCGCAAGGATTCGCTGACCGGCGACTGGTACGACTGCTCCGCCCACATGCTCTGGATTGGCGACCGCACCCGTTTCGAGGGATCGGCGCATGTCGAGTTCCTGCGCGGCGTCGGCAACCCGATCGGCATGAAGTGCGGGCCGAGCCTTGAGCCCGATGCGCTTCTCAAGATGCTCGATACGCTCAACCCTTCGCGCGAGGCAGGCCGGATGACGCTGATCAGCCGCTTCGGCAACGACAAGGTGCGCGAGGGCCTCGCCCCGCTGGTGCGCGCAGTTGCGCGCGAAGGGCACCCGGTCGTCTGGTCCTGCGATCCGATGCACGGCAACGTCATCAAGAGCGAATCGGGCCTCAAGACGCGTCCGTTCGACCGTATCCTCGACGAGGTGAAGGGCTTCTTCGAAGTCCACCGCGCCGAAGGCACGCATGCAGGCGGCATCCATGTCGAGATGACCGGGCAGGATGTCACGGAGTGCACCGGCGGCGCGATTGCGATCACCGACGATGCCCTTTCGAGCAGGTATCGCACGCATTGCGATCCGCGCCTCAATGCCGCACAATCGATCGAGCTCGCGTTCCTGATGGCCGACATGCTCAATCTGGAAGCGACCGAGCGGCAGAAGCAGGCGGCATAATTCGCCTGTGTCATGGGGGAGCCATCGTTGCTCCCCATGCGTTGTGAGGCGATGACACAGACTGCGAATCGTAAGGTAACCGGCGCCGATCCGGCGGGTCTTGAACAGCGTTTCGGCAGGGTGCGCGGCCTGAGCGAGGCGCTGGTCGCGCCGCTTTCCGATGCCGATGCGACGATCCAGTCGATGCCCGATGCCTCGCCCGCAAAGTGGCATCTGGCGCATACGACCTGGTTCTGGGAAACCTTCCTGCTGCGCGATCAACTCGATGGCTATGCGCTGTTCGACGAGCAGTATCCCTACCTGTTCAACTCGTACTACGAGGCCGAAGGGCCGCGCCATGCCCGCCCGCAGCGCGGAATGCTTTCGCGCCCGACGCTTGATGAAATCCGCCAATGGCGCGGGCATGTCGATGCGGCGATGGCGCCTTTGTTCGAGCGCGAAGAGCTTGCGCCGCTGATCGAACTGGGCCTCGCGCACGAGCAGCAGCATCAGGAACTGTTGCTGACCGATATCAAGCACGCATTTTCGCTCAATCCCCTGGGTCCCGCATATGCGGCAAGTGCGGCGACGAGCTCCAGCGCCGAAGGACTCTGGACCGAACACCCCGGCGGCATCGCCTTGATCGGCCATACCGGCGAGGGTTTCGCCTTCGACAACGAAGGCCCCGCGCACCGCGTCCTGCTCGAACCATTCGCGCTTTGCGACCGCCTTGTCACCAACCGCGAGTGGGATGCCTTCATCGCCGACGGCGGCTATCGTACCGCGTCGCTCTGGCTCTCGGACGGCTGGGCATGGGTCAACCAGACCGGCATCGACGTGCCGCATTACTGGCGCGAAGGCGAGGGCTTCACGCTGGCTGGATGGCAGGCGCGCGATCCCGATGCGCCGGTCACGCACATCTCCTATTACGAGGCCGACGCCTACGCGACATGGGCCGGTCAGCGCCTTCCGACCGAGTTCGAATGGGAGGCTGTGGCACGCGGTCAGCATGCCGAGGCCGAACCCGCGCACGATCCGGCGGGCGGCAACCAGCTCGACGAAGCCTGCGCCGCCGCGCCCGCAGGTTCGCCCGGACTGTTCGGCGATTGCTGGCAATGGACGCGCTCGGCCTACCTCCCGTACCCGCGCTTCAGGCCCGCCGAGGGCGCGGTGGGCGAATACAATGGCAAGTTCATGTCGGGCCAGTTCGTGCTCAAGGGTGCGTCCTGCGCCACTGCGCGCGGCCACTCGCGCGCGAGCTATCGCAACTTCTTCTATCCGCATATGCGCTGGCAGTTCACCGGCCTGAGGCTGGCGAAGGACATCTGACATGGCGACCGTTGCCGAAACCGCCGCCGCCGAAGGGCTGCACGATGCCTTCCGCGCCTCGGTGCTCGAAGGGCTCGCGCAGCCGCAAAAGACGATCCCTGCGCGCTGGTTCTATGACATGCGCGGTTCGGAGCTGTTCGAGCAGATCACCGAATTGCCCGAGTATTATCCGACGCGCACCGAGATCGGGATACTCCAACAGTGCTGCCCGAAGATCGCTGAGGAGACCGGCACTGGCGGCGCGGTGGTCGAGTTCGGCGCGGGCAGCGTAACCAAGATCCCCCTGCTGCTCGATGCGGTAAAGGCCGATACCTTTGTGCCCATCGACATCTCGGGCGACTTCCTCAGCGAGGCGGTCAAGCCCCTGGCCGAGCGCTATCCCGCGATGCGCATCTTCCCGGTCGAGGCGGACTTTACGAAGCCCGTGACGATGCCGCGCGAGATCGCGGGCGAGCAGCTCTTCGGCTTCTTCCCCGGCTCGACCATCGGCAACATGGAGCCAATGGCTGCGGTCGACCTGCTGCGCTCGATGCACGATACTCTAGGGGCAGGTGCATGGCTGGTGATCGGTTTCGACCGAATCAAGGACCGGCAGGTGCTGATCGACGCTTACGACGATGCTGCGGGCGTGACGGCGGCGTTCAACCTCAACGTGATCGAACGCATCAACCGCGAACTGGGCGGCACCGTGCCAATCGACGCTCTGCGCCACAAGGCCGTCTGGAACGATGCCCGCGCGCGGATCGAGATGCATATCGAGGCAATGCGCGACATTGCGTTCGAGGTCGCGGGCGCGCAATTTGCGATGGCAAAGGGTGAGACGATCCACACCGAAAACAGCCACAAATACGGCAAGCGCATCGCCAGCATGATGCTGCTCGCGGGTGGCTGGGAGCCGGTGCGGACCTTCACGGACGAAGGCGCCTTGTTCATGGTCATCCTCGCCCGGGCGATGCCTGACACGATCACCGCTTGACCGCGCGCCGCCGCGGCCTAGCCTTTCCGTAAAGAGGAGAGGCAAGGCGATGGACCTGCAGAAATACGGCCCCTGGGCCCTGATCGTCGGCGGATCGGAAGGCGTGGGTGCTTCGTTCGCCCGGATGCTTGCGGCGGACGGGTTCAAGCTCGTTTTGATGGCGCGCAAGCCTGAGCCGCTTGCTGAGCTCAAGGCTGAACTGGAAGCGGGAGGCACCGAAGTGCGTACTGTCTCCGCCGATCTCAGTAAACCCGACGTGCTCGACCGCGTGCGCGAGGCGACCGACGACATCGAGGTCGGACTGCTGGTCTATAATGCCGGGGCCAACAACACACGCGGCCTCATCGTAGACCTGCCGCCCGAGGTTCCCGATTCGGTGATCGCGATCAACGTCCACGGCCACCTCAACTTTTCGCGCCACTATGGGCAACTGATGCGCGAGCGGGGCAGGGGCGGCATCATCCTCACCGGATCGACCGGCGGCTATCTCGGCTCGCCGACGCTGGCGACATATTGCGCGGCAAAGGCCTTCGCGCGCGTCTATGCCGAGGCGTTCTGGGCCGAGATGCAGCCGCTGGGCGTCGATGTCCTCCACCTCAACATTGGGTTCACCGCGACCCCTGCGATGGAGCGGCTGGGCATGCCGATCGAGTTCGCCGAAGCACCCGACACCGTCGCGCGCGAGGGACTGGAAAACATCGCCAACGGTCCGATCCATATCGTCAGCACGCAAGGCAATGAGGAGCGCTGCCGGAAGATTTCCGCATTCGACAATCGCGGCGCGCTGGTGAAGGAGCACGCGATTCCGCCGCGCGAGGACACGGCGAAGCTGGCAGAGGAGCATCAGTCTTGAGTAATTCGCTATTCAGCCTTGAGGGCAAGGTGGCGCTGGTGACCGGCGGCGCGTCGGGCATCGGCGTCGGTATTTGCGAGGTGCTGTCGGAGGCGGGCGCGAAGGTCGTGATCGCCGACATCGACGAGGAAGGGGCAAGGCGTCAGGCGGAGGCGTTGGGAAACGCGGACCATGTTGCCCTCGACCTTGCCGATGAGGGCTCGATCATCCGGGCCTGTGCGAAAGTCGTCGGCAGGCATGGCGCGCCCTGGTTGCTGGTCAACAACGCCGGTCTGCAGCACCGCGAATATTTGCTCGACGGCACTGTCGAGCACTTCGACCGGATCAACGCGATCAACCTGCGCGCGCCGTTCCTGATGACGCGCGAGATTGCGCAGGCGATGGTCCTTGCGGGCGAGGGCGGGCGCATCGTCAACTGCACTTCGGCGGGGCTGGAAGGGCAGTTCGTGAAGGGTCTTGGTGCCTACCTCGCCTCGAAAGGCGGGCTGCGCTCGCTTACGACGATGAGCGCCTATGAACTGGCCGAGCATCGGATCACGGTGAACGAAGTCATCCCCGGCGGCGTCGGCACGCCCGGTGCGATTGGCGCGGAAGGCCCGCCACCCGAAGGCCCCGGCAACCGCCCGCCGCTGCTTGGTTATGTCGAGCCGCGCGATATCGGTTCCGCCGTGCTCTACTTTGCCACGCCCGCCGCGCACCGCGTCACCGGGCAGCGGCTCGCAGTCGAAGCAGGCGGTACATTGACCTGAGGCGCAACGTCCTGTCGATATCCTGACCTGGTTTAGTATTTTGCCTTGCGCCGTTCGCCCGGCTCCCCCAAGCCGATGAAATGCAGGGAGAGAAATTCAGCGATTGCCGCGTCGCACTGATGCTTGGCAGCGCCATGCTGGCGCTCGTCGCAACGCCGGCGCAGGCGCAGAGAACCGGGGAAAACGCTGTCGAGGAAGCCGACGATGCCTTTGGCACGAATGTCGGGTTGGAGACCACCGGCATCTATACCGAGCGCAATGCCCGGGGGTTCAGTCCGCTCGAAGCGGGCAATATCCGCATCGATGGCATCTATTTCGACCAGGCTGTTTCGATCTCCGGTCGCCTGCGCAAGGCGACCGCGATTCGCGTCGGTTTCAGCGCCGTCGATCTGCCGTTTATCGCGCCAACCGGGGTAGTCGATCACAAGTTCGTCGGCTTCCCCGACCAGCCCGGCACCAGCTTCGCCTTTCACCGCTACTATTATGGCGGGCACATCGCCGAGTGGGATTTCCGCCTGCCGGTCAGCGAGCAGCTCGGCCTCACAGGCGGCTTTGCGCAGGCCGATACGCGGCAGGTCGATGGCGCGGACCAGCTTTCCTGGGGCGCGACGTTCAAGCCGGTCTTGCGGCTGGGCGATGTCGAGATTTCGCCGTTCACCGCGTTCGGCAAGTTCACCGAGCAACCCGCCAAGCCGATCATCGTCGTGCGCGATGGTTACCTGCCCGAGCAGCCGAAGCGCCGCCGCTATCTGGGACAACCCTGGGCCAAGGGCACCCGCGATATCGGCACCCATGGCGTGACGGTAAAGGCGCGGGTGACCGACCGCATTTCGCTGCGCGGCGGGCTGTTCAGTTCCGATGCCGACCGCGATTCGAACTTCTCGGAAATCTACTCGGTCGTCGACGGCACCGGGCTTGCCAACCACATCATGTTTGCCGATCCGGCGCACGACATCCGCTCGACCAGCGGCGAAATGCTGGTCGGGCTTTCGCTGGGTGGCGAACGGTTTCGCCACCGGTTGTTCGGCGGCTACCGCATGCGCGACCGCACGACCGAGACCGGCGGTTCCGATTTCGCGAACTTCGGACAGGTGCGCTACGGCGACCTGCACCGGTTCGTGGAGCCCGAGTTCACCTTCACCGCACCCGATCGCGGCGTCGTCAAGCAATCGTCGTGGATGGCGGGCTACATCGGCCATTTCGACGAGCGCTTCCACTTCAACCTTGGCGTGCAGAAGGCGCGCTACCGGGCCTCCTCACGCGACGGGCTGACCGGCGACCTGCGCCTCTCGCGTGCCGATCCCTGGCTCTACAATGCAACGGTGATGGCCGACCTGACGCCGCGCCTCTCGGTCTATGTCGCGACCCAGCGCGGGCTGGAGGACTCAGGTGTTGCCCCCGAAAATGCCAGCAATCGCGACGAGCAGTTACCCGCGACCAAGACCACGCAATATGAAGGCGGGGTGAAATGGGCGCTTGGCCGCACGCACCTCGTGCTGGCCGCGTTCCAGATCGAGAAGCCCTATTTTACCTTCGACGAGGCGCGGCGCTTCGTAAATCTCGGCACGCGCAGGCATCGCGGGATCGAGGCATCGTTTGCAGGGCATGTGACCAAGCGGCTGCATTTGCTCGCGGGCGGCGTGCTGATGGATCCGGCGGTGACCGGCCCGGCGCGGCAGGCAGGGCTGGTAGGTTCGGAACCGGCCGGGGTCCCCGATCTCTACGCACAGCTTGATGCGAATTACACGACCGACTTGCTCGGCGGCCTCGTTCTGACCGGCGCGCTCAACTACACCGGCAAGCGTGCGGTGACGACGCGCGGGTTTGATCGGTTTGGCGGCAAGCAACTCACCCTGCCGGGCTGGCTGCGGCTCGACCTTGGCTTTCGGCACCGTTTCACGATCTCGGGCGCCAACCTGCTGGTGCGCGCCTCGATGCAGAACGTGCTCGACGAGAAGCACTGGAATGTTGTGGCATCGGACGTGATCCTGCCAGAGGAACGCCGCCGCGCGATTGTTACTTTCGCATTGGATTTGTAACCTGTCCGTCGCCCCGTGCTTGACACGGGGCAAGGCTTCTTGGCCGCACGTTTGGACCGAGATTGAGGTTCCGCCTTTGGAAGAAAGCCCGGCCCCGCATCAAGTGCGGGGCGACGAAGGCTCGATAGAATTAGGTCTTACTTCGGCGGCATGCGGATCGCGCCGTCGAGCCGCCAGAGCTGGCCGTTCATATAGGTGTTGCGCGCGATTTCCATCGCCAGCGAGGCGAACTCCTCGGGCTTGCCGAGGCGCTTGGGGAAGGGCACAGACTTGTTGAGGCCGTCCCAGACCGCTTCGTTGTAATCCTTGACCTTGAGCATCGGCGGGGTCGCGAAGATGCCCGGCAGGATCGCGTTGACGCGAATGCCAAGGTCCATCAGGTCGCGCGCCATCGGCAGGACCATCGAGTTCACCGCGCCCTTGCCCGAGCCATAGGCGACCTGGCCGATCTGGCCGTCCTGCGACGCGGCGGACGAGGTCAGGATGATGCAGCCACGCTCGCCGTCGTCATTGAGCGGCTCTGCGCCTGCCATGCCCAGCGCTGCGATCGAGGCGACGCGATAGGAGGCCACCATCATCCCTTGCGCGGCCAGTTCGACGCCCTTGGTCGGTGCGCGCTTGAAGCAGTTGTTTTCCTTGTCCCAGCCAACGGTCTTGCCACCGCCCGCGACCATCGCGCAGTGCACGACGATGCGTTCCTGCCCGTGTGCTTCGCGTGCCTTGGCGAAGCCGGCTTCGACCGAATCCTCGTCCATGATGTTGACGTTGCAGAAGACGCCGCCGATTTCCTTGGCGAACGCTTCGCCCGCTTCTTCGGCGATGTCGAAAATGGCGACCTTCACGCCGGCATCGGACAGCGCTTTCGCCGTCGCGCGGCCGAGGCCCGATGCACCGCCGGTGACGACAGCTGCAAGATCCTTGGTGATTTCCATGTTGTATTCTCCCGGATGAGACGAATCGAGTTGCCTTGCGCCTAGCCCAGCGGCGCGCGGTTGTGAAATGGCGGCCCGGTCTGCGGGCGCTATGCGGGCGCTTATCGCCTGAGCGGTGCGGCTATGTGGTCAGCTTGCGTCGAAATGCTGCATCGAGCCGCCGCCTTCGCCGCCAAACCACGGCCCGGCGACCTCGTAGAACTTGAGGAACCCTTCGCTGGTGCGCGCGGCTTCGTGGGCATCGACCGAATCCCATTCGACGAGGAACAGCACGTTGCCCGGCTGCTCGACGCCCGGATAGACCTTTGCCGAGCGGCAGCCCGGTGCCGATTCCAGCGCGGCACACCCCCCGTTGTTGCGCATGGCGTTGACCAGGCCGGTGGCATCGCCGTCTTTGGCGGAGAGGATTGCTACTTCAAGATGCATGGATTTCCTTTCAGGTCATTACTGGTCGAAGCCGGGGCATTCGCGCTGCGCCTTGCGCAGCATCGCCGGCCACATCGTCATCATGGTGAATTGTTCCGCCCACGGGTTGCTCATCGTTTCGTTCATATGCGCGATCACGTCTGGCTTGGGCATATGGACATCGCCCATCGACATTGCGGCGATCTGCGCGGCGCAGGCGCTCTCGAGAATGAACATCCTTCCGAATGCAGCAGCCATCGACTGGCCGCAGGTCAGCGTGCCGTGGTTACGCAGGATCAGCACGTTCTTCTCGCCAAGATCGGCCTGCAATCGCTCGCGCTCGGCGGGGTCGAAAACGATCCCCTCGAATTCGTGATAGGCAATGTCGTGATGGATCAGCATGGCGGTCTGCGTCAGCGGCAGCAGCCCGTCCTTGTGCGCGCTCACTGCCATTCCGTCGCGCGTGTGCAGGTGGATCGCCGCGTTGACGTCGGGCCGCCCGTCGAGCACCGCGCTGTGCACGGTATAGGCGGCCGGGTTCATCTGACCGTCCTCGGGCTCTATCACGTTGCCTTCGATGTCGACCCGGATCAGGTTCGAGGCAGTGATTTCCTCGAACATCAGGTTGAACGGGTTAAGCAGGAACGTGCCGTCGGGCAGCCTGTACGAAGCATGCGTCGCCACATGATCGTCCCAGCCGAACAGCGCGCAGAGCCGGTAGCATGCCGCCAGTTCGCAGCGGGCCTGCCAGACCGTATCCTCATCGACCTTTGCCGCATCGACAGCCGTTGCCATTGAGCCTCTCCTTGTGTTCACGCCCATATTCGCGCCACTGCCGCGCGCGTCAATGCCGTTGCGGGACATGCCGATTGCCTTGCGCGTAAAGCCGAGAGGGGTTGCGCGCCTCGTGAAACAGGTGACAATCGAACGCAAATCACGAGAGAGGACCAGATGGCCGAAGCAGACGTAACCCTCGACACCAGCGACGTCGACAAGTGGATCGGCAAGCGCATCGTCTTTGCCGAGCTGCACGATCCGTGCTCTGCCACCGACATCCGCCGCTGGGTGCAGGCGATGGACTATGCCAACCCGCTGCACTGGAACAAGCAGTTCGCCGAGGACTCGAAGTTCGGCGGGATCGTCGCGCCGCAGAGTTTTGCCGTGGCGATGGACTATGGCCACGGCTGCCACCCCTCCTGCGTCGGCAAGATCCCCGGATCGCACCTGATCTTCGCGGGCGAGACCTGGTGGTTCTATGGCGGCCACATCCGCCCCGGTGACAAGCTGACGCAGGAGCGCACCTTCGCCGGATACCGCGTGCAGGACACCGGCTTTGCCGGGCCGACGATGTTTGCCGATGGCGATACCGTCCACCGCGATCAGCACGGCAATATCGTTGCGAAGGAGCGCGCGACCTCGATCCGCTACCTCGTGGACGAGGCGAACAAGCGCAAGGTCTATGAGGAGAAGAACAAGGCCCCCAAGCGCTGGACGCAGGAAGAACTGGACGAGGTGGCAAAGGTCCGGCTCGACTGGATCAAGTCGAACCGCGAGGGCATCTCGCCGCGCTGGTCCGAGGTCGAGGTCGGCCAGACGCTGCCGCGCCGCGTGATCGGGCCGCACTCTATCGTCACCTTCGCGCTGGAGCGCCGTTCGCACCGCGAGAACATCTGGGGCACCTGGGCCTGGAACGTGCCCGAAGGCATGGTCGATCCGGCGACCGAAGATGCCGGGTTCGGCGCGGACATGAGCTACGATTTCGAGGCGCGCAAGATCGATCCGAGGCAAGGTGACGGGCTGTTCTACGGTCCGTCCTCAGGCCACATCAACGCCGACCGGGGCGAGAAGATCGGCATGGGCGGCACCTATGGCTACGGCTCGTCGATGAACGCCTGGCACGTCGATTACGTCTCGTACTGGGGCGGTCACGAAGGCTATATCTGGTTCTCCCAGACCCAGTTCCGCAGCCCTGCCTTCGAAGGCGACGTCACCTATATCGATGGTGAAGTGATCCAGAAGAACGAGACTTCGCCCTATGGCATGCCGACGGTCGTGGTGCAGACGATGAAGACGCAGGACGGCGACACGATCCTCAAGGGCAAGGCGGAAGTTTCGCTGCCGTTCTGATCGGAGAGAAGGAATGTCCGACCGCAACGACATCATCCAGCTGATCAACCTCTATGGCCTTGCCATGGACACGCAGCGCTGGGACCTGTTCGACCGCATCTTCGCGCCCGATTGCGATGCCGACTACGGCGAAGGCTCGCACTGGACCGGCCGCGAACAGTTCAAGTCCGACTTCGGATCGTTCCACGAACTGTTCGATGCGACACAGCATGTGATGACCAACCACCTCGTCGTGGTCGATGGCGAGACCGCCTCGTCGCATACCTATGGCGCATGGCGGCTGATCCGCCATGCTGCCGGCGATCCGCCAGTGTGGGACGGGACGGGCTACTATGACGATCGGTGGGCCCGGACCCGAGAGGGCTGGCGGATCACGCATCGCAAATGCAGGGTGGTCTACTGGACAGGCAACCCGAAGGTGCAGACGCCGATGGACGATATCGAATTCAAGCTCGACCTTGTCTCGATGCGCAAGGATCGCGGCGGGGGAGGGCTGAACATCCTCAAGGCGCTCGACTGATGGCGAAGGCGCGCGATGCCGTTCGCATGAGCGACGACGAGGTCGCTGCGTTCCTCGATGGCGCGCAGAGCCTGCAGGTGGCGACAATCGGCAAGGACGGCGCGCCGCATCTCACTACCGTCTGGTTCCTGCGTCAGGGAAAGCAGATCCTGTTCGAGACCTATGGCAAGTCGCAAAAGGTGGTGAACCTCAAGCGCGACCCGCGCATCGCGGTGCTTGCCGAGGACGGCACGACCTACGACAGGTTACGCGGCGTCTCGATAAACGGCACCGCGCGCGTGGTCGAGGATAACCCCGAACGCACCGCGCTGATGCGCGACCTGCTCGATCATCACTTTCCGGGGCAGGGTGCTGCCGAACTCGACGCGCGATGGCGGCAAAAATGGCGGAAAAAGCGGATCGTCGTTGTGGTGACGCCCGACAAGACGATGAGCTGGGACCACACCAAGCTGGGCGGCAAGGGGCCGGTTAGCGAGGCGAACCAGAGAGGTCGAAGGACACCTTCAATATCCTGCTGGCGTGAGAAACCCATTGTCTGCCAGCGCGACATCGGACTTTGTCTACCCGCGTGGAGCCGATTCAAGGATATTGCTGGCGGGCATGTACGATGCTGACAATCTCGATGCTGTCGGTTCGGACGCGATAGATTATCAGGTAATTTGGATGGACGACCGCCTCACGCGTGCCTGGAACCCTGCCGGATCGATGCATGAAGGGATGCTCCGGTAGTCGCTCTGCACAAGCCTGAATCGCGCCCAGCAAACTTCGAGCCGCAACTGCGTCGCGTT
The DNA here is from genome assembly GCA_041396945.1 of Sphingomonadaceae bacterium. Lineage (GTDB taxonomy): Bacteria > Pseudomonadota > Alphaproteobacteria > Sphingomonadales > Sphingomonadaceae > Novosphingobium. The sequence goes on along the minus strand of JAWKXP010000003.1, from coordinate 128,025 downwards.
TAGCAATGTACGTCAGGATTTGGTTGAGGTCATCGCGGGCCGAAGCGCGCCAGACCAGACGCATCATTTTTCCTGGCTGCCAACAATCGCTAGCGCGTCCTTCATGACTTCGTCATGCGCCAGACATTCGCGCTGATCCCGAAGCGAGGCTTCCACCTTGCGTTTGAGCCATTCCGCATAGGCCGCAGCATCCTCCTGGGAAGCGAATTCCGAGACGATGGGCGAAAGTTCATTCATAATGGCGAGGATATCCGGAAAGCGTGAAAAAGCAATGATTGCTCACCCGATCTTGTCGAACTCCAGATACAGCTCCTTGATCGCGCAGAGCACATAGGTCGGCTCATAGGTGATCTGGCGCGCCTCTTTCGGGCCGTGCCGCGTTTCGTCGAAGCGAATGTTCTTCATGCGCGAGAGGATTTGCGTGAGGCTTACGCGCACTTCCTCGCGCGCCAGCGGTGAGCCGATGCAGGTGTGCGCGCCGCGTCCGAAGGCGAGGTGCTCTTTCAGCTTCGGGCGGTCCATGTCGAACGCGGCAGGCTCGGGGAAGCGGCGCGGGTCGCGGTTGGCGGCGAGGTGCGAGACGAGCAGCACCGTGCCCGCCTTGATCTCGACGCCGCCGACCGTGGTGCTCTTGACGCAGAGCCTCCCGGCGCCCTTCACCGGGCCTTCGAAGCGCAGCACCTCTTCGATAAAGGTCGGGATGTCCTTCGGGTTATCGCGCAGCCGGTCCTGCAATTCGGGATGCTCGGCCAGCTGGCGCAGGCAGGCGGCGAGCAGGCGGTTGGTCGTGTCCTGCCCAGCCCCGAACAGGAACGCGGAAAGCGCGGTAACGTCGGTGATCGTTGGTTTCGAACCATCGGGAAAGCGCGCCAGCGCCAGCTCGGTGAGGATTTCGTCGCGGTCTCCACCGGTCTTTTCCTTGCGGAACATGCGTGCGATCGGATTGTCGAGGAGCAGGCGGCGCTTGGTGATGTAGCCGAAGATTTTCTTGGCGACGGTGATGATCGGGTTCTTCTTCGCCGCTTCGGCATCCGCGCCGATCTCGATGGGGATCGAATCGCGAAACACGTCGCGGAACCAGGCGCGGTCCTTGTCCGGGATGCCGAGCAGGTCGGTGATGACCAGTGTCGCGTAAGGCCGCCCGTACTGCGAGACCAGCTCGACCTTGCCGTCGTCGATGAACTCGTCGAGTAGCATCGATGAGGTTTCGACGAGCTTCGGCTGCAACGCCTTAAGGCGGCTGGGGGTGAACAGCTTCGCCATGATCGAGCGCAGGTCCGCGTGGCGCGCCCCGTCCTGCGTCACGATCTGGTCGGCGAAAACGAGTGTCGGGCGGATGGCTTCGACCTGATCGGCAATGTCGTCGCTGCCCAGTTGCAGGGGCAGGGGTGGCACCGGACCGGTCACCGAATTGATCGCCGAGAAATGCACATTGTCGAGCATTACCTCGATTGCTTCCTCGTAGCCGGTGATGGCGATGACACCGCGTGCAGGCATCGTCGCGACCGGGCCAACCTCGGCGCGCAAATAGTCGAAATAGGCATGCGGATCGCGGTGCAGTTCCTTGTCCGCGTAGAAATCGGCTTCGGCGAAGTTCTTCATCGTGCTCTCCCGCTCAGGTGCGCGAGTATGAGCCACTGTGGCTCACGCGTCCAATGGTTTCGGAGATTGCCGGGATCAGTTTTCGTCTTGCAGCAGCCGGATCAGTTCCGCCTGCCGCTTCGCGCCCGTCTTTTCGTAGATCCGCGACAGGTGGGTGCGCACGGTCGATTCCGAGAGACCGAGCGTCAAGGCGATATCCTTGCGACGCTTGCCGCTCAGGCTTTCGAGCGCCACGGCTTCTCAGCCGGAGTCAGCCCGAACATTTCGCCAAGGCCGCTGGTCTGTGGCAGGCGACTTTCGGCCAGGTCCTCGATCAGGATCAGCGCCGCGACCAGGCCGCTTGCGCTGAAATCGGCGACGAAGCGCGGCACCTGTCCCGGCGGCGCACCGACATCGACGCGCAGGGCGCGGCCTGCCGGGCCGGTCATCTGGAACATGCCCCCGCGTGGCTGAAGCCCGGACTGCGCCGACCAGCAGGAGCGAATCGCGCGGGCCATGCGCGTGCCGGACCCGCGTGTGTGCCCGCGCAACTTGCCAGCAGGCGAGACGGCCCAGCGATTTCGCGCCAGAATTGTGTCGGCGCGGTAATCGGCAAAGAGGATACGGCCATGCCGGTCAACCGCCAGCAAGCCTTCCTTTTCCGGCGACTGCCCGCTGTGGGTCTGAAATTCCAGCTGCTGCAACCTGTATTGCATGCTGACCGAGCGGGTGACATGCGGCAGCAACGCGAGGTAGCGTTCGCGCATATCCTCGTCGATCTCGTCGCGCTGTGCATCGCGATGCAGGCAAAAGCCGATAATGCTGTCCCGGTCGGCCATTATGTTGGTGCGCAGGCGCTCGATTCCCTGACCGCCGGGACGCCAGAAATCGTTGAGGAATGCACTGTCACGCATAGCATCGCGCTGCTCACCGGTCAGTGTCTGGACATAGCCCACCGGGGCGGACACAGAGTGGCCGAAGGTCGGGTCGCGCTCTGCCCAGTTGCTGAAAAAGGTCTGGATAAACCTCTGGTCGCTGCGCGGGGAGAGGATGTTCGCACTCTGCAGGCGCGGCTGAAAAATCAGCAGGCTCGCGATCTCGCCGCCGATAAAATCCGAAATGCTTTCCAGCACGCCATCCCAGTGATCACCGGATGGCGGAGCATCGTAGATATCGTTCACCAGTCCGGCGAATGCGCTGTCCATTGTCGCCCCCGGTCTCGGCCATCCTTGCAATGCATTGAAACAGGGAATGACCGCTCTGTTCAATTGTACCCACAAAAACAACGCGACACGTTGAGAATTTTACATCTTTTCAGAGGCTATTGCAGCGCAGCAGGCGCGTCAACCAATGCGCAGAGCGTGTTTCCGGACGGAAAAATGGAAATGGCTGGGGTGGCAGGATTCGAACCTGCGCATGCCGGTACCAAAAACCGGTGCCTTACCGCTTGGCTACACCCCAGCAATGGTCGCGGCGATTAGCGCCTTGTCCGGCAAAAGGGAAGGGGGCAGGTGCGGCCCGTCCGGTCAGCCCATTTCGGCGTCGATGTCGGCCGCCGAATGCCGCTCGCGCACACCGCCTTCCATCGGCAAGTTGACCTTGAGCCCGCGCTGCACCGGAACGCGCGCCGAAACTTCCGCATTCCAGCGTATCACATTGGAATAAGAGGGAATGTCGAGGAACTTCGTCGCCCCGTCATAGGCATTGTTGGCGACGAAATAGTGGAACCAGCCGAAGATCGCCATGTCTGCAATCGAGTACTCATCGCCCGCGAAGAACCGCGCTTCGCCCAGCCGCTTGTCGGCAACATCGAAGATGCGCTTGGCCTCCATCGTGAAGCGGTCGACGGCATATTTGATCTTCACCGGCGCGATCTTGAAGAAGTGTCCGAAGCCGCCGCCAAGGATCGGCGCGGTCGACATCTGCCACATCAACCAGGAATAGCATTCGCCGCGCTGGACCGGGTCGGCGGGGATAAATGCGCCGAACTTTTCCGCCAGATAGAGCATGATCGCGCCCGATTCGAAGACGCGCACGTCCTTCTCGCCCGAGGTGTCGATCAGGCCGGGGATCTTCGAGTTGGGATTGACCGAGACGAAGCCCGAACCGAACTGGTCGGCCTTGAGGATGTCGATCAGCCAGGCATCGTACTCCGCGCCCGCGTGTCCCGCCGCAAGCAATTCCTCCAGCAGGATCGTCGCCTTCTGCCCGTTGGGTGTGCCCATCGAATAGAGCTGGATCGGATGGTCGCCGCGCGGCAGCGTCGTCTCGTGCGTCGCGCCGGAGACGGGCCGGTTGAGCGAGGAGAACATGTGCTTTTCCTTTGGCTGCTCCCAGGTCCAGACATCGGGCAGGGTGTAGTCGTCTTCGGCCATCGCGTTTCCTTTCTCAGGTGATGCGAGCATGGCGCGGCGGACCGCGATCCGCAACCGAGCGCTTACCGCTCCCGCGATTGACAAGGCAGGACCGGACGCGTGAAATGATTCCCGAACCCGATGGAGAGGGCAATGGCGAGCGAGTTTTCCTACATTCCCGAGCCGCGTGAGCCGAAGAGCAATCGCCAGGTCGATACGATCCGTGGGCAGTATCACCGCTTCATGCTGATCCCGCTGATGGATCACCACACGCGCTGGTTCGATGCCGGGCCGGTCTCCATCGGCGTCGAGGCGAGGGCGCTGGGCGATGAGCGGGTGATGGTACGCGGCCCTTCGATCCATGTCTTCGATGCGCGGCGCGAGAAGGAATATTTGCGCTTCGATGTCTTCGGCAAGGTGCTGCACTATCACTATTGCCTGCCCGACGAGGACCACAATATCCTCTGGGGATACGATCCCGCTGTAAACGGCCCGATGATCCCCTGGGCCTGCAACGCCTTGCGCGAGAGGCTCCCCGCGCTGCTTCGCGCGGCGGGTGGCGATGCGCTCGCCAGCGAAGTCGAGGAGCAGGGCTGGGACGCAGGCGTGCTCGCCGAGGTGGAGAAAGAAGCCTCCGCCGCGCTCGCCCCACGCGAGGACGATCTGGTGCGCGCGAAGGAAGGCATCGACTGGATGATGGCCTGGAAGAAAGTCCACCCGCAGTTCAACACCGTCGAGGAAGGCGAAATCTGATCGGGCGAAAGGGCGCGCGCGACGGGCCCGCACGCGCCCTCCCGGTCACGCGATCCGCGTTTCGTATTCGCCAAAGCCGAAGTTTAGCGTCGGCCTGTCATTGCGCCGTGCCACGACCTTGCAGAAGCCGAGCGTTTGCCCAGCCTCGCTGTCCATCATGTCGCGGTTGATGAGGTGCTTTAGGGCTTCCGCCGACCATGCCTCGGCGGCTTTGCCGTGCCGAAGCCATGTCGCGCGTCCTCCCTCGACCATCGCCGCGACCTCGACATCGACGCAGAGCGTTCGCGACCAGTGGCGACCCCACCAGTCTGCGGAGCGGAAAGTGTACCAGTCGGCCCCGTACCTTTCGGCAAGGTCGGACGGCAACGCGACCGCACCGACCTCGTCGGGATCGACCGTATTGCCCGGCGAGACAATTCCGATCCGCCCGCCCGGCCTGACGAACTGCACAAGGTAGGAGAGGTAACGGATGTCGGTGCCGAAGTAGTGGTAGGCATCGAAGGACACGACCGCGTCGAACGATCCCAGTTCGAACGGCAGCCGCCGCGCTTCAGCCCGGACCGGTGCGACCAGCGCCTCACACCCGGCTTCCGCAATCCGCGCCGCGTTCGCCTCGGGATCAATCCAGAGGTCTGCGGCAACGACTTCGACCCCGTATTCGCGCGCGAGAAAGATCGATGTCAGTGCGCCGCCGCAGCCAAGGTCAAGCACGCGTTGGCCCGGCTCGAACTGCATTTGCGGCGCAATCTCCTCGACCTGCCAAGTCGGGATCGGTCCCATCGCGTTGGCGAATATCCAGCGTGGATCATAGGCGTTGCTTCGCGGGTACGCGGGGTGGCTCATCGCCTCATGAAACGGTTCCGAAAGCGAGGTGCCGGGTGCGATTGGCAAGAGTGTTTGCGCCCATGCGTAAGACGGATGCGCATTGGCCGCATCGACGCGGCCGGTAGGATTGTCATTCATTGGTGGAATTTCCGATCTTCATGTGATTCAGGTCGGGCAACTGCATGGCAGGCCCGGCTTCATGGCATCATCCGAACGGTACGCCCGGAGGCCGACAATCACACAATCGTCGTCATGCCCGGACTGGTTAAGGCGCTGCTGGCTTTGGGTCAAGCTGAGCGGCTCTGGCCGGTGGCGGCGGTTGCCATGAGCGGCTATGCCATCTCTATGACGAAGCCTTCCCCGCAAACCGGACAGCGCCGCAACAAGGCATTCGAGGAAACCCACCGCGCGCTGATCGATGTCGCGGTGCGGCTGATCTCGGAGAAGGGGATCGAGGCGCTCTCGCTGTCCGAGCTGGCGCGCGAGGCCGGGGTCAACCGCACCACCGTCTATTACCACTTCGCCGACCGCGACGATCTGATCGCGGCGGTGCGCGCATGGTCCGCTGGCCAGCTCGCCAGCGCCTTTGCGCCCGGCTCCTCGCCGATCGACCGGGCCGACTACATCACCCGCTTCGTGCTCGAAAATCCCGAGCTGATCCGCATCTGGATCGACGATTTCCTCGCCGAGGGTGACATCCGCGCGCGCTATCCCGAATGGGACCGGCTGGTCGCGGGCGTGCGTGAGCGGCTTGAGGCGGAGCATCCCGGCGAGACGATCGATGCCGAGGTCTACTGCGTCAACATGCTCGTTGTCGCGATGATCGGCCCGCGCATCTATCGCAGCAGCGTGCGCCCGGAACTCGGCATCGAGGAGGCGACGCAGCGCTTTAACCGCGAGCAGATGCGACGCTTGCGGCAAGACGGGTTCGGCTGAACGAGTGCGAGTTCAAAATTCCGACAGGTGTGTTGTAAAAGTTGCCGATCCGAGGTAAAAGACAATCAAGAAGCAAGCCGGGAGAGAGCGATGAACGAGCAGGTTTCCACTTACGAGCCGGTCCGGCGCGAGGATGTTGCGTTCCTCGGCACCGATCCGGTCCCCGCTGCGCCCTACTACGATCCCGCCTGGTTCGAGCTTGAGCGCGAGGCGGTGTTCAAGCGATCCTGGATCAACGTCGGCCATGTCTGCGAGCTGCCGGAGAACGGCTCGTTCATCCGCCGCGAGCTGGAAGTAGCCAAGGCCTCGATCCTGATCGTGCGCGGCAAGGACGGCGAGGTCCGCGCCTTCCACAACGTCTGCACCCATCGCGGCACCCAGCTGGTCGAGGAAGCGCAAGGGCGGGCCAGCAAGTTCTCCTGCCCTTATCACATGTGGACGTTTGGTGAGGATGGCAAGCTGCTCTCCGCGCCCGATTTCGAACAGTTCACCGTGAAGAAGGAAGACTGCGCGCTGCCGCAGGTTGCGCTGGAAGTCATCGCGGGGCTGATCTTCGTCAATCTCGGTCAGCCCGAAACGAGCCTGCGCGAGGAACTCGGCGATCTTGCGACGCGCATGGAAGGCCTGCCCGTGGCGCAGGCGACGACCTTTGCCGAATACGTCTATGAGATCGACGCCAACTGGAAGCTGACCTACGACAACTTCCAGGAGAACTATCACCTGCGCTTCATCCACCCGCGCACCGGTGCGGCAGCGGGCGGCAAGGACAACCCGTTCGGCTATCCGGTGCATTACGGCTTCCAGAACGAGCACCGCACCCAGCGCATCTGGACCAATCCCGATCCCGGCGCGCCCAGCCCGGTGATGGGCTCGGCCTACAAGCGAACCGGCGCATCGTTGATGCGGCGCGGCCTCATCACGCCTGCGGTCGGCAACGATTACTACGCGCTGTTCCCCGCGTTCTTCCTGTTCGGGAACCCGGCGACGCATTTCGTGCACAACGTCTATCCAGTGGCCTCCAACAAGTCGCGCGGGGTGATCCGCATGTACTTTGTGGGCGACGACCACGACGCCAGCGAGCGCTTTGCCCGCGAATATTCGATGGCCGTGGCGCGTGACATCCATTCCGAAGACCGCGCGGTGATCGAGCGCGGGCAGAAGGGGCTGGAGTCGGGCGCGCTCGACGTGATCCACCTTCAAACCAACGAAGCGCTGATCCGCCACCTGTTCAACGCGGTCGACGGGCGGGTGAGGGCCTACAAGGCCGAACTCGAAGCAAAAGGAGCGCTGGCATGAGCAGCACACTTCCCGCCGGGTTCGAAGCGCTCGAACCGTTCGTCGATGCCTGGGCGACCGACAGCTCCACCCGCCGCGCCGAACTGCGCGGCGAGGTCGATGCCGCCCACCGCAAGGCATTCTACGAAGCTGCGCAGCCGCTCACCGAGCAGGCGCTCGATTGCCTCGACAGCAAACCGCTTGCCGATCATGACGCGAGCGAAAAGCGCCTGATGCAACTTATGCTCAGCCTTGCCCATGTCGCGCTGGCCGAAGAGGTTCATCTGGACATGGAGGAACGCCACGCACAGTTCCGCGCCTTCATGCCGGTTACAAGAGCGCCTTCGGACTTCTGAAAATCCCGGTTTACATCGGTTTACCGCAACGGGCGCTCGCACCACCCCTTGCATGCTTACTCTTTTCGCGCTTGTTCATGTAGCAGCAAGGCTGCCCTGAACAGGCGGGCGCACCGCTGCGCCGGTCCTGCCGGGGTAGCGAAGGAATTGTGACCTATCGAGGGGGTTATGGTTGCCGGAAAGGCCAGAGCAGGGGGCGGATGCAAATCCGCACGGACGCCAGGCCCGGCTGCTGTGATGTGAAGGAGTAGAGTAATGAAATTCATTTCCAGGGCGTCGGCCGGTGTCGCTGCGCTTGCCATGATCGCCGCCGCTGCACCCGCAGCACTGCAGGCACAGGATAATTACAACGGTTATCCATCGACAACGGTCGTCGGCCCGCTGCCTCCCGCGGACCTCTCCGGCCTGCCAGAAGGCCCCGATCTCGAAGGCTTCATCTCCGCGCGCAAGGGTGAGCGGATGCAGGTCACCAGCGACGATGGCCAGAGCACGGTTGTTGCGATCAGCGAAGGCACCGAAATCCGCTCCTCGGGTGGTTTCCTTGGCATGAGCCGCGACAAGCTCGCCTCGGATTCCCTGCTCAACGGGCTCCCGGTGACGGTCAAGACGCTTGAATGGAACGGCGGCCTCGTCGCCAGCAAGGTCGCGCTCAAGACCCGCGACCTCAAGACCGCGACCATGATCCGCACCGGCACCGCACAGGGCTTTGCCGAGCAGACCGCCGCAACCGAGGCGCTGCGCGGGCGCATGGCCGACATCGACAAGTATAACATCAAGGCATCGACCAACGTCTATTTCAACACCGGCGTGTGGAAGCTGTCGAACGAGGCGAAGGGCAACCTCTGCGCCACGGCTGCCGAGGCCGACGCGATGGACAACGCGCTGCTGCTCGTCGTCGGCTATACCGATTCGGTCGGCAGCCAGGAATACAACCAGGTGCTGAGCGAGCGCCGCGCGGGTTCGGTGGTGAACTACCTGCAGCAGGCCTGCGGCTGGAAGCCCTGGCGCATGCTGACGCCGACCGGCATGGCCGAGGCAGATCCGGCAGCGGACAACACCACCCCCTATGGCAAGTCGCAGAACCGCCGCGTGGCGGTGAACATCCTCGTCAGCAAGAGTGTCGACGGGTTGTAAGACGATCGGGCGGGGCGGGCCGCTGCGCCTGCCCCGGTCCCACCGTCGCGATCAAGCCAGTTTCACCACCCAGCCGTGCGGGTCGGGCGCGGAGCCGCGCTGGATGGCGACAAGGCGCTCTTTGAGCTTTGCGGTCATCTGCCCGGCGCTGCCGGAACCGATCGCGAAGTCGATACCGTCGCCCGCAACGCGGCCAACGGGTGTGACGACTGCCGCCGTTCCGCAGGCGAAGCATTCGACCAGCTTGCCCGAATTGGCATCGGCTTGCCATTGCTCCAGCGAGTAGCGGCCCTCGGTGACGGTCAGCCCTTCGTCGCGCGCGAGTGTCATCAGGCTGTCGCGGGTGATCCCGGGCAGGATCGTGCCGCCAAGCGGCGGGGTCAGCATCGTGCCGTCGTCGAACACGAAATAGAGGTTCATGCCGCCCAGTTCCTCGATCCACTTGCGTTCGACTGCGTCGAGGAAGACGACCTGGTCGTGGCCCTTCTCGATCGCTTCGGCCTGCGGGACGAGGCTGGCCGCATAATTGCCGCCGCATTTGGCCGCGCCGGTGCCGCCGGGGGCTGCACGGGTGTAGTCCTTGCTTACCCAGATCGAGACCGCCGGTGCGCCCGACTTGAAGTAATTTCCTGCCGGGCTGGCGATGACGAGGAAGCGGTACTGCTTTGCCGGGCGTACGCCAAGAAACGGCTCGGACGCGAACATGAAGGGGCGCAGGTAAAGCGAGCCGCCCTCGACGGTGGGGAACCAGTCGGCATCGGCAGCGACGATCTGCTTGACCGATTCGATAAACAGCTCTTCGGGAATTTCCGGCATCGCAAGGCGCCGCGCCGAGGCATTGAAGCGCGCGGCGTTTGCCTCGGGGCGGAACAGCGCGATGCCGCCGTCATCCTGGCGATAGGCCTTGAGCCCTTCGAAGATTTCCTGCGCGTAGTGCAGAACCGCGCAGGCCGGATCGAGCAGCAGCGGGCCATAAGGCATCACTTTGGCATCGTGCCAGCCTTCGCTTTCGCTCCATTCGATCGAGGCCATGTGATCCGAGAAATTCGTGCCAAAGCCGGGGTTGGCCAGGATTTCCGCGCGGCGTGCAGGATCGGTCGGCGCGGGGTGCGCCTCGCGGGAAAAGGTCAGGGCAGTCGTGTTGGCGGCACTCGCCATAAGTCGGTATCCTCCTGTGGAGCCGCGCGCACTGAACGAATATTGCGCACAATGCAACCGTTTTGTAATTTTGCGGTAGGCTAGGGATTCTCTAGCATGGTGTCGGCGGGGGAGAAAAGAGAGAAGGGCCGTACCGGGTTGCCCGGCACGGCCCTTCGCATGGTCAGCGGCGGAAGTGCCGCTCTGTGAAGCCTCTACTGCTTACTGAACTTCAGCTGTAATGCTCCACGGCAGGACTTGCCGACCTCTCTACTGAACCATGAGACATCGGTCACCTCCTTTCGCGCTGTTAGAGCCTGGGGCGCCGCCTTTCCGGGCGACTGGGACGGGGTCTCGACGAACTCCGGCCTTGCGCAATTTGTGAATCATCGCTCGCGACAGGACAAGTCTTGCATTGAAGTTTTTTGCCGTCATTATCGGCCATTCCGGCCTGTTATCCCCAGCGGGCTTTTTATCTCAAGGCTCGCTTGCGCGAACCCGGACACCTCCCGCCCCGCCTCCCCGCCCGACCACCAAATCCTGCTGGTACCGTTGGTGGCCGGGCGGGGAGGCGGGGCGGGAGGTATGAGAGCCAAATACTACCTACAATCCTCGATCACGCGGCTGACCTCGGGCCAGCTCGGGATGACGAGCGTCTGCAGGCCGGCGGTTTCCACGGCAAATCTGCCCCGGCTGAAGGCCATCGCATCGAGCACGGGGTCGCGTGCGGGCACGGTTACCACGATCATCGGCGGCGATCCGGCTTGCGGCTGGCCGGAAAGCGGGCGGTCGCCATCGGAGCTGCGGACTGTCACCGGAACGGCGGCGCTGGCATTGCCGGGGCGCATAAAGCTCACCGTCTGGCCGCGCGCGTCGCAACGCATGACGAATGTGCTGCCGCCGAATCGCGCGACCGAGCGGCCGCCTTCCATGCTCCAGGTCCAGTCGCCGGGCGTGAGCGGAGCCTGCCGCCAGTCTATCGTCGGCGGCGGGGGCGGCGGCGCGGCGGTCGGGGTCGGCGAGGGGGCGGGCGGGATCACCCGCTGCTCCGAGCATCCCGCGACCAGCAGGAGCGAAGTGGATACGATGCCGACCGTCGCGGCGCGGAGCAGGGAATTTGCCTTCATCGCGCCCGTATGGAATGAGACGCGCCGCATCTCAAGAGCGCATGTCCCGTGACCAACCCTCCCAAACCCCGTCCTGCCGCGAAGCGCCGCGTCGATCAGCTGCTGGTCGAGCGCGAGCTTGCCGAAAGCCGCACCCGCGCGCAGGCGCTGGTGATGGCAGGCCTTGTGTTCTCGGGCGAGACAAAGATCGCCAAGCCGGGCCAGCCTTTGCGCGAAGATGCGCCGCTGGAGGTACGCGGGCGCGATCATCCGTGGGTTTCGCGGGGCGGGATCAAGCTGGCGCATGCGCTGGAGCATTTCGCACTCGACCCGGCGGGTGCGGTGGCGATGGATGTCGGCTCTTCGACCGGCGGGTTTACCGATGTGCTGCTGACCAAGGGCGCGCAGCATGTCTTCGCAGTCGATTCGGGCACCAACCAATTGGCGTGGAAACTGAGGCAGGACCCGCGTGTGACCGTGCTCGAACAGACCTCGGCGCGGGTGCTGACGCCCGAGATGATCGACCGGCCCTGCAACTGGGTGGTTTGCGATGCGAGCTTTATCTCGCTGGCCAAGGTACTCGACGTGCCCTTGCGCCTCGCCGCGCCCGCCTGTCGCCTCGTCGCGCTGATCAAGCCGCAGTTCGAGGTTGGCCGGGAAGAAGTCGGCAAGGGCGGCGTCGTGCGCGATCCTGCTCTGCACGCGCGCGTTTGCGAAGAAGTGCTCGGCTGGGCCGCTGGGCTGGGCTTTGCCGTCGACGGCATCGTCGAAAGCCCGATCACCGGACCAGAGGGCAATGTCGAGTTTCTCATTTCGGGATACCGCCAAGGCTGACCGTTGCCTCTTGCCGGTCAAGCGGGCAGGACGGGCGGAGCGACCAGACACCTGATTCGGGAGTTGTAACCAGAATGAACGTGGTGGCCTCCGCGGGGCAACTGCGCGCCAGCGTCTTGCGCTGGGCGCTGCTTTTCGTGCCTTTGACGATTTTCCTTGGATATTTGTCCGCTGCTGTAGCAGGCCCAATGGCTGGCAGCGCATGGTTTGATGCGCTTGAAAAACCGTCGCTGTTTCCGCCGCCAGCGACCTTTCGAATTGCGTGGACCATCCTTTATGCGATGATGGGATTCGCGCTGGCGCTGGTCGTCGCCGCGCGCGGTGCTCCCTGGCGGACGGCGGCGATTGTCGCCTTTGCGATCCAGCTGGTGCTTAACCTGTTCTGGTCGCCGCTGTTCTTTGCCAAGCACCAGATCACAGGCGCCTTCGCGTTGATCCTCGCACTTGACCTGGTGGTGATCGCAACGATCGTGCTGTTCTGGCGGGTGCGTCCGCTGGCTGGCGCGCTGCTGCTGCCGTATCTGGCGTGGATACTGTTCGCTTCGGTGCTCAATTTCCAGTTCATGATGCTGAACCCCGATCTTGATGGCCAGTCGGTCTCCGGCCCGGTGCAGCGCATCGAGTTCTAGGCACTTGCAGGAGGGGCGCGAACGCCCCATCTTGGCCCCATGCAAAGCGAAAACCAGATCCTCTCAGACGTAGCCAAGCTGCTCAATTCGATTGCCGGAACCGCCGCCGGTGCCGCCCGCGAAGCGGGCGAATCCGCGCGCGAGCGGATGAAGGAGGCGATTGGCGGGCTCGATTTCGTGGCGCGCGAGGAATTCGACGCGGTCAAGGACATGGCCGCAAAGGCCCGCGCCGAAAACGACGAGCTGAAAGAACGCCTCGCCGCGCTTGAGGCGAAGGTCTTCGGGCACGAGGGGCCGGCCGCCAAGCACGATTGATATTTTGTTTCTGCGTCAGGACTCAGAAGCAATCCGATGTCTCGTTAATTCGTCGCCCCGTGCTTGACACGGGGCTAGGCTTTCCTCCCAGCGGAACGTCGGCAGAATGAGCCTTGGCCCGCATCGAGTGCGGGCCGACGAGGTTGCTGGCGTTTTCGCGAGAGCTTCGCATGTCCCACGCCCTCCCTTGCGCTGATCGCCGCACCGCGTAACACCGCACCTCATGCATCTGCGCGCTTCCGCCATTGTCTGCGCCGTCCGGCCGCATGCCGAGACAGCCGCCATAGCGCGGATGATGACCGCCGAGCATGGCATGGTCGCAGGCTACGTCGCGGGTGGGCGGGGGCGGCAGCTTCGCCCCGTTCTCATCCCCGGCAATCGCATCGATCTGGAACTGCGCTCCAAATCAGACACCCAGCTGCCGTTTGCGCGGCTCGAACTCGTTCAGAGCCGGGGGCCATGGCTGACCGAGCCGCTTCCCGCTGCCGGGATCGCCTGGGCCACTGCGCTTGCTGCCGCCGTTCTGCCCGAGCGCCAGCCCTATCCCGCGATCTACGATGCGCTTGACGCGCTGCTTGAGGCGATCTGCGTTGCGCCCTCCGCGCGGCGCTGGGCGATGCCGCTCTTGTCCTATGAAACGCTGGTCCTGCGCGAGCTGGGCTATGGCGAGCCGGTGCAGCGTCCCGATGCCGAAGACCCGGCGGCGCAATTGCGCGCGTTCGACTTGCTCGGGCGTCATGTCGAGCGCTACCTGCTTGCCGACAGGCGCGGCGATGTTATGGCGGCGCGCACGATGCTGCGCGAGCGGCTGGCACGGATTCTCGAAGAACAGGGTAACCCATGAAGATTGCAGTATTTCCCGGTGACGGCATCGGCCCCGAAATCATCGCGCAGGCCATCCGCGTGCTCGAAGCGCTCGACCTGCCGGGCCTCGAACTGATCGAAGGCGATGTCGGCGGTGCAGCCTATCGCAAGCACGGTCATCCCTTGCCGCCCGCAACGCTTGAGATTGCGCGGTCCTGCGAGGCGATCCTGTTCGGCGCGGTCGGCGATTTCGGCCTCGACGATCTCGAACGCCACCTGCGCCCCGAACAGGCAATCCTTGGCCTGCGCAAGGAACTCGGCCTGTTCGCGAACCTGCGCCCTGCAACCGTGTTCAAGGGCCTCGAAAATCTCACCTCGCTGCGCCCCGAGGTCGCGCGCGCAATCGACCTGCTGATTATCCGCGAACTCAACGGCGATGTCTATTTCGGCGATAAGGGAGTCCGAACTCTCGACAATGGCGAGCGCGAAGGGTGGGACATGATGTCCTACAAGGAAAGCGAAGTGCGCCGCATTGCGCATGTCGGTTTCAAGGCGGCGCAGGGGCGTTCGGGCAAGCTCTGTTCGGTCGACAAGGCCAACGTGCTCGAAACCTCGCAGGTCTGGCGCGACACGATGATTGCGGTTGCCGCCGAGTACCCCGATGTCGAACTGTCGCACATGTACGTCGACAACGCGGCGATGCAGCTGGTCAAGGAACCGGGCCAGTTCGACGTGATCGTCACCGGCAATCTGTTCGGCGATATCCTGTCGGATCAGGCCTCGATGTGCGTCGGTTCGATTGGCCTATTGGCCTCCGCCGCATTGGCCGAAGGGACGATGGGCCTTTACGAACCGATCCACGGCTCCGCGCCCGATATCGCGGGCAAGGGATTGGCCAATCCGATGGCGACGATCCTCTCCGCTGCGATGTTGCTGCGCCACTCGTTCGGCCTTGAGGAACCGGCAAAACGGATCGAAGCGGCGGTGGCCAAGGCGCTGGCCGACGGCATCAAGGGTGGCGATCTTGGCGGATCGGCAGGCACCGTGGAAATTGGCGACGCGGTACTGGCGCGGCTCCAGGAACAGGTAAAAGAGTAAACAGTTTGTTTACCTAGTTTCACTATCGGCGGGGGCATGGAAATGAACGATCAGCTCCTAGCCCTCGACATCGAATCGGCGTCCAAGCCGCTCGAGCTTGCCATCGTCCTGCCGACGCTCAACGAACGCGCCAATCTCGCGCCGCTGATCGAGCGCCTTGATGCGGCGCTGAAGGGCATCGCCTGGGAAGCGATCTTCGTCGATGACAACAGCCCGGACGGCACTTCGGACGAGGCGCGCGCTCTCTCGCAGATCGACCGCCGCATCCGCATCATCCAGCGTATCGGCCGCCGGGGCCTCGCCTCCGCCGCGATCGAAGGAATGATGGCCACCGCCGCGCCCGTCGTGGCGGTGATGGACGCCGACCACCAGCACGATCCGAAACTGCTGCCGAAAATGCTCGAAGCCGTCGCCGGGGGCGAATGCGACGTCGCGGTCGCCTCGCGCTTTGCCGAAGGCGCGAGCACCGAGGAATGGGGCCGCCCGGACCGGGTCAAGGCCTCCAACATCGCCAACGCCATCGCTCGCAAGGTGACCGGCGTTGACCTTACCGATCCGATGAGCGGCTATTTCATGCTGCCCGCCAGCAAACTGCGCGAGGCGGCGCCCGGGCTGTCCGGCGTCGGCTTCAAGATCCTGCTCGATATTCTCGCGACGGCGGAGACCAAGATGCGCATCAAGGAATTTCCGCTCTCGTTCTCGGCGCGCGCGGCTGGCGAAAGCAAGCTCGACCGCACGGTGGTTTTCGAGTTCCTCGTCGGGCTTTACGACAAGTGGCTGGGCCGCATCATTCCGACCCGCTTTGCACTGTTCGGCACGATCGGCGCGGTGGGCGTGCTCGTCCACATGGCGGTGCTTGCCGCGTTCCTGACGACTGTGGGCACGGCCTATCAGGGGCAGGTCTTCACCGCCTTCGAGGTTGGCCAGACGCTGGCTGCGGTGGTCGCGATGACCTTCAACTTCTTCCTCAACAACGCGCTGACCTACGCCGACAAGCGGCTGCACGGCACCCGCGCGCTGGTGAAGGGGTGGGTTAAGTTCGGCCTGACCTGCTCGATCGGCCTGCTCGCCAACGTCGGCGTGGCGGCGGTTCTGGTGCGCTTTGGCTTTCACGAATACCCGGCGGCGCTGGGCGGCATCGTGATCGGCTCGGTCTGGAACTTTGCGCTCAGCTCGAAGTTCGTCTGGGGCCGCTACGGCAACTGATTTGACCTCGCGCAAGGAAGGCCAAGCCGTTCTTGCGTAAGGTTTCTCCATCGCTCGAACACGAGAAGGAGAGACCATGAGCCACACGCCGCACGAACTGCACGATGAATTTCCCGACGATGCCGATCTGCTTCGCGAGATGAAGCTGTCGAACGGCCATTTCCAGAAGGTTTCGGCCGACTATCACGAGGTCAATCGCGAGATTCACCGGATCGAGGCCGAGGTCGAGCATGCATCGGATGACCGGCTCGAAGACCTCAAGAAGCGCCGTCTGGCGATGCTTGACGAAGTTTCCAAGATGATCGCCAAGGCCAGAGCCTCGGCCTGATCCTCAAATCCAGCTGGCAAGCCACATCCACCTCATGAACGCCATCTCGCTTGCCAGCGGGGCGGCGGAGAGGATCGGGTAGAACCACGCGAAGAGCGCCGCCGATGCTGTGAGCAGGATCGGCGGCACCGCGCGTGTCCAGCCGCCGCGCTGCCACAGACTGCCGAGCCAGAGCGCGAGGCAGGCCATCAGGAACGCGCCGGGCAGCAGGTAATAGTAATAGAACTGCACCGGCTTGGTCGGCAGCAGCCAGGGCAGCAGCGAGGCAGCGAAAAGCAGCGCAAACGCGCCCGCGTCTTTGCGCTTGTGCCGCAAGGCTTGCCAGCCGCACCAGAGCAGCGCGGGTAGTCCGGCGAGCATTGTCAGCGGATTGCCCAGCATCACGATGCCGCGCTGCGCGTCGTCGATCGGCTCGAACAAATACCAGATCGGGCGGTGGTTCACGATCCAGTCGTACCAGTGCGAGGCGTAGGGATGGTGCCCGCGCACCGATTCCTGCAGCGCGAGAATCCGGCGGTGCGTTTCGACCCAACCCAATGGCTGCACCGGGTCCTGCGCATAGAACATCGCGGGCAGGAAGGTCAGCCAGTAGGTGAAGAGCGGCAGCAGGCCGAGGAGGAGTGCGGCCTGTACCAGCGAGACCTTCTGTAGCCGCGTTCGCCAGACAAAGAACCCCAACGCTGGCATGACTGCGAGCGGCAGGACCGACCACTTCGATCCCATCGCCAGTCCCATCGCAATCCCGGACGCGGCCAAGTGCAAGAGCGCCCTCTTTCGCTGTCCATCAAACGCCGCCGAGATTTGCCAAAGCGAAACCATCGCCAGCCCCGCTGCGACCATGTCGAGCATCGCGATGCGGCTCTGCACGAACCAGAGGAACGAGGTCGCCAGCAGGATCGCGGCGGCCAGCGTTGCAAAGCGCTCGCGCGTCAGGTGCCAGACCAGCCGCGAAAAGGCATATAGTCCCGCCGTACCCGCCAGCAGCGAGGGCAATCGCCAGGCCAGCGGCCCGTCGCCCAGCACTGCCACCGATGCCGCAATCAGTTCCTTGGCAAACATCGGATGCTCGCGGTTCGCCGGTTCGAGCAGGAGCAACGCACGCGCTGCTTTCAGATAATGCGTTTCGTCAAAATAGGGCGCTGAGGGGATGGCAAGACGCACCGCGCACAGCCCCCCGAATGCCAGCGCGATCAGGGCGCACCAGAGCTGCGGGTCTTTGTCACGGGCCATCGCCGATGCCTAACCACCGCCAGCGCTTGCCGCAACGCCGCCGCGCGCCTAGAGGCTTGGGCCATGAAAAGGAATGCAGGACAGGACCGCTCGCAGACCTCGGGCTGGCGCGATGCAACCCGTGCCGTGCGCGGCGGGACGTGGCGCTCGGAACAGGGCGAGACGAGCGAGGCGATCTTCACCAACTCGGGCTATTGCTACGACAATGCTCGCACCGCTGCCGCGCGCTTTGCCGGTGAAGAAGCGGGGATGACCTATTCGCGCACGCAGAACCCTTCGGTGCAGATGCTGGAAGAACGCATCGCGCTGATGGAAGGTGCAGAGGCGTGCCGCGCGCAGGCATCGGGCATGGCGGCGATGACTGCGGCCATGCTCTGCCAGCTTTCTGCCGGAGACCACCTCGTCGCCGCGCAGGCGCTGTTCGGGCCGTGCCGCTGGGTGATCGACAATTTGCTGCCGCGCTTCGGTATCGAAAAGACCATCGTCGATGCGACCGATCCCGCCGCGTGGGAAGCCGCGATCCGCCCCAATACGAAGGTCTTTTTCTTCGAGACCCCGGCGAACCCGACGATGGACCTCGCCGATATCGCCACGCTGAGCGAAATCGCCCACGCGCACGGCATCACCGTGACGGTCGACAACGCGTTCTGCTCGCCCGCGCTGCAAAAGCCGATGGAGTTCGGCGCGGACGTGGTGGCCTATTCGGCGACCAAGCTGATGGACGGGCAGGGCAGGGTGCTTGCAGGCGCGGTCTGCGGATCGGCGGATTTCATCAACACCAAGCTGCTGCCATTCCAGCGCAACACCGGGCCGACGCTGGCGCCGTTCAATGCCTGGGTCGTGCTCAAGGGGCTGGAGACGCTTGAACTGCGCGCGATGCAGCAGAGTGCAAATGCTCTGGAGGTCGGCAAGTTCATCGAAACCCGCGTGCCGCGCGTGCTGCATCCGGGACTCGAATCGCATCCGCAGTTTGCCCTTGCGCAAAAGCAGATGCGCACCGGCGGCTCGATCTTTTCCTTCGTGCTCGATGGCGGTCGGGACCAAGCATGGGCGCTGCTCGACGCGCTGAAGCTGATCGACATCTCGAACAACATCGGCGACACCCGTTCGCTGATGTGTCACCCGTCCTCGACGACGCACAGCTCGCTGGCCGAGGAAACGCGGCAGGCGATGGGCATCGATCAGGGCATGGTGCGGATCAGCGTGGGCCTCGAAGATCCGCAGGACCTTATGGAGGACCTCGATCAGGCGTTCTCGGTGGCGGGCGTGTAAGCCGCGCTCCGACGCAATTCACCGGTTCAGCCGCGATACAGATAGGGGCTCGCATGCTCGTCAATCGAGCAAGGGAAGGAGCTCAGACCATGCAACGCATTCTCCTGTTTGCAATCGGTGCAAGCATCGCGGCCAGCCCGGCAATCGCGCACCAACCCGAAGAGCCGAAGATCAAACCGGCCGGGCAATGCGATCCGATCACCCCTGCGCAATGGCGCAACGTCCGGCCCGGCATGTCGCTTCATCTGGTCGAGCATGTCGTGGGTTGCCGCGCGAGCCATCACAGCACCAACAATTTCAGATCGGGTGCCGTCGATAATTATTTCTTCAAGACCGGCAGCCGGCACATTGCCGAGATCAAGATCAAGGGCGGCAAGCTCTGGCAGAAATACGGCTACCACAGCGGTCTCTAGGCCGGCGCTCTCGGTCGTACTCGCACAGTCTTCCACGGCTCTCCTGAAAGGCCCGGTTGTCGAGCCACGTATTCGCCGCTAGCATCGACGCTGTCATGAAAGAGCTGTTCCAGCATACCGCCATCACCGACGGCATCGTGGTCCGGGTCGCGGTGAATTTCCTGCCCGAGCAATCGCGGATCGAGGCGGGCAAGTGGTTCTGGGTCTATCACATCCGCATCGAAAACGATTCGAAGCGCACCGTGAAGCTGATGACGCGCCACTGGCGCATCACCGACGGGCGCGGGATGGTGAACCTTGTCGAGGGCGAGGGCGTTGTTGGCGAACAGCCGACATTGGCGCCGGGACAGGCACACGACTATGTCTCGGGCTGCCCGCTCGGCACGCCGCTCGGCAGCATGGAAGGCCACTACACCTTCCGCGCCGAGGACGGCACCGAGGTGAGAGCGACGATCCCGTTCTTCCCGCTCGCCGCCCCCGCATCGGCGCAATCGCCCGAGGGTACTTCGGGGAAGTGATCTGACTGGTCGCGCAGCTTGCGCTGCGCTAAGGGCGTCGCCAACGCCATGAAACGCACCCATCTTCCCCTTAACGCCCTGCGCGTGTTCGATGCTGCCGCGCGGCATCTTTCGTTCACCAAGGCGGCGGACGAGCTGGCGGTGACGCCTGCCGCCGTCGGCCAGCAGATTCGCGCGCTGGAAGACCTGCTCGGCGTGGTGCTGTTCCGCCGCACCAGCAAGGGGCTGGAACTCACCGACGAAGCGGGCGCAGGGCTTGAGGCATTGCGCACCGGCTTCCTCCATTTCGAGGATGCGGTGCAGGCGATCCAGGCGGGCCAATCGAGCCACGTCTTCACCATCGCCGCCCCGCGCGATTTCTTCGCCGCCTGGCTTGCGCCGCGCCTTGCCGCCTATCGCAAGGCCGAGCCGGAAGCGCGTTTCGTACTCGTCGATGGCGAACTGACCGATTTTACCGAAGCCAACCTCGACCTTGCAGTGCGCTGGACCGATGGGCCGGGCGACCTCGAAGGTGTCGCGCTGGGTGCGGCGGAACGCGTGATCGTGGGTGAGGGCGAGTGGATCGGCTGGCCCGGCGACTCCGCGCAGGTGGATAGCGAAAGCGAACCGCCCACGCCGATTGCGGTAGCCGACGCCGGACAGGCAATCGCCGCCGCGATGGCAGGCCTTGGCAAGGCGCGCGTTCCCGCGCTGTTGGCGCAGAGCATGGCGGAGCGTGGCAGCGTTGAAATCACCGGGGAAACCGAGCCTTGCCGCCGTGCCTACTGGCTCGTCGCCCCATTGCCGCAGTGGCGGCAGAAGAAGGTCAGGGCACTGGTCGCCTTCTTGACCCGAACATGAGCCTCGCTCACCCTGCGGATTGAACAGGGTGAGAGGAATTTCGATGAAAAGACTGCTGATGTTCGGTGCTGCCGCAGCGGCACTGGTCGCTGCGCCATTTGTCGCGCGCGCTGCCGAGTCCGGTGAGGAGAAACAGGCCTCTGCTGTGCCGGGCTGGCAGGAGTTTGTCGATTCGCTGGAGACGCTGCCCGACCGCATGCTCGCCAAGATGCCCGAGCGGTTGCGCAACGATCCGCAGGTGCGGCAGGAGGTCGCGCGCGTCGCCTTGCAGGCCTTGGCGACGCAGACACTGGATGCGATTGGCGCCGATGGCGACGCGCCGCAATTTCTCCCCTCGATCGGGCAGGTCCTGAATGTCGGCCAGCCCAATGCGGATACGGTCTATCGCTCGGCCACGCTGACGCCGGGCGGTTCGTACCGCATCACCGGCAAGCAGGGCTCGGTGAACCATGCGGTGATCGCGCAGGTCATCCCGCGTTCGGTCGAGAACCCGGGCGGGATGCGCTCGCATCTCAAGATCGGCGATCTCAAGACCGATGCCGAAGGGCGCTTCGACGTGCTGCTCAGTGCCGAGAAGCCCGAGGAGCATACCGGCGACTGGTGGCAGCTTGAACCAGCCGCCAACCGCCTGATGGTGCGCATGGTCAGCTCGGACTGGAAGAACGAGGTCGAGCCGACGCTCTCGATCGAACGCGTCGACACCCCTATCAGCAGGCCGCGCCCGCCTGCTGCCAAGCTTGAGGCGAAGCTGCGCGCGCTGCCGCAGGCGGTCGATTTCATCGCGCTGATGTTCATGGGCCACGTCGAGGAGTTCCGCGACGAGGGCTACGTCAACCGCTTCAAGACCTACGACGTGGCGTTCGGCGCGCTTGAGGGGCAGTTCTACTACAATGCCTATTACGACCTTGCCGACGACGAGGCGCTGATCGTCGAATCGGACGTGCCGAAGACCTGCGGCTATCGCTCACTGATCCTGACCAATGAGACTTACGAGACGACCGACTGGTACAACAACCATTCGAGCCTCAATGACGCGCAGGCGGACGTCGATCCGGACGGGAAGCTGCGGATCGTGATTTCGGCGCAGGATCCGGGGGTGAAGAACTGGCTCGATACCGCGGGCCACCCGAACGGGATCATCCAGGGGCGCTGGACAGGTTGCGACAGCCAGCCGATCCCGAAAGCGACGGTGGTGAAGCTGTCACAGCTCGACAAGCACCTGCCCAAGGGCGTCGCGCGTGACGGCAGAAGAACGCCAGCAAATCCTGCGCGAACGCCGCCGCGCGTTGCTGGAAAGGCCGCTGTGGTAAGCGGAGAGCGGTAACAGTCGCCGTCGCCCCGTGCTTGACACGGGGCTGGGCTTACTTGCGGCGAGGCGATCCCATACGGATTGAAGCCTTGCCCCGCATCAAGTGCGGGGCGACGATTCGAGATAAAGGCGCCCCGCCTCAAAAATCCTGTTCGAGGATATTGCCGTCGAAATTTCCGCCGAGGTCGTTGATCGCGGGGACCATCTTTTCCTGCGGCACGCCGGCGATATAGCCGTCGATGATCCGCTGGTAATTGCTGATCATCCCTTCCATCTCGTGGCTGAGACGCATGAACTCGAAGCCTTCGGCGTGCATGCCCTGCTGCTGGATCGGGATGTTCGAGTAGTCCTGGCGCGGGATCGGCGGGAATTCCGGGCTGTCGAATGGCAGCACCGTGGCTTCCATGACCGGCTCGTGATCCTCGCCTTCGGGGATGTGCGTCAGCGACCAGATCTCGAAGAAGCACGATTCCGGCCCGAGCGGGCGGATTCGGTAAGACGAGAACGAGGTGAAGGTCGGCAGCACGAACCAGTGCGGGAAGAGGAACTCGACCGCGTTGACCGGGTGCGACTGCTTGACCTGCACGACATCGGGCACGTCCTCGCCGCGCTCGCGCAACTGCTTTGTGATCTCGGCGGCGACCATGCCGCCCCAGATCATCATCGCCTGCGCCGGATCGTCCTGCGGCAGGTCGTCGATCGGCACCGTCTTGGCGATGTCCACTTCCTTCTGGTGGATCATCCCGGCCATGCCGTCGCTCAGCAATTGCATGCCCTTGATCTGCGCATCGATCATTTCGCGCAGGTTGGTCGGCGTCGGTGCGGTCGGCACGTCCTCGACGCCCTTGTTGCCGTAGCGGCCCGAGTAAAGCTCGGGGTTGTTGAAGTGCAGTTGCGGGTGCGTTTGCAGCACATGGTAGCCTTCCATGAAGGCTTCCATGGCGATCTTCCAGTTCGCGGGCAGGACCGTGCCGAACTGCCACTCGGCCTTGACCTTGTCGAGCCCGTTCGCCTCCAGCCGCTCGACCACCGGGCCAAGCGATTCGCGCAGCGACGGGGCATCGTCGTCCAAATTGATGAACGCGCAGCCCATCGCGGTTTCGACGCGGCAGGGCACGAGATTTACGTCATCGCCGAGCTGGCGTTCGGAGAAGATGTGCTCGGCATAGACCAGCGTATTCTCGCCATCCATGTTCCAGCGCCAGCCGTGGAAGGGGCAGACGAAGCCCTTTTTGGAGCAGTTGCCGTGCGCGGTGGCGTGGCTGCAATTGACGGTGGTGCCGCCCGCAATCGGAACGCCGCGGTGGCGACAGGCGTTGTGGAAGGCCTTGATACCGTCCTTGGTCCTGACCACCAGCACCGACTTGCCGACGTTGTTGTATTCGATCCAGTCGCCGACTTCGGGAATTTGCTCCAGCCGGCAAGCCATCTGCCAGACGTGCGGCCAGAGATGCTCGACCTCGGCCTTGTAAAACTCCTCGTCATAATAGCGCTTGGCCGGGATCCGCTCGGGATCGTCGATCGGGAAGGGGACTGCCCTGAGGCCGCCGTCAGCTGATTTGAGCACGCGTATCTCTCCGCAATTCGGGTCGTTATTGCTGAACGAATGTACAGCACCGCGCGGCAGGCGCAATGCCGCCGGTTTGACCCTCGCGGGCAATATCGCTCAGGCGCGACCGTGCGGATCGAGGGCGGAACGCGGCGCGCCGGAAACGACACCGCCGCCCGGCATCGCATTGAGCGCGGCAATGCGCTTTTCGGTCGCCGGGTGCGTCGAGAACAGTTCGGACACGCTGGTCGGCACGATATAAAGCTGTGCCGCAGCCGGGATGCGCTCGGACGCGACCGAAGGGATATGTTGCGCAGGTCCGGCGATCTTGGCCAGCGCCGAGGCGAGAGCGTGCGGCTTGCCGCAGATTTCCGCGCCCGCCTTGTCCGCACCATATTCGCGCGTGCGGCTGATCGCCATCTGCACGATCATCGCGGCAAAGGGCGCCATCAGCATTGCGGCAATTGCGGCAAGCGGGTTGCGGTTCTCGCTGCCGCCGAAGAAATATCCGAACTGCGCGATCATCGAGATTGCACCGGCAATCGTGGCGACCATCGTCATGACGAGCGTGTCGCGATTGCGGACGTGGCCCAGCTCGTGTGCCATCACCGCTTCGACTTCCTCGCGCGTCAGCATGTCGAGCAGGCCGGTCGTTGCGGCCACCGCGGCATTCTGAGGATTGCGGCCGGTCGCGAAGGCGTTGGGGCCGGGGGTGTCGACGATATAGACCTTGGGCATCGGCAATTGCGCGCGCTGCGCCAGGCTGGCGACCATGCGGTAGAATTCGGGTGCAGAGCGCTCGTCCACCTCCTGCGCATTGTGCATTTTCAGCACGATCTTGTCGGCGTTCCAGTAGGTGAAAATGTTCATGCCGAACGCGACCAGCAGCGCGATGAACGCGCCGGACGATCCGCCGACCATGAAACCAACCGCCATGAACAGCGCGGTCAGCGCTGCCAGCAGCATCATCGTCTTCAAGCCGTTCACGTTACCAGTTCTCCAAATGAATGGGCTGATGGAAATGTAGGTGCCATTGCCGCCGTTTCAATTGCGTAAAGGGGCAAATCGCGTGGCTGCGATGGCGGATTCCCGTTCTTGAAGCATCGTCCCGCTTGCCCTAGCCAGAATGCCCTGAACGGGAACGGAACCGAACTATGTCGATCCTCTACGACGAAGCACAGGAAGCGATTGCGAGCGAGACGCGCCGTGTGCTCGACGCGGGCTACGACAAGGCGCGCCTGCTGGGCCTGCTGCGCGCACAGGGAGAGCATGACGATGCCTTCTGGCAGGTGGCGCGCGAGCAGGGCTGGTGCGGCATCGCGATCCCAGAAGAACATGGCGGGCTTGGCCTCGGGCTGGTCGAGGCGGGGCTGGTTGCGCTCAATTGCGGAGCGTTCACCGTGGGTGCGCCGTTCCTGACGACGAATTTCGCCGCGACGTCGGCCTTGCTTGCGGGCACCAACGAGCGGGCAAGGGCGGCATGGCTTCCCCGGCTGGCAACGGGCGAGACGATTGGCACGGTGGCCTTCGCCGAGGCCGGATCGCCTTTGCCCGTCGCGCCGGAGGTTGAATACCGCGACGGCGCGCTCTCTGGCGTTAAACCGGGCGTTGTTGCCGGGTTAAAGGCGGATTGCGCGCTGGTGCTTGCGCGCAGTGAGGCAGGGCCGGTTCTCGTGCTCGCGGAATTGGCAGGAGTTGATCGCAAGCCAATCGAATCGTTCGATAATGCTCGCCTCTTCGCCGACCTGCGCTTTGCAGCGACGCCTGCCACAATCCTTGCCGAAGGCGAATCCGCTTATCGCATCGCGCGCGAGTTGCTGGCGCGCATGGCGGTGCTCGCCGCGCACGAACAGGTCGGCGGGGCGGAGGCGGCGATGCTGGCCGCGCGCGACTACGCACTGGAGCGCAAGGCATTCGGCCAGCCCATCGGCGCGTTCCAGTCGGTCAAGCATCGCATTGCCGAGCTTTACGGGCTGGTTGAGATTGCACGCGCCAACTGCATCCACGCCGCCGCGCTCGACGGGCAGCCGGGTTTCCTCGCTGCCGCCGCATCGGCGCGCCTGACCGCGACCGAAGCTTATGACACCGCCGCGCGCGACGCGATGCAGGTGCATGGCGGGCTCGGCGTAACCTGGGAGCATGGCCTGCACCTCCACGTCCGGCGCGCACGCAGCCTTGCGATAGAATGCGGCAACGCGCTGTTCTGGGAAGACCTGCTGGTTGGCGAGCTGGAAAGGCAGGCGGCATGATCGGCCTCGACGAGTTCCGCGCGCAGGCGCGCAAATGGCTCGAATCGGTGGCAGGCGAATTCGGCCACGAAACGCGCCGGGGCTTTTCGCCCGACGATGCCATCGCCCAAGGCCGTCGCTACATGGCCGCGAAGTACGATGCGGGTTTTGGTGGCATTGCCGTCTCCACCGAATTCGGCGGGCAGGGGCTCTCAGGGCTGCACAAGATCGTCTTCGAGGAAGAGGAATTGCCCTTCGGCATGCCGGGCGGCTTTTTCGGGGTATCGGTCGCGATGCCGCTGCCAATCATCATGCAGTTCTGCGAGGACAAGGCCTGGGTTCGCGAGCGCGTGATCGCGGGGCTGCGCGGCGAGGAAATCTGGTGCCAGCTGTTTTCCGAGCCCGCCGCCGGTTCTGACCTGGCGGGCCTGCGCACCAAGGCAGAGCAAGACGGCAATGGCTGGAAACTCAATGGCCAGAAGCTCTGGACCAGCCAGGCGCAATATTCCGACTACGGCATCATTGTCGCGCGCTCCGATCCTGCGCAGCCCAAGCACAAGGGGTTGACCTATTTCTGGGTCGACATGAAGGCGCCGGGCGTCACCGTGCGCCCGTTCCCGCTGCTGACCGGTGAGCTGACCTGCAACGAGGTCTTCTTCGACGATGTAAAGCTTTCCGACGACCAGCGTCTCGGCCCGGTCGGCGGCGGTTTTGGCGTGGCGATGGCGACGCTGATGATCGAGCGCTACGCGGCTTCGGACGCCGATGGCATGGGGCCGCCGATCGCGGCCTTCGTCGATCTGGCGCGCGAGGCGCGGCTCAACGGCAGGCCTGCCATCGAGGACGGGCGCGTCCGCTCGGCGATTGCGCGCAATCATGCGCTGCGGTCGGGCCTCGACGCGATCCGCATGCGCGCGTTTCTTGCCATGGAAGAGGGCCGCCAGCCCGGCCCCGAAGGCGCGCTCAACAAGCTTGTCTCGGTGCGCAGCCGCCAGAAGCTGTCCGAACTCGCCATCGACCTGCAAGGGCCAACGGGTCTCCTCGAAGACCCCGACGCCTTCCTCAAGGAGGACTGGGTCGCCTCATGGCTCTCCGCCCCGACAATGCGTATCGCCGGCGGCGCGGACGAAATGTTGCTCAATACCATCGCCGAGAGAATTCTTGGCTTGCCGCAGGATCATCGCCCCGACAAAGGCGTACCATTCAACGAAATACCCGCCTAGGAGACCCCAATGCCCTTCAAGACACGTGTCACCGAAATGCTCGGCATCGAGCATCCCGTCGTCCAGGGCGGCATGCAGAACGTCGGCTATGCCGAGCTGGCATCTGCCGTCTCCAACGCGGGCGGCCTCGGAACGATCACCGCATTGACACAGCCCGATCCCAAAGCGCTGGCCGCAGAAATCGAGCGCTGCCGTTCGATGACCGACAAGCCCTTTGCGGTGAACATCACCGTCCTGCCTGCCGTCACACCGCCCGATTACAAGGCCTTTGCGCAGACCGTGATCGATCAGGGCGTCAAGATCGTCGAGACTGCCGGCACCGCCGAAGTGCGCGAGCTTTGGGCGATGATGAAGCCGCACGGCATCACCGTGCTGCACAAGTGCACCGCCGTGCGCCATGCGCTGTCCGCCGAGCGCAACGGCTGCGATATCATCTCGATCGACGGCTTCGAATGCGCGGGCCATCCGGGCGAGGACGATATTCCTGGCCTGATCCTGATCCCGGCGGCGGCCGACAAGGTGAAAATCCCGATGCTGGCCTCGGGTGGTATCGGCGACGGGCGCGGGCTGGTCGCAGCGCTGGCGCTTGGCGCGGAAGGCATCAACATGGGCACGCGCTTCTGCGCGACCAAAGAGGCGCCGATCCACGACAACATCAAGGCCAAGTACATCGAGAACGACGAGCGCGGCACCAACCTGATTTTCCGTTCGCTCAGCAACACCGCGCGCGTCGGCAAGAATGGCGTCTCGGACGAGGTCGTCGAACGTCTCAAAAAGCCGGATGCGACCTTCGGCGACGTGGCCGAGCTGGTGCGCGGTTACAAGGGCGCGGAAATGCTCAAGACCGGCGATACCGAGCACGGCATCTTCTGGGCGGGCATGATCCAGGCGCTGATCCACGACATCCCCAGCTGCCAGGAACTGATGGACCGCATCATCGGCGATGCCGAAGCAATCGTGAAAGAGCGCATGGGCGGCATGCTGGCGTAACGGAGACCTCTGAGAAATGGCTTACAAGTGGATCACCTACAATGTCGACGATCAGGGCGCGGCCCGGATTGCGCTCGACGATCCGGAATCGATGAACGCGGCAAACCCGGACATGGGCCTTGAGCTGGTCGATGCCTTCGACCGTGCCTCGTCGGAGGCGCGCGCGGTGCTACTCACCGGCGAGGGCAAGGCGTTTTGCTCGGGCGGCAACCTTGCCGAAGCGCGCAAGATTCTCGACGATCCGCGCCGCGATTTCGGCGAACAGCTCGAACTTTCGCTCAACGCCGTGCTGGTGGCGATCAAGCGGATCGACATGCCGGTGGTGACCGCGATTCGCGGCCCGGCTGCGGGCTATGGCGCGGGTCTCGCGGCGGCGGGCGACATCGTGATGATGGGCGAAAGCGCGTTCTTCTACCTTGCTTTCCGGCATGTCGGCCTGGTGCCGGACGGTGGCTCGACCTATCTCCTGGCCAAGGCGGTCGGGCGTGTCCGGGCGATGGAGCTGATGCTGCTGGGTGAAAAGCTCCCGGCGGCCAAGGCGCTCGAATGGGGTCTTGCCACGCGCGTCGTGCCCGACGACGAACTCGATGCCGCCGCGCTGGAGATGACGCGCCAGCTTGCCAACGGGCCGCGTTCGCTGGGCATGATGAAACGCATGGCCTGGGAAGCGATCGACGGCGGTTTCGAAGCCGCGCTCGACAGCGAACGCCGCATGCAGCGCGAAGCCGGTCGCAGCGACGACTTCATCGAAGGCGTCATGGCCTTTGGCGAAAAGCGCAAGCCCGAGTTCAAAGGGAGATAGGGCTGCCAGCCTGCCTGCGCATCTCACGCACGCTCGAAGTTTACCTGCATCTTGGCAAAGAAGTCCGCGAACAGCATTCGGGTGTCTATGTTGCGATAGACCCTGATCGTGCGGCCTTCATCGCGGAGCGTGAAGGTGCCATCCGGATTGAAGGCAGGGGCTGTCACTTCGTCGAAAAGACTTGATCCGGTGCGTTCGAAGCGCAGCGGCGGCTGGCGATTGCTGGGCACCCAATCCGTCAGGGCTGTCAGGAGTACGAGGGGATTATCGCCCAGGTTCCACGTCTCGCCGGTATTGAACCGCATGCCGTATTTGCGCGTCACGTCGAACAAACGGTCCTGCAACCAGGGACCGATCTTGCCATATCGCCCGACATTCGTCTGCAATTCGGTCGCTGAAACAAGACATTGTGCATAGGCCGACCGGGGAACCTGCCAAATGCGCACGGTGCTCTCGTTAAACAGGAACTGCGCGGCCAGCGGATCGATATTGAAATTCGTCTCCCCGGTGCCGCCATCGGGCAAGGCATCTCCGCCGATCCAGACCAGCGTAAAGCGATCCGCAATTTTCGGCTCCTGCAAGACGGCGCTGGCGACTTCGGTAAGGCCGCCGCCGACCGCGATATAAAGTGGAAGCTCGCTGTCGGTTCGCATGGCTTCGGCAATGATTGCATCGCTTCCGTCGGAAGCTACCGGCGTGACCATATCCTGCATCTGTTGCTCTGCACCGGTGTAGATCGGGATGCTGCCGGGCATGTCCATCAACGCGAGCATTTCCTCGGCCAGTTCCGCCGAGCGCTTTGCCGACGAGTCCCGCTCGCGTGGCGTGGTTCCGATTATCCCGCGAAGCTCGGCAGAAGGGGACAATATCTGATGGGCGAGCGCGAAGAGCCCGTCGACGTCGCCGGACAAATCGTTGACGAACAGCACCCGACTGCGCGGGCCGGAGAGCGGCCTGAATGGCTCCGCAGCCTTGGCCAAATCGGGGAGGAGTGCGGAAATTGCCAATGTGCCCGTGGCGGCCAGCAGGCTCCTCCTGCCGAGAGGAAAACGTCTATTGGACATTTGACTACACCACCCCGCCGTCTTTCAATGCCGCAATCCCTGCGTCATCGTAGCCAAGCTCGGCCAGCACTTCGTCGGTGTGTTCGCCGAGCATTGGCGGAGCCATGCGGATTGTGGCGGGGCTGGCGGACATCTGCGCCTGCGGGCTGGCGATCAGGTCGACGTGACCGGCGGCGGCATGGGCATGCGGGGTTCGGGCCCTGAGGCCGCGATGCTTGACCTGCGGTTCTTCCCAGACCTCGGGCAACTCGTTGTACTTTGCCGCCGGGATGCCGACCGAATCGAGCTTTTCGAGCAGTTCCGCGACGGTCAGCTGGCTGCTCCATGCGTCGATGATCTCGATCAGTTCCGCCTGACCCGATTTCGCCCGCTTGAAGTTCGAATCGAAGCGCGGGTCGGTGAACAGTTCGGGCTGCTCCATCAGCACGGTCAGACGGCGGTAATGCTCGTCGGTGCCTGCGGTCAGGTAAACAATGCCATCGCTTGCGTGGATCAGGTCCGCCGGGCCGCCGCCATTGCCGCCATTGCCGAGGCGCGGCGGCGCTTCGCCGGATATCAGGTAATCCTGCATGATGTGGCTGACCATCGCGATCGAGGTGTCGAGCAGCGCGATGTCGATATACTGCCCTTCGTCTGTGCGCTCGCGGTATTGCAGCGCGGCGAGGATGGCGATGGCGGTGTTGTGGCCGGTAACGAAATCGACGAGGCTTGGACCGCATTTGAGCGGCCCCGCACCGGGGCGGCCTTCGGGAATGCCGGTGACCGCCATGATCCCGCCGGTCGCCTGGAACAGGCCGTCATAGCCGGGCAGCGCGGCATCGGGGCCGGTCTGGCCATAGCCCGTCACCGAGCAATAGATCA
The DNA here is from genome assembly GCA_041396945.1 of Sphingomonadaceae bacterium. Taxonomy (GTDB): domain Bacteria; phylum Pseudomonadota; class Alphaproteobacteria; order Sphingomonadales; family Sphingomonadaceae; genus Novosphingobium. The sequence continues at coordinate 97,055 of JAWKXP010000003.1, read as the reverse complement.
GGCGCGGGTTGATCGCCTTGAGGCTCTCGTAATCGAGGCCGTACTTGGCAAGATTGCCGACCTTGTAGTTCTCGATCAGAACGTCCGCCTCGGCCACCAGCTTGCGGACGACTTCCTGCCCCTCGGGCGAAGTGTGATTGAGCGTGATCGAGCGCTTGTTGCGATTGGACACGGTAAAGAACGAGGACTGGCGGGTTTCGATGCCGTCCTTGCCCTCTACCCATGCAGTGCCATAGCCGCGCCCGTCGTCGCCGATGCCGGGGCGCTCGATCTTGATGACGTCCGCGCCAAGATCGCCGAGAATCTGCGCGCCGACCGGGGCGGCGAAAACGCGGCTCATGTCGATCACGCGGATGCCGGAAAGGGCGGATTTGTCTGTGCTCATGGTCTGGTCCTGCCTCTGTTTGGCCGAGTCCTAGCGAGGCCCCTTGCGCTGGCCAAGCCTGCGCAGGGCGATAACGCCTCTGCGGCTTGGCGCGGCGGGCTGGGGTGGTATGACCGGGGGCGAATGCAATGAGAGAGGCGAAGCGCAGATGAAGGTAGCGATCATCACCGGGGCGGGCAGCGGCATCGGACTGGCGACAGCAAAGATGCTGCATGACGAGGGCGTGGCGATCGTCGGCGTCGGGCGGAGCAAGGACAAGCTGGCGACGCTGGAGGCCGAGATCGGCAATCCCGACCATGTCCTCGCGCTCTCCGAAGACGTGACCGATCCGAAAGCTTCGCAGCGGATCGTCGATGCGGCGATGGCGAAATTCGGTCGCATCGATTTCCTCGTCAACAACGCCGGCCTCGGTAGCCCCAAGCCGGTGGACGAGACCGACGACGAGACCTGGGACCAGTTCATCGACGTCATGCTGACCGCGCCGTTCCGGCTTTGCCGCGACGCGCTGCCGCACCTTCGCGAAGGCGCGTCGATCGTCAATGTCACCTCGACCTATGCGCATGTCGGCGGCAAGCGCGGCGGAGCGTACTCGGCGGCCAAGGGCGGGCTCAAGTCTCTCACCGAGCACATGGCCTGCGAATACGGGCCGCGCGGCATCCGCTCCAACTGCGTCGCGCCGGGCGTGACGATGACCGACATGGTCGCGCACCGCTTCGATGACGAAGCGTTCAAGCGCACCAATGTCGAAACGACGCCTTACACACGCATTGCCAACCCGGAGGACATTGCCTCGGTAATCGTCTTCCTGTGCAGGCCGGAAAGCGAGATGATCAACGGGCAGTCGATCGTCGTCGATGGCGGCTGGACCCGGACCAAGTACCTCAGCCCGCGCGTGACGCGGACCAAATGGGTCGAGCCGGACGAGTAAGCCCTTTCAGGCAAGTCTTCCGGCTTGCCGCCGCACATCAAATACGCCGATAAGAGCGCAAACCAATTTGGGAGAGAACGCGATGATCCGAGGCATCCACCACATCGGCGTGAATTGCCGCGACATGGAGCGGATGAAGCGCTTCTATTGCGAGGCGCTGGGTTTCGAGCCAGTCGATGACGGCTTTGCATGGGATAAGCCCGAGCCGACGATGGATCACATCGTCGATGTGAAGGACTCCGCGTCCAAGGGCGTGATGCTGCGCGCGGGGACATGCTATCTTGAGCTGTTCGAATACAGCTCGCCGCCCCCGGCATCGCCCGATCCAAAGCGTCCCAACGATCGCGGCTACACCCATTTCTGCATCGACGTGACCGATATCGAGGTCGACATGGCGCACCTCAAGAAATGCGGCATGACCTTCAACGACCGCGACTTCGTCGATGTCGGCCATGTGAAGACGCTCTACGGCTACGATCCCGAAGGCAACGTCATCGAGGTGCAGCAATGCGCACCGGGCAATGGCTTTACGCTGGAGGAAATCGGCGCGGCCTGAGGCGGGCGAGGGGGAGAGAGACATGCAACCGGTCAGCTTCGAAGGACGCGTTGCCATCGTTACCGGCGCGGGTGGCGGGATCGGGCGCGAGCATGCGCTGGAGATCGCGCGGCGGGGCGGCGCGGTGCTGGTCAACGACCTTGGCGGCGATGTTGGCGGGCGCGGCGGGTCGGCATCGATGGCGCAGCAGGTTGTCGACGAAATTCGCGAAGGCGGCGGCACGGCGGTTGCCAATCACGATTCGGTTGCCACGACCGAAGGCTGCGAAGGCATGGTCGCGCAGGCCATCGGCGAATTCGGCAGACTCGATGCACTGATCAACAACGCCGGGATCATGCGCAACACCTCGATCGAGGAGACCAGCGACGAGGACTGGGACGCGGTTATCGCCACGCACCTTACCGGCAGCTTCAAGATGACCCGCGCGGCATGGCCGCACATGCGCAAGGCGGGATACGGACGGATCGTCTATACCGCATCGAGCGCGGGGCTGTTCGGCAATCCGTTCTGCGGGGCCTATGGCGCGGCCAAGGCGGGGATTGCCGGACTGATGAACTGGGCCGCGCTTGAGGGCAGCGAGCACGGCATCCTTGCCAACGCGCTGATGCCCAACGCGCTGACCCGCATGGCGATGCAGGCAGGCGCCGACTGGGCCGAGCGCATGCCAGAAATGGCGATGGAAATGTCTGCCGGGATCGGCAATTCGATGAACCCCGAATTCAACACGCCGCTTGCTGTCTATCTTGCCAGCGAAGCCTGTACCGACACGCAAGGGTTGTGGTCGCAATGCCTGGGCCGGTTCGCGCGCGCCTTTGTCGGCGTCGGCCACGGCTGGCAGGCGCAGCGCCAGTCCGCGCCTTCGGCCGAAGACGTGGCGGCGCACTGGCAAGAGATCGCCGACCTTGGCGCAGGCTATGCCGAGCCGAAGACCGCAACCGAAGAACACGGCGTCGTGCTCGCCGCGTCCGCAGAGGGTATCCCCGCATGAACGCCGCCTCGCAAAGCCCCGCCGCGCGCAGCGAGTTCGGACAATACTGGACGCTGATCCTCGCATCGGCGGTTGGCTTCGCATTTACATCGGTCATATCGTCGTCGGCGGGCCTGTTCATGGGACCGCTGTCAAAAGAATTCGGCTGGAGCCGCACGCTCGTCTCGTCGGGCGTGTCGATCACCTCGATGCTGACCTTCCTGCTTTCGCCGCTGTTCGGCGTGCTGATCGACCGGATCGGGACGCGCTGGCTGGTGTTGCCCGGTCTCCTGCTAATGGGGCTGACCATCGCTTCGCTGGCCACCCTGACCGGATCGATAGTCCAGTGGTTTGCGATCTGGTTCGTCTATTCGTTTGCCGCGCTGGCCACCAAGTCGACGACGTGGACCGCCGCGATCAATTCCACCTTTACGACCGGCAGGGGGCTGGCGCTTGGCCTGACGCTTTCGGGCAGCATGTCGGCACAGGTGATCGTGCCGCCGCTGGGCGAATACCTGATTTCCACGCAAGGCTGGCGCGCGGCTTATGTCTGGCTGGGGCTGGGCTGGGGCGCGGTGGCGCTGATCCTGTGCCTGATCTGGTTCCGCGACGGCTATTATCGCGGGCAGCAGCAGCGCAAGGCCGATGCCGCAGCGGGCAAGCCCGAAGCGCCGATCCTCGACGTGCCGGGGCTATCGGTGCGCGAAGCATGGCGCGATCCGGCGCTGGTGCGCATTTCGCTTTCGACGTTCCTTGTCATGATCGTGACCATCGGGGTGATGGTCCACCAGATCCCGATCCTGATCGACCTTGGCACCAGCCGCGCGGCGGCGGCCGCCTATGCCAGCATTGGCGGGCTGGCAGGAATCGCGGGCAAGATATTCACCGGCTGGCTGCTCGACCGTTATCCGGCGCGCTGGGTTGGCGGGATCACCATCCTTGCCGGAGCAATTACCTTCGTTCTGCTGTTGCTCGCAGGGCAGACCGCGGCCGTTGTCATCATGGCAATGGCAATCAACGGATATACGGCGGGCGCGAAGCTCGGCATCGTCGGATACCTGACCGCCGCCTATGCCGGCATGCGCAACTTCGGGACGATCTTCGGCGTGATGGCCAGCCTGATCGCTGGCGGTTCGGGGCTTGGCCCGCTCGTCGCCGGGATGATCTTCGATTCCTACGGCAATTACGTCCCGTTCCTCTGGTTCGGGATCGTCGGCACGGTCATCAGCGCCCTGTTGCTGTTCGGGCTGGGGCCTTACCCGGAGTGGAAGAAGGCAGGGTCTTAGCCCGCGTTACCCGAACAATTGTCGTCATTGCGAGCGAAGCGAAGCAATCCAGAGCTGATCGCGACACGCCCTGGATTGCTTCGGGCTAAAGCCCTCGCAATGACGATCGGGCGCTCAATCCCGCGCCAGCAGCAGTGCTGCCGCCATCGGGCCGCCGCCCGAGGTCGCCACCGCAACCTTGGGATCGCCCTTGATCTGCCGCTCGCCCGCTGCGCCGCGCAACTGCTTGGCCGATTCGTGCGCAAAGCCAAAGCCGTGCAGGCGTCCCGCGCCAAGCTGGCCGCCGAAGGTGTTCATCGGCAGTTCGCCATCGACCGCGATCCTCGTGCCGCCCTCGATGAATTTGCCGCCTTCGCCCTTGCCGCAGAAACCGAGGCCTTCAAGCCAGGTGATCGGCAGGAACGCAAAGCCGTCGTAGAACTGGATCGTATCGACATCGTCGACGGTATAGTCGGTGCGGGTCCAGAGGTCCGCGCCGCATTCGTAAGAGGCGGGCCATTCGACCTGATCCCATGACCAGCGATCGACCGAACCTGACATCGCCGCGACGCGAACCGGGGTGCACTTCACTTCGTCCAATGCGTCACCTGCCGAAACTATGATGACGGTCGAGCAGTCCGAATAGCGGTCGCAATCGTAGAGGCAGAACGGCGAGGAAATCATCCGCGCGGACATGTACTTGTCCATCGTCAGCGCTTCCTTGGTGATTGCCCGCGCCTTGGGATTGAGCATCGCGTTGCGCGATCCGTTGAGCGCAACCTGAGCCAGCTGCTCGCGGGTCATTCCGTAATCGTGCATGTGCCGCGTCGCATACTGCCCGATCCAGCAGGCAGCGGAATAGGCCCAGAACGGCGTCATCCATTGCGAGTAGCCCTCGACTGTTTCGCGCTGCAGCGGCATGTATTCCTTGGGACGCGCCATCGCCGCCGCCTCGTAAACAGTGCGGAAACAGATTGCGTGGCGGCAGAGCCCTTCCTTGACCGCCTGCACCGCCGTTCCGATCGCGGCAAGCTGCGCGGGCAGTTCGCCGCCGCCCATGTGCCACTTCGACTTGATCCCCATCGCCTCGATCACGTCCTCGGCTCCCACCGGCGAAAAGCCGAGATAGCCGTGAGACTTTCCGGGATAGGTGAAGACGCCGTCGATCTGGTCCTTGGTCAGCCCTGCCTCGTCGAGCGCTTCCTGGATCGCATCGATGGTGAGGAGCAGCGGATGTCGCTCAAGCCGGACGCCCACTTCGGACTGGCCGACGCCGGTGATATATGCTTCGCCCTTGGCCATCGCTCAGCTCACTTTCTCGAAGAGGGGGTAATAGATCTCATCCTGCTGCTCGAAGGTGACGCGCACCTTGTCGCCGATGGCGACGTCCTCGACCGGGCAGCCGACGATATTGGTGGTGAGGTAGACCCCCGGAACTCCGTCTAGCCGTACCCGCGCGATCACCAGCGGCACCTCAAGGTCTTTCGCCCAGGGCTGGTAGTTGATCGTATAGGTCGCCACTTCGCCGGTGCCCGCGACGGCATCGGGGCCAACATTTTCCGATTGGCAATGGCGGCAAAGCGGCATGGGCGGATGCGTGTATTCGCCGCAGTCGCCGCATTTGCAGATGTTGAGCCTGCCTTCGGCGCCGCCCGTCCAGAACGGCGTATTGACGGAATCGAGCTTGGGTATGGGCCGCTTGGGCTGGGTCACGTCCTTCTCCCTTTGGTAATCGGTCATTGCGCCTTGCGCGTGTAATTGGGGGGTGCGAGCGAGCCGGTAAGCCAGCCGCCGGCAAGGCCCTGGTCAGTCATCAGCGTCGCGCCGGTGGTGGCCGCATTGAGCGGGCTGGAGAGCAGCAGCAGCGCCCATGCCTGTTCCTCGGCAGAGGCCATGCGGCCGAGCAGCGGATGCGGGTAATCGTTGTGGAAATCGATGCCGGTATTCTTGCAGGTCGCTTCCATGAAAGGCGTGTCGATGGGGCAGGGCGCGATGGTGTTGATGCGAATACCGCGCTTGCCGAGCTCGATGGCGACTTGCTGCGCCCATACGATCAGCAGTTCTTTCGAGGGCGAATAGCCGTCGCGCAGCAACTCGGGGCTGGCTTCGAACCGTGCGCGCACCGCGTCGGGATCGTCCATCGCGAGTGTTTCGAGGTGTTCGTCGAGGTGGTCCTGCCATTCGCGTCCGGCAGTCGACGCAACCAGCCCGACAGCACCGCCATCGCGCAGCGCGGGCAGCATTTCCTCGGTGAACAGTCGCGTGCCGATGTAGTTGACGACCATGCAATGCAGCGGCCCGAAAGTGTGCGGCGGGATGCCAGCGACCGGCAGCAGGAAATCGAACGGGCCGAGCGCGCGCAAAGCAGCGCAGGTTTCGCGGATCGCCGCGAAGTCCGACAGGTCCAGCCTGGTGAAGCTGGCGTGGGGAACAGATGGTTCTGCAATGTCTGCGATGTGGACGGTTGCGCCCATTTCGCCGAGCAGGCGCGCGGCAGCTTCGCCGAGGCCCGATGCGCCGCCGGTCAGCAGGACGTTCGCCCCGCGATAGCCCAGCCCGTCGAGATCGGTCCTGCTCACGCGATTGCGCCCTTGGCCTTCAGTTCCTCGATCCGGTCCCATTCGATCCCGGCTTCCATCAGCACCAGTTCGGTATGCTCCGATGCCTGCGGCGAGCGCGTGGTTTCGACCGGCGCGTGGTCGAACTGTACCGGGCCGCGCACAAGCTTCATCGGTTCGCCGCCGTCGGGTGGTTCGACTTCGAACAGCATGTCGTTGGCCAGCGCCTGCTCGTCTTTCGACAGGTCAACGAGGTTCTGGAACGGCGCCCATTGCCCGGTGTAGGTCTTCAGGTGTTCGCGCCAGTATTCGAACGGCTTTGCGTTGAACTGCGCGTTGATCAGTTCGCCTGCCGCTTCCCAGTTTTCCATCAGCTTTTCGGCGGTGGAAAAGCGCGGATCGTCCGCCGCTTCGGGAATGCCCATGTGCTCGAACAGGCTCTTGATGTGGGGGCCGGGAATAAGGGTGCACAGGTTGATCGTGCCGCCGTCCGACGTGCGGAAATTGCCCATGAAGGGATTGCCCGGATTGGCCCCCGAGCGCGGCATGCCCACGCGCATCGCTTGCCCAGCCTCGACCTGCATGTCGACCGCCGTGCCCGCCGACCACCAGGCGGTCGAGAGCAGCGAGACATCGACTTCGCAGGCCTTGCCGGTCTGCGAGCGGTGGAACAGCGCTGCGGCAATCCCGCCAGCGATATTCATCCCGCCGGTCGAATCGCCGAAGGCCGGGATGCCCTGCGAAAGCGGGCCTTCAAGCTCGCCGGGGCTCATCGACCAGCCCACGCCGCTGCGCGTCCAGAAGGCGGTGCCGTCGAACCCGCCGACATCGCGCTCCGGCCCCTTGTCGCCATAGGCCGAACCGCGCGCGTAGATGATCTGCGGGTTCGCTGCCCGGATATGCTCGACATCGATGTTGAGCTTTTGCCGGTGGCGCGGCAGGTAATTTGTCAGGAACACATCGGCGGTCTTCGCCAGTTCGTAGATCACCTCCTGCCCCTCGGGCGTGGAAATATCGACGCCGACCGAGCGCTTGCCGCGATTGGGATGCTCCATCATCAGGTGGCGCTTGGGATCGACCTTCATCCCGCCGATATTGACGAAACCGCGCATCGCATCGCCGCGCACCGGGTGCTCGATCTTTATGACGTCCGCGCCCCAGTCGGCCAGGATCGCACCTGCCGACGGTACGAAGGTGTGCTGTGCGACCTCCAGAACGCGGACGCCTTCCATCACCTTTGTCATGCCGATCTCCCGTGCGATTCAACTGCCCGCACAGTCCTGCCGTCACCGCGTCGGGTCAAGCCTGCCGGGCATGTGATCGCTACCGCGCTGCCGCTTCCTTCGCGACGACCTCGAGCAGCATGTCGGCCACCTTGCGCGTCTCGGACAGCATCAGCGCGTGACCGGTGTCGATCTCAAAGACGTGGTCGGCCTCGGTGGCGCGGTGGACCAGTTCGGGCGGTCGCTTCGCCAGTGTTTCGGTGCAGTTGATCGAGGTGCGGGGCAGGGCGCGCACGGCTTCCTCATTGTTCAGCGAGAGCTTTGAGGTGAAGCACGACCACATCTGCGGTGTCAGTCGCGGACCGGCAAAGGCCCAGAGATCGTCATCGGTAAATCCGAAGTTGGGGCGGCCGATATCCTCGGGCAGTTCGACCACCTCGCAGCTGTCGATGGTCTTCTTGAACTTGCCCGCCATGCCCATCATTCCTGGCGCGACATCGGTCAGCGCCTCGCCGTCCTTGGGGTGCGAGGCATCGAGGAAGACGAGGTGCCCGACGCGGCCCAGCGCGCGGTCGGCAACCCCGATGATGACCATGCCGCCATAGGAGTGGCCAGCGAGATAGACGTCATGCAAATCCTCGTAGAACAAGAGGTTGCAGACATCTTCGATATGCGTTTCGAGGGTGATGCCGGGATGGCGCAAATGGCTGCGTTCGCCCGATCCGGTGAGGGTGGGGCAGTGCACCTCATGCCCCTCGGCGCGAAGCAGTTGTGCGAGTGGTTTGTAGCACCAACCGCCATGCATACCGCCGTGAACAAGAACGAAGGTTGCCATCACGCCACCTCCGGAATGATCTCTTCGGCCACCCATTGCGCGTGATCGTAATATTCCTTCAGCGAGGCGACCTTGGGCGTCGGCACCGAGCTCCAGGTCACGCCCTGATCCGCGAGCCAGCCCAATGCGTCGAGGATCTGTTGCTTCGACTGATCGGGCGAGGCCATCTCCGATTCCTGCGCGACATGGTTTTCGCCGACGCGGCCGGTGGTCATGCCGTAGAACACGTCTTCAAGCTTGCCCGAATAGTCCGGCTGCGAACGGATGAAGTCGAGCCGCTCGGCAATGGTTTCGGGCTTGGTCAGGAACGGCCACCAGCCGTTGGCATAGCGCCCGATGCGCCGGAGAACCGCGTCGGCATCGCCGCCGAACCAGATCGGCAGGTGCGGTTTCTGCACCGGTTTGGGCTCGAACGCGACATCCTTGAACGAGACATACTTGCCCTCGAACTCGGGCGCGTCGCTGGTCCAGAGCTCGATAATCGCCTGGATATATTCCTCGGCCCGCGCACCGCGTTCGTTGAACGGCACGCCGAGCATGTCGAACTCTTCCTTGAGCCAGCCGACCGCGAAGGTGACGGTGACGCGGCCTTCGGAGAACCAGTCCATTGTCGAAAGCTGCTTGGCGGTGACGATCGGGTTGATCGCGGGAAGCAGCCAGATGCAGGAATTGACGCGGATCGTCTCGGTCGCCCCGGCAAGGTGCGCCATGCCGATAGAGGCGTTGAAGTAATGTTTGCCCGAAAGCTCGACGTGGCCGTTCGGGATGATGTGGTGCTCGGGCACGCAGGCCATCTCGTAGCCTTGCTTCTCCGCCCACTGCACGAGCTTGGTCTGTTCGCGGCCAGTGATCTCCCACTCCCACGGATCGGACATCGCGGGAATCTGGACCATGTTCGGTACGGAAAACGTCAGTTTCATTTGGGCCTCTCCTTGCGATGGGAGGCTAATCGATCACCTTGCGCTCGACCAGTTCGCCGTAGCGATCATCGGAGAGGCCGAGCAGTTCGCGATAGACGTAATCGTTGTGCTCGCCGAGCAGCGGCGCGCCGCGGGTGACTTCGGGGCCATCGGGACGGATGCGCCATGCCGGGCCGATGATGGGGCGCGCGCCATTCTTGTGGTCGGTGACCATGCGATAGCCCTCGCGGCCCCAGGTGAAATCGTCCGAGCAGAGGTCGATCGAATTCATCGACTTGAACGCGGGCACGCCTGCCTTGCGCAGCGTATCGGCAAGGTCGTGCGCGTCCTTGTCGCGTGCAAGTGCACCGATGGCCTCGTCGAGCGCGAGGTGGTTGGCGATGCGGCTTTCCAAAGTAGCAAAGCGTTCGTCGCTGGCGAGTGAGCCGCCGAGCACATCGCATAGGGCGCGCCATTGCGCATCGTTCTCGGCGGCGATGCTGATCCAGTCGACGCCGGTGCAGCGATAGGCTCCGTGCGGGGCAATCTCGGGGTGGAAGTTTTCGTCCGCCGTCGGGATTTCGCCGGTGGCCGACCATGCGAAAAGCGCGTCGCCGACCAGGCTGGAAAGCGTCTCGACCGCCGAGAGGTCGATGAACTGGCCTTCGCCGGTGGTCTCGCGGTGGTGCAGCGCGGCAATGCACGCCAGGGCGGCGCAGGCCCCGGCGGTCGAATCGCCGTGGCGCATGTTCATACCCTTGGGCGTCTCGCCGCGATGGCCGACAAGGTTGAACAGGCCCGAGAGCGCAGCAAAGCAGGGCGCATAGCCGGTTTGATAGCCCAGCGGTCCGGCATTGCCCCACATTTTGATCGAGCACTGGATGATGTCGGGCTTGATCTTCTTGAGGTCCTCGTAGCCCAGGTGTGAGCGTTCCATCGCGCCGGGACGGATGTTGTCGATCACGATGTCCGACTGCGCAACCATCTGCCGCAGCAGGTCGAGGCCTTCCTCGGTCTTCATGTTGACCTGGACCGAGTTGATCTCCTGGTTGATCGACACGAAATAGGGCGCGGAGTTGATGTCGACCCCGCCATAGGCGCGCATCTCGTCAAGCTGCTTGTTCGATTCGACCTTGATGACCTCCGCGCCGAGGTGCGCGAGCATCTTGCCCGCGTATGGGCCGGCCCAGACCTTGGTGATCTCGAGCACGCGCACGCCCGAAAGCGGGCCGCCGGCTGAAACCTTCTCGCTCATTGCCGCGCCTCCAGTTCTGCGTTGTCCGCACCGAGCGACGGGGCAGGGGAGGCGATGCGTACCGGGGTCTTGCTCATCAGGTAAGGTGCAAGCGGATAGGCGACCGGGCCGAACGCGGGATGCTCGGCCTGCTGGAAAAAGCCGCGGTCGATGAACTGCGCGTTCTCGGGCAGATCGGCGGCGGTGTTGACCGGGACCATCGCGACGCCCGCTTTCTGCGCCGCCTCGGTGACGGCGACCTTGTCCTGTTGCGCGATCCACGGGCGGAAGTAATCGCGGAATTTGACGACGTTCTCGCGGGTGCAGTCGAACTCCAGCCAGTCTTCGCGGAACTCGCTGGCCCAGTCGGGATTGCCCATGACATCGAGCAGGCCGTTCCAGTGCACCTTGGTCGTCATGAACAGGTAGACGTGCCCGTCCTTGCAGGCGAACGAGGCGTGCGGGCCGCCCATGTCATAGGCGGTGCGCTCCATGTCGGGTTCGACATCGCCCGCGAGCATGCGGTCGAGCACGCAGTCGATGCGGTTGAGCAGGGTCTCGTATTCGGAGAGGTCGATGAATTGGCCTTTACCCGAATGCCGCTGCCGCCAGAGCGAAGCAGCCAGCGCCATTGCGCCGTCGATCCCGGCTTCGTAGTCCGCGAAGAAGCGGCCCGGACCCTTGAGCGGCGGTTTGTCGTGCGGGGTTTCTGTTGGCGAATGATAAGCCCAGCCCGAGGCGTTGGCGAGGGTGATCGGCAGCGCATTCTGCCACTCCGAAGGCGCGCCTTGCCCGAATGGCGTGATCGAAAGGTGGGCGAGATGCGGTTTAGCTTCAGCCACGGCAGATTCGGTCAGGCCATTCTGCGCCGCCCATTCCTCGACATGATCGTCGATCAGCCCGTTGGCGCGGGCGAGCAGCCGGTCGAGCGTGGCGCGGTCGGCCTTGTCGGCGAGGTCGAGTACAACCGACTTCTTGTTGGTGTTGAGGTAGGCGAAGAGCACCGACTCGCCCGCCTTGAAAGGCCCCATCCGCCGCGTCGGTGCGCCGCCGGGGGCCTCGACCTTGATGACATTCGCGCCAAGATCGGCGAGCAGTTTGCCCGCGTATTCGCCCGCCGGACGCTCGGCGATCTCGACGATGGTCAGGCCTGCCATGGCGGTCATAAGGATTGTCCGTCGTCGATGGTGATATGCGTGCCCGTCACTTGGCGTGACGCGTCGGAGAGAAAATAGAGCAGCATCGGATCGAGCGCATCCTCTTCGAGGAGGCGGCGGCGGTGTTGCTCGGCAATATTGGCCTTGCCGCGCTCGCTGGCAAACCAGTCGGCATTGGCTTCGGACGGGATCATTCCGGGGTGGATGACGTTGACGTTGATGCCTTGCCGGATCCACTCGCGCGCAAGATTCCGGCCCAGGTGCTCGATCCCAGCCTTGGTCGCGGCATAGGCCGAATCGCCCATCCCGGCGCGCAATGCGGTGGTCGAACCGATCAGGACGATGCGGCCCTTTTCGGACTGCGCCGAGCCTGCCGCGATCAGCCGCTTCGCGCCCTCGCGCGCGACCAGATAGGTGCCCAGCAGGTTGGTATCGAAAACGGAGCGCAGGCCATCGATCGGCACGTCGGTCGCGCGCCCGCCGGTGCCGACGCCTGCGTTGCAGGCGATCGAATCGACCGTGCCGAAGCGGGCTTCGACGGAGTCATAGGCGGCAATGACCGATGCCTCGTCGGCAACGTCGAGTTCGACCGCCATCGCGCCGTCGCCGATCTCGCGTGCCAGCGCCTCGACCTTCTCGACCCGCCGCGCGCCCAGCGCCACTCGTGCGCCAGCCTGCGCCAGCGTTCGCGCGAACCGCGCGCCGATGCCTGCCGACGCACCGGCCACGAGTGCCGTGCGGCCTGCGAGAGTGAAGCTCGACTCCGTCAAGTGCGTCGCCCCGTGCTTGACACGGGGCAGGGCTGCTTCCGGCGAAACGCCAGAAGAAAAGTAGCCTTGGCCCGCATCAGGTGCGGGCCGACGCGTTCATTGACCGACTGAAATTCCACGAACCTAACAGCGCTGGTTCTTTTCCATCGACGGGCGGAACGGCTCCATCTTCATGTAGCGGTCGATCGCCTGTTCGAAGTGGCGGACGCGGATTTCCTGATAGTTGGCGAGCGTGAGCCCGTCCTTGGCGCTCGCCTCAAGGCCTTCCTGCTGGGCGTAGAGGTTGTCGGTATCCTGATCGAGGATGTTGCCGAACCCCGGGTCCATGCCTTCGGCTTCGCAGAACGACTGGTGATCTTCGAGCACCTGCACCTCTGCCGTCTCGACCTCGCTGCCGTCCTTCGGACGCGGCCGCATGAACATCACTTCATAGATGCAGCGCCGATGGTCCTTCGGATCGGGCCGGAAGCGGTAAAGCATCGGCAGCGAGATGCCGGGGAAGATGTAGAGGCTGGGGAAGAAGGTGTACGAATAGGTGTCGAGCAGTTCGCTGTCCGAAACGTCCGACAGGTCGGCGTTAGTCGCCTTTTCGAACATGTCGCGGAACATGTCGGCCATCACCTGCCGCGCGCGTTCGCCGTCCTTGAGCTCGGGCTTGCTGCCGCCCATTGCCGAGCTGTCACCCAGCGTGAAGTTCTCGATGATGTCCGCCTCGGTGTACTTGTCGCGCAGCTTCGGGCTGACAACGCCCAGTGTCGAGATGAAGCGGTTCACGTGCTCGCCATAGGTATCGTACTGTGAGTTGACGTCGCCATTGGCGGGCGCGACCTGCGGGTGCGTGTCGCCGACGTGATAGGCTTCGTGGAATGCCTCGACGGTCAGCTTCCAGTTGGCCGGATAGCTCTTTTGCACATGCAGATAGATGTAGCGGTTTTCGAGCTTCCATGCGTCGAAATGGGCCAGTGCGGCGGGTCCGAAATAGTCTTCCAGACTCGGCGCGTCCGGGTCCATGTTGATGAACACGAAGCCGCCGCGCGTGGCGACGCGCGCTTCGGGCAGGCAGGCCTTTTTCTCGTCGACATGCGGGAAGTCCCACTTCTCGGGGATGTCCTTGATCGAGCCGTCGAGGTTCCAGGTCCAGCCGTGGAACGGGCAGCGCAGGTCATGCGCGAAACCGGCGGTTGCCGAAGGCTTGAGCTTGGTGCCGCGATGCAGGCAGGCGTTGAAATGCGCCTTGATCTCGCCGCTTTCGGTGCGCGTGACGATAAAGCTCCAGGGGCCGATGTCGTAGACGTAATAGTCGCCCGCTTCGGGAATGTGCTCCTCGCGGCAGGCCATCTGCCAGGTGCGCGACCACATGCGCTCCATTTCCGCCTTGGCGAAATCGCCGGAGATGTAGCGGTCCTTCGAAACGTCCTCGTCGCCGAGGTAGGTATAGGATTCCGACGCCGCCCAGCCGGGTGCCTTGACCTTGTCGAGAGCGATGATCTCCTGCGTGGATTCGGCCGGGTGGCGGGCCTTGCCGGGTTCCAGTTTGCCGGTTTCGACGTTCATTTCGGACCTTCTCCTGCTTGGTCTTATTCCGCCGCTTCGAGCGCAGGCATGGCCTGCCGCGCCGCGAGGCTGCCGGTGAATTTCTCGATTTTGCCATCCTTCATCACCAGCTCGACCGTGTCGGGGCCGGCGAGAACAGAGACGTCTTCGAGTGGATTGCCGTTGACGAGGATCAAATCGGCGAGCTTGCCCTCGGCCAGCGTGCCGAGATCGCCTGATCCGTCCATCGCCAGCCCGCCGTTGCGCGTGGCGCAGACCAGCGCTTCGGCGGGGCTGTAACCGAAGTAGTTGATGAAATGCGCAATGTCGCGGCCCTGTGTGCCCTGCGGGCTCCAGGCAAAGCCATAGTCGCCGCCGATCAGGTGGCGCACGCCGCGTTTGCGCAGTTCGGTATGCGTCTTGACCGATTCCTCGATGAGCGCGGGAATGCCCATGAACCCGGCAACTTCGGGGGTGATACCGAAATCGGACGCCGGGCCAGTCGCCATGTCGTGGAACAAGCCGATGGTCGGCACGACGAAGATGCGGTCCTTCACCTCTTCCATCATGTCGAGCAGTTCCTCGTCCGAATATTCGCAGTGGAACAGCCCGTCGACACCCGCACGCACGCAATATTTGCTGCCATCGACCGAGCGCGTGTGCGCGTTGATCTTGCGGCCATAGGCATGCGCGGTATCGGTAGCGACCTGCACTTCCTCGAAGGTCATCGGCGTGGTGTGGCCCGGTGTGCCGGGGTAGAACGGATCGCCCGAGACATCGAGCTTGATGTTGTCGATGCCCTCGCGGCAGTGCAGCCGCACTGCTTTACGCATTTCCTCGACCCCATCGACGATGGTCGAAGGGCCGATGCGCGGATTATGCGCGGTGCTTTCATCGCCCATCGCGCCGGTGACGCTGATTTCCAGCCCGCCAGCACGAATGCGCGGACCCGGCAGGCGACCGGCATTGACCTCGTCGCGCACCGCCACGCCCAGCTTCAGCTTGGCTTCGGACGCACCATAGACCGAGGTGAAGCCAGCTTCGAGCAGCGCCTTGGCCCCGCGTGCGGCGGTGAAGACCTGCGTTTCGGGGGAGGGGGTGATGAGGTCTTCGGTCGCGGTCACGTTCTCGAACGAGAGGTGGCCGTGGCCTTCGGTCATGCCTGGCATGCAGAACATGCCCGCCGCGTCGATCACCGTGTCCGCCTGCTGGCCCGAGGCCGCAGGGCCGACCGCTGCGATGCGGTTGCCGTCCACCAGCAGGTCGCCGGTAAAGGCGTCGCTGCCGTCGCCGGTGAAAACGAGCGCGTTGGTTATAAGTGTGCGTGACACGACTGGTTCTCC
Source organism: Sphingomonadaceae bacterium (assembly GCA_041396945.1). GTDB lineage: Bacteria > Pseudomonadota > Alphaproteobacteria > Sphingomonadales > Sphingomonadaceae > Novosphingobium. The sequence goes on along the minus strand of JAWKXP010000003.1, from coordinate 81,402 downwards.
TCTCGCCCCGGATGCCGATGGACTCGGGTTCGGGCGAACTATAGCCAGTTTGTTACGCCGCGCCCATGGCAAGCGAAATGACTGCCGGTGCAGCGCCGGTTTTCCCTGTCGGTGCGCGGCCCGGGCGATCCGCCCTGCCGTTCCAGTCAAGTCAATTCCCGATAAACGGGCTTTGCAATGCCTGCCATGCTGCGGCAAAGGACTCCGTGAACAGCCCGCACGGGGCCAGACAGGGAAACCGATCCGATGGGAAACCTCAAGGTCACGATGACCGACACAGACGGCAAGCGCCACGAGTTCAGCGATGTCGATGACGGCACCAGCCTGATGGAGCTGGGCAAGGCGAAGGGCGTTGCCGGGATCATGGGCGATTGCGGCGGCGGCTGCGCATGCGCGACCTGCCACGTCTATGTCGATGGCGGCTGGTTCGAAAAGGTTGGTGAGCCCGACGATATCGAGTTTGCCATGCTCGACATGGTCGCCGATGTCATGAAAGACACCAGTCGGCTTGGCTGCCAGATCAAGATGTCGTCCGATCTCGACGGGATCGAAGTGACGGTAGCGCCTGCCTCGGCATACTGACCGGCAGGCGGCGGCTCGTTCCTTCACGGGCAAGCTGCCGGACATCGCAAAGCATGGATTGTGCGGCGGTTTGGTCGCATAACCGCAGGCAGGTTAAATGCCGCGCGATTGCCCCTGCGCGGCCTGCCAAGATCGAGAGGACCAAGGCAAGATGGCATCGCAAGAGACCGATTTCCCCGTTTCCGAACGCATCCCGCTGAGCGAGGAAGAGCAGCGCCTGCTCGATGAGGCAACGCTGACCGATCCGGCAATTCAGGCGCACGCGCGGCCCTATTACCGTGCCATGCGCCACGGCGATCCGATCCACTACGACGAAAAGCTCGGGTCCTACCTCGTCACCCGGCACGAAGACATCTGGGCGGTGCAGTCCGACCCGATCACCTTCTCGGTCCACCACGGCTATCACGATTTTCAGGCCAAGGGACTGCAGGACGAGTTCCGCGCCTACCTGCGCGAGCACGGCGGCGGCTATTTCCCCGACGCGATCATGTCCGACCCGCCCTATCATACGCGTATCCGCAAGCTGATGGAGCAGGCCTTTACCGCGCACCGGGTGAAGGAGCTTGAGCCGCGCATCACCGAAGTGGTGGCCAATCTCGTCAAGGAGGTGCTCGATCGCAGCGACGGCACCTGCGATGCGGTCAAGGATATTGCCCAGCCGCTGACGATCCGCGTGATCGTCGAGCAGCTTGGCCTCGATCATGGCATGGAAGAGCAGATCGTGCGCTGGTCCGCAGCCGTGACCGCGCAGATTTCGGCGATGCAGAACGAAGAAACGATGCTGGAAAACGCCAAGCAGATCGCCGAATTGCAGAACTACCTGATCGGCAAGATGCGCGAGCGCGAGGCCAATCCGGGCGAGGACATGATCTCCGACCTGGTCCATGCCGAAGTCACCAACGAGGACGGCACCAAGGAAAAGCTGACCTTCGAGGAAGGCGTCTCGCTGGTGCGCGCAATGCTGATTGCGGGCAACGACACGACCGCGACCGCGATCGGCAACCTGTTCTACGTGCTCGCCACCAAGCCCGAGATGCCCGGCATTCTCGATGCGGTGATCGACGACGACCGCAAGATGAACCGCTTCGTCGAGGAACACCTGCGCAACGAGCCGCCGGTGCGCGCGCTCAGCCGTGCCGCGACGAAGGACGTCGAGGTCAACGGCACGCTGATCCCCAAGGGATCGCACATGCTGCTCGTCTATGCCTCGGGCAACGACGACGAGACCTATTTCCCCGAGCCGCGCAAGTTCGACATGGAGCGGCCGAACCTTGGCCGCCACGTCGCCTTCGGTGGCGGGCCGCACCGCTGTATCGGTCTTGCGCTGGCGCGCATGGAGGTGAAGGTCGCCGCGCGCGAAATCCATCGCCAGATGAAGAACCTGAAACTTGCAGTGCCCGAGGACGATCTGACGTTCCTCAAGACGGTGGCGACGCGCACGATCGAATCGCTACCGATCACCTACGAACGGCGCTGACAAAGGAATTTGGCCGACCGGGCGCGTCAAAGATGCCCGGCGGCACAAGAGTTTACCTGAGGGAGTTGAGAGAATGAGGAAACTGGTTACGGCCATGCTTATGGCCGGTGTCGCCATGCCGCTGGCACCCGTTGCAATTGCGCAGGATACTGGCCCCGAGGCCTTTGCCGACGATGCCATCATCGTCACCGCGCGCCGCCGCGAGGAGAGCCTGTCGACCGTCCCCGCCGCGATCACCGCGTTCGATTCGGACGACCTTGTCGATCGCGTCATCAAAAGCGATTCGGACTTGCAACTGGTCGCGCCGGGCCTGACGATCCGGCAGACGCAGGGCCAGAACTCGCTGACCTATTCGATCCGCGGGCAGACTGCCGATACCTTCTCCGGCTCGCCCTCGGCGGTAATCGCCTATTTGAACGAAGTGCCGCTGACGATCGCGGGCGCGTCCTCGTTTTATGACCTCGCCAATATCCAGGTATTGAAAGGTCCGCAGGGTACGCTCTTCGGGCGCAACGCCACGGGCGGCGCGGTGCTGTACAACACGGCCAAGCCGACCAACGAATTCGAAGGCCGCATCGCGGGACGCCTCGGCAACCTCGACCTGCAGGAAGTCGAAGGGATGCTGAACGTCCCGCTGGTCGAGGATACGGTCATGGTTCGCGGCGCGTTCAACGTGATCCGGCGCGACGGCTATATCCTCAACCTGCTCAACAACGAAAAGCTGGGCCGCACAAAGCGCGATTCGGGGCGTCTCACCGTCACGCTCAAGCCGACCGAAGACGTCACCAGTACGACGATGTTCCAGTACACCGACACCGGCGGTTCCAACACCGGTGCGTCGTACACCTACTCGGTCTATGGCTGCGGCGAGACCAACAATGGCTTTGCGCTCAAATGCGATTCCGGCCTGCTCTTCGGTCCCTCGCTCGATGCCGCGTTCGGCGCGGAGGGGCTCTGGGACATCTACCTTGCCGCCAATCCCGGAGCCTATGCGCCAGGCCTGATCGACTACGTCAACGAACAGCGCCGCATCGGCCCTTACAAGACGCGTCACCCGTCCGGCGCGCAACATCGCGGCAAGGACTGGATGCTGTCCAACGTCACCGAAGGCGACATGGGCAATGGCATGACCTTCCGGAATATCCTCGGATATTCGAGGGCAAAAACCCGCTCCGAACAACCGCAGCTGGGCGCGCCGTTCATCACGATCCTGACCGCCAACGCCGATGCCGGGCAGTCGGGTAACCGCCTCGACGTGCGCTCGATCAGCGAGGAAGTGCAGCTGCTCGGTGAAACCGACGATGGCCGCCTCGAATGGATCGTCGGCTTTTACCTGCAGCGCCAGCGGGCCGATACGCTCTGGCCGCAGACCTATTTCGACATTACGCCGATTCTGCCTCCGGCCTATGTCACCAACAATTTCCGCATCCGCAACGCAACCAACGCAGTCTATGCTCAGGGCAGCTATGGCCTGACCGACGCGCTGAAGGTGACGGCGGGCCTGCGCTACACCTGGGAAAAGGTGAAGATGTCGCAGCTTCCCGCCGCGACTTACACCGCCGGTTCGCCCGACCAGCAGAAGAAGTTCAGCGATCCGGCGTGGGAGGTCGGCCTCGAATATCAGGCGAGTCCGGAGCTCTTCGCCTATCTGAAAACGCGCGGCTCGTTCCGCTCGGGCGGGTTCAATGGCGCAGCGCCGCCGGTCAATGCCGACGCGACGCAGGGCGGCAACCTGTTCGATTCCGAACACACGCAGGATGTCGAGGGCGGCTTCAAGTGGAACGGGCAGGCCGGGGGGAGGCCCGCCTCGTTCAACTTCGCCGCGTTCATCCAGTGGATTCAGGACGTGCAGCGCGTCGAATTTCCCGATCCCGACGGGCCGGGCGGGCTCGCCTCGATCGCGGTGACCGCCAATGTGCCGTCCTCGCGCATCTGGGGTTTCGAGGCAGAGGGCACCGTCAGTCCCTCGCCCTGGCTGCGTGTGGGGGCGCAGGGTGCCTATACCAAGGCAACATTTACCGACGGCAATATCACGCTGTTCGGCACGCCGTTCTCCTACGGTCCGGTGGGCGATACGCCCAAGGCTTCGGGCGTGCTCTGGGCGGAAGTTTACCTGCCAACCGACGCGGCGATGGGCGACCTTTCGCTGCGCGGTGAGGTCTATGGCCAGTCCTCGCAGTATTTCTCGAACGCCGCCGATTCGATTGCCCCGCGCACCAAGTTGCCCGGCTATGCGCTGCTCAACGCGCGGCTGGCCTGGGACAACGCGATGGGCAGCGGCTTCAACGCCGCAGTCTTTGGCAAGAACCTCACCAAGGAGCGCTACTTCACTGGCGGCATGACGCTCGCCGCCGCGCTGGGGCACAACGCCGCAGCCGTGGGCGAACCGCGCACCTATGGCGTGGAGCTTAGCTTCGAGTTTTAGGAGCCGACAAACCGCGCGATTTCGCTGGCGATTTCGCGCGGGCGTTCCAGCGGCAGCATGTGGCCAGCATTGGCATAGTCGATGCGGGTCACGTTCGGCGCTGCGGCTTCGATGAGGTCGCCAATCAGGCGGAAATCTTCGAAATCGCGCGCGCCGGTCAGTAACAACGCTGGCGCGGTTAGCATGTGCAACCGATCCACGTCGGGCAGCACCGCGCGCTGGCGATCGACGATCCATTGGCGGCCGGCGAACGCGTCGATCTCGTGGCGGAGGATTACGGCCGCGTCCGGATTTTCGCGCGCCGCATCGAACATGCGGTTCTGCCACCACAGCTCGCGCGCTTTGCCAAGGTCTCCCGCTTTCGCCGCTTCTGCGACGCTGCGCCACTGAACGCGCCAGCCTTCGGACCATTGCCAACCGGCGAGGGCAGGGCTTACGAGCACGGCTTTGCTGATGCGGTCAGGGTGGTCGATGGCAAACCCTGCGCAGATCGCGCCACCCATCGACAGGCCGCAGAGCGAGGCACGCTCAAGACCCAGCGCATCGAACAGCGCGAGAAGGTCCGCGCCGTGGCTGTATTCTGCCGTTTCGTCGGATGGCGACGCGCCGAACCCGCGCAGGTCGTAACGCGCGAGTGCCATGTCGTCAGGCAGCTGCGCGATCACCGCGTCCCATCCGGCGCGCGAACTGCCCATGCCGTGGACCAGCACGAGCGGCTCGCCTTCTCCGCGCCGTTCGCCCGAAAGTGTTGCGCCTTCAACGTCGACCGTGAAGGCGCGCCAGTCCATTCTAGGCCGAACCCATATAACGGCCGCCGTTTACCGAGATCGTCTGGCCGGTCATGTAGCCTGCTTCTTCCGAAGCAAGGAACGCGGCGGCGGCCGCAATGTCTTCGCCCGTGCCGATGCGCCGCACCGGCAGCGCTGCGCCATAAGCTTCGATCGCGCCGGGCTGCTGCATGATTTCCGCGCCGCGCAGCATCGGTGTGTCGATCGATCCGGGCGGGATCATGTTCGCGGTGATGCCGTGCTTGCCCAGCGCCTGCGCCAGGCACTTGGTGAGGCCGAGCAGCGCGCCCTTGGAACTCGTATAGTGGCACTGAAGTTCGGAACCCGACTGCACCGAGGACGAGGTGATGTTGATGATCCGGCCCCAGTTGGCCTCGATCATGTCGGGCACCAGTTCCTGCGTCACGAGGAACGGGCCCTTTATGTTGATGTTCATTACGCGGTCGAAGAGTTCCTCTTCGATTTCGAGGAACGGGGTGAACGGCGCAATGCCGGCATTGTTGACGAGGATCGCGACCTTGCCGAGTTCGGCGCGGGTCTGCGCTGCAGCAGCCTTGATCGCGGCCTTGTCCGAACAGTCTGCCTCGATGGCGATGGCCGTGCCGCCCGCATCGCGCACCATCTGCGCGGTTTCTTCGGCGCCCGCGCCGTTGATGTCCCAGATCGCGATCTTCGCATCGTCTTCGGCAAGCCGCAGCGCCATCGAGCGGCCCATGCCCGAACCGGCACCGGTAATCACGGCAACCTTGCCATTGAGCGAACGTGTCATCTTGATAACTCCCAAACCCGTCTATGCGCTGAACGCCTGTTCAGCATCACCCGACGCCTGTCAATCGAAGCAAGTACGCTCAGGCGATTTCGGCAAAGCCGCCGTAGCGTCCGCGATGGAAAAGCATCGGGTCTTCGTCGCGCGTCGTTTCCAGCCTGCGCACTTCGCCGAGCACGAAGAGGTGGTCGCCCGCGTCGGTGACGGAATAGAGCGAACATTCGATGACAGCCACCGATCCGGCGATAACCGGCAGACCATCGTCGTTGATCGTGTATTCAACGCCCGCGAACTTGTCCGGGCCACGTCCTGCAACCTGTCGGCATACCGCCTGCTGGTCGCTGCCCAGCACATTGACGCAGAACTGCCCCGCCGCTTCGATCTTGGGCCAGCTGCTGGAATCGCGCCCGGGCAGGAAGCCGACCAGCGGCGGATCGAGCGAAACCGAGGTGAACGAGCCGACGACCATCCCGGCGGGCTGCTCGTCCTCGTCCAGCGCGGTGATGACCGCGACGCCGGTGGGATAGCCGCCGAGGACCTGGCGGAAAATCTTGGGATCTATCGACGTATCGCTCACGGGTTAGTCGTCCTGTCTCTCTCGATCGCGGATTCGGCACCGCCTCGTGCTGAATACCGTGGCAGGCCACTACGGCATTGCGCAAGTCGATTTGGCGAATTTCTCTTCGCTTTCGGGAATTTGTGCCCCGGCTGAGCCAGATGTCATGCCCCGCGCGCGTCGCACAAGCGCTATTGCAGAGATCGCAATGGCGCATTTGCGCGGGCCTGCCTATATCAAAGGTCAGGTGCAGGCCCTTGCCAGCACGATGAGTTGTGTGCAGGGGAAGCGCAGGATTTCTGGACATTCCACCGGCATCGCGCTCGATTGCGCCTGCCGGACGCATTCTGAAGGAAGGAACACGAGATGGCCACCGCAGAACAGATCGCCGAATCGCCGGTCGCCGAGGAAGTCGCCGCGCTCGTCGCGCGAAGCCGCGCCGCGCAGGCACAGATTGCCGATGCGACGCAGGAAGACGTGGACCGCTGGATTCGCGGCATGGTCTATGCCGTCGCGCGCGAGGACATCGCCGAGGAAATCGCGCAGCACACCGTCGATGAGACCGAGCTGGGCAACTACGACGGCAAGTACCTCAAGATCTTCCGTAAGACCCGCGCCACGCTGATGGACATCATCGACGACAAGTCGGTTGGCGTCATCGAGGAAGACCCGGTGCGCAACATCGTCAAGATCGCCAAGCCGGTCGGTGTGATCGGCGCGCTTTCGCCTTCGACCAACCCCGAAGCAACGCCGGTCATCAAGGCGATTTCGGCGGTCAAGGGCCGCAACTCAATCATCATCTGCCCGCACCCGCGCGCCAAGATCACCAACAAGATTATCTGCGACAAGATGCGCGCCGCGCTCGAAAAGATGGGCGCGCCCGCCGATCTTGTCATCGCGATCGAACGCCCTTCGGTCGAAGGCACCAACGAGGTGATGAAGCAGTGCGACCGCGTGCTGGCGACCGGTGGTGGCCCGATGGTCAAGGCCGCCTACAGCTCGGGCACGCCCGCGCTCGGCGTCGGCGTCGGCAATGCCGTCATCACCGTCGACGACACCGCCGACCTTGACGATGCTGCGGAAAAGATCCGCATTTCCAAGACGCTGGACCTTGCTGCATCGTGCTCGTCGGACAATTCGGTGATCCTGCTCGATGCGATCTACGATCAGATGATCGACAAGCTGCAGCATCAGGGCGGCTACATCGTCAACGATGACGAGAAGGCGAAGCTCCAGAACGTGATCTGGGTCGATGGCCACATCAACGCAAATGTCGTCGCCAAGGATGCCGACAAGATCGCCGGCATGGCGGGCTTCGGTATTCCCGAAGGCAAGCTGTTCTTTATCGTTCCCGAAACCGGGGCAGGCCCCGATCACCCGTTCTCGGGCGAAAAGATGACCGTGACGATGGCGCTGTACCGCGCGAAGGACCTCGACCACGCGATCGAGCTGACCAACGCGATCCAGGCCTATCAGGGGCAGGGCCACTCGTGCGGGATCTATTCGACTTCGGACGAGAACATCATGAAGCTGGCGATGGGCACCAAGACCAGCCGCGTGATGGTCAACCAGCCGCAATCGGCCTCGAACTCGGGCAATCTGTGGAACGGCATGCGCCAGACCTTTTCGCTGGGCTGCGGCTCGTGGGGCGGCAACGCGACCAACAACAACATCACCTGGGCCGACCTGATCAACGTCACCTGGGTGTCGAAGCCGCTCGCCAAGACCAAGGAACTGCCGAGCGACGAAGCGCTGTTCGGCAAGGACATCATCGAGCTGCTGGCCGATTGATGCGCGGCGCGATCCGCCTGCTGGCGCTGCTGCTGTCGCTTCTGGCGGCAACGGCGGCGCAGGCGGACAAGCGGATCGCGCTGACCTTCGATGACATTCCGCGCGCGCGAGGGGCATTCTTCACGCCCGACGAACGTGCGGAGCGGCTGATTGCGGCGCTCAAGGTGGCGAAGGTCCGGCAGGCCGCGTTCTTCCTCAATCCGGCTAAGCTGGAGACGGCGGACGGGCAGGGCGGAGAGGCGCGCATCGCTGCCTATGTCGCGGCGGGGCACGTCATTGCCAACCATTCCAACACCCATACCGGCCTCGAGATCCAGAGCGCGGACGAATTTCTCACCGATGTCGATGCAGCCGAGCTCTGGCTGAAAGGACGACCCGGTTACAGGCCGTGGCTGCGGTTTCCGTATCTTTTCGAAGGCGGCACTGACAAGAACAAGCGCGATGCCGTGCGCACCGGACTGGCTGCACGGGGAATGCGTAATGCCTATGTCACCGCCGACGGTTCGGACTGGTGGCTGGAAGACGAGGTTCGCAAGGCCGTTGCGGCAGGGCAGACGCTCGACATGGAACAACTGCGCAGGCTCTATATCCGTATGCATGTCTCCGGCGCGGAATCGGCGGACGATCTGGCGGTGAAGGTGCTGGGTCGCTCGCCTGCGCATGTCATGCTGATGCACGAGACCGACCTTGCCGCGATGTTCCTGCCCGATCTCGTTGCCGAGCTGCGGCGGCACGGCTGGACGATCATTACCGCCGATGCGGCCTATCGCGATCCGCTGAAGCGCGCGTTCCCCGATGTTCCGATGGCGCGCGGCGATCTGATCAGCGCGCTTGCGGTAGAGCGCAAGGTCGATTGGCCGCTCTGGCCGATCTGGATACATCCCGGCATGGCCGATCCGATCTTCAAGTCGCGCGTTGTCAAAAAGCCGGAAAAGGTCGATCCCTGATCCGGCGCTGCGGTGCTTTCGGGAAACTTGGGTGAAATTGACTGTGTCTCGGGTATGGGATATCCTTGTCGGATATACGAGGTGGTTCTCATGAAGATGCAGATCGGCAAGTGGGGCAACAGTCTGGCGGTGCGCCTGCCCCGCGAAATCGTCGAGCGGCTCGGCCTCAAGGAAGGCGACGCGATCGAGAGCGAGGCTCTGGAGGCGGCGCTTGTCGATGCACGGCGTGAAGCCGACAAAGCCAGGCGTGCCGCAGCGCTCGAGGAATTGGGCAAGCGCGCATACAAGCTGCCCGACGACTGGAAGTTTGACCGCGAAGAGGCGAACTGGCGTCCAGCCATGGATAAATGGTAACAATCGACACCAATATCGCAGTTTATGCGTTGACCCTTACCGAAAAGAAGGTTCGGGCGCGTGAAGCCTTGGGTGTTTCGGATTTCCTTAGTGTGCAAGTCCTCAACGAGTATGCGAATGCCGCAAGGCGCAAGCTGAAGCGTGACTGGACTGAAGTCGCGGGCGACGTTGCAGCGTTGCGCTCGGTGGTCGGGATAATCAGGCCAATTCGCGAAGATGCGACTCTGCACGCCGTCAGAATCGCCGAACGCTATCAACTAGCGTTCTACGACGCCCTGATGATCGCGGTAGCCTTGGCCAATGGCGCGTCGGTCCTTTATAGCGAAGACATGCAGCATGGCCTTGTCATCGACGAGCGCCTGACGATCACCAACCCGTTCCTCGACGCGAGTCCCGCATGACCGACCGCCAGCGAACCCAGTCCGCCTCTCCGTTCGAGGAGCAGATCGGCTTTTGCCGGGCAATGCGGGTGGGGGACCGCATTCTCGTCTCGGGCACCGCGCCGATCGAGGACGATGGTTCGTCCACCCCCGGCGATGCAGGCGCACAGGCGGATCGCTGCTTTACCCTGATCCACCGCGCCATTGCCGAGCTTGGCGGCAGGCCCGACGATGTCGTGCGCGTGCGCATGTTCGTCACCGATATCGCCGATGCCGATGCGGTCAGCGCCTCGCACGCGCGGCATATGATGGCGGCGCGGCCCACCGCAACGCTGGTCGCCATTTCCGCGCTTTACAGGCCCGAATGGAAGGTGGAGATCGAGGCCGAGGCCATCGTCGCACCTGATATTTGAACCGGGTTTCGCATCTGCGAAACCGGTGCTAGGGGACCGTTTAATCGCTCGATTAAATTGCCGAATCAGGACGCCATGACCAGCCAGTTTGCCTTCACCGAAGACCAGATCGCGATTCGCGAAACGGCGGAGAAATTCACCGCCGACATGATCACCCCGCACGCCGCCGAATGGGACGAGAAGAGCCATTACCCGGTGGACGTCTGGAAAGCCGCCGGCGAGCTTGGCTTTGGCGCGATCTATGTCTCGGAAGAGAACGGCGGCATCGGCCTTGGCCGGATCGAGGCGGCGCTGATCATGGAGGCCATGGCCTATGGCTGCCCGGCGACCTCTGCCTATATCTCGATCCACAACATGGTCGCCTGGATGCTCGACAGCTTTGCCAGCCAGGACATCAAGGACCGCTATCTGCCGGGCCTCGTGACGATGGAGACCATCGGCTCCTATTGCCTCACCGAACCCGGCTCGGGCTCCGACGCCGCCGCGCTCAAGACCACGGCAAGGAAGGACGGCGACGATTACGTCCTCAACGGCACCAAGCAGTTCATCTCGGGCGGCGGGGTGAACGACCTTTACGTCGTGATGGCGCGCACCGGCGATGACGGGCCGAAGGGCGTATCCTGCTTTGTTGTCGAAAAGGGCATGGCAGGCCTTTCCTTCGGTGCGCCCGAAAAGAAGCTGGGCTGGAATGCCTCGCCCACCGCGCAGGTCATTTTCGACAACGTGCGGGTTCCAGCCGCCAACCGTGTCGGCGAGGAAGGCCACGGCTTCCGCTTTGCGATGGCGGGGCTCGATGGCGGGCGCATCAACATCGGCGCCTGTTCGCTTGGCGGTGCGCAGCGTTGCCTCGACGAGGCGGTCGCCTATGTGAAGGACCGCAGCCAGTTCGGCCAGCCGATTGGCGATTTCCAGAATACCCAGTTCACGCTCGCCGACATGGCGACCGACCTCGAAGCCGCGCGCGCACTGCTGTACCTCGCCGCCGCCAAGGTGACCGACGGCGCGCCCGACAAGACACGCTTTGCGGCAATGGCCAAGCGCCTTGCCAGCGACAATGGTTCTTCGGTGGTCGACCGTGCGTTGCAGCTGTTCGGCGGCTACGGCTACCTCAAGGACTATCCCATCGAACGCTTCTGGCGCGACCTGCGCGTCCATCGCATTCTTGAAGGCACCAACGAGATCATGCGCATGATCGTTGGCAGGGACCTGCTGCGGCAGTAATGCTGCGGGCGGACCAGGGGAAAATATGACCGAAGACATGATTATCCGCCGCGAGGGCTCGGCAGGGTTCCTCACGCTCAATCGCCCCAAGGCGATTCACGCGCTGACACAGCCAATGTGTGAGGCGATGATCGCCGCGCTGGTCGAATGGCGCGACGATCCCGACGTGAAGACGGTGATCGTCGATCACTCCGAAGGGCGCGGCTTTTGTTCGGGCGGCGACATTGCGCTGCTGCGCGAATCCGCGCTGAACGATGAGGGCAAATCGGGTCGCGCGTTCTTCTTTGTCGAATACCGCCTCAACCATCTGCTGTTCACCTATCCCAAGCCGGTCGTCGCCTTCATGGACGGCATCACGATGGGCGGCGGCGTCGGAATTTCGCAGCCTGCGGCCTATCGCGTCGCGACCGAGAACACGCGCTATGCCATGCCCGAAACCGGGATCGGCCTGTTCCCCGATGTCGGCGGCGGCTGGTATCTCTCGCGCCTGCCGAACCGGTTGGGCCAGTTCCTCGCACTCACGGGCGCACGGCTCGACGGCGCGGAATGCGTCTGGGCGGGGCTGTGCACGCATTACCTCGCCAGCGAGAAGCTGGCCGAAGCAAAGGAACGCATCGCCGCCGGTCACGAACCGGGCGGGGTGCTCTCGGCGCTTGCCGATACACCGCCCGAAGCGCGGATCGAGGCCAACGCACCGGCAATCGCCAAGCATTTCGCCTCCGACCGATACGAGGACATTCTTGCCTCGCTCGAAACTGACGATGGCGAATGGGCCGCCAAGGAACTCGCCACGCTGCGTGCCAAGAGCCCGCAGGCCTGCAAGGTCTCGCTGCGCCAGCTGGCCGAAAGCGCGAAGCTCGACGATTTCGCCGACAACATGGCGATGGAATACCGCATCGGCGGACGCGTTCTCGTGCTCTCCGACTTCGCCGAAGGCGTGCGCGCGGTGATCGTCGACAAGACCGGCGATCCGGCCTGGAACCCGGCAACGCCCGAAGGTGTGACCGGGGAAATGCTCGATGCGATTTTCGCCCCGCTCCCCGATGGCGAGGAGTGGACGCCGCTTAATTGACTTTTTGACCCGTCACTCCCGCGTTTGCAGGAGCGACGAAGGAGATTGAAATGAGCCAGTACGAAACCATCCTTGTCGAGCAGCGCGACGCCGTCACGCTGATTACGCTCAATCGCCCGCCGGCGCTCAATGCGCTCAACAGCACCGTGCTCAGGGAACTCGCCGACGCATTTGCCGCGTTCGAGGCGGACTCCTCGCAGGGCTGCGCGGTGCTGACCGGCTCGGGCGAAAAGGCCTTCGCCGCCGGGGCCGACATCAAGGAAATGGTCGAAAAGACCAGCGCCGAATTCTTCGCCGAGGACTTCTTTTCCGGCTGGCAGGCCGACATCGTCAAGCGTGTCCGCAAGCCGTGGATCGCGGCGGTAAACGGCTTTGCGCTGGGCGGCGGCTGCGAGCTGGCGATGATGGCGGACTTCATTATCGCGAGCGAAACCGCGCAGTTCGGCCAGCCCGAAATCAAGCTTGGCGTCGCGCCCGGCATGGGCGGCTCGCAGCGCCTGACCAAGGCTGTGGGCAAGGCCAAGGCGATGGAAATGTGCCTCACGGGCCGCAACATGGGTGCCGAGGAAGCCGAGCGTTCGGGCCTCGTCGCGCGCGTCGTGCCCGCCGACGCGCTGCTCGACGATGCGCTCAAGACCGCGGCTAAGATCGCCGCGATGCCCCCGCTCGCCGCGATGGTGAACAAGGAGATGGTCAACATCGCCTTCGAAACCACGCTCGAACAGGGCCTGCTCACAGAACGCCGCATGTTCCAGATACTGACCTCCACCGAGGACAAGACCGAGGGCATGACCGCCTTCGTCGAAAAGCGTCCGGGCGTCTGGAAGGGTAAGTGATCCGATAGCCCTCTCCCCTTGAGGGGAGAGGGTTGGGAGAGGGGTGTGCAAACGCTGCAGCCCCCTCTCAACTTCGACTAGTCCGCTGCGCGGCCAAGTCTTCGTATCTCTCCCCTCAAGGGGAGAGAGCAGGATGGAGAATTCCATGAAAATCGCATTTATCGGCCTCGGCAACATGGGCGGCGGGATGGCCGCGAACCTCGTGAAGGCGGGGCATGAGGTGCAGGCATTCGACCTGTCCGAAGAGGCGCTCGCTCGCGCGAAGGAAAACGGCTGCGCCACCTTCGGCGCGGTGCAGGACGCGGTGCAGGGCGTCGACGCGGTGGTATCGATGCTGCCCAACGGCGCGATCGTGAAAGCGGTCTATACCGCCGACGTGATCGGCCACGCGCCGACCGATGCGCTCTTGATCGACTGCTCGACCATCGACGTTGCCGATGCGCGCGAAGTCGCGAAGCTGGCGGGCGAGGGCGGTTATGCGATGGTCGATGCGCCGGTTTCGGGCGGCATCGCGGCGGCCAACGGCGGCACGCTGACCTTCATGGTCGGTGGCAGCGAGGAGGCCTTCGCGCGCGCCAATGCCGTGCTCGAACCGATGGCCAAGGCCGTGATCCACGCGGGCGAGATCGGCGCGGGGCAGGTTGCCAAGATGTGCAACAACATGCTGCTCGCGATCCACATGCTCGGCACTTGCGAGGCATTGAAGCTCGCCGACAAGGCGGGCCTCGACATGCAGAAGTTCTACGAGATCAGCTCGAAGGCGACTGGCTACAACTGGTCGCTGAACGACTACACGCCAGCCCCCGGCATCGGCGCGGCAAGCCCGGCGGACAACGGCTATCAGGGCGGTTTCGCCACCGCGCTGATGCTCAAGGACCTTGGAATCGCCATGTCGGCGGCGGAAGCAGCGGGCGCGAATGTGCCTTTGGGCAAGCATGCGGCGGAAATCTACAAGGCGCACAACGATGCGGGCGGCGCGGGCAAGGATTTCGGTTCTATTTTCGAGACTTTGTGAGGTTGTGTCCCCCTCCTCTTTAGAGGAGGGGCAACGAGACTTGCGAGCTCGCTCGCTAGTCGCAGTGGGTGGTGGCGGTTCGCGCCAACACCACCCCCAACCCCCTCCTCTGAAGAGGAGGGGGCTTTATATTCACCCCCGCAACAACCCCGGCCCCAGCAGCATCAGCATCCTGACGTCAATGGCGTAACCCTGCGCCCGCCAGTCCTCCAGCGCCCCGGCAATGCCTGACATCGGCACCCGATGCACGGTGATGTCCTCGCTCTCGGTCCCGCCGCCTTCGCCGACCTTCGTCAGGCCATGCGCGCGCAGCAGGGTGAAGCTTTCGCTGACCATGCCCGGCGACGAATAGAACTCCCCCACCACCTCCATGCGCGCGGCGGCGTAGCCGGTTTCTTCCTCCAGCTCGCGCGCCGCGGCTGCGGTGGCGTCTTCGCCCGCCTTGCCCTCGTCATCGCCAATCAGCCCGGCGGGCAGCTCGATGCAGCGCTTGCCCAGCGGTACGCGGTACTGCTCGACGAGGATGACATGGTCCTCCTCGTCCACCGCGAGTATCACGGCGGCACGAATGCCACGCGCACGGCTGACATATTCCCAGCGGCCCTTCTTGCGCGCGACAATGAACCTGCCCTCCCACATCGTTTCGTCGGGGGCGTTTGCGTCGGGATCGGTCATCACACCTCGATTAAGCGGTCAGGGAGTTCGTTGGTGTCGCCTTCCTCAATCGGGAAATGCTCGGCAAGGATCGCGCCGACGCGTTCGACAGCGGCGATCATGCCGTCCGCCGTGCGGCCCTGTTTGAGCTCGGCGAGCATCGCTTCCATTGCATCGCCCCAGACCTCGGGATCGACCTTTGTCGCGATGCTCTCGTCGGCGACGATCTCGGCGCGGTGCTCGCGCATCGAAAGGTAGATGAGGATGCCGGTGCGGCCATGCGTGCGGCGCTCGGCACCGATGCGAAAGGCGCGCACCGCGCGTTCGTGGACGCGATTGGTACGCACAGGGCCGGGGATGAGGAAGAACTTCAAAGGCTGCCAGAGCTGGATCAGCAGCATCCCGCCGAACTTAAGCGCCGCGACCACTGCTGCCAGAGTGAAGATCCCGCGCGGGGTCCATTCCTGCACCCAGCCGCCGACCAGCCATTCGTAGATGCCGAGATAGAAGTCTGGCGCGATGGCCAGCGCGGTCAGGGCAAGGAAGGTCACGAATGCGGCCCATGCCAGCGCGACGTCGGTGTATCCGTCGGAGCGCTCGGCCAGGATCGTGACGATCTCGCCGACCGTTTTCTGCTCGGCCTGTGATACCGCATCGGAAACGCGGGCGCGGTCTTCGGGCGAAAGGTAGGTCGGTATCCGCATCGCTTACCAGCCCCCGCTCGCACCGCCGCCGCCAAAGCTGCCGCCGCCGCCGGAGAAGCCGCCACCCGAGAATCCACCCGAACTGCGCCCGCCGCCGGAAAAGCCACCGGGCATCCAGACAATTGGCCCTCCGGGCCTGCTGCGCCGGGCGCTGCCGCCGTGGCGCGCGGCGGAAATGATCGGCAGCACGAAGAAGAAAAAGAAGAACATGCCGAAGACGATCAGCGGCACGATGCTGGATTCGGCTTCGGGCGCGCGGGCGGCCTCAGCAGCGATGCGCTCTGCTTCCTCGGGCGGCAAGGTCAGTTGCGTGACGATTGCATCGACCCCGGCCTCGATCCCGCCTGCCATGTCGCCCGCCTTGAACTTCGGCACGATCTGTTGGTTGATAATGAGGAACGAAAGCCCGTCTGTCAGCACCGGCTCAAGCCCGTAACCGACCTCGATGCGCAACTTGCGCTCGTTCGGCGCGACGATCAGCAGCGCGCCATCGTTGCGGTCCTTGTCGCCGATGCCCCATTTCCGGCCCAGCTGGTAGCCGTAGTCGGCAATGTCATAGCCCTGCAAGTCAGGGATCGTCGCGACGACCAGTTGCCGCTGCGACTGTGTCTCCAGCGCTTCCAGCTTGCCCTCAAGCCGCGTCTCGACATCGGCGGGGATGATCCCGGCGGCATCGGTAACGCGGCCCGTCAGTTCGGGAAAATCCTGCGCCCGCACTGCGCCCGGCAGCGCGGCAAGCAGCAGCGCGGCTAGGCACAGGAAGCGGGCGAGTGCCGGTTTCACAGGGTTACTGCGCCGGTCCCATGTCGAGCGTCGGGGCAACCTCGGCACCCGGCGTAACGGCGGTATAGGGCACCATTTCGTCAAGCCCGCGGATCATTGCGCCGATCATCTCGGGGAAGGTGCGCACGCGCGTATTATAGTCGCGCACCGCCTCGTTATAGTCGCGGATGGCGATGCGGATGCGGTTTTCCTGACCCTCCAGCTGGCTTTGCAGCATCTGGAAATTGGTGATCGACTTGAGGTCGGGATAGCGCTCGAAACTGGCGAGCAGGCGGCCGAGTCCGGCGGAAAGCTGCTCTTGCGCGGCAGCATATTGCGCCATCTTCGCCGGATCGTTGAGATCGCCTGCGTTGATCTGGACCGAGGTGGCCTTGGCCCGCGCCTCAACCACATCGGTCAGGATCGCGCGCTCTTGCTCGGCGGCGCTCTTGGCGACTTCGGCAAGGTTGGGGATGAGGTTCGCACGCTCCTGGAATGCGGCCTGCACGTCGGCCCATTTGGCCTTGGCGTTCTCTTCGGCGGTCGGCACCGAGTTTATGCCGCAGGCAGAGAGCGCCATGGCGGCGAAGGCGACGGTCAGCAGCCGTCCGATCCGGGCGAGGGGTGAAGCAATCATCGCGGGCGTCCTCCTGTTTGCCGCTGACCGGGAACAAGCCGGCCCCAGGCTTTTTATAGCAAGCGCAAGGGCGCGCAACCTCGTGGAGACCAATTCGAACCGGGCATGACCCGAACTCCGGTATGGTAAATGCGCAGTTTCGATGACAGAACGCCTCCCGGCCCATTTGCCAGAGGAGGGTATCAATGCTTTCGGAATTCAAGGATTTCATTGCCAAGGGCAATGTCATGGAACTGGCCGTCGCGGTCATCATCGGAGCCGCGTTCGGCACGATTGTTGCCTCGCTGACCGACGACATGATCATGCCGCTGATCGGCGCGATTGTCGGCGATGTCGATTTCTCCAACCTCTACACCGTGCTGAGCGGCGATGTCGAAGCTGGTACGTCACTCGAAGCGGCGCGGGCTGGCGGCGCGAATGTCCTCGCCTGGGGTAACTTTATCACGACGGTGATCAACTTCCTGATCCTGGCTTTCGTGATCTTCATGCTGGTGCGTTATGCCAACAAGGTCATCAAGAAGGCCGAGGAAGAGGCCGGTCCGAGCGAGACCGACCTGCTCACCGAGATCCGCGACGAACTTCGCAAGAAGTAAGTCCATTTCCCCTGATTGGCGGGAACCTTGTTGGCGGCGGCGGGTTCCTGCCCATGATGCGGCCTCAGAGCCGGGTCTGACAATTAGAAGAATTAGGGGAATTTGATGCGTAAGATCACAGAAATCGTTGCCGCCGCCGCGCTTTCGACAGGCCTTGCCGCCTGCGGCCCCGGTGCCGAGACCGAGACCGAGGCGCAGGCCGAGGCGACGGAAGAGCGGGCTGACCAGCTCGACGAAATGGCCGATGAAGCGCCGACCGAGGCGGAGGAAGAAGCGCTTGAAGACAAGGCGGATGCTGCCGAGGACGCTGCCGACGATCTGGAGGACGCGGCCGACGCAGAAGAGGGAATGCCCGCCACCTGACGGCAGGCGTTCCTGAACAGCGGGAAATGCGGTGAAGGCTTCGCGCTTTTGCCGCATTTCTCTTTGTTTTCTGGCAGTTCGGACCTCCCGCCCCGCCTCCCCGCCCGACCACCAATGATACCATCAGGATTTGGTGGCCGGGCGGGAAGGTGGGGTGGGAGGCGTTTGGGTTCACTTTAGTGAACTTCTACATAAGAAACCCGGACACTTCCCATTAAGGCGAGATCGCCTATATAGGGCCTGCCGGTTTCGGCCGGATATGGCGATAAATTGCGGTGTGCAATAGGCACAGCGGACCCGGGGGCAGTACCCGGCGGCTCCACCACAATCCCCGGTTTTGCGGGGTTTATGACGGGGCCGAACCAGGATCGACGTGTGTTCAAAAGCACTGTTTTCGCCCGGGCTGAGTAACCCGTAAAACTGTTCAAAACACACAAGTGCCAATGACAATGAAGCACTCGCTCTTGCTGCGTAATTCTAGGTCCTAACGGACTGACCTTACAAAGCTAAAGCGCGGTTGGACCCACCGGGCAACAGAAGCGGATTCCGGGCGTCCGGAGGGAACGTAGCAACAGAATCCCTCCATCAATTTTCAAGATTTTTCACACGAAGACACGAAGGGCACGAAGGCGTCATGCCACGCCGTCTGCGTAGTATTCGTTTGCCACTCGCTTAAGGCCATCCTTGAAGAGCGGCTGCCCGAAATTCATCAGCAGGCCGAGCGGAAGTTTGGCGAGGCGCAGGTACGTCAGCAACTGTTTGGCGTGGACCGGCGCGAATCGTTCGGTAGATTTGAGTTCGACGATAAGCCGTTCTTCGACAAGCATGTCTATCTTGAATGCGTTTTCTACGAAAACGCCTTGATGTTTCATGGTGATGGGGACCTGGCGCGAAACTGCGATGCCTTCCTGCCGCAAAGCTTCCGACAAGAGCGCCTCGTAAGCGCATTCGAGCAAGCCGGGGCCAAGATCGCGATGAATCTCGTAACCGCAATGAATGACTCGTCGGGCAAGCTCTTCAAGATCGTCATCGCGCGACATCTTGGTGATCTTCGTGTCTTTGTGTGAACCTTCAGGAACCGCCGTCCGCAGTTCTCTCCCGCTCCGCTTGCTCGTACTTCAGGCAATCGAGGATCTTCGCCCCCGCCATGAAGACCGCGCCGGTGCAGGCGAGGAACAGCAGCCAGCCGCCCACGCCTGGAAATTGCGTGAGATAGGCACTGCCCCGCTCTGTCGCGCCCAGCGCCAGCGCATAGATAATCAGGAAGGCTTCCCACCTTGTCTTGATGACGAACAGCCGTCCGATTTTCGATAGCATTGCAATCCCTTCAGCTGTTAACTTTTCAGCAAGTATCATGCCACAAGCGCGATCTGGCGCAAGACGATGGTTAATGGCATGGTAACTGTAAAACAGTTCGACAACGTGGGCGAGGATGCGCCCCGGCTGGACGGTTGCCAAGCGGACAAAGCTCCGTCATAGGCGCAGCCGTTCCTTCCCCGGGATATTGCGAGTTTTACCGACCGTTGGTGCTGCGGCACTGGCGGCCCATCTGTTGCGAGGATTTATGACGAACAGGGTTGAGCGCTCCGGGTTGCAGGTCGATGCTGGTCTGGCGAATTTCATCGAGGGCGAGGTACTGGCACCGATCAAGCTCGATGCCGGGGAATTCTGGCAGGGTTTTGCGGAGCTCCTCGGCACCTTTGCCCCGCGTAACCGCGCGCTGCTGGCACGGCGCGAGGAACTGCAGGCGCAGATCGACCGCTGGCACCGCGAGCGTGCGGGCAGGGCCGTCGATATGGGCGAATACCAGGCGTTTTTGCGCGAGATTGGCTATCTCGTCACCGAACCCGGCGCGTTCCAGGTCACCACCGAGAATGTCGACCGCGAGATCGCGACTATGGCCGGACCGCAGCTTGTCGTGCCGGTGCTAAACGCGCGATTTCTGCTTAACGCGGCCAACGCGCGCTGGGGCAGCCTTTATGACGCGCTTTACGGCACCGACGCGCTCGATGCGCCGCCCGCCAAGCCCGGTGGTTACGACGAAGAACGCGGCGCGGCGGTCATCGCGCGCGCCAAGGCGTTTCTCGACGAGGCAGTCCCGCTCAAGAAGGGCAAATGGGCCGATCTCGGCGATCCTTCGGGCGGCATCGCGATTGCCAACGAGGCGCAATACATCGGCGAAACCGAAAAGGGCCGCCTGTTCGAAAGCAATGGCCTCGTCATCGAGGTGCAATTCGATCCCGACAGCCCGGTCGGCGATAGCGATCCTTCGGGAATTTCCGACATTATCCTCGAAGCCGCGCTGACGACGATTGTCGATCTTGAGGATTCGGTCGCGGCGGTCGATGCCGAGGACAAACTGCTCGCCTATTCGAACTGGCTGGGCGTGATCCGGGGCGATCTGGCCGATACCTTCGAAAAGGGCGGACAGACGATGACGCGCTCGCTCGCGGGTGATGTCGAGTACACGGCAGTGGGCGGCGAAAAGCACACAATGCCGGGGCGCAGCCTGCTCTTCGTGCGCAATGTCGGCCACTTGATGACCAACCCGGCGATCCTCCTGCCCGATGGCTCGGAAATCCCGGAAGGCGTGATGGACGCAGTCATCACCAGCGCCATTTCGAAGCAGGACATCCTCGGCATTGGCGAACACCGCAACAGCCGCGCGGGCAGCATCTATATCGTCAAGCCCAAGATGCACGGGCCGGAAGAATGCAAGTTCACCAACGATCTGTTCAACGCAGTCGAAGACCTGCTCGGGCTCGACCGCCACACGGTGAAGGTCGGCGTCATGGACGAAGAGCGCCGCACCAGCGCCAACCTTGCCGCCTGTATCGAGGCGGTGAAGCAGCGCATCGTCTTCATCAACACCGGCTTTCTCGACCGTACCGGCGATGAGATCCACACCTCGATGCAGGCCGGGCCGATGGTCCGCAAGGCCGAGATGAAGAACTCCGACTGGATCGCGGCCTATGAAAAGCGCAACGTCGCGATTGGCCTCAAGCACGGGCTTTCGGGGCGCGCGCAGATCGGCAAAGGCATGTGGCCCGCGCCCGACCGCATGGCGGCGATGATGGCGGAAAAGACCGGCCACCTGAAGGCGGGCGCGAACACGGCGTGGGTGCCGTCACCAACGGCTGCAACGCTGCACGCGATGCATTACCACCAGATCGACGTGTTCGACGTGCAGAAGCAGCTGGCGCAGGAGGCGATCCCGGCGCTCGACAAGCTCCTGACGATCCCGCTGGCGCAGGGCACAAACTGGTCCGAGGCCGAGGTGCGCGAAGAACTGGATAACAACGCGCAGGGCCTGCTCGGCTATGTCGTGCGCTGGATCGACCAGGGCGTCGGCTGTTCCAAGGTGCCCGACATCAACGACATCGGCCTGATGGAAGACCGCGCGACATTGCGCATTTCCTCGCAGCACATGGCGAACTGGCTGCTCCACGGTGTCTGCTCGAAGGAGCAGGTCATGGATTCGCTGCACCGCATGGCCGAGAAGGTCGACGCGCAGAATGCTGGCGATCCACTTTACGAGCCGATGGCAGGCAACTGGGATACGTCGATGGCGTTCCGCGCGGCCTGCGACCTTGTGTTCAAGGGCGTGGAGCAGCCCTCGGGCTATACCGAGCCGCTGCTGCATGCATGGCGTCTGCGCAAGAAGGCGGCGGGTTAAGCCTCCGGCCCGTTGGGTTCGGCGACAAGCCTGCCGACAACGCCGCCCTTCGCCAGACGGCCGAGTCCGGCGGGGATGTCGTCGAAGCCGATGGCGGTTGCTTCGATCTCCAGCCCGCCGCGCGCCATCAGCGCCAGCACGGCGGCAGTGTCTTCACTGGTGCCGCCCGCCGAGCCGCGCAGCGTGACCGACTTGGCGATCAGCGGCATCGACGGGACTACGGCCTCGTCGCGCCCGAGCCCGACGAGCAACACCGTGCCGCCGGGGCTGACCGCGCGGATTGCGGCGGCTGTCGTTTCTCCGAACCCCGCGAAATCGACGATCAGGTCAGGGGCGAACTCGGCGAGTGCATCGCCATCGGCGACGATTTCGCTGACGCCGAGGTCGCGGGCGCGGTCCCATGCTTCCATCCTCGGTTCGGCGGCGAAGACTGTTGCGCCGTGCAGCACCGCAATCCTTGCGCCAGTCATGCCGAGACCGCCGAGGCCGATGATCCCGACGCGCTGACCCGCCTTGAGTTCTCCTGAAACCATCAGCGCGTGATGCGATGTCTGTCCGGCATCGGTCGCCGCCGCGCCCTGCACGAACGAGACAGGATCGGGGAGCGGCAACAGGCAGTGTTCGGGCACGATGCAATGCGTGGCATAGGCACCGTCGGCATCGCGGCCGGGGCAATAGGCCTGTGTGCCCGAGGCGACGACGCGGTCACCGGGTGTGAATTTCGCCACCCCTGCGCCGACGGCACGCACGGTTCCCGCCAGTTCATGCCCAAGCACGATGGGCGGCTTTTTGGGCATGTAAGGCGTCAGCGTGCCGTCCATCCGCCCGACATCGCTGTGGCACAGGCCCGATCCTTTGACCTGAACCAGAAGTTCGCCGGGGCCGGGGGAGGGCATGGCGCGCTCGATCCGTTCAAGCGGCTGATGCGCGCCGGTGAACAGCCAGGCTCGCATCATGTCCGTCATGAGAGCGCCCGCGCCAAAGCGACAAATTCGTCAATAGCCAGCGTCTCGGCGCGGCGTTGCGGGTCGATGCCGAGCGCCTCCAGCGCCTCGACCGCGCCGGGCACCGTCTTGAGACTCTGGCGCAGCATTTTGCGGCGCTGGCCGAAGGCAGCGGCGGTGAGGCGTTCGAGCACGCCGGCGCTGAGGCCCTCGGGTGCCTCGCCGGGGGTGACGTGGACGATGGCCGACATCACCTTGGGCGGCGGGGTGAAGGCGGAGCGGTGGACCTTCATCGCGAACTTGGCCGCAGATCGCCACTGCGCCAGCACCGCGAGCCGCCCGTAGGCCGATCCGCCCGGCTGCGCGACGATGCGGCGGGCGACTTCCTCCTGGAACATCAGCGTCAGCGAAGTCCAGCGCGGCGGCCATTCCTCGCCGCCCAGCCAGCGGGTGAAGAGCGCAGTGCCGACGTTGTAGGGCAAGTTGGCGACGACCGCGAAGGGCGCGTCGAACAGCGCGTCGTGGTCAAGCGCAAGCGCATCGCCCTCGATTACCTCAAGCTGGCCCGGAAAGGCCTCGCCCAGCTCGGCAAGCGCGGGCAGGCAGCGGCGGTCCATCTCGATTGCCGTCACCTTCGCCCCGGCGCGCAGCAGGGCGCGGGTGAGGCCGCCGGGGCCGGGGCCGACTTCGAGCACCGGCCTGCCGGAAAAGTCTCCGGGGATTGCGGCGATGCGATCAAGCAATTGCTCGTCGAACAGGAAATTCTGCCCCAGCGCCTTCGAGGCGGAGAGGCCATGCCGGGCGATAACGTCGCGCAGGGGAGGGAGGTCGGTCACAGGCCCACCCCAGGAAGGCTAGCCGCACCTGCGGCTTGACAAGCCTCGCTCCCCTCCCGCAAGCGGGAGGGGTTGGGGGTGGGCATAGTACCTCTCATCAAGTCACCCCCGCCGTTTCGCGCATTCGCCCGCCATGCGGATCGCGGCGATCATCGCGCCGGGGCGGGCTTCGTTCCTGCCCGCGATGGCGTAGGCGGTGCCGTGGTCGGGCGAGGTGCGCACGATGGGCAGGCCCACTGTGACGTTGACGCCCTCGTCGAAATCCAGCGTCTTGATCGGGATCAGCGCCTGATCGTGGTACATCGCGATGGCAACGTCGAAACTGTCGCGGTGATGCGGGGCAAAGAGCGCGTCGGCGGCATGCGGGCCGGTCGCCTCGATCCCGTCTGCGACCAGTGCGGCGATGGCAGGGGCGATGATTTCGCGCTCCTCGCTGCCGAATCGGCCATCCTCGCCCGCGTGCGGATTAAGCCCGCAGATCGCAAGGCGCGGCCTGCCAATGCCGAAGTCGCGTTTGAGCGCCTGCGCGACGATCCTTGCCCGCCGCACGATCAGGTCGGTCGAGAGCAGGCCCGGCACTTCGGCCAGAGCGGTATGGACTGTCAGCGGCACGGTGCGCAGGCTCGGCCCGGCGAGCATCATCACCGCATCCTCGCGTGCGACCTCGCAGGCGTCGGCGACGAATTCGGTCTGGCCCGGCTGAGAAAAGCCAACGGTGGCGAGATGCGACTTGGCGATCGGTCCGGTGACCAGCGCGGAGGCCTTGCCCGCTATGGTCAGCTTGGTCGCCATGCTCAGCGAGGTCAGTGCCGCCAGCGCGCCCTCGCGCTGTGGTTCGCCGGGACTATAGGGGCAGTCCATCTCGCCCAGCACCGGAAGGGCCTCGCCAAAGACGCAGGCTGCCTCTTCGGGGGCGCCAAGACGCGCGGTCTTGACCTTCAGACCGCGCGTTGCGGCAGCCGCTTCGAGCAGGTTTGCGCCGCCGACCACGAAGAACGTGGGGAGCGCGAATTCCTCGCGCCGTGCCCATGCCTCGGCGATCAGTTCCGGCGCGATACCGGCGGGATCGCCCAACGAGAGAGCGAGCGGCGCGCAGGTGCTCACCGCGCGGTGCCCCGGTCAGTTATAGTCGATGATGGCATCGCGCCGCAGGTCGCGCAGGTACATCTGCGCGCGCTTGTTGATGCGGTCGTCTTCCATCTGCGCCATCAGCTGGTCGAAGCTCGGCCCGCCGTCGATCTGGGCATCGTCGCGGCCGCAAAGCATCAGCACGCGCACGCCTTCGTCGATCGAACCAAACGGCGGCGAGGTTTCGCCCAGCGACATCTGCAGCACGGCAGCCTGCAGCGGTCCCGGCAGGTCGCGCGCGCGAACCTGGTCGTTGGAAACGACCGTCGCGCCGATCCCGGCGGCAACCTCGTCGACATTGCCGCAGCCGCGCGCGGCGCTCATCGCCTCGGCAAACTGGTTGGCCTGCGCCTGAGCCTGCGCTTCGCCGATCCCGGCGGGGAAGTCGATCGAGACCTGCTTCAAGGAAAGCACTGCATCGCGTGGGTCGGCCATCAGCACCTGCCGCTTGTCGATCAGGTAAATGATCGAGAAACCGCCGGGCACCTCGACCGGGCCGACAAGCTGGCCGGGCTGAAGATTGCGGGCGGCGGTGGCCAGTTCGGCGGGCAGCTGCGCCAGCCTGATCCAGCCAAGGTCGCCGCCGACCGCCGCGGTCGAGGCCTGCGAATACTGGCGGGCATAGGCAACGAAGCTGCCGCCCTGACGCAGCTGGTCGACGATCCGCTGGCCGTTTTCGTAAACCTGCTGACGCGCCTCGGGCGTTGCCGCGAGGTAGATTTCGCCGATGCGGTATTCGTCGGTGCCCTTTGCAGCGTTAAGCCGCGCGAGCATCTCGTTCACCTCTTCCTCGGAGACGTTGATGAAGGGTGAGACGTTGCGGCTGAGCAGGCGCTGCCATGCCAGTTCGCCCTTGATCTGCCGCTTGAGCGAGGCGGGCGAGGAGCCGATGCGGCGAAGGTAATTGTCCATCGCCTCGGTATTCTGGTTGAAATTCTGCGTGGCGACGCGCGCGTAGGACTGGTCGACCTCGCTATCCTCGATCTCGATGTCGGAGGCGGCGGCCTCCTGAATTTGCAGCGTCTCGTCGATCAGGTTGCGCAGGACCTGCAGGCGCAGGCGCTGGGTTTCCTCTTCGGAGACCTGGCCCTGATTTGCGGCAAGGATCAGCGCGAGGCGGTGATCGACGTCGGTGCCGGTAATGACATCGCCGTTCACCACCGCAGTGGCCTTGCGCACATTGGGGTTACGCTCGCCGAAGATCTGTACGCCTTCGGGAATGTTGAGCACGCCCTGTGCCTGCGCGAAGGCAGGCGTTGCGGCGAATGCGCCGCCAAGCGCGGCCAGCGCGGCCAGCGGTGCGAGGAGTTTCGTGTGCATTGCAGCAGTCACCGTCAAATCAAATCCCATCGTTATTCAACAAGGCAGGAAACCGGGTCTTCGGACTTCCCCTCAGACTTGCATCCTTTGCAATTGCGCCGATTAACCCAGACTGAGCGGGGGCAATAGCGATTTTGTATCGCGGTGCCAAACGCGGCCATTGCGCTCACCGGAAGCCAAGGTTCTTGAGTACGAAATTGAAGCGGTAGGAGTTGCCGCGCCGGGCATCTCCCGTCGCAACATAGTCGCGCCGCCAGGTTACCGAGGCTTCGAGGCAATCGTCGGCATAGGCAACCCCGACGCGGGTGCGCAGCGGCTGGAAACCGTCGGAGCCGAAGACCGGGTCTTCGTTGCGGTTGGTGAGGTTGACTACGCCCGAACCGAAAATCGACCAGTAGCGGGCAAAGCCCACGCGCCCGGCGAAGCGCAATTCTTCGCGGTCCTGCAAATCCTCGAAGTCACGGGCGATGCCGCGATTGAGCTTGACGTAGCCGACCTCGGCATAGGTGCGGCGGCTGCCGATCACCGCGTCGAACTCGTTACGGCGCACGGCGAGGTTGTCCTTGTCGAGGCGGAATCGGTGAACGAGGTTGATGAAGTTGCGGTAGCGCACCTCGGTCCGGCCGACGATATCGCTGGTCTTGTCGGTCAGCCCGGTGCCATCGGGCAGCAGCGTCGGCTCGTTGGAGAGGCGCACCGACTGGCCCACGGTGGACTTGATCCGCCATGCCGGAAATTCGAGCTGCCAGTCGAGCCCGTAGGTAAAGCGCACCCCGTCCTCGATCCGGTCGTATCCGGGGAAGCGGTTGAGTGCGAAGAGGTTGCTGTCTTCAAGATCGACTGCGCGCGCGTCCTCGTTGGGCACCGCAAGGTTGCGGATCGAGGGGCTGGCGACGAGTTGCAGGCGCGGGGTCAGCACCTGTCGCCCGCCGAATGCCTCGCCAACGAATGGCCATTTCATGTCCACCGCAACGGTAGCGACGCCGCGATGCTTCCAGCCCGCCTCGCCGCGATAGATTTCGGTCGCGGTCGAGAGGTTTTCGCGCGAGTGATAGAGATCGCCGCGAACCAGTGCGGTGAAGGTCAGTTCCTGCCCCAGCGAAGTCAGGCGGCGCATGTCCCATTGTGCGCGGGCAAAGGCGCGCTGCGTATCCTGCCCGTCATTGCGGACGATGGCGAGCGAGTTGGCCTGAAGCTCCAGCTTCCCGCCGAGCAAGGGATCGGTGAAGCGGCGGCGATAGTCGGCGACGGGCAGGGCGACCGGCACCTGCCCCTGATCCGCGCCGACGCGCATTGTCTGGGTCGACCAGCCGGCCAGCGAGAAATAGCTGTCGCGCCCGACGCGCTCGATCTCCATCATCGAGCGCAGCCGGTCGTCGCGGCTGATTTCGTAGCGGCGCAGGAAGGTGCGGTCTGTCGCGCGGCGGATCGAGCCGGTGATGCTCCATTCGGGCGTCACCTGGAACCGGCCATTGGCGAAGAGGTAGCCGCGGAACGACTGGTTCTCGGTTGGCGTTGCGCCGAAGATCGGGATCCGCTTGCTCGATGTGGCGTAGCCGGTGACCTGGTATGCGCCGACATCGGTCAGCGCGCGATACTGGACCGAGGCCATCGGCGGCGCTTCGGTGAAGACGTGTGCGGTCGCGGTAATGTCGCGGTTGTCGTCGATGCGGTGATAATAGGGCAGCAGGATTTCCGCGCCGTTCGATGGGGTGAAGGCGATGTCGGGGATCAGCAGGCCTGACAGCGCGCGCCCGTCAGTGGTCAGCTTGAGGCCGGGAATCGGGATCGCCAGCGCGCCGAAGAAGATGATTTTCGCGCCCTTGAAGGCAATGCGTTTCTCCTCGGCATCGTAAACGACCTCGCGCGCGGTGATGCGCCAGCTCGGCTCCTTGGGGCAGCCGGTTCCGGTCTCGATCCCGCAGGCGGTATAGGCCGCGCGTTCCAGCGTGATCGTGCCGTCTTCCTCGCGCCGGCCCGATGCTGCCGCCAGCCGTCCGCCTTCGCGCAGCGCCAGCAGCATGTTCTGCATGGCGCCTGCCTTGAGCTTGTCGGTCAGTTCGACCTGCTCGGTGAAGACCTGATTGCCGTCCTCATCGACCAGCCGGACATCGCCCGACGCGACGATGAGCCCGGTTTCGCGGTTCCAGCTGACGGTATCGGCGCGCACCGATTCGCCTTCGCGGCGCAGCACGACATTGCCGCGCGCGATCACCGTCTCGCTGTCTTCGAGATATTCGATGCCATCGGCTTCGAACGCGATTTCCTGCCGTTCCTCAAGCGCCGAATCGCTTTCCTGCGCCAGGGCGGCCTCGGGCGTCGCAAACGCCACCAAAGCCCCGGCAACAGCGTGCAGCAGGTGTCTCGTGTCCGGGAGCATGGCTTGCCTATCGCATTGCCCGCGCCTAACTGCAATCCACGCCGGGCGCAGACCTGCGCCGTTCTGGCACGCCAATTCCGAGCCTTATGGAGTTTTCATGGATATCCGCTTCCTCGACGCCGCCGCCAGCCACACCCCGCAGCTGATCGGGCGGCTGGTCAACAAGGACGCCGTGCCCGCCGATCTGGAGGCTGTGCTGGCCGAAGGCGCGAAGTTGGCGCGCTTTACCGGCAAAGCGGGGCAGGTCTTCGAAGGTTTCGTCGAGCGTGGCGGCAAGGTCGTGCGCGTGGCGCTCGCCGGGATCGGTGAGGCGAGCGGTAAGGACCGGATTTCGGCGGTCGAGAAGGCGGGCGCGGCGCTCGCCGCCAAATATATTGCCTCGGGCCATGACGAACTGAACATCGACTTTACCGGCACCGGCCTTTCCCCTGCCGAAGCGGCGCGCGCGCTGATGGGTGCCCGCCTGCGCGGCTGGCGGCACGATGTCTATCGCACCAAGCTGGCCGAGGAGAAAAAGGCGACGCTCAAGACCATCTCCGTGATCGGCGCGCCCGATGGTGCGGAAGCCGCCTGGGCTGAGCTTTCGCATGTCGCCGAGGGCGTGGCGCTCACCAAGGAACTGGTCACCGAGCCAGCCAATGCGATCTATCCGCAATCCTTCGTCGAGCGTTGCCGCAAGGCGATGGAAGGCACCGGCCTCGAAATCCGCGTGCTCGACGAAAACGAAATGCGCGAGCTTGGCATGGGCGCGCTGCTCGGGGTGGCGCAGGGCTCTGCGCGCCCGCCGCGCCTGCTGGTGATGAACTGGAAGGGCGGCAAGGAGGGCGAGCGCCCGGTTGCCTTCGTCGGCAAGGGCGTGACCTTCGACACCGGCGGCATCTCGCTCAAGCCGCCGGGCGGCATGGAAGACATGAAGTGGGACATGGGCGGCGCGGGCGCGGTCGCGGGCACGATGCTGGCGCTGGCGCTGCGCAAGGCGAAGGCGAACATCGTCGGTATCTGCGGTCTGGTAGAGAACATGCCCGACGGCAAGGCTCAGCGTCCGGGCGACGTTGTCACCACCATGTCGGGGCAGACCGTCGAGGTCATCAACACCGACGCCGAGGGCCGCCTTGTCCTGTGCGACGCGATGACCTTCGTGCAGCGCGAGTACAAGCCTTCCGCCGTGATCGATCTTGCCACGCTGACCGGCGCAATCATCGTCTCGTTGGGGGACGAATACGCGGGCATGTTCTCGAACGACGACGCGCTGGCCGGAAAGCTCGACGCGGCGGGCAGGGCCTCTGGCGACAAGCTCTGGCGCCAGCCGATCGGCGCGGCTTACGACAAGCTGATCGAATCGGCGATTGCCGACATGAAGAACGTCGGCCCGCGCCACGCCGGCTCGATCACCGCCGCACAGTATCTCCAGCGCTTCATCGACAAGGGCACGCCCTGGGCGCACCTCGACATCGCGGGCACCGTCTGGACCGACAAGCCCGGCGCAACCTGGGACAAGGGTGCGACCGGCTTCGGCGTGCGCCTGCTCGACGAATTCGTGCGCGAGAACCTCGAAGGCTGATGCGCGTCGATTTCTACCAGCTCAGCCGCGATCCTGCCGAAGCGACGCTGCCGCTCATCGCGCGCAACACGCTGGGGCTGGGCGAGCGGCTGCTGGTGGTTTCAGCCGACACTGACCAGCTGGGGCGGATCAGCGAGGGGCTCTGGACGCGCCTGCCCGACAGCTTCCTGGCGCATGGCAGGGCAGGGGAGGGCAACGAGGAGCGCCAGCCGATCTTGCTCTCCGACAAGCCCGAACCCGGAAACGGGGCGAAATACCTCGCCATTGCCGACGGTGCCTGGCGCGATGGCGAGACGGCATTCGAGCGCACCTTCTTCCTGTTCGACGATGCGACGCTGCACGATGCTCGCCAGTGCTGGAAGTTGCTCGGTAGCCGCGAGGGGCTGGAACGGCATTTCTGGAAGCAGGAAGGCGGCAAGTGGGTTAAGGCGGCTTAGCGCTGCAGGCCCACCCCATTGCAGCTAATCTCGCCTTTGGCTCGCTAAGCTTCATTGCCCCTCCCGCATGCGGGAGGGGAAGCGAGACTTGCCGAACCGCAGGTGAGGCTAGTCGCAGCAGGGGTGGGCTTCCACCCGCCGGAAAGAAAGTTGCAGCGCAGCATGATCCCGGCTAGGGGCGCGCGCAACCAACAAGAACAGCACTTTCGCGAAGGAACATCCCATGGCGGTTACCCGCACGTTTTCGATCATCAAGCCCGACGCCACCCGCCGCAACCTGACCGGCGCGGTCACCAAGATGCTGGAAGATGCCGGCCTGCGCGTCGTCGCCTCCAAGCGCATCCACATGACCCGCGAACAGGCCGAAGGCTTCTACGCAGTCCACAAGGAACGCCCCTTCTTTGGCGAGCTGGTCGACTTCATGATCTCCGGCCCGGTCGTAGTGCAGGTGCTCGAAGGCGAGGACGCCGTGAAGCGCAACCGCGACGTGATGGGCGCGACCAACCCCGCCGACGCTGCCGAAGGCACGATCCGCAAGACCCACGCCGAATCGATCGAAGCAAATTCGGTCCATGGTTCGGACAGCGACGAGAACGCGGCGATCGAGATCGCCTATTTCTTCAAGCCCGAAGAAATCGTCGGCTGATCGCGCGACCTTTCGCTGGACAAGGGCCGCCGGGGCGATCCAGCGGCCCTTTTCGTTTGCGCCGCGTAAGCCTATCTTCTCCCGCAAAGGAGACAGGCAATGCAAGGCATGGGCGAAGCGGGCGAGGACTGCCCGTTCGAATTCAACTTCGATGAAAAGACCTTCAAGGTCGGCGACACCGTTTCATACCGCGTGACTGGCAGCCTTGAGGGCTTCCCCTTCGTCGGCACGCTGGTCGAGGTGCACGACGATCATGTGATCATCGCGGGCGATCCCAACGATCCGGAAGCGCGCTACAAGGGCACGCGCGAGAGCCGCCCGCTGGTCGACTACGCAGAGATTTAGGCGACCGGCAATTGGTGGTTGCGTTATGCATATTTCCGCCTACGCTGAGAGCCTGTAGATTGGGGGGCTTGCCTGTGGCTGATTGGTTTCCAGATACTAGCGATGCTGAAGGATTGGAGGAAGCTCGTAAAGCTGGCTTCTTTGGGGCGCTCGCTTTTTGCGCCATGATTTGTCTTGGAGTAATACTCTTGGTCGCATTTGATCGTACTCCTACGCTGGATCAGCCTACAACGGACAATACCTTGCCTTTCATTGGAATGGCCATAGAACTCGGAATTGTTGCAACCGCCGCGTGGAGATTCAAGATTGGAAAGGGCGCGATTTGGGGCGCGCTCGTGCTAGTCCTATTCATTGTTGAAGTCATTGGAAAGATTGCAGCCGGCACAACAAATGTCGGATGGTTGATCGCTTATGCTGCTATTGCGCTTGCGCTCTTGAATGGTGTCCGCGGTGCTTGGGCACGGCGTATCAATTCGCCTACAGACGTTTTCGAATGAACTAAAACTCGTCCGCCGCGTCCAGCAGTTTCGTGAGCCGCTTCGGCGCCACCGCGCGCCAGCTGCGCCCGAGCCATTCTTCGACCAGCGCCCAGTCGCAATCCTTGCGGTTGAGGATCACGCCGACCCAGCCCGATGCGCCGTAGTAGGCGGGTTTGAAGTAGGTTTCAGGCGCGGTCTCGACCAGTCCCTCCACCTCATCGACGCCGCCCGTCTTGGCGAGCAGGGCGATATGCGGCTCGCCATGGTGCTGGTCCGAGAAATAGGCGAAATACTTGCCGCTCTTCCCACCGGTGCGCCAGCCAGCGGAACCATGCGATTCGCGCTCTTCGGCCTCGGGCAGCGCCATTGCCAGCGCGCGGACGCGGCCCAGCAGCCATTCCGGATCAGACTCGCGCCCGACATGCGCGGCAAGGCAGCGCGAATAGAGCTGGTGTTCGGCGATCAGCACGCGCGCAGCCAGCGTGTCGGCTGTGTCGCCGGGCAGGATCGCAACCTTGGTCTGGCCCAGCAGCGGTCCGTCATCGAGTTCGGCAGTCACGAGGTGGACCGAACACCCGGCATGCGAATCGCCCGCCGCAATTGCCTTCTCGTGCGTGTGCAGCCCCTTGTACTTCGGCAGCAGCGAGGGGTGGATGTTGAGCATCCGGCCTTCCCATTTGCTTACGAAGCCGGGCGATAGGATGCGCATATAGCCGGCCAGTGCGACGTAGTCAGCGCCCGATGCGACAATCGCCTCGTGCATGGCCATGTCGTGTTCGTCGCGCTCCATGCCCTTGTGCGAGAGAACGAAGGTGGCAACGCCCTCGGCCTCGGCGAGCTTGAGCCCGCCCGCGTCGGCCTTGTTGCTGGCAACCAGCACGATCTCGTAAGGGCAGGCCTCGGCGCGGCTGGCATAGAGCAGCGCCGCCATGTTGGTGCCGCTGCCCGATATGAGCACGGCGACTTTCGCGCGTTCAGGCCCTTTGTCAGGCAAGGTGCGTCGCTTCCCAGTCTTCGCGTGCGCCCCACTTTCCGGCGCTGCCGCGCACCGAGCAGCCGCGTTCGCCTTCGCGGATTTCGCCGATCCGCGTGACGGCTTCGCCTGCTGCCTCAAGATCGGCGGTGACCGAATCCACTTCGCCCGGCGCAACCGCGACAACCATGCCGATGCCGCAATTGAAGGTGCGCGCCATCTCTCCCGGCTCGATATTTCCCTGCGCCTGCAGGAACGCCATCAGCCGCGATTGCTCCCAGAGGTCGGCATCGACATGCGCGTGCAGGCCTTTGGGCAGAACACGCGGCACGTTCTCCAGCAGGCCGCCGCCGGTGACATGGGCGAGTGCATTGATTCGCCCCGAACGCACCACCGGCAAGAGGCTCTTCACATAGATTCGCGTCGGCTCGACCAGCGCATCGACCAGCAGCGTCTCGGGATCGAACAGGGCGGGACGCTCCAGCTTCCAGCCCTTGTCCGCCGCCAGCCTGCGCACCAGCGAATAGCCGTTGGAGTGCACGCCCGATGAGGCAAGGCCGAGCAGCACATCGCCCGCTGCGACCTTGTCGCCGGTCAGCTGCTCGCCGCGCTCGACCGCACCGACGCAGAAACCGGCAAGGTCATAGTCGCCATCGGCATACATGCCCGGCATTTCCGCTGTCTCGCCGCCGATCAGCGCGCATCCGGCGATCCGGCAGCCCTCGGCAATGCCCGCGATCACGCGCTCGGCCACGCCATTGTCGAGCTTGCCGGTGGCGAAATAGTCGAGAAAAAACAGGGGCTCCGCGCCCTGCACGATCAGGTCGTTCACGCACATTGCGACGAGGTCGATACCGATCCTGTCGTGCCGGTCGTGGTCGATGGCGAGCTTGACCTTGGTGCCCACGCCATCGTTGCCTGCGACAAGGATCGGATCGTTGTATCCGGCTGCCTTGGGATCGAAGAAACCGCCGAAACCGCCGATCTCGCCATCCGCGCCGGGACGCGCGGTAGCCTTGACCAGCGGGCCGATTGCCTTGACCAGGCGGTTGCCCGCGTCGATGGAGACTCCGGCCTGTTCGTAGGTATAGGATTGTGTGTCTGAGCTCATTGTTCGACCCTTTGGCGTATTCGCGCTTGGATTTCCACTCGCCTTTGGGCAAAAGGCGCCCCGGTTCTCATCGATGACTGTTTTTTCGCATCTTTTTCGCCCGCGCGGGCTTCGTTTCGGGCCTGCGGCCCAGTTGCTGACCGTGCTCGGCGGCAGCCTCGCCATTGCGCTCGGCATCGCCGGGCTCGACCGGGCGGGCGCGCAGATCGAGGGCGAGCGCGGAATCGCGCCGGTCGCGACCTCGACCGACATCCATGTGACGGGCATCGAAGTCGACGTGACCGGCAAGGACGGCGTCGAAGCGCGCGAGAAGGGCTGGGAAGAAGCCACGCGCAAGGCATGGGCCAAGATCAACGGGCCGAAAATGGGCGATGGCCAGCTTTCGGGCATGGTCCAGGCGATCGTGATCGAGGAAGAGAAGATCGGCCCGCGCCGCTATATCGCGACGCTCGGGGTGATCTTCGACCGCACCAAGGCAGCGTCCTATGTCGGCTCGGCGGGCGGCAGCCTTGCCCGTGCGCGCTCGGCACCGATGCTGGTTGTGCCGGTGCTCTATTCGGGCGGGGTGCGGCAGGTTTTCGAAGTACGCGGACCCTGGCAAGCGGCCTGGGCGAATTTCCAGGCCGCGGGCAGCCGTATCGCTTATGCGCGGCCCATCGGCGCGGGCGGTGAATCGCTCGTTCTGAACGCGGGCCAGACCGGCAGGCGCAGCCGCCTCTGGTGGCGCAATGTGCTGAATTCGTTCGAAGCGGCGGACGTGGTAATTCCCGTCGCGCGGCTTGAGCGGACCTATCCCGGTGGCCCGGTCAACGGCACCTTCACCGCGCGCTATGGCCCCGACAACGAATTCCTCGATTCGTTTACGCTGACGGCAAAGTCCGATGCAGAAGTGCCGCGCATGATGGCCGATGCGGTGATCCGGATCGACAAGATCTATCAGGATGCGCTGGCGCGCGGCGTGCTGACGCCCGACCCGACGCTGATGGCGGAAGAGCGCGCATTCGATGCCGCGCTGGCCAAACTGCGCGAGGCGCTCTCGCCCAAGCAGGCGGCAGCCCCGGCGGCGGCGACCACGACGACGAAGAGCAACGACGATTCGTCCGAACCGACACCGCAACCGACACAGGCCGCGGTGCAGTCTTTCACCGTGCAGTTCTCCTCGCCCGATGCGGCGGCAGTCGATGCGGCGCTTGGCGCGGTACGCGGAGCGCCGGGTGTAAGCGGGGCGGCTACGACCAGCCTTGCAATCGGTGGCACGTCGGTCATGCGTGTGTCCTTTGCGGGCGACGCCAATGCGCTGGCGGCTGCGCTGCGCGGCCGCGGCTGGAGCGTGTCGGTGAGCGGCAATACCGTCTCGATGACGCGCTAAAATCGGGGATTTGCCATGCGGCAGATCGCATTGCCATTATCGCAGGCCAGCACAGGCAAGCCTTCGCGCATCGTCGTGGGCGCGGCCAATCGTGCCGTGGTCGATGCGCTGGCGGACCCGACCTCATGGCCGTTCGGCACCGCTATCCTTTCCGGCCCGCCGCGTTCGGGAAAGTCGCTGCTGGCGGACTGGTTCGCGGCATCGGGGGCGGGCGATGCAATCGACGACGCCGATTCGCTGCCCGAGGACGAGCTGTTCCACGCCTGGAACCGCGCGCAGGAGGCGCGCCGCCCGCTTCTACTCGTCAGCAATGCCGGGGAGGAGGGCTGGCAGATCGCGTTGCCAGACCTTGCCTCGCGACTGGGCGCGGCGCTGCACCTCGAAATCGGGGCGCTCGACGATGAAATGCTGGCGGACCTGATCCTGCTTCATGCCGAAATGCGCAGCCTTGCGCTGGACGATTCGGCCACTGCCTACCTTGTACCGCGTTGCCGGCGTAGCCACATGGGCGTGGAGCGGCTGGTCGAGGCCATCGACCGGTTGAGCCTTGAGCGAAAAGCGGCGCCAACGATGGCGATCTGGCGCGAGGCGTTGGAGGAAATTTCCGGCCAGGAGCAGCCGCGCTTGCTTTAACGCCGTTTTTGGGGAAGAATCACGGTATGTTCGGCGGAATTATCCGATATCTCGAT
This sequence comes from Sphingomonadaceae bacterium, assembly GCA_041396945.1. GTDB lineage: Bacteria > Pseudomonadota > Alphaproteobacteria > Sphingomonadales > Sphingomonadaceae > Novosphingobium. The sequence goes on along the minus strand of JAWKXP010000003.1, from coordinate 45,172 downwards.
TCCATCGTCGCGCGCGATCCCGCGCCGCGTTCGCGTTTCGAGGTGTTGCTCTATCCCGGGCTCTGGGCGCTTTTCTGGCACCGCGTGGCGCATGCGCTGTTCAAGGCGCGGCTGTTTTTCCTCGCGCGTACGGTCAACCACCTGTCGCGCTTCCTTACCGCGATCGACATCCACCCCGGCGCGAAGATCGGCAAGAACTTCTTCGTCGATCATGGCTTCGTCGTGATCGGTGAGACTGCCGAGATCGGCGACAACGTCACGATTTACCAGGGTGCGACGCTGGGCGGCACCAACCCGACCAATGGTGAGGGCGGCAAGCGACACCCCACGCTGGAAGACGGGGTGATCGTCAGCCTTGGCGCGGCGATCCTTGGCCCGTTGACCGTCGGCGCGGGCGCGCGCGTCGGTGCGAATGCGGTCGTCACCAAGGATGTCGCCGCCGGGGCGACCGTGGTTGGCATCCCGGCCAAGCCGGTCCCGGTCGAGGTCAAGCCCGAAACAGTCGATTTCGTGCCCTATGGCACGCCTTGCTCGGATCGCTTCGATCCGGCAACGCAGCAGCTCGAAATCCTGCAGTGCGAGATGCAGGTGATGCAAAAGCGCATCGCCGAACTGGTCGCGGAGCGCGACGCCGCGCGCCAGCAGGGTGAGGCCAAGCGACAAGGAAGCACTCCGGCTTGAGCGCAAACGTCACGCCCTTTCCGTCGCCGTTCGCCCGTCCGGCGCAAGTCGGGTTCGAACGCGCCGAACTGCAACGCATCCTCGATCTTTACGGCCGCATGGTCGCCGCCGGGCAATGGCGCGACTATGCGATGGATTTCGACAAGGACGCGGCCCACTTCGCCGCCTTCCACCGCACCGCAGAGCGCCCGCAGGTGCGCATCGAAAAGCGCCCCGCGCTTCGCGCCAAGCAGGGCATGTGGACGCTATACGGCGAGGCCGGGCAGGTCCTGAAGCGCGGCCACGAACTGCGCGGCGTGCTCTTCCCGCTTGAGCGCAGGTTGCTGAAGGTGGTTGAGGGGTAGAGGAACCGGGTGCGGCTTGGCCGTGAGCGAATGTCCGGTTTCGGGTGGCGCGATGTTTTGGCGGAATGTCTTGGAGGGGGTGGTTTCCTGCCCGTCCGCTTTCGGTTAGTGATCCGCGATTAGCGGTCGTAGCCGCGATGCCAAGCGTCTTGTCCCCTCAGCGGACAGGCGACAACATTCGCGCTGAAAATGAGGTGTGACGAAGCATGATCGGTTCGCGAGCTTCCATTGCCTGGCGTCTCTGTGCAGCTTCAACCTTGACGTTATTGGTAGGCTGCGGGCTTGCATCCGGTTCGTCTGACAGAGACTGGCCGGTATATGGCGGAAATGCCGAAGGCCAGCGACATTCGGAGCTAGGCCTAATCAATCGCGATAATGTAGGACAGTTGCAGCAGGTCTGGCGGTTCGATGCTGGCGCCGATGGCGGCCTTCAGACACAACCTCTCGTCATTGGCGGAGTGCTGTACGGCTACAACACCGCTCAACAGCCCATTGCGCTGGATGGCGCCACGGGCGAACTCTTGTGGCGCTTTGATCCGGGTCAAACTAACGGTCAGCCTGTACGCGGCCTCACCTATTGGTCGCAAGGCAGCGAGGCGCGCCTGTTTGCCAGCAGCGTGACCGATCTCTTCGCGCTGGACCCCAAGACCGGGACGCCGATTCCCGGCTTTGGCGATGGTGGGAAAATCGATCTTCGACAGAATCTGGGACGCAATCCCAATGAGAGTGCCGTGTTTCTGACCTCGCCCGGTATCGTCTACAAGGATGTGATCATCGTGGGTTTTCGTACGGCCGAAAACCCTCCGGCCCCGCCGGGTGACATCCGCGCTTACGATGTCCGCACCGGCAAGCTGCGCTGGTCTTTCCATACCATTCCGCAGCCCGGAGAGGAGGGGCACGAAACCTGGCCGAAAGACGCATGGAAGACGGCGGGCGGTGCCAACAACTGGGCGGGCATGGCGCTCGATGAAAAGCGTGGCATCGTCTATGTGCCAACCGGATCGCCAACTTTCGATTTCTATGGCGCGGATCGGATCGGCGACAATCTTTACGCCAACAGCCTGCTGGCGCTGGACGCCGCCACCGGCAAGCGGCTCTGGCATTTTCAGGCGGTACACCACGATCTGTGGGACCGGGATTTTTCCTCGCCGCCCACCTTGCTGACGGTCCGGCACGAAGGCCAGATGGTCGATGCGGTCGCGCAGCCGACAAAGCAGGGTTTCCTGTTCGTTTTCGATCGCGTTTCGGGCGAGCCGCTGTTTCCTGTCGAAGAGCGCGCCGTTCCGCCCAGTCAGGTGGCGGGGGAGAGAACGGCACCGACCCAGCCATTTCCGGTCAAGCCCGCGCCGTTTGCGCGTCAGCGCCTGTCGGAGGACATGATAACCGCTCAGACCGCGGATGATCGTGACGCGCTATTGGCACAATTTCGCAAGATGCGCAGCGAGGGCCAGTTCGTTCCGTTCAGCACCGACCACGACACCATCGTCTTCCCCGGCTTTGACGGAGGCGCGGAATGGGGCGGAGCAGCTGTCGATCCGGCAAAGGGCATCATCTACATCAATTCAAATGATGTGCCATATTACACGCGGCTGGTGCCGCTATCGGCCTTCGCCAATAGCAATAGCAGCAACGGACAGCAGGTCTACGCAATCAATTGCGCGTCTTGCCATGGCCTGGACCGCGCCGGATCGCCGCCATCCACGCCCAGCCTTGTCGGCGTGGGCTCACGTATGTTCGCCAGCGAATTGGTGGACGTCATCGTCAAAGGACGGGGACGCATGCCCGGTTTCCCTCAGCTCAGTCAGTCAGATATCGGGGCGCTGCGCAGCTATCTCCTGAGCGATGGTACTCCGGCCAATAGCGGAAGCGAGCGGCAGGAGGTCGTCTCAACCGGTGCTGCGGCGAAGCGGATGCCATATTTCATTTCCGGCTATAACCGCCTTCAGGACGCTGGCGGCTATCCCGCTGTTGTTCCTCCCTGGGGGACGCTCAACGCGATAGACCTCAATACCGGTGAGTATCTCTGGAAAGTCCCGCTCGGCGAATATCCCGAGCTTGCCGCAAAGGGCATCAAGAATACCGGCTCTGAAAATTACGGCGGCCCAATCGTCACGGATGGCGGCCTGGTGTTCATTGGAGCGACAATTTTCGACCGCAAGTTCCGCGCCTTCGACAGCAGTTCCGGCAAGCTGCTGTGGCAGACGCAGCTGCCCTATGCCGGGGTTGCTACGCCTGTCACCTACAGCATCGGCGGCCGGCAATATGTCGCAATCGCCACGAGCGGATCGCGCAACCCCAAAGGCCCGCAGGGGGCCGCCTATGTTGCATTCGCATTGCCTGACTGATTTCTGCATTTCGGCGAATAATTTTACAGGGGTAGCCGAACACGCGGAAAAATTGGCGCAAAGCAGTTATGACAGCCAACTACTGAACGGCGGGTTCTGGGAGGCATTTGCTTGGCTGGCAGAGACCGAATTGTCGTCGCTTCCAGAACAACCGCTTCACCGCAACAGCAGCGCCGAGCTGCCGTCGCTTTCGTCCCTAAGCCCGCATTGCGACACTACCCCTTCGCCGCCTTCTGCAGCGCGCCCATTGCCTTCATCGCCGCCTCGACGCCCGAGACCATCGGAATCGGTAGAACGGTCGCTGATCGCTGCCCAGTGCGCGGCGATGCCTTCGACGGTGCGTTCGTCCGGGGCGAGCAGGATCGGCTCGTTCATCGTCAGCCAGACCGAGTGATAAGTGCCGCCACCCGCTGCGACGATCGCGTCGGACGGGGCATCGCCGGAAACCAGAAACAGCGCGGCGGGCATGACATTGTCCGGTGTAAAGGTCTCGAATGCCTCGCCCGGCAGGATGTCCTCGGTCATGCGCGTGCCCGCTGTCGGCACGATCGAATTGACCTTGATCCCGTTCTTCGCGCCCTCAAGGTTGAGCGTGCGCATCAGGCCGAGCATCCCGGTCTTTGCCGCGGCATAGTTCGCCTGCCCGAAATTGCCGCCGATCCCCGAAAACGAGCTGGTCATCAGGATGCGGCCATAGTTCTGCTCGCGCATCGTTTCCCAGACCGCCTTGGTGGCATAGGCCGAGCCGAGCAGGTGGACCTTTACAACAATCTCGAAGTCTTCCGGCTCCATCTTGGAGAAGGACTTGTCGCGCAGGATACCGGCGTTGTTGATGAGGATATCGACGCGGCCCCAGGCTTCCTTCGCCTTGGCCACCATTTCTTCCATCTGCGCATATTCGGCGACCGAGCCGCCGTTCGACATCGCGGTGCCGCCAGCCGCCTCGATCTCCTCGACCACCTTAAGCGCGGCGTCCGAATGCCCGGTGCCATCGCGCGCGCCGCCCAGATCGTTGACCACCACCTTTGCCCCGCGCCGCGCCAGCTCCAGCGCATAACTGCGCCCGAGGCCTCCGCCCGCGCCGGTGACGATGGCGACCTTGTCCTTGAAATCGATGCTCATGCGACCTTTCCCTTCGTTGAGGTGTTTTTATCGGTGTGGCAGCGATTGCACGGGTCGACAAACGGTTCAATAGCGCTGGCTCACGGCTTGCGCGCGGGCAGGGCGCTGGCCATATGCAGGGCGCAGCGAAAGACTACTGCGATCGCCAGCGAAAGGCCAGCCGATGAAAGTCCGTGTCCATGTCAGCCTCAAGCCCGGTGTGCTCGATCCGCAAGGGCGCGCGATCCAGCATTCGCTCGAGGGGCTGGGCTTCGAAGGCGTCAACGATGTGCGCGCGGGTCGGCTGCTCGAACTCGATGTTGCCGACTCGGTCAGCGACGAGGCTCTGGACGAGATGTGCCGCAAACTCCTTGCCAACATGGTGATCGAGAACTACCGCATCGAAAAGGTGGCGGCGTGAGCGGATTTCGCGCCGCGGTCGTCACCTTTCCCGGCTCCAATTGCGACCGGGACATGGCGGTTGCGCTGGAAGAGGTTTCGGGCGCACCGGCGCTGCGCGTCTGGCATGGCGAGGCGTCGCTGCCCGAAGGGCTCGACTTCATCGCGCTGCCCGGCGGGTTCTCCTATGGCGATTACCTGCGCTCGGGCGCGATGGCGGCGCGTTCGCCGATCATGAAAGCGGTGGTCGAGGCAGCGGGCAAGGGCGTGCCGGTGCTCGGCGTGTGCAACGGATTCCAGATCCTGACCGAAGCGGGCCTCCTGCCAGGCGCGCTGCTGCGCAATGCGGGTATTCACTACATCTGCCGCACGGTGCCGCTATCGGTCGAGAACAGCAGCTCGCTCTTCACTTCGGGCTATGCGCAGGGCCAGCGCATCGCGATCCCCATCGCGCATCACGACGGCAACTATTTCGTCGATGACGGTGTGCTCGACCGGATCGAGGGCGAGGGGCAGGTCGCCTTCCGCTATCTTGAAAATCCCAACGGCTCGATCCGCGACATCGCCGGGGTGCTCAACGAAAAGGGCAACGTGCTCGGCATGATGCCGCATCCCGAACGCGCCATCGAAGGCTGCACACGGCGGCAGCGACCATGGACGCGCGATGTTCGAAGCATTGGTGAGAACGCTGGTTTCAGCAGTTTTCTGTTTCAGCGTAGCTGAAACAGAAGCGGTGCCGGCCCGAGTCTTTGTTGAGTGCGTCGGCCACATCCGTGGCCTCCTTGCGGTGCCAGCCTGACTTCGCCCAACCACCGATAGGCACTTCGAGAGTACGATATCGGGTGGCTGAGGCGGAGTCGTAAGCACCGAAGCTCCAGGCAGATGCCTTGAGCGCACCTCAGTATTAAGCCGCCGTGTCTCTGCGCTGCTCCGGGTTGCGCTGGAACAGGCGGGTAGCGTCGGCGGGCTGCATCGGGCGGCCGAAATAGAAGCCCTGGATTTTCTTGCAACCGAGCTGGCGAATGACCGCCAGTTCCTTCTCGTTCTCGACACCTTCGGCGGTCGTCTGCATGTTGAGGCTGTCCGCCATCGCGACAACCGCGCGGATGATCGCGAGGCTTTCCGGGTTCCCGGTTGCCGCGCCCTGGACGAAGGTGCGGTCCACCTTGATCGTCGAGAAGCGCATTTTCCTCAGGTATCCGAGCGAGGAATAGCCGGTGCCGAAATCGTCGAGCGCAATCTTGCAGCCCAGCGCCATGACCTTCTCAAGCGCCGCACGCGCCTGGTCGGCATCGCGCACGAAAAGCGTTTCGGTTACCTCCAGCTCAAGCCGCTGGGCGGGCAGGCCGGTCTGCGAAAGTGCCGCGACGACTGCGCCTGCGAAGTTTGGATCGAGCAGCTGTTCGGGCGAGACGTTGACCGAAACCCCGACATGCGCGGGCCATTTTACCGCCTCGCGGCAGGCTTCGCGCAGCACCCATTCGCCGATCGGCACGATCAGGCGCGTGTCCTCTGCGAGCGGGATGAACTTGGCGGGGCTGATAAGGCCGTGTTCCTGGCTGTTCCAGCGGATCAGCGCTTCGAAGTTTGTGATCGTCTCCGCCTTGGCATCGACGACCGGCTGGAAGTTCAGGATGAACTCGTTGCGTTCCAGCGCGCGGCGCAGCGAGAACTCCAGCTTGCGGCGTTCTTCAGCATGGGCGTGCAGCGCAGGCTCGTAGGTATAGTGCTCGCCGCCGCCCTCGTCTTTCGAACGATAAAGCGCAAGGTCGGCGTTGCGCATCAGCGTTTCGACCGTCGCGCCATCGCGCGGGCCGACGGCGGAGCCGACCGACGCGCCGACGTAAAGCGTATGGTGGTCGACCTCGTAAGGCTGTGAAAGGCTCTGGATGATGCCCTTGGCGACGCGGTTGACGCGTTCCAGGTCCGAGGCGTCGCGGATCACGACGGCGAATTCGTCACCGCCAAGACGGCCGCACAGCTCGTTCTCGGTCATCTGGCCCTTGAGCCGTTCGGAGACCATCGCCAGCAGCTTGTCGCCGACGAGGTGACCCAGCGTATCGTTGACCGCCTTGAACCGGTCGAGGTCGATCATCAGGAAGGCACAGCGGGTGCGCCATTGCTCCGCATAGGTCAGCGCATCGCCGAGCGATTCGGTCAGCATCATGCGGTTGGGCAGCGCGGTCAGCGTGTCGTAGCGCGCCATATGCGCAATCTTGTCGGAGCTCTCGCGCGCCTCGGTAACGTCGGAGCCGACGCCGCGGAAACCGTCGAAGTTGCCGTTCTCGTCGATCTTGGGGGTGCCCGAAAGCTCCCACCAGCGCGGTTCACCATTGATCTGGACGCGCACCAGCAGGTTCGAAAAGTTCTCGCGGCGCTTGAGCCGTTCGGCAAGGTCGTGAAGGCTGGAGGGGAACTGGCCCGTCTCCCAAGCCGGTCCGGCGACCAGCTGGATGAACGACTTGCCCTCGACATCCTTGGCGCTCTTGCCCAGCGCAAAGGCGAAGCGCGGCGAAACCGCGCAGACCCGGCGCGCTGTGTCGATCTGCCAGAGCCAGTCTGCCTCGCCTTCCTCGAATTCGCGCAAGAGGAGCGAGACGACCTCGTTCTTCTCGTTCATGTTCGACTGGGCGATCTTGGTGGAAAGGAACCGGCGGGCCGATTCGATGGCACCGGCGATGATCGTGACCGAAAAGGCGAGCGCCAGCACCGCCATGTCGTAAGTGCCGGTGAAGATGAAATAGACGAATGCGCCCGCGCCGACGATGGCGGTCAGCAAGGCGGTGCCGAGCGGCACCGAAGGCAACAGGATCGCCGATGCCGTCATCAGCATGGCCAGCACGGTCCAGAGCTTGACCTGCGTCAGCGTGTCGGAAAACAGCCCGAAGCAGGCAATCGGCACGACCCAGACCAGCGCATTGGCAATCGCGCCGACGGCCTGGCGGTTGACTTCGTCCTTGGACAGGCGGCGGCGGTCGGCATCGACCAGCGAGCCTTCGATCTTCGCGCTGTAGAACAGCGATCCCGCCAGCGCGAGCAGCCAGCCGACGATAAAGCCGATGTGGACCTGGCCGAGGAAGAGGTACGCGGTGCCCAGCGCGGCGGCGGCGTGGGTGATGATCCGCGCGACTGTGGCCTTGGCCAGACCCGAGTATTGCAGGCCGCGCAGGCGCGCCCAGTCGCCTTCGCCAGCCTCGGAAAGTCCGAGCACGGCGAGCACCGGCAATTCGGTGGGCAAGGCGGAGTCAGGTTTGGCCTTCTTTGTCACCGCGCCGCAATAGCCGGGCAATGGTTAGCACCGCGTAAACCTATGAGCGCAAAAGCATCATTTATTCCGGGGGCTTGCGTGGCGCTTTCGAGCGCTCAGGGCGCGGCGCGATAGATCCACGCCCAGTTTGCAATACGTGCCGGAATCCTGCCGTCCTGCGTATGCGGTGCCATTGCTTCGTTGAACGCGCGTTCGTATTCCGCCCGGCGTCCCAGCGCGTTGTCGTAAAACGCGTAATAGGCCTTGGACAATTGATACATAAAGAGAAATCCCGGCTCGCAGGCGGCTGGTTGGGCGAGTTGGATGCCATCGACCTGGCCGAACCCGCAGGCGCGCAGCTTTGCCGTGCCCTGCATGTCCCCGGTGACGGGACGGTCGCCGAATTGGCGGTTTAGCTGCGTCAGCGCGTTTTGCGCGGCATTGGAGGCAAGCGTGAGGTTGCGATGGGCGACGACGATCGCGCCGCCGGGGACCAGGTTTTGCGTGATGATCCGGGTAAGCGCCTCGCGCTCGACCCAGTGGATCGCGGCACCGACAAAAATATGATCGATCCTGCCGACTGCATCGAGTGGCGCGCGATTGACGTCGGCAACGTGATACTTCGCGTTTTCTACCGGGATGGCATGTTCGATCATCTCGGGCGCACCATCGACGGCTTGGATTTGGCCGACATGGGCGCCAAGGCCCGCTGCAAGGTCTCCGCGACCGCAGCAAAGATCGAGCACGGTCGAATCGCGCGTCAATGACAGCCGCTCGGCGAGCGCATCGAAGTATGCCCGGGTGTAGGGCGGGCGGTATTTGTAAAACTTCGCGATCAGCGAATGCGATTCTATCGCCTCGCGCGCGGGATCGTAATCGGGATCATCGACATCGATAGTCAGCGTTCCGGGCTCGGCCATGCCTGCAACCTAGCGCGATTTGCCTGCGACGAAAGGCCCGATCAGGCTGCCCGCATCACTCAACCGTGACGCTCTTGGCGAGGTTGCGCGGCTGGTCGACATCGGTGCCTTTGACCAGCGCGACGTGATAGGCGAGCAACTGTGCCGGAATCGCATAGACCATCGGCGCGATCAGCGGGTGGACCTTGGGCATCTCGATCACCGCCATGCAGTCTTCACCCGCATCGGCGATGCCTTCCCAGTCGGAAATCAGCACGACCTTGCCGCCGCGCGCGGCGACTTCCTGCATGTTGCTGACGGTCTTTTCGAACAACGGCCCTGACGGGGCGAGGACGATCACCGGTACGTCCTCGTCGATCAGCGCGATGGGGCCGTGCTTCATCTCTCCAGAGGCATAGCCTTCGGCGTGGATATAGCTGATTTCCTTGAGTTTTAGCGCGCCTTCGAGCGCCAGTGGATAGTCCGGCCCGCGCCCCAGATAAAGCACGTCGCGCGCCGGCGCGATGAGGTGCGCCATCGCCGCGATCTCGTCGTCATAGCCGAGCGCGGCGTTGAGCGCGGCGGGCACTTCGATGAGGTGATCGACGATGTCCGATTCCTCGGCGCGCGTCAGGTGTCCGCGCTTGACCGCAAGATGCGTGGCGAGGGCGGCGAGGACCGCCAGCTGGCAGGTGAACGCCTTGGTCGAGGCGACGCCGATTTCCGGCCCGGCGTGGGTCGGAAGAAGCAGGTCCGCCTCGCGTGCCATCGAACTGGTCGGCACGTTGACGACGACGGCGATGGTCTGCCCGGCTTCCTTGCAGTGGCGCAGCGCGGCCAGGGTGTCGGCGGTCTCTCCCGATTGCGAGATGAACAGGGCGAGGCCGCCATCCTCCAGCACCGGCTCGCGGTAGCGGAACTCGCTGGCGACGTCGATGTCGACCGGCAGGCGCGCGAATTGCTCGAACCAGTATTTCGCGACCATCCCGGCGTAATAGCTGGTGCCGCAGGCGACGATGGTGACGCGGCGGATCTGAGAAAGGTCGAAGTCGATCTGCGGCAGCGCGACGGTACGATCGACCTGGCGCACATAGCTGTGCAGCGTCTGCGCGACGACGGTCGGCTGTTCGAATATCTCCTTCTGCATGAAGTGGCGGTAATTGCCCTTCTCGATGGCGGCGGCGGAGGCGCCGGAGATCGTGACTTCGCGCTCGACAACGTTGCCATCAGCATCGTGGATCGTCGCGCCGTCGCGGGTGATGACGACCCAGTCGCCTTCCTCAAGATAGCTGATCCGCTGCGTCAACGGAGCGAGGGCGAGGGCGTCGGAGCCGAGGTAGGTCTCGCCGTCGCCATAGCCGACGACCAGCGGCGAGCCGAGCCGCGCTCCGATCAACATGTCGGGATAGGCGCGAAAGGCGATGGCAAGCGCGAAGGCACCGCGTAGCTGGGGCAGCGCCTTGCGCACGGCTTCTTCGGGACTGTCGCCCGCCTCGACCGCTTCGGAGACGAGATGCGCGACGACCTCGCTGTCGGTTTCGGATTCGAACTTTCGGCCGCGCGCCGAAAGTGCTTCGCGCAGCTGGCGGAAATTCTCGATGATGCCGTTATGCACCAGCGCAACCTCGCCGGTTGCGTGCGGATGCGCGTTGGCGGCAGTCGGCGCGCCGTGCGTGGCCCAGCGGGTGTGGGCAATGCCGATATGGCCGGGCGCGGCATCGCGCGCGAGTTCGGTAACGAGGTTGGCAAGCTTGCCCTCGGCACGGCGGCGCACAAGCTGGCCCTCATGCACGGTGCAGACGCCCGCCGAATCATAGCCGCGATATTCCATGCGGCGCAGGCCATCGACCAGCCGGTCAGCCACTTCGTCGGTGCCGACGATCCCGATAATTCCACACATCTGGCGATTTGCCCCCGACCCGAGTGGTTAAGACGAATTCGCCCCGATTATGGCCGCCAAGGCTGAAGTTTGCCTTAATCGGGACGTTAGCAGGTTAATTTTGTTGCCCGGGCCGAGCTATTTCTTTGCTTCGGCCTTTTTCTTCTTCATCGTGTCGTGGAAGCGGTCTGCCCAGCCGGGTTTGACCAGCTGTTCCGCGCGCACCAGCCGCAGTTCGCCATCGGCAACGTCGCGGGTAACGGCGGAACCTGCGCCGACGATCGCGTCCGCGCCGATCTTTACCGGCGCGATCAGGGCCGAGTTCGAGCCGATGAAGGCGCGTTCGCCGATCACCGTCTTGTGCTTGAAATAGCCGTCGTAATTGCAGGTGATCGTGCCCGCGCCGATGTTGGCATTTGCGCCGACTTCGGCATCGCCGAGGTAGGTGAGGTGGTTGGCCTTCGCCGGGGCCGAGCGTCGCCTTCTTCATTTCGACGAAATTGCCGACCTTCGCGCCTTCTTCCATCACCGCGCCGGGGCGCAGGCGCGCGTGGGCCGACTTCGCAGTTCGGGCCTACTTTCGCGCCTTCCAGATGGCTGAACGCGCGGATCGTTGCGCCGTCGGCAATCTCGACGCCGGGGCCGAAGACGACATGCGTTCGATCGTGACATCACGCCCGAGTTTCGTATCCCACGAGAACCAGACCGAGCCGGGATCGCGCAAGCTGACGCCGTCGGCCATCGCCTCTTCGCGCCGGGTTTCTGCCAGAGCGCTTCGGCGGCGGCGAGTTCGGCGCGGCTGTTGATGCCTGCAACTTCGCCCGGATCGTCGGTGACCACCACCGCGCAGGTGCGCCCGTCGGTGTTGGCGATGTTGACGATGTCGGTGAGATAATATTCGCCCTGTGCATTGTCGTTGCCGACGCGGTCGAGCAGCGCGAAGAGATCTTCGGCCTGAACCGCCATCAGCCCGGAATTGCACAGACGGCAGGCCTTTTCGGCGTCGTTGGCGTCCTTGTGCTCGACCATCTTCTGGATCGCGCCGTCATGCGCGATGACGCGTCCGTATTGCAGCGGATCGTCGGGCTCGAAGCCGAGCACGACCACGGCGGGTTTGTCCGCTTCTCCGAGGCGCGCGAGCATCGCCTGCATCGTTTCGGTGCGCACGAAGGGCACGTCGCCGTAAAGTATCAGCACCTGCACCGGAGAAGCCCGAGAGCGCTTCTCGCGCCTGCTGCACCGCGTGACCGGTGCCGAGCTGCGGGTCTTGTACGGCAATTGTCGCTCGCTCGCCCATGGCTGCCTCAAGCTGTCTCGCGTCCGTGCCCGGCGACGATCACCTGTGCCTGCGGTGAAAGGCGCGAGGCGGATCTGGAACAGGTGCTCAAGCATCGGCCTGCCGCCGACGGGATGAAGCACCTTGTGCACGTCGCTCTTCATGCGCGTGCCCTTACCGGCGGCGAGGATGACGGTGGCGATGGCGGAGATTGTCTGGCCATGGGGCGTACTTGCCAGCAAAAGGTTGCAGTTTCCAGAAGGTGACGCCAACGGACTGCGGATGACCGATTTTCCTTTCGATATTGTCGGGTTCGACCTCGACGGAACGCTGCTCGATACGCACCTGGGACTTGGCGCGGCGCTTAATCATGCGCCCGGTGTTGGCGGCTATGAGCCGGTGCCGATCGCCGAGGTGCGCACGCTGGTCGGCGGCGGTTCGGGGCGGATGCTCGGGCGCGCGCTTGAATTGCGTGGGGGCAGGGGTGGGTGAAGAGGGAATTCGCCCGGCTGCACGGCGCGTTGCTCGAATATTACGAGGCCAACATTTCGGCGCACTCGGCGCTGTTTCCCGGCGGGGAGGCGATGCTCGATGCGCTGGAAGCGCGCGGCGCGAAGCTGGCGGTCGTGACCAACAAGCTTGAAAAAATATGCCAAGGTGCTGGCTCGACGACCTTGGCCTGTCGCAGCGCTTCTTCACGATCCTCGGTGGCGATCTGCTGGGTAAGGGCAGGGCCAAGCCCGCGCCCGACCTCTTGCTTGAGATGCAGAGACTCGGCGGCGGCGGGCGCTGCGTCTATGTCGGCGATACCACCTTCGATTCAGGCGCAGCGAAGGCGGCAGAGTTCCTCTGCGTCGCGGTTTCGTTCGGGTATAACGACGTGCCGGTCGCGGAACTCGAAACGGCTGCGGTCATCGACCATTTCGACGAACTGGTGCCAGTGCTCGAAGGGCTTTGAAAATCCTCCCCCATCGGGGGAGGGGGACCGCTCGCGAAGCGAGTGGTGGAGGAGTGCCACGCCAGCCCCTCCGTCAGCCCTGACGGTTGCCACCTCCCCGGTGGGGGAGGATCAGCCTTCCGAGTCCCCGTTCTTGCCATTCGCCCGAGCTTCCTCCCGTGCCTCACGAGCTGCCCGCTTGGCGCGGCGTTCCTCGGCGCTTTCCGGTCTGGACGAAGGAGATGATCGTGTCGCCTTCGACCACCGTGGGCGTGCGTACCGATGAGAACAGTCGAACGAGCCGTCCTCACGCACGACAGCCAGCGCAGCTTCGCCGTCCTGCAGGTTTTTGCGGAACTGGCTGTAAGGAAACTGCTCGGTGATGTTGGTGCTGGAAAAGGTCCAGTCCTCGGCGATGCGCTTCTGCAATTCGTAGATGTCGAGCGGGAGTGAGAACAGCGTGCCCCCGCGCGGCACCGTCATGCCGCTGCGTTCGTCGGGCTTGACCTGCAGCACCTTGTCATAGCCCAGCTCCGGCCCAAGCTCCGAACAGACCAGCGCATTGTAGGCATCGCTGTCCGAACTGGCGACGACGTGCGCGAAATCCGGCCAGTCGAAATGGTGCCGGAAGTTGTCGTCGAGCATGTCGCCATGGTGCGTGTCGAGCTCGCGGGCGCGGGCGGCGCGCAAGGCGAATTTGGAGCTGTCGGCGACCGCGGCGGGGATGCCCTCGGCCTGAAACGCGCGCGCTGCCGCGATGGAGAAATTGTTTGCGCCGATCAGCAGCAGCCCGTTGCCCGCACCGCGCAGGATGCCAAGCCGGTCCGCCCACCACTTCGCGGTAAAGCCATGCGCGACGATGGTTGCAATGGCGGTCACGAAGGCTAGCGGCACCAGCAGCTCCGCCCCCGGAACGCCGCCCTCGGTCAGGCGCAAGGCAAAGAGACCCGTGATCGCCACAGCCACGATCCCGCGCGGTGCGATCCAGGCGATGAACAGCCGCTCGCGCCAGGGCATGTCCGAGCCAAGCAGGCTGAGCAGAACGGTCAACGGGCGCGCGACAAACATCAGCAGGCCGAGGTAAACGAGGAACTGCACCTGCAGGCGGCTGATCAGTTCCCAGTCGAGCGTCGCCGAGAGGATGATGAAGACGCCCGCGATCAGCAGGACGGCGAGGTCTTCCTTGAACCGGCGCAGCGCGTGCGAGGAGAACAGGGGGCGATTGGCCATGACGATGCCCATCACCGTCACGGTGATAAGCCCGGCTTCGTGCTGCACCGTGTCGGCGATGACGAACGAGGCGATGACCAGCACTAGCAGGGTCGGGGCTTTCAGATACTCGGGCACATAGCCGCGAGGGAAGGCCCAGGTTACCGCGTAACCGAGGGCAAAGCCGAACAGGCCTGCCAGCACCGAAAAGCCGAGCACCATGGCGATGCCGTCCCAGCCGCCGGTATGCGCGCCTTCTCCTGCAAGCGTCATCTGCGAATAGATCAGCACCGCGAGCAGCGCGCCGATGGGATCGTTGATGATTGCTTCCCATTTGAGCGTATCGCCCACGCGGCGCGGCACGTTGATCGCGCGCAGCATCGGGCCGATGACGGTTGGCCCGGTGACGACAAGGATGCCGCCGAACAGCATCGAGATATCCCAGGCGAGGCCCGTGCCATAATGCACCGCCGCCGAACAGGCCAGCCAGCCTATCGGCACGCCCAGGAATATGAGCCTTCGCACCGAATTGCCCGCCTCGCGCAGGTCGCGGAAATTCAGCTGGAGTCCGCCCTCGAACAGGATCACCGCCACGGCGAGCTTGATGATGGGCTGTTGCAGCTCGCCAAAATCGACTTCCGGATTGAGGAAGCCGAGCACCGGCCCGGCAATGATCCCGGCTGCCAGCAGGAACACAATCGCCGGCCTGCCGGTGCGCCAGGCGACCCATTGGGCGGTGACACCCAGCACGCCAATCGTGGCGATCTTTACCATCAGCGGATCGGCAATCATGGAAAGGTGATACTCCAACGCGGGGGCAGTGCAAGCGGATCGTCAGGGCGGCCTTGCGTGCACAGCGCTTGCCAGTATCCGGCAGCCGTGTAACCTGATCGCAAGGGAAATGTTTCTGTGAAAACCAGAGACTTTTCGTGATTTTACAAGGGAGAATGACGATGGCTTCGAAGGGTGCAGTGCTGCGCGCGCTGATCGAAAAGGGCGAGCATTTCGTTTGCGGCGATACCTATTCGGCGCTGACCGGCAGGATCGTCGAGCATGTCGGGTTTCCGGCGGCCTACCTTGGCGGCCATGCCTGCTCCGCTTTTCACTATGCGGTTCCCGATAACGGCGTTTACAGCCAGGTCGAGCAGATCGAACAGGCCAGCCGCATCGCCAACGTCATGGACATCCCGCTGATCGCCGATGCCGATACGCTGGGCGAGACGGTGGCCGACGCTTATCACTTCACCCGCCGCTATATCCAGCAGGGCATCGCCGGTTTTCACGTCGAGGACGAGAACAATCCCAAGCATTCCAAGCATGTGAACGGGCTTTGCTCGATCGAGGACCAGCAGGCCCGCATCGACGCGGCGCGCCGGGCGCAGAAGGACTCGGGGCAGGATTTCGTCATCATCGCGCGCTGCGATGAGCTTTACACCAGCGAGATGGGCGGCGGCGGCACCGGCGACATGGCCGAGGCGATCAGGCGTGGCCATGCCTATCTTGAGGCGGGCGCGGATGTGCTGTTCTATCCGCCGCGCCCTGACTGGGTCGGCGATCTTGTCGCCGAGTTCGGCACGAAGATCGCGACGATGGGCTTCTCGATCCCCGGCACCGGCTTCAACATGGCAACCGGCGGCTGGGTCGTGGCGGCGGTCAATCACATGAAGATGGCGCGCGAGATCATGGAGAACGGCGTGCCGACGACCGGACGCGATGCATTTGGCCAGTTCCCGGAAAAGTACGAGCTGATCGACCACCCGCTTTACGACGGGCTGATCGAGGAATGGGCGAACAAGACCGGGCGGCAGTCCCGTCCCAATCACGCGCCGTGATCGGGTCAGGCCAGTGATCCCTGCAAGTTGGGTGGGGCCAGATCGAAGAAAGCACCTGAGTTTTCCTCAGTTCGTCGGCCCGCACTTGATGCGGGCCAGGGCTTCTTTTTTCTGAGATAGCGCGCGGAGAATAGCCTTGCCCCGTGTCAAGCACGGGGCGACGAATTTGGAGTTATGGCGCTGTCTCTTCTGGCAGCACCAAAATCTCCACCGCCGCACCTGGATCGAGATAGCGCTGCGCCATGGCCTGCACGTCCTGCGCGGTCAGCGCGTCGATGCGTTCGCGCGCGTTGAGGTAGCGGTCAATGCGCCCGGGCTCGGTTCGTGCGCGGTCGACCAGTGACAGCCAGCCGCGATTGGTCTTGAGCGCGTTGGCGACCTCTTCAAGCATCGGCTGGCGCGCGCGGTCCAGTGTGTCGGCGTCGGGGCCGGCTTCGCGCAGGCTCGCAAGCAGGCCACTGATCGCCTCGCGCGCGGGATCGACCTGTCCGACATCGACCGAGGCGGCGATCCCGAAGGTGCCGTAGTCCTGCCAGTGCCGCGAGGGCGAGGAGGCCGCGCCGGGCGAATAGGCCTGCCCCAGCTTCGCGCAGCGTATCGGTCAGTGCGATGCGCACGACGGCGCTCGGTCAGTTCGAGCGCCAGCGTCTGACCGATCGCTGTCGTCGCGCGTGCTGGCCATGTGAGGTGCAGAAGCGCCTAGATCGGCAGCGCCTCGTGGCGGACGATGCGCTCGCTGCGGTCGGCGGTGAAGCTGCGCGGTGGCTGATCGGGATAGGTCCCGAACCTCGATCTGCGCGCGGAGGAAGCCGAAGGTCTTTGCGACAAGCGCAATGGCCTCATCGGGACTGGTCGCCGACAACGCTGATCTCTATCGCGCCGTTCGCTAACCGCTCGCTAATCGCGTCGCGCAGGCCTGCCATCGTCAGCGCGCGGTATTCCGCCGGGTCCTGCAAAGTGAAGCGCGGGTCGCCGTCCGAAAGGATACCCGAAATCTCCGCGCGCAGGGCCGAGGAGGGCGTTGCGCGAAGCTGCGCGAACAGCGGCTGAACGCATGGCGATACTGCACCTCGGCCTCGCGGCGGTAGGCGGGGCCGGTGACGTAGGCGGCGCAGTTGCGCCTGGGTCTCGTCGCGGGGCGTGGTCAGCGCCTGCGCGGAGAAGGTGTCCACATCGGCGCGCAGCCCGGCATAGACCGATTTGCCCGCCAGCACCGTGTCGAGATCGTCCTGGCTGTGTTGGCCAAGCCCGCCCGCCGCAAAATAGCTCATCATCTCGGTCGCGAGCGGATTCTCGCGCGTGTCGAGCATCTCCCGCCGTCGATGGCAAGGCTCAGGCGGATGCGGTCTTGTTCGAGATCGGTCGGCTTGTTGCGACACCAAGGGCGTGAAGTGCAGGGTGCGGATGCCGAGTGAGCCGGTCGTGTCGGAGACTACCGTGCCCGGCGTGCCGAAATCGGTGTAGGCGAAGGCCGCCGTCTCGCTATTCGCTTCGTCCGGAATTGGCTGGCGCACCGCTTCTTTCCATGCCGCGCGCAGGCCTTCCCGCCTTCGCGCAAAGCGTCCGCGAAAACGGATCAGCGGATCAACAAGTTCGACCGCCTCACGCTTGAGGGCGGCGAGCACTGCGGCGGGTTCGATCTTCCCCACACAGGCGTTGAAGCGCTCCAGCACCGAGGCAGGCGTCGAAGGGACCTGATCGTCGCGCACCAGCGCGAAGGCGGCGTTGACCAGCGCGCCGTGGCTGCGTGTGTCGGCGGAAGCGGCTGCATCCTCGATCTGCGTGCGGGTATTCGCGACCTGCTCGGCAACTTCGCCATCCGTGAAGCCATTGGCCATCGCGCGGCGATATTCGGCGACGGCGGCGAGCATGCCGGTACGCCATTTGCGGTCGCTGGTATCGACGATCAGCCGGGTGACCCGGCCCGCTTCAAACACATCGGCAGTGCCAAATCCGGCACCGCGAAACGGCGGGTCTTCGGCGCGGGCGATGCGCAGGAAGCGGCGGTTGACGATGCCGTAGCCGATCTGGCGCAGCAGGTTCTCCTGCCGCTGCAGGATGGTATCGGCGTCGTCGAGCCAGGCTCCATTGCGCACCATCTCGACGCGCTCGGGCAAGGCAGGGTCGATGTAGATATCGGTGCGCCCCTTATCGCGCGGATCGACGGGGCCAGCATCGGGCTGCGGCTCGGGTGGCCTCGCCTGCCAGTCGGCAAAGCGTGCTCGGATTGCGGCTTCGACAAGCTCGCGATCGAAATCGCCCACCACCACGACGGTGGTCTGTTCGGGCACATATTCGCGCTCCCAGAACGCGCGCAAATTCGTGCCGTTGGCCGCGTTCAACGTCTCGGCAGCACCGATAGGAAAGCGCTTCGGATAACGCGCGTCGGGGTACATGAACTCAGCCGAATCGAGCGCCTCGCGCAGCGCGTAGGTGTTGCGGTCGCGCATCTCGGAAAGCAACACGCCGCGTTCGCGCTCGACCGCCTCGTCGGAAATCGTCAGCTCGCTCGCGGTTTCGCGCATCAGCATCAGCGCGACATCGAGCAAGGCCGGGTCGTTGCGCGGCAGGTCGAGCTTGTAGGTCGTCTGGCTGAAACTGGTCGAGGCGTTGGTGTCCGCGCCGAACGCGAGGCCATTGCGTTCGAGCAGCCGCACCATCTCGCCCTCGGGCACATTCGTCGATCCGTTGAACGCCATGTGCTCGACGAAATGCGCATAGCCCAGCTCGCTGTCGGTCTCGTCAAGCGAACCGGCGGCGATCTCCATGCGCACCAGCGCGGTTCCGGCGGGCGTGGCGTTCTGGCGCACGATATAGCGCATGCCGTTGTCGAGCTGGCCGAAACGGAACGCGGGATCGACGGGCACGTCGCTTGCCTCGAAGGCCCATGTCGGTTCGGGCTGCGGCGGCTCGGCAGAGGCCAGCCGCGCCTGTCCCGCGCAGGCGGAGAGCGAGAGGGCGAGGGCGATGGAAAGCAGGGCGCGAAAGGTCATGGCTCGCGGCCTGCCCTAAAGCCGGAACGATAACAAGGCGATGAACGCCTGACTTGTCGTTGTCGTGCCTGCCCCGGTTTCACGCAGAGGCGCAGGGGAAAGGTGAGACGCAGAGATGGGGCACCCGGCGCAGCCGGACCAATCCAGATTTGCCGAGGGACAGACTGCGCCTGCGGTTCGGGCAAAGGACCTCTGCGCCTCTGCGGATCTTTGCGTCTCTGCGTGAAACCGGATTCAGCGCTGCCCTTGCCCCTCGCTCAATGCTTGGTCTTGCTGCCGCGCAGCTTGCCGCGATGGGCGGTCAGGTCGAAAACCTCGCCCGGCGCGTCCTCGTCTTTCAGCAGGCCGAGGCGCTTGGCAACTTCCTGATAGGCCTCTTCCTCACCGCCGAGGTCGCGGCGGAAGCGGTCCTTGTCGAGCTTTTCGCCGGTGGTCATGTCCCAGAGGCGGCAGCCATCGGGGCTGATCTCGTCGGCGAGGATCAGGCGACTGTAATCGCCGTCCCAGATGCGCCCGAACTCCAGCTTGAAATCGACCAGCCGGATGTCGATCGCCGCGAACATGCCGCAGAGGAAATCGTTCACCCGGATCGCCATCGAGGCGATGTCCTGCATCTCCTCGTTGGAAGCCCAGCCGAAGCAGGCGATGTGCTCTTCGGCGACCAGCGGATCGCCAAGGCTGTCGTCCTTGTAGCAATATTCGATCAGCGTGTGCGGCAGCGGCTCGCCTTCGGGAATGCCGAGGCGCTTGCTGATCGAACCGGCCGCGACATTGCGCACGACCACCTCGATCGGCACGATCTCAACCTGCCGGACCAGCTGTTCGCGCATGTTGAGGCGGCGGATGAAGTGCGTCGGCACGCCGATATGCGAGAGGCGCGTGAAGACATACTCGCTGATGCGGTTGTTGATGACGCCCTTGCCCTGAATCGTGCCCTTTTTCTGGGCGTTGAAGGCGGTGGCATCGTCCTTGAAATACTGGATGATCGTGCCCGGCTCGGGGCCTTCGTAAAGGATCTTGGCCTTGCCTTCGTAGATCTGGCGGCGACGCGACATCGTGGGGTGTCCTTGGCTTTGAAAATACCAAGCCCCGGCGCTGGCAACGCGAGAAATCGCGCTGGCTGGGCCGGGGCGTTGCTCCCCTATACGCCACCTGCGCGCGAAAGCCAACTGGCGCGGCCTGCGAGGCTTGCTAAGGTGCGGCCAGGGGGAAGGAGTGCAGGCATGAACGCTGAACAAGAGGCCTTTATCGCAAGCGAAACGGGCAAGGAGTACCTGTCCGACTGGATCACGGTCGACCAGCCGATGATCGACAGCTTTGCCGATACGACGCGCGATCACATGTATTTGCACATCGATCCCGAGGCGGCAGCCAGGACCGAATTCGGCGGGACCATCGCGCACGGGTTTCTGACTGTCTCGTTGCTTGCGCCGATGCGCAACACCGCGGGCAGGCCGGCCTTTCCCGGCATGCGCGACGGGCTCAATTACGGGATCGAGGGGCTGCGATTTCTCAAACCCGTGCGCTCGGGCAAGCGTATTCGCGGGCGGTTTACTGTCTCGTCGATCACCGAAACGGGACCGGGCCGGTTCCGCGAGCGCATGGCCACGGTGGTCGAGATCGAGGGCGAGGATAAGCCCGCGCTCGTCGCCGACTGGTTGACGATGTACCTGACGTGATCGCAATTCGCGACCTGACCGGCGACGAAATTCTCAACGCGATCGACGACCTCGCGCGGTTGCGCATGACGGTCTTTGCCGAGTGGCCTTACCTTTATGACGGCGACGAGGCCTACGAGCGCGACTATTTGCGCGAATTCGTCGAAGCGCAGGACGGCGTGCTCGTTGCCGCAGTGGATGGCGAACGGATTGTCGGCGCGGCAACCGCTTCGCCGATGCACGCGCAAAAGGCCGAGTTCCGCGCGCCATTCGAGGAGCGGGGGATCGAGACCGAGGGCCTGTTTTATTTCGGCGAGTCCGTGTTGTTGCCGGGCTATCGCGGGCAGGGCATCGGCCACGCCTTCTTCGACCGACGCGAAGCGCAGGCACTGCGCTGTGGTGCCAATGCAGCGACGTTCGCGGCGGTGGTGCGGCCAGCCGACCACCCGATGCGTCCTGCCGGTCACGCCCCGCTCGATCCGTTCTGGCGAAAACGCGGCTATGCGCCCGTGAATGGCTTCGTTACGCAGCTGGCGTGGAAGGAATACGGCGAGGCCGGGGAAAGCCCGAAGCCGATGCAATACTGGCTGCGCGAGTTCTAACCGCCGCGCAGCAGCTTTTCCGCCAGCGCCCGTGTCGCCGCGCTGACCTGTGCCCAGGTCTCGCGAAAGCCATCGGCGTCGCCGAAATAGGGATCGGCCACCGCTTGCCCCTCGAACCCTTCGAGATGATCGAGCAAGAGCGAGAGCGAAGCGCTGCCATCGGCGGGAGCGATCGCTTCGAGATCGGCCAGGTTGTCGTGATCGAGCGCGAGGATGTGGGTAAAGCGATGGAAATCCTGTGGGCTGGCCTGCCGGGCGCGTAGCCCGGATATATCGACACCGTTACGGCGCGCCTCATCCTGCGCGCGCCGGTCTGGCGGTTTGCCGATGTGCCAGTCCCCGGTCCCGGCGGAATCGATCAGGCAATCGAGCCCGAGATCGTCGGCATGGTCGCGCATTGCCGCCTCGGCCAGCGGTGAGCGGCAGATATTGCCAAGGCAGACGAAAAGCAGGGCGGGGCGGTTCATACCCACGAGGTAAACCGCCTTTCGTGCCGCGTCACCCGCCTTTGGCGCGGGAGATCAGCGACGACCGAAAAACAGCCGCTCGAACCAGGACGGCTCGTGCATCGACTGGATCGGGCCATAGGTCTGCAACCGCTGGTGCGCATCGGTATGCGGACGCGGCAGAACCCATTCATGCGGCTTGCTGGAATGCATAGTGTGTGTGGACATGACGAACTCCGGACCAATTGTCGCCCGCCCGAGAATAGGAACGCGAAGGTCTCAAAATGGTTATGCTCGTCAGGAAGTTGTCAATTGACGGTGGCAAGGAATCCTATAGCAAAGCTCGACCCCGCTGCGAGTGTGTCGGCGGTTGCCATCATTGTGCCAGAAGAAAATGACGCGCCGTAAGGATCGGCCTCGTCTGCTCCAGCAGCATCGTCATCCTCAGGCTGTGTTGCATTGGCGCAGTCCGGTCCAGACATGATGCTGCCTGCGACATAAGTCAGGCCTGCCGGGAGCGCGTCGCTGGCGATGACCTGTGCGGCAGGCGTATCACCAGCGTTTGCCACCCTAATACAGTAACGGATCTGTGCACCGGGAATGACCTTTGGATTTGTGGTGCCGCTGACCGGGTCGTTGACGACAGTGCTGACCTTGGTCACATTGATGGTCGTGGTCGGACGACAAAAGGTGATATCGTGAAGCGAAATACCCTGTTGTCCGGGATTGGTCGGCGCAGCCGAGTGGTTGCCATACTGGATAATTATCTGGTCAACAGATGTGTTGAATGTGATGACGATGTTGCCGTTAGCACTGTCGGAATCAGACGCACCGTCACCGAATGCGCTATTCCCGATGACATAGTTGGCCACGCCGTTTGTTACTGTGGGAATGACCGTTGCTCCTTGATAGCGACCCTCGATGTGCACCAGATCGGCAAATTGCCCAGAATTGAAGTCGACATCGGTAATAATGAACTGAGCCCCGCGCATGATCGCAGGAAGCGTGATCGTGGTCGTCGCCAGCGCAGTGCGGTTCGGCATATCGACCAGTTCGAGAAGCGAGAGGTCGTTGGTGCCACCATGCACAACGGTTTGCAGGTTTGGCGACTGTCCACCTGTCGCGGCAAGGTTTACCCATGTGCCCGGATTCTGCAGCTGGAACTGGATCTGACCGATCGCGTCGACCTGATAACTGTTGCTAATCGAACCCGCCGTCCAGCTGCGCGTACTCCAGTCGAATAGCACTGACCCGGCCGGGCATGACATGTTGGGCGGCGTACCCGCAACGCGCGTACCGCTGACGGTTAGCGTGGCGCTGGCGTAGTCGTCTTCGTTGGTCGCGCCATTGTCGGGCGTCGAATCGGGATCGGGTACGCTACTCACAGTAATTTCCGCCGTATTGACGAAAGATGCGCCAGCGGTGGCATTGACGGTGCCTGTCAGGTCGATTGAAACCGATACGCCCGGCGCGACCGATCCGACCGTCCAGACCCCCGACGAGGAATTATAGGTGCCAGTCCCGCTTGCCGATCCATATGTGAAGCCGGAGGGCAGGATGTCACGCACAGTAACGCCGGTCGCTGTCAGTGAAGACGACGGAGCACTTGTAACCGTAAGGCGATAGGTCGCGGAGCCGCCGCTGCTGGGATTGCTCGTCAGCAAGGTCTTGGACAGCGAAAGGTCGGCTCCAGCAACATTGAATGTTAACGCAGAGATGCCCGTATATTGTTCACCCGGATCGCCTGAGCCAGTATTGCTGAAATACGTAATGCGAATGCGCCGGACCGACGTCGATCCGAAATTGAACGAGAGGTCGCCGGCCGTGGCAGTCTGATCTGAATTTTGTACACCGATCCAGCCGTTTACCGTGCCATTATTCGTCCTGCCAATGCCCGAGTTGGCGGACCAGAAAGTACTGTTGGTGGCCGCATTCTGGAATGAGCCGCTCCCGTTGTCGTAAGCAACCTCAATAGCATCCTGGAACCCGCCGTTGTCGATATCGGTCAGCCTGAATTGCAGGCCGGTCACATTGCGACCGAGCGTGATGATGACCGTTATTTTGTCGTCAGGATCATAGGCCGAGTTGTCGAAGTTCAGCAGCAACGGAGCCGTCGCGCTTCCGATCTGTCCCGAATACCACGACAGGAACGAGCCGCCGTACGTGGGTTGAAAAGTGCCGCCATCGGTCACCGAACTGTGCGTGACCTGTATGCTTGTTCCGTCGCTGGCTGACATGCTCGAAGGGCTCGGCACGGCAGCAAGACTGGAGACGCCAAGATTGCTCCAGTCTGCCGTTACAGTTTGAGCATGGGCAGTGCCTGTCAGCAGTGCCCCGACTGCTACCGCCAGAATGGCGCGAAGTATCGAAAGGCTGAGACGGATCACCGGCCCAGACCCAGGAACGAGAACGTATCGGAATCGAACTTCATGCGAATGGAAGCGTAGAGACCTTTATCGGTGTTGCGTGCAGCGGAAAAATCCCTGTCGCGGAAGCCCTCGACGTTGTAACCCACGCTGACAAGGATATTCTCCGCCGGAATGAACCCAATTTCGGGTCCGAAGGCGAAATTCGTGGTGTTATCTGCCAGATTTGCACGAACAGTAGCTCGGCCGCCAACCTCGAGGAGTTCGCCGATGCCAATGCGTGCATCGACGCCGCCCAATGCGGTGAAGCCCGCAAGATCGAAATTTTCGACACGGTCGAGGATGTAGCGCCCGGCAACGAAAACGCCGATTTCGGTACGGCCGTACATACCGTCCTCGTCGTCGTGACCTGTCGGTGACCAGTTGGAAGAAAGGCTGGCGATGAGGCGGCGCGACTTTGCATCGCCCGAGACTGTAAGCGCAGTGCGTCCGGCTGGACCAGTTTCACCAAACGTCGCACCTGTGACGGCATCGCTGCGGAATTCGAGCTTTCCGAGAAATGCGAGAGGCGATTCGGCAGGGCGATGCGCGGCGGAAATCGCAGCATCGAAAATTTCACTCGTCGTGCCGTTTTCACCGGTCGCCCGGCTCCAGGTAAAGCCCGAGCCGACGATGCTGCCTTCGCCAAGCTGACGAATCGCGCCAAAGGTGAAGCCTTTGCGGTTGGCGGTTTCGCCATCGCGCCATTCGCCGCGCCCGGTCGCCGACCAACGGCCCTTGCGCCATGACGCTCCCAGTGTGGCGGCGGTGAAATCCTCGAACAGCTCACCATCCTGGCCAAGGTGTCCGCCGGAGGCGACTGGATGTGCGGTGTTTATGATGGCGTTTGCATCCACTCCACCGATCCGGCGATTGCCATCGACTGTCGCGTCTATCGTAAGGTGCTCGGTTACCTGCAGGCTCTGTGCGAGGCCGAAAGCCGAAAAGCTGCGCTTGCCGTATTCGCCAATCGATTGCTGGCCGATCGAGGTGTTGATACGCCCGCCAGTCCAGGGGCTGACCTCGATGCCGCCACGGAAGGTGCGTGCGTCGATCGCATCGCCTTCGGCAATTTCGTAGCTGCCGAGCAGGCGTACATCATTGGTCACTGCATAGCGCGCGCCAAAGCGGTGCCGCGTAGGCAGATCGATAGATTCGGTATCGGACAGCGCGATGCTTGTGCTGGCCGAAAGCTCCAGTCGGTTGTCGAGCAGGCGATGGCTTGCCCCGGCTTCGAGAACGGTCGACATGCCGGTCGTGCCATCCGCACGGCGATCGGAGAAATGGGCAATACCAGCGCGCAGATCGGTCTTTTCGGTGCGCCATGCGCCTTCGATCTGCACTGCGTTGCGACGCGATGCATCGATCAGGCTGTCATCACGCCATGCGCTGCCCGTGACCGAGAGATGTTCGGTCAGGCGATAGCGCGCATCGAGCCCGGCCTTGCGGCGGCCGCGCTCCGCGCCCGATTCCTGACCGACGCCGTAATTGCCGTCGAGCGAGCGGACAAAGGCCAGCAGATCGACGTCGCCGGTGTGATGCTCGGCTTCGACGAGCCACCCGACCGAGGTTTCCTGATCGCGCCGGCTTGCAGCAAGTTCGGCCCGCACTTCGGTAGCAGCACCGATGCGAACACGCGCATCACCAGCCAGGAAATCAGTGCGCGGACCGTCACCTTTGTCGGTGATGGCGGTCGCGCCAAGCCGCACCGCGCCATCGGCCAGCGTGACATCGGCACGAGCGCCGGCATTCCATTCTCCCGACGCGGTCAATTCGTCGACTTCGTAGTCGATAACGGCGAACTGAGGATTGAAATCGGCATCGCGGCTGAGAAACGGGCGTGTGAAAGTGATCGTGCCCGACAGGATATCGATGTCGTAGTCGACAAACCGTTCGAGCTCGCGGCGCTCGACCACCAGTTCGGAGCGGAACCTGTCGCGTACTTCGATTGTCACGCGCTCGCTATTGACGAGGATGTTGCGGCTCGACAGGCGATAGGGACCCGAAATTCCGCCACCCTGGATCTCGTCGCGACGATAACGCGTGCCGATCTCGGCGGCGAATCCGGTGACGTGTAGGTCTCCGAAGCGGCCTTCGGCTTTAACGCCCGTCGCTGCCCGGTTGTACCGCGCGAGCTGCGTCTGGTCGAAGCCGGTGAGAAAGTCGCCGTAGAGCGCGTAGAAGGTGCCCGTCTCGATCCGCACATAGAGCTTTTCGCGGCTGGCGGCATCGAAACGCCTCACCGAACCATCGCCAAACACCGTGTAATAGGCGCGCGGATCGATGATGCCCTGAAGGCGCTCCTCGTCGCGCTGCTTTGCACTATCGTACGCGGCGGTCAGGAGGAATTTGCCGAGGACACGGCCCTTGGCATAGAATGCAGTACGTGCCTTGTTACCGAGATCGCTGTCGAAGCGTCCCGCGCGTTCCATGTTGTCGGCAACGGTGCGCGCACCCACCGATCCTTCGACAAGGCCGACAAGCGTCCACTCCTGATCGCCGGGGGTAATCCACGATTCGATATCCTGGTTGCGCGTGATTTCACCATCGGAGAAGACGAAGTCGAGCCGGAGCGGACCGCTGACCATTGTCGGTGCCAGTTCGATAAGCGCAATGCCATCGTCGCCCTCAATCGACCAGGTCGGGCTTGCACCACCAAGGCCCGAAAGCTGGCGTAGCTGCATGGTTTCGAGTGCCTGTGCCGATTCGTAAGGCGCATTGATTGCAACTGACCCCGAAATGCCCGAACGCACCGGCCGGCCGCGCCGATCGGTGATGCGCACGGCAATGACAGGACGTGAAGTACCGTCGGCCACCAGGCTCGAAAGATCGCTGATCAGCTCGGCGCGGGCTGGGGCCGCCGCGAACTCAACCTTGCGCGACAGTTCTGCTGCAACCGAGCCGTCAGGATTACGGACGACGGCGTCGAGCGTAGTAGATTCCTCAGTGAGTGGCAGGCCGCGCCAGATCGAAACGGCATAACGACCGTCACCCGACTTCTTGACACCATCGAATGAAAGCGGATCGACTTTTTTGCCATTTGCCACCAGATCGACCGTCTGGCCCACCTTGTGCCGGATTACCGCGCGAACCGCAGGAGCGCGCGGGTTATGGCCAATTTCAGGGAACAGGAAGTCGATCGGGCCGTCGCCAAGCGCCAGCCAGTCGGTTTCGGCACCTGCAGCTGCAGCATCCTCAAGAACTTCGATTATCTGCTCTTTAACAATGGGTTGCCAGTCACTCTTCAAAACGGCATGAAAGTCGGCGACGGCCAGGCTACCGCCCTGTCCGCGCACGAAACGCGATACGGCCGAGCCTGCGTTGGCGGTCGAGCGACTGCAATCGACGAAAAAGCCGCCCTTGGGCAGCGTTTGCGTCATCACCTGCGCGACGTGGGTGCCTGGCATCAGGCCTTCGAAATGGTACCGCCCGTCTGCGTCGGTCACCGCGAAACTACCGTCCTCCAGCATGACCTGAACGCCAGGTATGCCGCGTCTGCCTTTGGCAAGTTCGCAAGAGCCTTCGGTAATTCGCCCGATCAGCGTCATGCGGGTGCCGATCGTTTCTCGCTCGACCTTGACTGTCGCGCCCGCATTGGCAGTATTACCCGCCCGGTCGGTCGCCGTGACGCGGTTTATGGCCTCGCCGGCAGAGGCGTCAGCGCGCACCGATGACGCATAAGTTATCTTACGGGTGCCGCCCGGCGCAATCGATGGCAGCGTAACGGTCATCTCCCGTCCGTCGGACGCGAAAGTCACCGCATCGCCCGCATCTTCGCCGTCGATGGCCACGAGACCTTTGCGCAAGCGCAGCGATGCAGAGGGGCGGTCGACCACGACAACAGACTGCTTGGCTCGACCGGTATCGGGGTTGTTGACGCGCACGGTGTAGAAAAGCACGTCGCCCGGGGCGGCTATGGTGCGCGAAGCGGTCTTGGAAATGGTGACGGCAACACCGGTCTCCTGCGTGATCCCGACGCTCGTGCGGGCCAGAACCCGCGTAGCAAACGAGGTCTGGCTTTCGATTGCGATCGTATCGCCATCGAAGCTGGAGATACGGCAATCGACGCCAACCGGGCGATCCTCCACCGAAGCGGTCGTGATGATGCCTGCAAATTCGCCCGAATCAGGCCCGGTTTCGAAAATCTCGAGCGTCTCGCGGTCGCCAGATTCGGATGTCAGCGTGGCGAGGAGAGAATCCACGTTGCCCGGGTTGCGGTTCGCGCGCGGCGCGGAGACCAGGAAAACGAGGTTTTCACCGGCAGTAAAGCTGCTGGCTTTTTCAAGTTCTTCGAGCGAAACGCCGTCGCTGTCCGGCGAGCCAAGCTCGGCAACTGGCGATCCGGAACAGACCGGGCGGCGCATCGGGCGGATCAGCGCCGATCCGATAGACTGACGATAGGTTTCGATGGAAACGTCGTCGCTAATAACGTCGAGGCGCACCTCATTCGAGCTGGTCTGCTGCGTCTGGTCGCCGCTGCGCCAGTTCGCTTGTGCCACGTTTACGATAGTTTGCGCGTCTGCCGGAGATGCAAAAACTGGCAGCAGGGCCATTGCAAGCGCTACTGCCAGTTTTTTGAAAGGTCCGGTCCTAGTCATTAAGGCCTGTCGGCGTTCAGTCAGTCGATGGTGGCCTGGAACACCAACGTCAGCGTATTGCCTGCAGCGATGTCGCTGAGCGAACCGGTCACGTTCGTGCCGTCGAAGCTGCCACCGGCAACACCATCGGCCTGACAAGCACCGCCACCATCGACGGTGCCGTCGACGAGGATCGAGCTACCGACAAACGTGACGTTACCAGGCAGAGGGTCGGTCACGGTGACGTTCGTTGCCGATGCACCGCCCGAAGCGTTGGAAACGGCGATACAGTATTCGATCGTCGCCCCCGGAATAGACTTAGGATTGGTCGTGCCGCTGATCGGGTCGCTCACGACGCGGCTGGTCTTCACCACGCTGAGCGCGGCTGCAAGGACGCGGTAATCGTCGGTCGCAGAGAATGCGCCGTCATTGGCGGAATCGGTCGCACCTGCACCATCGGCGAGTACGGTATCGACCACATTCGCGGTGTTTGTGGCCGTGGTCGTCAATTCCGCGCCCTGCGAGCCGCCTGTACCGGCTTGGTGGGCATCGGCGGTCAGCACGACAGTCGCAACCTCGTCGGTCGCAACGCCAAGCGGAACGTCTGAAAGGACCCAGACCGTTGCGCTGGTATCCGCAGCCAGTTCATCCAGATATGTTACGACAGTATCGCCGGCATCGAACACGCCATTACCATCGTCGAGGTAAATCGTGACATTCGACGTGTCGAAGGTGTCCGTACCCGTAAAGGTCGCTGCTCCGCCCGACTGTTGATCAACCGTAAGCGCCAGGTCCAGGGCGTCGTTCGACAGGTTGGTAACCTGGAAACCGGTCACCTGCTGCAATGCGCCGGGCGAAACAAGCGTTGCCGCGCCGTCAAGTTCGCTGACTGTGACATTGACCTTGCGGTCGACCACGAACTCGTCGCTGGCGGTTTCGGCAGTCTGGGAGACCCCGCCAACCTGGTAGCTTACCGAAACATTGTTCTGGATGGTCGAGCCCGCTGTGGTGCCATCGGCAAGTGCGGGCGCCGCGCTCATGGCGAAGCACGCCACAGAGCCAGCGGCGCAGAGAGATTTACCGAGTTTTTTCATTGTTTTATTCCAGTCTTTCCAGGCCAACTTGCGCCAGAATCCTTGGTCATTGTCTCATTCAGCGAACGAATGCAGTGTAGGTGAGCGTGCCGCGTTCACCGGGGGCAAGGCGTGCCAATGTCCAACGAATATGCGTCACATCGCTGTACTGTGCCGGCCGCGCAGAGCCGACGTCATCGGAGACAGTGAGCGAAGCGAGGTTGCCATAGATCTTGCCGCCGTCGACAGAGACATCGAAGCCGCCCGAGGTGTCGGCAAGCCTGACTGCTGCAGGAAGCGGGTTGGTTACGACGAAGTTTTCGACCGCCTTGGCCCCCGTGTTATGGTATTCGGTCGCGAAGACGAGCTTGTCACCGGGAACGACGTCCGTAGGCGCAGCAAGCATGCTCCTTTCCTTGCCTTCCTCGACAACGGTGCGGACGACCTTGACGTCTCCCTTGAGCATGACGAGGTCTTCGGCAAAGGCCGGCTGCGCCGAGAGCGGAAGGCTGGACGCAATCGCAAGTATCGGCATCAGAAAGCTGGTTTTCATGACCAATTTCCTCAGTTGATCGTGACGTCGAAGGTCACAGTGTGGCTGTTTCCCGAAGCAACCGTGCCAAGATCGACATCGATTCCCGAGGCGCCGCCGATGCCCGAATCGTCGCCTGATGCATCGGTCAACGAACCGGCATCGAGCGTCAGCGATCCGGCCGCATAGGTTGTATCGGCCGGAATGGCGTCGGTTACATGCAGGCCCGTCACCGAACCTGTGCCGTTGACGGTGGCAACGATTGTGAAGGTAACGGTTGCGCCAGGCACGGCCTCGCTACCGCCGAACGGATCGGAAACCGCAGCCGACTTGACCAGGGTAACGGTGGGAGGCGGCGTGAAATTGAATATAATAGAGCCATCGGTGTCGGCATCTGCGTTCGTCGTGCCAACGACCGCATCGCTGCCACCAACGCCCTGACCTGCAAAGGTCGTGCCTGCTGGGCCGGTACCTGTCACGGCTTCGGCAAGGAGATTGACCTGACTCGTGTCGCCATCCGTCAGGGCACCGGTCGGCGAAGATGCGATGACGAAGATTGTTAGAGTATTGTCAGCGTCGATCGACGGAGTGGCGCCGCCCTGCGCAATTACGGTGTCGACACCGGGATCATAGATGCCGTTACCATTGCTGTCATAGGCAATTTCGTCGATTGTCGTGTCGAAATCGTTGCCGGTTACCGTGGGATTCGCCGTGAGGTTGTAGGCTTCGGGGCCATTACCCGTGTTTGTGATTTCGAAAGTCAGGATAGCCGTATCGGGATTCAGCGGAACCGCGCTCGCATCCTGTGAAGCAATCGTCACATCGAGCAGCTCGTCGACCTGTACCGAAACGGTGTTTGAATTGACCGTGGTCGTACCCGTTCCATCGTCGAACGTGGCTTGCGCCGTGTTCTCGATAAGTGTGCCGGCAGCAACGCCCGCCGCATATGCGGGAGTCGCTGCGATGATGGTCGCAATAGCCAGCGCGCTGGCGGCGATACGTGCTTGTGCGTTTTTCATGAGGCGCTCTATGCGCGCCGAGGGTTAATGGACACCTAAGGTTATGCAATTTTGTGTATTTATGCTTATCCTTCGATTAGTTCGACACCTTGAGACGACTATATGAAGCTCCGTTAGTGGAAAAACCCAGTTATTTGATGAGTGCATTCGCGCTTGGGCGATCGCGTCCTCGATAGCTGCCGCTATGCGTGCCAATATCTGGCAGCTTGTTGGCCTAGATGGTTTGCGCTGATCTCAAAGAGGTTTGAAGATATCTATCTAAATATCCGAAAAACAGTATTAAATTTATCAATCCGCTTGGTGGCTTTCGCGACACGCGTTTGCCTGACGCTTGCGACGCTGCAGGTTCGAGCTCGAGCGCAGTACCACGGATACGCGCGCGAATCAGAAAGACCGCAAAACATGCAACGACTAATTACTCCCCTGACGTGGAGCTTAAGTGCAAGACTTCAAAATATCTTGTAATAATATGAATAATAGATATATTTCCATAAAAATGGTCGGGGAGACAGGATTTTGAAATTAGTCACAAAGCATTGATATTTCGTGATATGTGCGCTTCGCGAATCTCAAGATACCAACAATCCTACCATCCCTGCAGTTTTCCTCAGATTGCTTGACGTGAAAGAGGCGTTTTTCAAGCAACCCTCACGCCGTGAGCTTCGAACTCAACGCCAAGCTGCTTGCGAACGGCTCCGAAGATGGCGGCAAGATTGTCCATACTCGGGTTGCCTTTCTCCGAAAGCATCCGATGCAGGCTCTTGCTCGGTCGATTGGTTTCAGCCGCGAGACCTTCGAAGCCCACTGACGCATTCACGAGGTCGCGCAGGATCAGGCGCGCAACGTGGGGTTCGCCGTTGAGAAAGGCGGTCGCGGCTTCATCCAGCATGGCCTTGGCGAATGCCGGATCGCGCGCGGCGCGTTCCTTCACCGTGTCCTTGAAATCGCGTGTTAGTGCCACTTTGCCTAACTCCTTGTCTTCTTTGCCTCGGCCTTCCGGCTCTTGTATTCATCCAGCAACGCGGTCGCCTGCCTGATATCCGCCTGTTGCCGTTTTTTGGTCCCGCCCACGAAAAGAATGACCAGCTGATCTCCGTCCCGTGTCAGATAGAGGCGGTATCCTGGCCCCCAATCAATCCGGTATTCGCCAAGCCCTTTGCCGATCCATTTAACGTTCGATAGATTGCCGAACTCCATGCGGACGATAGCCGTGGCCACCTTGGCTGATGCCTGGACATCAAGATCGTCAAACCAGCCCCGGAAAGGGCAGGAACCATCCTCGCGGACATACTCTTCAATAATCACAATACACCGCCTCAGGTAACATATGTGTTACCATTTGTCCAGATCGTCATTGTCTTGCCTTCTGGCTGCTATGAACGACAATCTCATGCGCTCACAATGGGTCTGGTCGGTCTATCTGAATCGAACAGCTGACAGGCTTTGCCGCCATTCGCGCCCGCTCATTGCAACGGTCCAAGGCTTCGCGGTTTGCGCTCAAAATGCGCTGTGAGGTCGCCAGTTCTTCCCATGCTTCCGGGTTCTGTGACCGGATCAAGCGTATTCCCGCCTCCACAATTGTTGGTTCGCCAACAGCATTGCGAGCCATCCGTTCGGGCCAATGCCAAGATTCGGGCATGGCGCGGGCGATGGTGCCCGGCAGGATCGACCAGAGCAGGATGCCGACAGCAAACCCCACGCCTGCAAAACGCCAGGTCTGCCGCTTCTGCTCCTCCTCGGTGCGGACACGCCCCACCATCACATTGAGCTGCGCGGTGGCGCTGTCGAACTCTTTGCGGCCCTGCCGGAACAGGTCGTTGCTGTCGCGCAGCATGTCGAGCGAGGCGCGCTTGATCTGAACCGCGATGTCTTCCGGCGTCAGCTCGATGGCGGGCTTGTTGCCGATTGCGGTCAGCGTCTTGGAGACCTGTGCCAGCTGATCGGTCATCTGGCTAAGCGTGGCGGTGTAGTCCGGGATCACGATATCGGCTCGCTCCCTGGCCATGTTCTGGACCGTATGGCGCACCATTGCCATTTCGCCTTCGAGACGGGCGAAGGCTTCGGTTGCCGGATCGGATTCTTCCACTGCGTCCATTTCTTGTTTTGGCTGCGGGGCGATTGGTTCCTCAACGTTTAGGTCCAGTTGCACTTCTTCGATGTGGTCGTCTTCCATCATTCAGCTCCTAAAGGCCCATCCCGAGATCGCGGGTGCGCTCGCGTGTGAGGGTTGCGGTGAGTTCGTTTGCGATGCTGCGTTCGGGCTTCGGGTCGATGCCCAGTTCGCGGGTCTTGCCGCGCAGCAGGCTTTCGACCTGCGGATCGCGTTCAAGCCCCTTCGCCAGCTCGGTCAGCTTTGCCGACACGCGGGCAGCCCCGGCTCGATCACCTTGCTGCTCAAGCTGCTTGCGCTGAGCGCTAAGTCCCCGCCAGTCGCTGACAAAGCGTTCGGATCGCAGCGCCGGATCGGTGCGCACAGCGGCCTCGTGGCTCATGGCGCGCATGGCTTCCTGGCTGCGCCCGCCAGCAGCCTTTGCAATCAGCTCAGGACGCCTATCCAGCGCCTTGGCGAGATCGGTGGCGGCATGGGGCCGGATCGCGTCGAGCGCCTTTCCAGCCTTCTCCAGCGCGTCTTTCTGGTGTGGGAGAACGGGCAAGCCCTGGGCCTGCATCGTTCCGATATCGCCAAGCGCGCGGGCAAAGCGTTCGACCGCGCGGCGCTGCTCGATCTGAGTGTTTATCTTTACCGGAAGCGGTTCAAGCTGTCGGGCCTGCGGACGGAAGTTTCCGAAGATGGATTTGGCCTTATCAGGAACCTGCCGAACCATCTCTATTATCCGCTCGCGGAAGCTGATGCCGCGCAATTCAGCGAAGGCCTGCTCGGGTTTGTAGTCGCCAGCCATGTCCTTCCCGCGCTCGCGGCTCAGCGTGCGAACCAGCCCTTCGACGGGGCTCAGGACAGGCTTAAACTGGTCGGCAAAGTCATCGCGCCCATAGTGCAGCGCCAGCTCGTCGCGATGGCGCGACATCGCGACATAGGCGGAATGGCTGTCCATGCCCGGCGTGGCGAGCACATGGACGTGGTCCACCGTCATGCCCTGCGCCTTGTGGATCGTGGCCGCGTAGCCTTGATCGATGTGGGCATAGTCCTTGGTGTCGAACGCAACCTCGCGGCCATCGTCGGTGCGCACGGCCATGCGTTGCGCACTTGCCATTGCAACCGTGCCCAGCGTCCCGTTCTTGACCCCAAGGTCGCGTTCGTTGCGCAGGAAGATGATGCGGTCGCCCGCTGCAAATTGCCGCTCGCCGCGCGCCGATTTGATCGTGGCATCGGCACCCAGCGCGCCAGCTTCGCGCATCTTCCCGCGCGCCATTTGGTTCAGTTCGCGCACCTCGTCATTGGTGTGGGTAAGGATGATCCGACTGTCGTCTGGGCTGGCCTGGCGTTCCTTGTTCCAGCGCTCGATCAGCTCTTTCCGCGCAGCCTCGCGCGTGTCGGCGGCATGGATCATGCCGCGTTCTTCGTAGGCGCGGATCGCTTCGCCGGCTCGGCCTGTGGCGAGGTGCCTGGTTGCATCCTGCTGCCATGCCGATAGCTGGCGGCGGACTTCGCTGATTTCGACGCCGCCATGGCGCTCGTGGATCGCCCGGAAGGCCGCGCCTGCTTCGATGGCCTGGAGCTGCTGCTGGTCGCCCACCAGGACAACTTTCGCTCCGGCCTTGGCGGCATGGGACAGCACGCGCTCCATCTGGCGCGTGCCGACCATGCCAGCCTCGTCAATGACGAGCACATCCTTGGCAGTCAGATTTTCGCGTGCCTTGCCCCACTGATGCTCAAGACTGGCAATGGTGCGCGATGCAATGCCGGAGCCGTTCTCCAGCCCTTCGGCGGCAATCCCGGACAGGGCTGCCCCGCGCACATTGTTACCTGCGCTTTCCCATGCCTCGCGCGCAACGCCCAGCATGGCGCTCTTACCCGTTCCGGCGTAGCCAACGACTACCGCAAGGCCCTTGCTGTTGGTCACATGCTCGAACGCGGATTTCTGCTCGCTGGAAAGGACCAGACCGCGTTTCGCCGAGCTGGCGAATGCGTCCTTCCTCTGCACATCACTGACGCCATTCTTGGTGCGCGCGGACATCGCGTCGGCGGCGCGGTGCAGGCGCTGTTCGGTCTCGATCATCGCCCGCGAAGTGAACCGATCCTGCCCGCGTCCATCCTTGCCCACAGAGATCGAATCGGGCGATGCGCGCACGGCATTGTAGGCGGCGTCAAACTGCTCTTTGCCATCGCTATGCCGGTGAACGAAGGTAGCAAGGTCGCGCCTGGTGAACGTCGCCTGTTGGTGCGTGATCGCATCCAGTGCGAGCGCGGGGTTCTCGATGATCCGCTCGCCATTGCGCTGGGCAATCGCGCGGTGTTCCTCGATCCGCTCGGCTTCTAGTCCGCGTCCGCCAATGCGCGAAGCGGCGGGACCGATCTTGTCCTGCGGCTCCAGCGCAATGCCCTGCGCTTCCAGGCTGCGGTGATCGATCCGCGCATCGATGTCGCACTCCGCAAGCGTGTGGTTGACATGATCGGCCCAGCGCTCGCGCCACTGTTCGATCATTGCGGTCTTGTTCCACTCGCGGACCTTCGCGCCAAACCCGTCCTTCGTGACTTCGCGCATGGTCAGCATGACATGCGCGTGAGGCTTCGCTTTGCCGTCTTCGCCGATATCCCAATGCACATTGAGATCGGCGATCATGCCCTTCTCGACGAACTCGGCTTTGACGAACTCGCGCGCCAGCCTGATGTTGTCCTTCTTCGACAGCTCGCGAGGCAAAGCGAACTCGACTTCGCGGGAGAGCTGGGCATCCTGCGCTTCTCGGCGGTCTCGACCGCGTTCCACAAGGTGGCCCGGTCGGCGAAGGCTTCGGGTGCGCCTTTGGGCAGCATCACTTCGGAATGAAGAACGCCCGCCTTGTTGGTGAAATCGTGGGTTCTGTCGATCCGCTCATCGTGCAACCGCTCGCCCGCACGATAGGCCGCAGCCGCAACGGCACTGCGTCCGCTCGACCTTCCGATGACCTTTGCGCTGAAGTGAAAGATTGCCATGTCGGCAATCCAGTTACATCGCAAAGCCTGCGTCGGCACGACGTATAAGCGCGCCCTCCCATGATAAAATCCTGATCGGGACTAGGCGGTATCACACTGTCCCGGCGACCTTACTGCATTGGATTAAGGTCACGATTATCATGGCTCCATCACACCAACGATGGAGACGACACATGCGCAAACCCCGCGATTTTGATTCGGAACTGAAGGCGCTTGCCGAGAAGGCAAAGCAGTTGAAGGAACGCCGCGTGCGCGACCTTGGAGCGCTGGTGACGGCGACCGGAGCCGACGCGCTCGATGCCGATGTCCTGGCGGGCGCGCTGTTCGATGCTGCGGCCAACACCGACAAGGCCACCGTGGAGAGCTGGCGCAAGCGCGGCGCTGCCTTCTTTCAGGGCAAGTCACGCGACACTGCGAGCGGACCTCGTCAGCAGCCGGAAAGCTCTCTGCCGACAGGTGGCGATGCGGCACCGGCTTGAGGCGGCAAAGGCACGAACCGACATGCGCGAATGGCAGATTAAACGCCGCGAACGGACCCGGCAACTGATCGAGCTGGGCGGCCTGGTAGCCAAGGCCGATCTGATCGAACTGACCGATGATGATCGCGCCGCGCTCTACGGTGCGTTCCTCACCGTTGCCGCCAAGCTGAGCGGGCCGGATGGAGCGCAGGCGCTGATGCTGTTCCGGCGTAAGGGGAAGCGCGCGTTTGATGCAGAGCAACTGGACTCAGAGCAGTGACGCTTTTTGGCGACGCTATTGCTACATCTGGAGTGACTAGATTAGTCCGTTAAACAGTATGATGTACGTTTCGTCTCCAAGTTCGGTTGGTTACCGAACGGATGCAAGCTCTTCACACTGACGCCGACGCCATACGGCTCCTACCACCTGCCTGTTCTTGTCGAAGGTGACCTTGTACTGGCATATGCGATAGTTAGCAGAATGGGGCATGATGAACTTGAAGTTGTAGTCCCACTCGCGGTCGTCTTTTCCCGTCAGGCGCATGGGCTCGCCCAAGATTGATCTGACTTGATCTTCGGACATCGACGGAACCATGCGAGCAAAGCGCTCTGCTTTTGAAACGAAGCCATCCCGCACGAAATACTTATTAAGCTTTCGCGGGGCGATTTCGGTATCCGTGAATTCCAGTGCGCTCGGGTTGCTGACACGATCAGTCGGGTTGGTGTGCCCCTGGCCCACTGCCGGCGCAGCCATGCTCGTGCAGAACACAGTGGCCAGGACCAGATAGATCGGTTTGATCGTGTAGAACTTCATGATTTTGGTCCTGTTATCTGCGGGCGTCAGGTATGCTCGTTCGAGATGGTTCATGGTTCTCGCTCCGATTACAGATCGTACGACACAGCGATGACCTCATCGATCATGAGCGTCACGCCGGACATCGCATTCGCGTAGGTGAGGTAGCCACCCGAAGGTATGCCGTCGGTTGTCCATTCAGCTGCGCTTGACAGTTCGACTGTGTCATCCACGTCTCCGTCGATCGTCAGCGTGCCGGTGCCGGAACCCGTAATGTCTTCCACATCCAGCCCTGACAGACCGCCGAAGATTCCATTCGGTCCATCGGCGGATAGGTCGATGCTCTCGATTTCGTCTAGCAATGCTGCCAGTTCGGCGTTGGAGAGGCTTTCGCCGACGCGGAAGTCCACGTTGTCATCTCCGTCGCCGCCGTTGATCGCAGCTTCACCAAGGATAAAATTGTCATCGAACGAGGTCGCAAGCACGGGTGCCAGCGATACGGTCAGCATGCCGGTGTCGGAAGCCGACATGTCGCCGTTACCGCTTTCGACGGTATGCACGCTGACAGCGATCTGGGTTCCGCTCGTTCCGCCATCCTGGTCAGTCAGGGCCGAAGCGGCCTGAACGAAACCGAGATCGTCAAGATCTTCCTGTGACAAGCCGGTAATCGTATAGGTGTCTGAAGCGCTGTCGTAGCTCTGTGTCGTGACCAGTGTGGTATCGACGTAGAAGGCCGCGTATTCGCCCAGTCCCGTGATGAGCAATGTTGTCGTTTCGACACTATCGTCGCCGGGAACGGGCGAGATCACGGCATCGCTCATCGAAGCATTAAGATTGACATCGATGATACTCCCTTCCGTGCCGAACGAGAGCGTCGGGTCAATCTCGATACCGTTCGCCACAGCTTCGATCGTAAGCGGAGCCAACGCGAAGGCATCAACTCGGGTGTGGCTGAAGGTATCTTCGGCCGATTCCACAAGCAGTTGCAGATCGGTGAGCGAGCCGCTCCAATTTGCAGCGGGAAGAACCGCGACATAGGCGGGCATCGTTCCGCCGGCCGAGACGATCCAGGTGTTGGTCGTACCATTGCCGCCCGCGTTCGATGCCTGCGAAGCCACTGTCGCATCACCGGCACTGTTGCCAACGAGTATCTGGAACCCAACGGGCAGACCCGCGAGCAGGATGGATTGGATCGATTCCGATCCATCGTCATCCACAAGTCCGACCATCAGGCCGGATAGCTCGATAGCTTCTGTATTGTCGGTCGTTGCCGCTTCGTTGCCTGTTA
This sequence comes from Sphingomonadaceae bacterium, assembly GCA_041396945.1. GTDB lineage: Bacteria > Pseudomonadota > Alphaproteobacteria > Sphingomonadales > Sphingomonadaceae > Novosphingobium. The sequence continues at coordinate 6,087 of JAWKXP010000003.1, read as the reverse complement.
CCGGGTCGCTTTGTGCGGTCACACCGTTATTGACTATGATGATGTCGGCGGTGCCGGTTCCCGAAACGGCGGCGATGTTGCTTGCTCCCGTTTCCTGGGTCTGTGCCCAGGCAGTAAACGTTACATCACCGGGTTCCAGGACGGACCCAGACGGTGCAGTGTAGGTCAGATCGACCGAGCCGCCTGCGGTGCCCACGTTGACGATGTAGTAGGTGCCGTCCGGCACGCCAGCAACGCCGCTGATTGCAGTCGGGCTGAGTATTCCGCCACTATCGCTGACGGTTCCGCCCGGATTATTGGTGTCGGAAACCTGCACGTAGAGATTTCCGCCAACGATCTGCCCATAGGCGCCATCGATCGGCGTGCCCGCAGTTATGGTTGCGGTTGTGCTTGCGGTGCCTTCGTCGGTTTCGTTGGCTGTGACGGTGATTTCAGCGTCATCGCTTACGGGCGTGATTGGCATATCCGCAGTTGTATCAGCATCAGCAGTGATGCCGCCTACGGCCGCAGCCGCCAACGTGGCCGTGAAACCGAAATCCGAATTGTTGTCGTTCTCGTTCTCCGGTGCCGTAACAGTAATGCCGGCCATGAGAGCATCGAGTGCAACCTGGCTATCGCCGCCCGGCGCAACGGTGACGGTAGCCGTAAAGATCGTTTCTCCGCCGATGGAGGATTGGGTCATCCCCGTAACGATCGAATCCTCAGGCAAGTCACGGAGCGTGACTGTGTAGCTGTATGCTGCGGCTGGATTGCTCGTTGAGACGGCGGCATCGATGACATCGCCTAGAACGAAAGCGGTGTCCTCGCTGCCTGGAGTGCCGTTGTAGGTCCAATCGAGGATCGTTGGCGGGAGCGGGCCGCCACCGCCTGAGAATGATACATCCAGATTCCAGCTAACGGAGTCGGATTCGATGGACGCCTCGCTGTCTGGCAAATTTCCTCGGTCTTGGGCCAGAGCGGTCATGGTTATGACCGAGGTGCCGCTGCTTGAACCTGTTCCTACGACGAACTCGACGGGAACATCGACGCCACCAGAGCCCAGTGACAGCGCCGCACCTGCTTCGTAAACGAGCAACCAGCTGCCAGTGCCAAGCTGATCGGCTCCGGTTACGGTGACGCCTTCGGGCACACCCGAAATAAGGATCCGCACAAGGTGCTCGCTGCCGTCCACGTCTGCAGAATCGACGTGCATATTCACCGCTAGACTGCCGCTTCCTGTTATCGATGCGGTGTCAGGATCAGCATCATCGCCCGAAGGGGTGGCGTTAGATGTCGTGCCTGTCGCGCTTGTCAGAGTGATCGCGGTGATGGATGCGTCCACCGCATCGGTAACCGGCGTTGCGACGAAGTTCATGGTGGCCGGGTTGACGCTCGCTTGCTCAAGTAACGTACCGTCACTCGACGGATCGATGATCTGATACTGGAAGTCCAGAGAAGCGAGAGGACCATCCAAGTCCTGCGTTGTCAACGCGCCCAGATTGCCGACCTGAGCGGTCGGAATGACATAATAGCTCGTGGTTCCTATTGTGGTGGTAGCCAGTCCAGCCGCGTCGATCGCGCTACCACCCACGAACAGCGTATAGTCACTGTCGTCATAGGATACAGGCACGTATATCTCGCCCAAGGTCTCGTCAGCATCGCCATTCTGGTGGACAATGGCGAAGTTCAGCAGCGTAATTTGATCTTCGATCAGCGTGGTGCTGTCGGTGATCGTGGCTTCTGGCGATGGCGTAACAGTGAAGCTCGCATCTACCGGAGCCGCGGTGAGAGAGTCGCCGTCATTTTCCGTAGCGACCCCCGCGAATTGTATATCGACTGTGCCGCTGTAGTTTTGCGGGAGGATAACAGAGACATCGCCGAGGTTGGCAATTGAAGTGACCCAGACGCGCTCGGTCCCTGTGCCCGAAACTACGGAAGTTGCGCCGGTGATCGAAAATGCAGCGTCCAGCCCGGTAATCCGCAACGTGGCGGTTTCCGATCCGTCCGCGTCACTGGGAACTATGCCAGTCACGATATCCGACAGCGCAACCCGATTGTTCCCGCCGGAGTCAAGGGCCGCCTCAGTCGTGACGAAGTCAGGCGTAGCAAGGGTCACGGATGGAGTATCGGCAACTCCGCTAACAGCAACACTGATCGTTCGCGAAACGGGTGCCGACGTATCGCTTCCGTCGACCGAGACTGCGGATACATTCAACGAGAAGTCGACATTGCTGTCAGCCGGTGGCGTGATGCTGATCGGTGCGGAATTGTCGAAGTCCGTGATCGTGACCGAACCTGCGGTGACTGTCAGCACGGAGCCATCATAGGTTATCGACGCTCCGTTAGGGATGCCATTGATAGTGACGTTGAACGTCTCGGACGTATCGGTGCTGACAACCTCGATATCGAGCGGGATCGCCGTGTCTTCCAGCCCGACCGCGCGACCGTTGAGAGCCATGGTCACAGCATCAGCGACGGGGTCGATCTCGATGAATGCCAGTGTAGCGGAACCGGATACGGCCTGCGCGGTTGCTCCGTTGTCAGGGTCAGTATCGATCGTTCCTGCCTCGACACCTATTGTCAGCGTACCGGAAACATCCGCAGGCAGTTTGACTTCAAGCGTATCAAGATAGTCGACGGATACCCAGACCGGGCTTCCGCCATACGTCTCGATTGTGAAGGTCGAACCACCGTCCGTCGAATAACGGAACTGCGTGCCAATCACGGTGTCGCCAGGAGTGCTGGAGGTAAGCGATGGTGTCAGGACCGCGAAGAGCTCTTCGTCACTGTCTTCGTTTGACCAACCGGCCGACAGGTCGAATGCAGGCTCTACATTGAGATCGAACCACGCGTCTTCCTGACCCGAAGTTGAGTAGGTGTGACCGGCGGTCATGGTAACGTCGTTGTCGCCATCACCATCGCTATCGGAATCGGTTCGCTCGGCAACAGGTGTGACAGTTACGCTGGCATTTTGAGTGACAGTCGCAGTATCGCTGACCGGCACGCCGCCAACCGTGTTGGTGTCGGTGCTTGTGATCGTCAGCGCAATCGCCTCATTGGCGCTGCTATGCGGAGCAGGGGTTATGAGGAACGCATCAAGGATCGCTTCGCGCTGCGCTTCGGTTAGGCCGCTGTCGAACTCGATCAAATAGTCACTGCCGGTTCCGGTGTTGGTCCAGCCCGCCATGGCCGTCGGCTCCGTAACGGTCCAGCCGGCAGGGGCGGTAAATCCGACCGAATCGATGACCTCGTTTCCGGTTCCGTTGTCAACAACACGGACCCCGGAAAGGAAATCTACGGCTTGGTCTTCCTGCGTGCTGGAATTGCTGCGACGCACGTCGCCGGCAACCGGATCGACTCGCAGGTCGAGCGTTACTGAGCTTGTAAGGGTTGCGATTGACCCGGCTGAATCACCGTCGGTATCCTGTGAGTTCAGGGTGACGGTTACATTATCGATATCGCCGCTGAAATCGCCGGGAGGCGTGATAGTAAAGATGGGTGCCGCAGGGGACGTACTCGGAGCAGAACTGATGACTTGCGACGTTGACGTGACGGTCGTGGTCGTCCCGCCAAAGTTAACTTCCGTTCCGACCGGCAGACCCGTTACGGAATACCAATAAGTCTCGCTCCCGTCACTGTCGGTGCCGGGGTTGGCATCAGTATCACCCAGAGCTGTAGCCAGATGCCCGGCGATATCGATAGCGGTATCTTCATCGCCGGAAAGTGTAGCGCTTGGGCCACCATCGATAGTAAGCGAAGCGCCATCGGTGATGGCCTGGACGTCGATATCGACAGTCTGTGTGTTCGAAGCTCCCGCCACCGTTGGAATGATCGTACCGGCGGAGTCCACTTCGTAACTTGTCGCACTGACAGTGATCGTGAAGTCCTGCCCGCTTTCGGCGGATGGGGTGGCCAGAAGAGCCTCATACTCTGCGGTTGTCATGTGGTAGATGCCGCTGGCCGGTGTTTCGGCTGGGACAGAATCGACATGATTGCCGTCGGTGAGAACGATCGTGATTTCACCTCCAACAAAGTTCAAGGTCTCCGCACCGTTGGCGAGAGTCACTCCGCTGGCACCGCTTCCGGTGATCGTCAGGCTGATCGCCCCGAGGCGTTCAGAGTTGTCGTTGTTCGCCGTGCCCGTGCCAGTATCGGCAACGACAGGTGCGACAAGGCCAAGTGCAACAGCTGTATCCTCAGCCGTATTGACGGTCTTGCTCGCTTCCATGCCGGGTACGTCGGAAATCTTGGTAATCGAAAAGTCGATCGTTTGCGTGACTGTAACGCCCCCGCCGCCGGTCTCGGCAGCCGTGTAGGTGACGGTAGGTACATCGCCGGCATAGTTGGCAACCGGCACGAAGCTGTAGTCGCCGTCCGTTGCAATATTCAATGTGCCAAGCGTGTTGCCATCGCTGTCCTGAACCGTGATGGGCGTACCGGGAGTGTAATTTTCATCGCTACCATCACCGTTGGCATCGACAGTGAAACCCGTGATTTCGATGGTGTCATCCACGTCATCGACATAGTCCTGTAGAGTTCCGGTTGCGTTACCGTCCTCGTCAAGATTGACGTTCACGTTGCCAGAACCCATGAACTCATCGTTCGATCCGTTGACCGTTATCGTTATCGTCTGATCGCGGAATGCACCGTGTTCATCGGTCACGCGAGCCGTGAATGTCTCGGTCTCGCTATCGCCATCATTGAGCGCCTGCGTCGCGGGACGCGTATCATCCAGCGTATAGGTCCATTCGCCGGTCATCGCGTCGATTCCGATGGTACCGTAGGTTCCGTTTGTGCTCAGGACGGTCCAGGTCTGGGTCGCGGCGGTATCGACATCGCTGGCTGTCAACTGGCCGTTGGCAGTAGCGACACCGGTTTCGTTCGTGCCAACTTCGGTGACTGAACCCTGCGCATCAGCGGCGGTAGAAGTTATGGTGGGACGATCATTCGTGCCCGTTATGGACACTGTCAGCGTGCTGGTGCTGACCGCGCCGTTCACGTCCTGCGTTGTATAGCTGAAGACTTCGTCTGCGGTTTCACCCTGCTGCAGTGCCTGGGTCGACGCCAGCGAGTTGTCGAGCGTGTAGGTGTACGAGCCATTCGCGTTGAGCACCAGCGAGCCATACGTTCCTTCAAGGGATGCTCCCAGCGTGCCGTCTGAAGCGCCGAAACTTAATGCGTTGACAGTCAGCGCGGCGGTTTCGCCATCGTCCACATCGCTGTCGTTGGCGAGCACGTTTCCGCTTGCCGAACCGATGCCCGACGTGGGCGTATTCCCACCGTCGAGGACGCCGCTTTCGACAGCCGTCGCGGTGTCTGCCATCGCGACCGGCGCGTCGTTGGTGCCGTTGATTGTAATGGTGACGTTTCGCGTGTCTGTGCCGCCGTTGCCATCGTCCGCTTCGATGACATATATCAGGTCGACAGTGTCGACTTCGTTCAATGCTTGCGTAGAAGGCAGGGCATCGTCGAGAGCATAGCTCCATGCACCGGTCGAGGGATTAATGCTGAAGGAACCGTAGTTCGTATCAGCCGGATCGATCGTCGCACCGTTAAGAGTGCCCAGCACGCTCCAGGTAAGGGTATCGTTCTCGACATCGGTTGCGGAATAGCTTCCGGACGAGGTGGGTTGACCGGCAACAGGGCTGCCGTCGTCGAGGTTGCCCGCCTCGGTCACATTGCCGGATTGATCGGCTTCAACGATCTCAGGGGCATCGTTGACCGGGTTGACGGTGATGGTGACGGTCTGGGTCAGGCTTTCACCCGAGTCCGCATCGGTGACGGTGTAATTGAAGCTGTCTTCGCCATGGAAGTCTGGATTGGGCGTATAGGTGTAGGTGCCGTCGGGGTTGATGGTGACCGTTCCGTTTGCGGGATCGGAGTCCTTTGCGAAGGTGAGCGTTCCACCGCTGGTAGTGTTGTCGTTGCCTGCAACCGAACCGCTGACCGGGGTGTCTTCGTCGGTCGTGTTGCTGTCGTCGGCCGCTGTAAGATCGACTACCGGGTTGACGGTGATATCGAGGTTCGCGGTATCGGTACCGCCTTCGTTGTCGCTGACGGTGTAGGTGACGGTCGGAACCGTACCGTTCCAGTTCGCGTCCGGCGTGA
>JAWKXP010000002.1:0-174179 GCA_041396945.1 Sphingomonadaceae bacterium | reverse complement strand
TCTGGGGCTGCTGCGACACCATCGGACCGCAAGCCGGCGACATCGGGCGCACGGCATGGCTGGTCGCCGGATTGCCGCAGCATGTGCCCGGCACGACGATTGACCGCCAGTGCGGTTCATCGCAGCAGGCGGTGCATTTCGCCGCGCAAGGGGTGATGTCGGGCACGCAGGATCTTGTCGTTGCCGGTGGCAGCCAGGCGATGAACGCCATTCCCATTTCGGCGGCGATGTACGCGGGGCAGACTTACGGTTTCGACGATCCCTTCACCGGCTCGGCCGGCTGGGTCGAACGCTATGGCGACGGCCTGCTCAACCAGATCAAGTCCGCCGAGATGATCGCCGAGAAGTGGGACATCAGCCGCGAGGACATGGAAGCCTTCGCGCTTGCCAGCCACAGCCGCGCGCAGGCCGCGACCGATGCGGGCTGGTTCAAGGGCGAGATCGCCCCGCTTGAAGGACTCGAAGCCGACGAGACGATCCGCCCCGGCACGACGCTCGAGGGGCTGGCGGGCCTTAACCCGCTGATGGAAGGCGGGCGGGTGACCGCCGGCGTCGCCAGCCAGAACTGCGATGGCGCCGCCGCGATGCTGATCGCATCCGAACAGGCGGTGAAGGATCATGGCTTCAAGCCGCGCGCGCGGGTCCACCATATCTCGGTGCGCGCCGACGATCCGGTCTGGATGCTCACCGCGCCGATCCCGGCGACCGAACATGCGCTCAAGAAGGCAGGCATGAGCCTCGACCAGATCGACCTGTTCGAATGCAACGAGGCATTCGCCTCGATCCCGCTGGCGTGGATGAAGGAACTGGGCATCCCGCACGAGAAGGTCAACGTCAACGGCGGCGCCATCGCGCTCGGCCATCCGCTGGGCGGAACCGGTGCCCGGCTAATGACCACCTTGCTGGGCGCGCTGGAACGCACTGGCGGCCGCTATGGCCTGCAGACGATGTGCGAGGGCGGCGGGCAGGCCAACGTAACGATCATAGAGAGGCTGTGAGGAAGGTCCCATGGCCAATCCCGCAATCGACATCCCCAATCTACTCTATCGCTACGCCGAGGCGTTCGATGACGGCGATTTCGAGGGTGCGGCGCACCTGTTCGATCGCGGCAGTCTGATCGCCGGCGGGCAGCCGGTGAAGGGCGTCGAGGCGATTGTCGCGATGTGGCGGTCCTGGGTGAAGCTCTATGATGGCAAGCCGCGCACGCGGCACATCACCACCAACCCGATTATCGAACTGGCGGATGACGGACAAAGCGCCACCTGCCGCTCGCAATGGACGGTGCTGCAGGCGACGGACGATTTCGCAATGCAGCTGGTCGCAAGCGGACGTTATGATGATCGCTTCGCCGTGATCGATGGCAAATGGCGCTTCACCGAACGCAGATACGGGCAAGTCGACCTGGTGGGTGACACCGGCGCCCACATGAAGCGCACTCTCGCAACCGAGGAAACCTGAAACAATGGGCATTTGCGACAACAGGACAGTCATCATTACCGGCGCGGCGCGCGGGCTGGGGCGCGCTTATGCGCTCGCCTTTGCCGCCGAAGGCGCGAACGTCGTGGTCAACGATATCGGCACTTCGCTCGGCGGCGAAGGGCGCGATACCTCGGCGGCGGACGAGACCGTGGCGGAGATTGTCGCAGCTGGCGGCAAAGCCATCGCCAACTATGAGGACGTCACCGACTGGGACGCGGCGGGGCGCATTGTCGATGCCGCCATCGAGGCATTCGGCGACCTGCATGTCTTGGTCAACAATGCCGGGATCGTGCGCGACCGCATGTTCGTCTCCGCCACTCCCGAGGAATGGGATGCGACGATGCACGTGCATCTGCGCGGCCATTTCTGCGTCGCGCGCCATGCGGTCAACTACTGGCGCGCCAAGCAAAAGGACGGGCACGACCCCGACGCTCGGATCATCAACACGACTTCGGGCGCGGGCCTTCAAGGCTCCATCGCGCAGGCCGCCTATTCGACCGCGAAGGGCGGCATCGCATCGCTCACGCTGGTGCAGGCGGCCGAGCTGGGCCGTTACGGTATCACCGCCAACGCGCTTGCTCCCTCGGCCCGCACGCGCATGACCGAGGAAGCCTTTGCCGAAAAAATGGCAACCGAAGGCGCGGCGTTTGACACGATGGACCCGGCCAATATCGCGCCTACCGTTGTCTGGTTGGGCAGCAGGCAGTCGGCGCATGTGACGGGCTGCGTCTTCGAGTTGGAGGGCGGGAAGATCATGCTGGAGGATGGTTGGCGCGAGGGGCCTGTCGTCGACCAGCAGGCCAAGTGGGAGCCGGCCGAAGTCGGCGGTGCGGTCGACAAGCTGCTCGCCGAGCGGCTTGCGCCGCGCAAGGTCTGGGGCACCTGATGACGGCTAGGCAAGACCTCGAAGACCTGCGCCGGACGGCGGAGTTTTACGCGATCGGTGCAGACCGGCGCGACAAGGAGCTTTGGCGCGCGGTGCTCGCCGAGGACTGCGTGATCGAGGGGCCGGGCTTCACTTGCACCGGGCTTGAGGAAAATCTCGGCTCGATCGACCTGCTCGGCACGATGTTCCGCAGCACCGCACACCGCGTCTCGGGGCAGATCGCAGAGATCGAGGGGGACACGGCGAGGGGCGAGACATTCGGCACCGCCGAACACCTGCTCAACGACGCCGACGCCGTGCTGGCATGGACCTTACGCTATCAGGACACATGGCTCCGCCACGATGGAGCCTGGCGCTTCACCCACCGCATGATCGTGATCGACTGGGAAGAAACCAGACCCGTCAAACCGGGCACATAACGGACAGGACCTATGGAATTCGCATTCACCGAAGAACAGGCGATGATCGCCGAAACTGCGCGCGATTTCTTTCGCGAGAACGCGACGAGCGAGCGCACGCGCAAGGCGATGGCGGGCGAGGGGATCGACCGCGAGCTGTGGCAGGCGTTCGGAACGGAGCTCGGCCTTGCCGGACTGACCGTGCCTGAGGAGCATGGCGGATCGGGGCTCGGCATGGTCGAACTGGCGATCATCGCAGAGGCTGCCGGGTCGCAGGTTTCGGCGATCCCGCTGCTTGGCCACGCGATGGTCTGTGCGGCGGTTGGCGCGGGCGGCTCGGACGAGGCCAAGGCCACCTGGTTGCCCAAACTTGCGGGCGGAGAGGCGATCTGCGCGATTGCCTCCACCCATTCTGCGCTCGAAGCCGAGGGCGATAAACTGACCGGCACGATCCAGTGCGTCCCGCATGGCGCGGTCGCGGACCTCCTGCTGGTCGCCGCACCCAAGGGCATGTGGCTGGTCGAAACCGCGGCGGACGGTGTCTCGGTCGAAGGCCATACAACGATGGACCAGACGCGGCCCCTCGCTACGGTCAAGCTCGACAGTGCGGCGGCCACACCGCTGGCGCAATCGTTCGACGTTACGATGGCCGCCTGGAGCGCAGGCTGGATCGTGCTGGCCGCCGAGGCATTGGGAGGGGCGCAGGAGACGCTGGAGCGCACCGTCGCCTATTCGCTCGACCGGGTGCAGTTCGGGCGGCAGATCGGCTCGTTCCAGGCTTACAAACATCGGCTTGCCGACATGATGATCGAGATCGAGCAGGCGCGCTCGGCGGTTTACTGGGCAGCTTGCGCGGTCGACGAAGGCTCGGACGAGGCGCAGATGGCGCTTCATGCCGCCAAATCGTTCTGCGCCGACACCTACTTCATGTGCGCGGGCAACATGATCCAGCTTCACGGCGGCATCGGCTTCACCTGGGAACACGACGCGCACCTCTTCTTCAAGCGGGCGCGCTCGATCCAGACGTTGCTGATGGATGGCGAGTTTCACCGCGAACAGGTGGCGCGCATGGTGTTGGGAGAAGCGGCATGAAGCTGGGATTTTCGAAGACTGAAGAAGAGTTCCGCGCCGAAGCTGCCGACTGGCTCCAGGGCCAGATGGCCGGCGAGTTCGAAGACATCAAGGGCATCACGACGCTCACCGAAAAGGCCGAGCGGCGCAAGGAGTGGGAACAGCAGCTCGCCGCGCACAAGTGGTCGTGCATCGGCTGGCCGGTCGAATGGGGCGGGCGCGGGGCGAGCCTTGCCGAGCAGGTGATCTTTGCCGAGGAGTACGCGCGCGCCGGAGTGCCGGGCCGCGTAAATCATATCGGCATCGAACTGGCCGGGCCGACGATCCTCACCTTCGGTACCGAGGAACAGAAGCAGCGTTTCCTGCCCGGCATCGCGGCGGGCAAGACGATCTTCTGCCAGGGCTTTTCCGAACCCAACGCGGGCTCTGACCTCGGCAATGTGCGCACCAAGGCGCGCAAGGATGGCGACGAATGGGTCGTCAATGGCCAGAAGATATGGACCAGCCTTGCCCATATCTCCGACTGGATCTTCGTCGTCGCGCGCTCCGAGGAAGGCTCGAAGGGGCCCAAGGGGCTCACCTTCCTGATGATGGACATGCACCAGCCGGGCATCGAGATCAGGCCGATCGAGCAGATCAACGGCGATGCCGAGTTCAACGAGACCTTCTTCGACGATGCGCGTTGCCCGGCAGACAGCCTGATCGGCGCGGAGGGCGAGGGTTGGCGCGTCGCGATGGGCCTGCTCGCCTTCGAACGCGGGGTATCGACGCTCGGCCAGCAGATGGCCTTCCGCAACGAACTGGACGAAATCAATGCTGCGGCAAAGGACAATGGCAAGGCGAACAACCCTTTGATCCGCCAGCGCATTGCCAAGGCCGAGATTGGCCTCAGGCTAATGCGTTACGGCGCGTTGCGGATGCTTTCGAACACCGATAACTCGGCTATCGACGGCGCGGCGCTGACGTATAAGATCCAGTGGGCAACATGGCGGCGCGGACTGGGCGAACTGGCGATGGATGTCCTCGGACAGGCAGGCGAGATCGCCTCGGGCGATGCCTATGAGTGGGACATGTTGCCCAACCTTTTCCTCTTTAGTCGCTCCGACACGATCTACGGCGGCACCAACCAGATCCAGCGCAACCAGATCGCAGAGCGCGGCCTCGGCCTGCCGCGCGAGCCGAGGGGTGACAAATGAGCGTTCCGGTTCCTTCCTATCCGCAAGGCCGTGACCTGCTGAAGGACAAGTCGGTTGTCGTAACCGCCGCGGCCGGAACGGGCATCGGCTATGCGGTGGCCAAGCGCGCTGCCGAGGAAGGCGCGCGTGTCCTCATCAGCGACTTCCACGAGCGGCGGCTGGGCGAAGCTGCGGACCGGCTAGCCGAGGAAGTCGGCTGCGAACGCCCTGCGACGTTCGTCTGCAACGTTACCGATCAGGCGCAGGTCGATGGCCTGCGCGATGCGGCTCTGGCAGCGTTCGGCACGGTTGACGTGCTGATTAACAACGCCGGGCTGGGCGGTGAAGTGCCGGTCGTCGATATGACCGACGAGCAGTGGCACTCAGTGCTCGACGTGACGCTCAACTCGCTGTTCCGCATGACCCGCGCGTTCCTGCCCTCGATGTACGCGGCGAAATCGGGCGTGATGGTCAACAACGCGTCGGTGCTCGGCTGGCGCGCGCAGAAAGGGCAGGCGCATTACGCCGCCGCCAAGGCAGGGGTGATGGCCTTCACCCGTTGTTCGGCAGTCGAAGCCGCCGATCACGGCGTGCGCATCAATGCCGTCGCGCCGAGCCTTGCGATGCACCCATTTCTCGCCAAGGTCACGACCGAGGAGATGCTGGCGAAACTGGTCGAACGCGAGGCTTACGGCAGGCCCGCAGAGGTCTGGGAAGTCGCCAATGTCATGATCTTCCTCGCCTCGGACCTATCTTCCTACATGACCGGCGAAGTCGTCCCCGTTTCCAGCCAGAGGGCCTGAAGATGACCAAGATTGTCGAGAAACCAGCCGACCTGCTCGGCATGGTCGGCACCAAATTGGGGCCGACATCGTGGGTCACCATTGAGCAGGACCGCGTCGATGGCTTTGCCGATGTCACCGGCGATCACCAGTGGATTCATGTCGATGTCGAGCGCGCGAAGGACGGGCCGTTCGGCGGCACCATCGCGCATGGCTACCTGACGATGAGCCTCATCAACTTGTTCCTGCCCAAATTGATCGAGGTGCGCGGCTTCGCTCATGCGGTGAATGTCGGGCTCGACAAGCTGCGCTTTCTTGCCCCCGTCGTCGTTGGTAGCCGCATCCGCGCGGTGAGCGAGATCGTCTCGGTCGAGGAGATCAGGGGCGCAATCCAGGCCATCGTGCGCGTCACTATCGAGATCGAAGGCAGTGAGAAGCCTGCGCTCGTTGCCGATACCATCAGCCGCTATTTCCCGGAGTAGGCCAATGCCCAGTACAGACCAGATGCGCGCTGCCGTTGCAGGCTACGTCGCCGGATTCGAAGCCGGAGACGTGGATGCCTTGGTCGGCCTCTTCGCCGAGAATGCAACGGTTGAAGATCCCGTCGGCGGGCAGGTTTTGCAGGGCACGGACGCGATCCGCGAGTTCTACGCCTTCTCGATATCGACCGGCGCGAAGCTGGCGATGCTCGGCGAACCGCGCTGCGCGGGCGACTATGTCGCGTTCCCCTTCACCGTCACGCTCGACTGGGAAGGCGCGCGGCAGGTGATCGAGGTGATCGACACCTTCCGCATCGACGATGCCGGCAAGATCACCGAAATGCGGGCCTTCTGGGGCCCCGAAAACATGAAACCCGCCTGAGGAGATCCGTCATGCGCGAAGCCGCCATCGTATCCACCGCCCGCACCGGCATCGGCAAAGCCTATCGCGGCGCGTTCAACGACACCGAAGCGCCGGTCCTTTCCGCGCATGTCGTCAATGCCGCCGTCGAGCGTGCAGGGATCGACCCGGCGCGGGTGGACGACGTCTATCTCGGCTGCGGCAACCACTGGAACACGCAGAGCTATAACCTCGGGCGGCTGACAGTTCATGCATCGAACCTGCCCAACACCACGAGCGGCTTCACACTTGATCGCAAGTGCTCGTCCGGCCTCAACGCGATCGCACTCGCCGCGCGCGAATCGTCTGCGACGAGATCGACGTCGCCGTTGCAGGCGGGATGGAGACCATCTCGCTGACCATCGGCAAGCACCAGCCGACTTGGCGCAACCGCTCGGCTGCCGTGATCGAGGCCGACCCTTACGCCTATATGGCGATGATCGAGACCGCCGAAGTTGTCGCCGAACGCTACGATGTCAGCCGCGAGGATCAGGACCGCTTCGCTGCGCAGAGCCAGCAACGCGCTGCTGCCGCACAGGAGGCGGGCCGGTTCGATGACGAGATCGTTCCGATCACCGTCACCAAGGCCTTGTTCGACAAGGAAGGCAACGAGACCGGTAAGGAAGAAGTCACGCTGGCTAAGGATGAAGGTGTTCGCGCCGGGACGACCTATGAGAAGCTTAGCGAACTGAAGCCAGTGTCCAAGGACGGCATGGTCATCAAGGAAGGCAAGCATGTCACGGCGGGCAATGCCAGCCAGCTATCCGATGGGGCCTCGGCGCAGGTCGTGATGGACCTTGCCACCGCTCAGAAAGAAGGCTTGCCGGTGCTCGGCATCTATCGCGGCTTTCAGGTCGCCGGGTGCGAGCCGGATGAGATGGGCATTGGCCCGGTCTTCGCGATTCCCAAGCTGCTCGACCGTGCGGGCCTGAAAATCGGCGATATTGGCCTGTTCGAAATCAACGAGGCGTTCGCTTCACAGGCGCTCTATTGCCAGCGCAAGCTCGACATCGACCCCGACCTGCTCAACGTCAATGGCGGCGGCATCGCGCTGGGGCATCCCTTCGGCATGACCGGATCGCGGCTCGTCGGGCATGCGCTGATCGAGGGCAAGCGGCGCGGGGTGCAATACGTCGTCGTTTCGATGTGCGTGGCGGGCGGCATGGGCGCGGCGGGCCTGTTCGAGGTGGCCTGATGGCGGATGACACGCTGCCGCTGACGATCCCGCACGCCGCCGAGCGCGCGGCGCGGCTTTGGCCGGACGATCCGGCGCTGCTTGAGCGCGGCGAAACATGGAGCTTTGCGCAGCTTTGGCGCGAATGCCGCAAGGCCGCCTCGGCACTTATCGAATGCGGGCTGGGCGAGGGCGACCGGATTGCCGTCTGGGCACCCAACAGCCGCGAATGGGTGGTTGCGGCGATCGGCGCGATGGCCTGCGGGGCGACGCTGGTGCCGCTCAATACGCGGCTCAAGGGGATCGAGGCGGCGGATATCCTTCAGCGCACCGGGGCGAAGCTGCTTTTCACGGTGCGTGATTTCCTCGGGACCGACTATGCGGCGATGCTCGACGGGCACGAGCTGCCCGCGCTTGGCGAAACGGTGTTTCTCGATGGCGATTTTGCGGCATTTCTATCTGATGAAGACGACGCGCGCGTGGACGCGGCGCTGGTCAGCCTGACCGGAGATCACATTTCAGACATTCTCTTCACCTCGGGCACGACCGGCGCGCCCAAAGGCGTGATGATGACCTACGACCGCGTCATCCCGCAGGTCGGCGTCTGGATCGGCAACACGGGGCTTGCGCATGGCGAGCGCTACCTGCTGGTCAATCCGTTCTTTCACAGCTTCGGACTCAAGGTCGGAATTGTCGCCTGCCTGATCGCGGGCGCGACGATGCTGCCGATGCCGCAATTCGACGTGGCCGAGACGGCGCGGCTGATCGAGGAGGAGCGGGTCAATTTCCTTCCCGGCCCGCCGACGATCTTCCAGATGCTGCTTGCCCACCGCGATACTCACCCGTTCGATACTTCCTCTCTGCGCGGCGGGACGACCGGCGCGGCGACGGTGCCGCCGGTTCTGGTCGAGCGCATGCGCGACGAACTCAACATGCGCGATGTCGTCACCGCCTATGGCATGACCGAATGCGTCAACATCACGTCCTGCCGTCCCGGCGACCCGGCCGACGTGATTGCAGGCACCTGCGGCTGCGCGATTCCCGGCAACGAGGTGATCGTCGCGGGCGAGGACGGTAAGGAACTGCCGCGCGGCGAGACTGGCGAAATTCGCGTGCGCGGGCAAGGTGTGATGCTCGGTTATCTCGACGACCCCGAAGCGACTGCAAGCGCAATCGATAGCGCGGGCTGGCTGCATACCGGCGATGTCGGAACGATGGACGAAAACGGCTATGTCCGCATCACCGACCGGCTCAAGGACATGTATATTTCGGGCGGCTTCAACGTCTATCCCGCCGAAGTCGAAAAGCTGCTCGCACGCCATCCGGCCATCGCGATGGTCGCGGTCGTGGGTGTGCCCGACGAGCGCATGGGTGAGGTTGGCAAGGCCTATGTGGTGCTACGCCCCGATGCGCGGGCGAGCGCCGATCAACTGTCCGAATGGTCGCGCGATAATATGGCGAACTACAAGGTGCCGCGCAGTTTTGCTTTCGTAGATGAACTACCGCGCAATGCCGGCGGGAAAGTCCTCAAAACCGAGTTGCGCGAAGACACAGCGTCATGAACGCTTGGGGTGACATTCTGGCGGTGCTCGAACGCAAGCGTAGGTTTTCCAGATCGGGCGGCGGCGAGGCGCGGCTTATTAAGCACCGCGCACAGGGGAAGTTGAACGCACGCGAGCGTGCAAGAGCACTATTCGACGATGGCCGATGGGTGGAGATCGGTGGTCTTGCGGCAAACATGTCCGAGAATGGTGAGCATCCTGCACCTGCGGATGGGATTGTAGCTGGTCTTGGGGAGGTTTTTGGCCAACCCTGCCTCACGTTGATTGAGGATTTTACTGTCCTTGCTGGCTCAATTGGCGATGCAGGTGCGGCGAAGCGGGCGCGCGTCGTTCAATTGGCATTGCAGGAGAAAGTGCCGCTCGTTTTCATGATCGAGGGGGCAGGGCACCGTCTAACCAACGTGCATGCAACGCCGGCTCCAAATGACTTACAGCTTCTCGCCGACTGCCATGGCCGTATCCCCCTCGTCACACTGGTTTTGGGAGCATCGGCAGGGCACTCGGCGTTGGCGGCTCCGCTCGCTGACTTTGTTGTGATGACCGAAGCCGCATCGCTATTCGTTGCCGGGCCACCCATTGTGAAAGGTGCGATCGGAGAGGATGTCACCAAGGAGCAACTCGGGGGTCCAGATGTGCATGTGCGCCAGTCTGGTGTAGTTCACAACCTTACTCTTGGAGATTCCGAGGCGGTTGGACTGGCGAGACGTTATCTTAGCTTCGTAAGTCCTTGCAATCTCGAGGGTTTGGATTCTCTCAAGGCGATAGAAGGCGAAGCGATACTTGGCGAGATCCTGGATGTAGTCGATCCGAATCCGGCGCGAGCCTATCCGATGAGGAGTGTCGTGTCGCTACTTGCTGATCGCGATTCAATGTTGGAATTGCAGCCGGAGTGGGGTGCGTCATTGATCGCGGCTCTAATTAGGTTGGGTGGCGTGCCCGCGATGGTGCTCGCCAACGATCCATCGGTCCGCGCCGGCACCATCGACGCTCAGGCTGCCCAGAAAGCAGTTCATTTTCTTCGAGTTGCAGAGTATTCGAAGCTTCCCGTGGTGTTTCTCGCAGACAATCCCGGCGTTATGCCCGGAACTGCGGCGGAGCGCGCGGGCACCTTGCGCTATGCGGCCGCTATGTTTGCTGAGCAGCGACGGTTGAGCGTACCCAAGATTCATGTGACTTTGCGCAAGGCGTTTGGGTTCGGTTCCTCGGTTATGGCCATGAACCCCTTTGATCGCCAAACGACTAGTCTTGCATTCCCGGCGGTTACGCTAGGCGCGGTTCCCGTCGGGAGCGGCGGTTCTGCCGCAGGACTATCGGAGAGTGAACGTGCCAATGCAGCCACTGCCCAGACGCAGGCGTCGTGGAACCTTGCTGGAAAGCTGGCCTTCGACGACATTATTGATCCACGCGATCTGAGGAAGGCAATCAGGCGGAGCTTGTTGCTAGCACGCCAGCGTTGACTGCCGCAGCCACCCGCGCAGCATCATGCATCGCGCCTTCGATGTAGCTGACGCCCGTGGCATCGCCGATGGCGTGTACGGTGAAGCCTGCTGCAGCAAGGCTATCCCCCAAGCTTGTGTCCCCGGTCGCGCCCTTGGCGACGATGACAGTATCGGCTTGTGCCGACTGCACCTGACCCTCGCCATCGATCCAGTGGACCGCGTCGTTCTCTATGCGAATGTCCTTCACGCCCGGGCGCAGGTCAACGCCATGTTCTGCCAGCTCCGACAGGATGCGCATGCGGCGCACTAGCGTCAGCCCTTTGCCGAAGCGCGGGGTCTCGTCGACCACCGTCACTTTGCGTCCGCGCTCGACGAGGAATTCGGCCAGTTCGATGCCGACCAGTTCGCCGCCGATGATGACCACGCGATCGCCCAGCGGCATCCAGGCATGTGTTGCCTTGCGCACGAGGTCGAGATTGGCGGAGGCCCCCGTCGCCGCGCCAACTTTCGTCGCCAGCCGGGTGAACATGCTCGTTTTGGCCTTGAGCGCCGGGCTGGTCTCGCCGAACATCAGCTTGCGCATGTCGTCGCCGGAAAAGACGTGGGGCAGGTCGTTGCCCGGGATCTCGGGCATCCCGCGTACCGCGCCGGTGGCGACGACCACCGCGTCGGGTTTCAGCTCTTCCAGAAGCTCGGTCGTTGCCTTGGTCGAAAGCTTCACCTTCGCTGGCGATTGCTCGACCTCGCTGGTCAGCCAGCGCAGCAGCCGCTCGTTCGGCTCGTAGGCAAGGCCTGCAAAGCGCAACGTTCCGCCCAGCCGCTCGGACGCCTCGATCAGCGTCACTTCGTGCCCTAGCGCGGCGAGCCTGCGCGTCGCCTCCATCCCGCCGGGGCCGCCGCCGATCACGACAACGCGCTTCTTCGCGCCCGAAGCCTCGATCCGCTCAAACTCGTGGCTCAATTCAGGATTGACCGCGCAGCGCACCTGATCGCCCATGTAGATCGCGCTGATGCAGGTGTAGCAATAGATGCAGGGGCGCACTTCCTCGCGCCTGCCTTCGGCCAACTTGCGCGGCAGGTCCGGGTCCGCCAGCAGCTTGCGGCCCATCGCGATAAAGTCCGCCTCGCCCTTGCCAATCGTGCTGTCACCCAGTTCGGGTTCGACCCGGCCCGACGCAATCACCGGGATCGAGACCGATTCCCTGAATTGCGCACCGTACGAGAGGTTGAACCCGTCGACATGCGGCGTGTGCGATTCCGAATGCAGCTTGCCGTTGCCGACTTCGTGGTAGGCGGTCGCGGTAATTGCGTCGGCCCCGGCCGCCTCGATCATCTTCGCCGAGGCTTTTGCGTCTTCGATGGTAATGCCGCCGTCCTTGCCAACCTCACGGGTGTCGAGCTTGACCCAGACGGGAAAATCCGGCCCGACCGCCGCACGCACCGAGGCCAGCACTTCGAGCGTCAGGCGCATGCGGTTTTCAAGGCTACCGCCATATTCGTCGGTTCGCGTGTTGGTGACAGGCGAGATGAACGAGGAGAGCAGGTAGCCGTGGCCCGAATGGATCTCGATCCCGTCAAACCCGGCTTCCTTCGCGCGGCGTGCTGCCTCGCCGAACTGGCTGACGACCAGCGCGATATCGTCCTTGTCGAGCACCTTGATTTGCGGCTGTTTGTATCCGGCAAGGCCCGCCATTTCCTCCATCAGGAAGAAATCGACAAAGCTGCCCTTTGGCGCGGGAGGGATTGCCGGAGCCCAGAGCGGCAAGTCCCAGGTTTGCGCGGAGTAATTCGCGACCAGCCCGCCGTGATGCAGCTGCGCCGCGATTTTTGCCCCGTGCTTGTGGACGCGGTCGGTGAGGCGGGTGAGGCCGGGGATGAACTTGTCGTCTGAGATCGCTGTTTGCTGCCAGGAGACGCAGCCGACCGGCCATGCCACCCCGCTGACGCCGCAGATGATAAGGCCTGCGCCGCCCTTCGCCTGTTCCTCGTGATAGGCGATCAGCTTTTGGCCGACGGTGCCGTCTTCTTCCGAAAGGCTCACGCCCATGGCGGTGACGGCGATGCGGTTCTTCAGCTCCATCTGGCCGATGCGACCGGGCGAGAGCAGGTGCGGGAAGCGGTTGGAGAT
This sequence comes from Sphingomonadaceae bacterium, assembly GCA_041396945.1. Classification (GTDB taxonomy): domain Bacteria; phylum Pseudomonadota; class Alphaproteobacteria; order Sphingomonadales; family Sphingomonadaceae; genus Novosphingobium. The sequence goes on along the minus strand of JAWKXP010000002.1, from coordinate 161,206 downwards.
CATTTTTGCGACCCTAGAGTTTTGAGATCACGCTATCGGCAAAGCGCGCCAGATCGTCGATCTTGTCCAGCAACGGTTGGCTGTCTTCCTCGACCTGGTAGAGGTTGCGGAAGGCGACCGGCATGTCGGTGACGCCAAGATCCTGCATTTCCTTCACCACATCGAGCGTAACTTCATCCATCGCCGTGCCAAACACGCGAAAGGGTTTGCTGGTGGTGCCGAATTCCGCGCGATACCCGTTGATCGCTTGGAGCATCGGTTTGAGCACGTCTATTCTTCCGCCCGCGAACATGAACCCGTCATGCTTTGCAGCGCGCTTGAATGCCGCGTCCGAATGCCCGCCAATCAGGATTGGCAGCGGATTGGGCGGCACCGGATTAATCTTGACCGGCGGCAGGTCGTAGAACTCACCGTGAAATTCGAAATAGCCGCCTGCGCAAAGACCTTTGACGATGGCGATGCATTCGTCGAAGCGCTTGCCGCGCTTGGCCCAGTCGACGCCCATCACCGCATAGTCTTCGGGCCAGACAGAAAGCCCGACGCCGAAGTTGAAGCGGCCATTGGTGATTGCCGAAACCGACGCAGCGAGCTTCGCCGAATAGAGCGGCGGGCGCACCGGCAGCTTTACGACGTTGGTCGTCAGTTCCAGCCGCTCGGTCGCCGCTCCCAATGCGGTGGCGAGAATGAAGCTTTCGATGAAGGGCTTGTTCTCAAGGAATTCGCGCCCGCCATCGTCGGTGTAGCTGTATTCGGTGTCGGAGGCCTTGGGATAGATCAGGCTGTCTGGAATGGCGAAACCGGCATAGCCCAGCTCCTCCGCCTTGCGCGCCAGCGGCAGGTAATTCTCCACCGCCGTCATCGATTCCGCGTAGTGAAAGCGCATTGTCAGCTCCCGATATTCCTGATTCTTTGCGGCAAACAAAAAGGGGCGAGGCGCGATGCCCCGCCCCTTTCGTTTAAGGCTCGCGCCCCGGTCAGAACTTGAATTCGACGTCGATACCGTAAGTCGCGGGATCGCCGAACAGGAGGCCGCCATAGCCGAGCTGGCCGAAATCGACCGAGCGCGAGACGTATTCCTTGTCGAAGATGTTCTTGCCCCAGAGCTGCACCGAGAATTCGGTGTCTCCGCCAACCTTGATGCCGTCGAAGCGCAGCTGCGCGTTGAACAGGCTGCGGCTGCCGCTCTTGGTCTCTTCCGAGAACGGTGCGGTGAGTGGATTGCCGAAGAAGTACTGCTTCGAAGTGTAGGTCCAGCCGACCCGCGCTGTCATGCGCGTATCGCTGTCGCCAAGGTAGTCGGAATAGGTCAGCGAAGCGGCCGCGGTCGTGCTCGGCGAGATGCCCGGCTTGATGACTTCGCCAATGTTCTGGAGAACGCCGTTGATGTCAGCTGCCGGGAATTCCTTCACATTGCGGTCGATATAGCCAAACGCGCCGTCGAAGGTGATGGCATCGGTCAGATCGACCGCAGCTTCGATTTCGACGCCCGTGTAGTCGTTCTTACCCGCGTTCACGACCTGCGTGCCGAAGCTGCCACCGCCGACGATCGGGATCGGCACGGTGACCTGCAGGTCGCTATACTTGTTGTGGAACGCCGCGACATTCACGCGGGCGCGACCGAGATTGGCCTTCGCGCCGATTTCGAACGAGTCGATCTTTTCCTCGTTGAACGGGATCAGCGCGATTTCCTCGTTCACGTCGGGCGTGGCCGGGTTGTCGAGCTGGGTCGACTGGCGGGCGTTGAAGCCACCCGAGCGATATCCGCGCGCGGCCTTGGCGTAGAGGTTGAGGTTACGGTTCGCCTCATAGTCGATGGTGACGTGTCCGGTTGGCTCGGAGAAGCTCTTGCGCTGGCTGTTGATTGCCAGTTCCGCCGCGCTGGCGAAGGGGAGCGCGCCATTCTGAAGCCGCGTCATTTGCTTCTTGTCCCAAGTGTAGCGCAGGCCAAGCGTGATGCCAAGCGCGCCATCGGGGCCGCCGGGGCGATAGGTGCCCTGGCCATAAAGCGCGTACGACTTTGCCTTCACCCCGTAATCTAGTGTCGAACTCACCGGCACAGCGCGGAACCTCGCGGGGTTTGCTGCACGGAAGCCGGCACCAAGCGGTCCGAACTGTGCATCGCTGAAGACCGCCTGATTGGTGTCGAGAATAAACGCGAAACTTTGATCGTTCCGCTCGGAGCCTTCCTCCTCGAAATAAAACCCGCCGAGCACCCATTCGAAGCTGGTGCCCGAGCCGCCGACGATTTCAATTTCCTGGCTGAACTGGCTTTGCTCTCGCGCATTGGCCGCCTGGAAAAGCGGCTGAACGACGGTGGGAACAGGAGTGGCGGCGATGAACGGTGCGAAAGCGGCCTGCTCTGGCGGGAGCACAAAGCCGATCAGCTGTTCGGGCATGCCGTTGAACAGCGTCGTCTGATCGAAAAGCGGCCCTTGCAGCGTGCCGAGGCCATCGAGGTCCGAGCCGCGAATGGTGTTCTTCCACCAGCGGAACGCCGTGGTCGAACGCACGGTGATGTAGTCGCTTTCCCACTCGAGGCGAGTCATGTTGCCGTAGATCTTGTCGGTCGATCGGTCGGCGCTCTCAAGGCAAAGCTCGTCAAGTCGCTTGAGCGAGACCGAGGCGAGCGGCGCGCCGCATTCCGGCTCAAGCACAGTGGCCTGCGAGAGATAGCCGAGCACGTTGGCGGGCTGCACCTGCGCGAAAGTGTTGCCGCCGATTGTGACGTTGGGGCGGAAGGTCCCGTCGCCCAGCGCACCAAGCTGCTGCGCCACCGGGACACCGGTGGTCTTCGTCCAGTCGAAGATGTTGGTCAGTGTGATGCTGTCCGAAAGGTCGGCCTCGAAGGCGAGGCGTGCGCCGTGCGTCTTGTAGCTGCCCGGATCGCGGCTGTCCTTGGGCTCAAGCAGATTGTCGACCACGCCGTCGCGGGCCTTGTAAAGATAGCCGCCCGAGATTCGGATGCCGCCGAGATTGCCGGTGTTGGCGATGATCCGCGCGGTCATCTGGTCGTAATTGCCGTAACCGAACTTGGCCTTGAGATTGGCATCGTCGGTCGGGCGCTTGGTGATGTAGTTGATCGCGCCGCCAGTGGTGTTGCGACCGAACAGCGTGCCCTGCGGGCCGCGCAGGATTTCGACGCGCTCGATATCCGCAACCTCGAAAGAGGCTGCCGACTGGCGGGCCAGATATACGCCATCGAGATAAAGGCCGATCGGCGAATCGTAGCCCATCGTTTCATCGGCAGGCGTGGGAATGCCGCGAATCGTGACGACCGCTGCGGTCGCATTGGTCGTGCCGCCACTCACCGATACGCCCGGCGCGATGGCCGCGAGGTCCTTCGTCTCGGAAATGCCGCGAATCTCGACTTGCTCGGAGGTCACTGCGGTAATCGCGATCGGCGTTTCCTGCAGCGTCTGTTCGCGCTTGTTGGCGGTCACGATAATGACGCCGTCATCGGCGGATGCAGCAGCGCTCGAATCCTGAGCTATTGCCGGGGTGGTCGCGATGGCTAGCAGACTCGTGCCCAGCAAATAACGCAGGGCTCCGCAATTCTTCCTCATGGTCTTCTCCTCCAATTTCTTTTCCAATCAACGAAAGCGCAAAAAATGTCAAGCATGACGTTGCAATAGCCTGCGATGCTCCATCTTAGGTGATGAAATGCGTAATCTGATGTTTGAATTGGTACGGAATTGTAAGTTTGCGGCGTGTCAGATTGCCACCCAGTCCCCGCCGTTCACGTCAAGCGCAGCCCCGGTGATCTCCGAGGCGTAGTCCGAGAGCAGGAAATAGACCGCCTTGGCACAGTCCTTGTCGGGTGGGATATGGCCGACCGGCACCTCGCTGGCCCGCTGCCTGCGGAAAGCTTCACCCGCATCGCCCATCGATGCGAAGTACGAATCGAGCGGCGCGCCATCCATCCAGCCCATCGCGGCGGTGTTTACGCGAATGCCCGTCCCACCGAGTTCGACTGCAAGCTGGCGCGACATTTGCGCGAGTGCGGCCTTGGCCATTGCATAGCCGCCTTCGCCAGGCATTGGCTTGCGCGTGGCGAGGGTTGAGATGTTGACGATCGAGCCGGAGCCTTGTTCCTTCATTGTCGGGATCACTGCTTGCGCCATGCGCAGCCCGCCTCCAGCGATCACGTCGAAAGCCTGCATCAGCTGGTCGATGGAATGGCCGTCAAGGTTGCTCCAGTCGGGGTGGTAATACGCCGAGTGGACGAGGCCATCGATGCGGCCCCAGTTATCAAGCGTGAACTTCGCTGCGGCCTCGCAGTCTTCGCTTTTGCTGACATCGCACTGCAATGCCTGTGCCTCGCCGCCCGCATCGCGGATTTCGCCCGCCAGCGCTTCGATGGCGTCCTGGGAGCGCGCGGTAACGAGCACTTTTGCGCCCTCCGCAGCTGCACCCCGGCACATCGCCTGTCCCATGCCAGGCCCTGCGCCAGTGACGATCACGACCTTGTCTTTGAGTATCATCGCGCAGTCTCTCCCGTTCCGCGTCTTTTGCGCCGCGTTCATTGGTGAAATCTGGAGCGGTGAGCTGCGATTGGCAAGCGAAATGCGCGGCAAATTGAAAGATAGGGATTGGTTTGCGTGAAAAACATGCATAAAGGTTACGCATAACGCGGTTTGAGAGAGGGCGTGGAGGCCATGACTGACATTTTCGCGCCTGTGCGGCTGGGCGAGATCGAACTGGCGAATCGCACCGTCATGGCCCCGATGACACGCGACCGTGCCGGACCGGGCGACGTGCCGACCGACCTTATGGTCGAGTACTATCGTCAACGTGCCACTGCGGGACTCATCGTTACCGAAGGCACGCAGCCATCGCCGCAGGGTAAAGGCTACTGGCGCACGCCGGGCATCCATAACGAGGAACAGGTCGCGGGCTGGGCGAAAGTTGCCGATGCCGTCCATGGCGAGGGTGGGGCGCTCGTGGTGCAACTGATGCACGTTGGCCGCGCGGCAGTGGCCGCTAACAAGGACCCTGACGCCGAGACGGTCGCGCCCTCGGCAATCCGGTGTCCCGATCCGATTCCCGGTCCCGATGGTGTGCCGGTCGAAACGTCGATGCCGCGCGCGCTTGAGACGTCCGAAATTGCCGATGTCATCGCGCAATACGTGGACGCGGCGCGCAATGCCCGGCGCGCGGGGCTGGACGGGGTGGAACTGCATTGCGCCAGCGGGTATCTGCCGATGCAGTTCCTTTCATCGAACTCGAACCAGCGCGGCGATCAGTACGGTGGCTCGGCCCAAAACCGTGTGCGCTTTGTGGTCGAAACGCTTGAGGCGCTGGCAGGAGCTATCGGACCGGGCCGCGTCGGCTTTCGTATCTGTCCGGGGATCGGGCTCAACGGTATGGCCGATGCCGATCCGGCGGAGACATATGCCACGCTGCTGCGTGCGGTAGACGGGCTTGGGCTGGCCTATTGCCACCTGATCCACATCCCCAACGAAGGCTTCGATTCGCTCGATCTGGTCAAGACCAACTGGTCTGGCGCGGTGATCGAGAATTGCGGGCTGACGCTGGAGAAGGCGCAAGGCCTGATCGCCGAGGGCAAGGCAGATGCCGCCTCGTTCGGCTATGCCTTCATCGCCAACCCCGACCTTGTCGAGCGCTTCCGCACCGGCGCATCGCTCGCGAAAGCCGACAAGGCGACATTCTACACCGGCCAGGGCGACGACGCCCGTGGCTACACCGACTATCCTCCACTCACGGGAGACTGAAATGGACGCGAAAATCCTCGACGGGCGCTCTGCCATCGTCACTGGCGCGGGGCGCGGCGTTGCCAAGGGCGTGGCCACGGCCTTCGTCAAAGCGGGCGCGAAGGTGCTGATCGTCGATCTCGATGCCGACAATGGCGCGGCGACAGAGGCGGAACTGCGCGCCCTTGGCGGCGATGTCCACTTTATGCAGGTCGATCTTGCCGACCGCGCGGCGTTGCCAAGTATCATCGAGAAAGCGGTGGCTGCGTTCGGCGGGCTCGACATCCTCGTCAACGCGGCGCAGGCCTCCAAGCAATTGCCGTTCAACGAGACTTCGGTTGAGGCGATGAATTTCGCCTTCGACACCGGATTCTGGCCCACGTTCCTGCTGATGCAGGCGGCCTATCCGCATCTCGCCAAGCGCAAAGGCTGCGTGGTCAACTTCGCCAGCGGTGCGGGGTTGCAAGGTCAGCCGACGCAGACCTCTTACGGCGCGGCGAAGGAAGCGATCCGCGCGATCTCCAAAGTCGCCTCGAACGAATGGGGCGCGGATGGCATTCGCGTCAACATCGTCTGCCCCATCGCCAATTCCCCCGGGGTCGAGCAATGGCGCGAGGCGTTTCCCGACTCCTATCAGGCAATGGTCAACGGGATCCCGCTGAAGCGTGTCGGCGATTGCGAGACCGATATCGGCCGCGCCGTGGCCTTCATCGCCAGCGATTATGCGGGGTATATCACCGGCCAGACGATCATGATCGATGGCGGTCAGGTGAAGATGATTTAGGCGGGGTGGATTATGGCCATCCGGCAATTGTGGCAGTGTAGGGGATCTGCGCAAAATGGGTTTAAGGGGCGTCAACCGCATTATGATTGCGGTCCATGACTTGGCAAAGGCAAAGCGGCAGTACACCGACTTGCTCGGTGCTACATTCGTAGATGCCCATTGGACGGGCGAGCCGTTCGGAATCAGCGTTTCGATTGCTTGGGACGCAGGGATTGAGTTGTGCGCGCCGTTGCCCGGTCGAGAAACGGATAGCGCGGTTTCACAGTTCCTTGCTCATCGTGGTGAGGGGATCATGGCCGTTTTCTTCGGCGTTGATGATGGCAACGTGGCGATGGAAAGGGCATCGGCGTTGGGGTACGGTTGCGTCAATTCGCTCGATTACAGCCAAGAAGAAATTGACGAGCACCTCGGTGGTCTTTTCAGCAGGTATCAGGAGTTCAATCTCGACTCGGGTGCGCGCTGTGGATTTGGAGTTACGCTTGCTCGGATCGAAGAGAAAACCTTGAGAGACTAACTGTTCACTCCGGCGCGGGTGCCACTTTTGATCCGCGAACCAGTTTGCCCGGTCGCGCTCCGGTTGGCTGGTCGTCGCGGCGAATCACTTCGCCACTGCAGATAGTTGCAACGTAGCCGGTTGCACTCTGATCAAGCCGCCTGCCGCCGCCGGGGAGGTCGCGGCGAATCACCGGCTTGTGCAGCATTAGCCGTTCCCAGTCGATGACGTTCACGTCCGCCTTGTAACCGGGGTGGAGCAGGCCCCGGTCGAGCAGCCCGACTGCCTGTGCAGGCCGCGCGGCGAGATGATGGACGGCGTGGCCCAGCCCGAGTCGATCGCTATCGCGGTCACGCAGCCAGTGCGTGAGTACAAAGGTCGTATAGCTGGCGTCGCAGATCGCCGAATAATGCGCCCCGCCATCGCCGAGGCCCAGCACGATGTCGTCTCGTTGCATCAGCGCATGGACCTCGTCGAGTTTGCCCTGATGCAGGTTGCCAAGCGCGATGTAGAGCATGCCGTTTCCCGTCCCGTCGTGCATCAACAGGTCGTAAGCGATCTCCTGCGGCGAGAGCCCCGTTATGGCCGCCTGCGCTGCCATGCTGGTTTCCGGGCTCGGCTCATAACTCGGGTGGATAGTTCAGCGGGAAAATCCAGTCCCAGTCGCGCGTCATCATCGCCAGCGGATGTCCCTCGGCGGGTTCCTCTTCGCAGCAGGCGCTCTCGGAACGCCGGATCGCGCAGGTGCTCCAGCTTCGCCTCCAGCGGCAGGTCGGCGATCTCCAGATAGGACGGGCACAGACAAAACGGATTGGTCGAAAGGTCCCAGCCCGAAACCATCCCCACCGGGCGCGGCAGGAGTTGGGGCCAGACCTCGATCCCGCGCGCCCGCGCTGCGTCGCACAGGTCAAGCGCGGGGCCCCAGTTGCGGATCGGCTGGCTGGGCAGGCCGAGCGCAAAGGTCAGCGGCGGCGTTTCACCGGCAATCGCGATCACCGGTTCCAGCTCCTCGCTCCAGCCCGAGAACGGCACGTTGAGCACGATCTGAAGCACGCCGGGCGCCAGCCTTCGCCCAGCGCCTCGCAGATCGCGCCGATTTCGGCCATGTCTGCATCGAACGATGGGATTTGCTCGCCTGCCAGCGTCTTGTGGATCATCAGTCGCAGACGAGGCAGCCCAGCGCGCCCGCATCGAGCGCCTCGCGCGCCAGGTCGCGCATCCGGTCAAGGCTCCGGCTCCGACCCCTTCGCGCCGGATACCGCGCTCGCCCATCGCATAGACGCGCAAGGGCTGTGCGGCAGGAACGCGGCAACGTCGATGTCATGCGCGCGCCGGTCCAGCGCATCGAGATAGTCGGGAAAGGTCTCCCAGTCCCACGGCAGCCCGTCAGCCATGACAACCCCGGGAATGTCCTCGACGCCTTCCATCACCTCGATCAGCGCTTCGCGGTCCGCCGTGCGGCAGGGGTGTGCAAACCGACGCCGCAATTGCCCGCGACGACCGTGGTGACCCCGTGCGAGGAGGAGGGCGAGAGTTCCTCCGACCATGTCGCCTGCCCATCGTAATGCGTATGGATGTCGACGAAGCCGGGGGTGACGAGCAAGCCATCGGCTTCGATCACCTCGCTGGCTGTGCCCTCAAAGTTCGGCCCGACATGGACGATGCGCTCGCCGCTGATCGCGACATCGCCCGTAAACGGCGCGCCGCCAGAGCCATCGGCAATCAGGCCGCCGTGTATCAGCAGGTCGCAATCGGGCATCAGCCAGCGGTCTCCAGCTCGCCCCAGATCGCGCCTTCGCGTTCGGTATCGAAATCTTCCGCGCCGCGCACGCCCAGCGCCTCGCGAGCATCGTCCAGCGGCGTGTTCCAGTGGTCTTCCATCTTGGCCATCCAGAACGGATCGGACTTCTGCCCGATCTCGATCCCGCGCCGCATGCATTCCATCGCAGTGCCCCAGGTTTCGGGGTAATGCAGCACGGTGCGAACGACATACCGGGTGGTCCCGAGGATGCCCATCGCGTTCATTTCGCCCGCGAGTTCCTTGTTCTGGATATGCCTGTCGATCGTCGCGAGGCGGAACCAGTAGGGGATCAGTTCGCCCATGTAGTTGAATCCGCCGCCGGTCAGGATGTGTTCGTAATCGTGCGTCTGTCCGGCGCGCAGCGAGTAGAACTCCCAGTTACTGCGCGGCGTGAAGTTGGGGACGATCTGGACCTCGTAGCTGCCCTCGGTCGCGGCCTTGTAATAGATGCCGCCGAGGGTTCCCGGCGCACAATCGGCGAGGTCTTCGATCTTGTAGTCGGAAGTGAAGCCCTCCGCGATCCAGGCGTCGAAGCGGGCGTTATTGCGGCGTTCCTCGGCAATGAGCGATTCGATGCGGTCGTAATCGCGCAGGTCGGCGAGGATTCCGATCAACTCGTGCATCTCGGCGGCGGGCGGAAAGTCCTTGCCGTTGCGCTTCAATGCGATCTTGGCGACCCAGTCGCGCAGGCGCGGATCGTTGAGGTACTTGGAAGAGGACACCAGCGTGCTGCTGCCGGTGGCAATCGGCATGATGCCGCGCGCGAGATAGGGAATGTCGTTCATCAGGGCCTCCTTTGGGCTTGCGCAACAGGCAGCCTCTTTGATTCGCATTCATATAGCAAATTTGATTGTTGACCAATGTTTGCGTTGCAATCTATCTGCACAGCTACGCGATAAACGGAGAGGGCGATGATCGACTACGGGCTTTCTGGCAAGGTTGCACTGGTTACCGGGGCAGGCAGCGGCATCGGCCGCGCGGCGGCGCAGACCTTCGCGCATTCGGGCGCGGCGGTCATGGTCAGCGATGTCAATGACGAGGGCGGGCAGGAAACCGTCGCGCTGATCGAGGCGGCGGGCGGCAAGGCGACTTATCAGCGCTGCGATGTCGGCAACGGCGAGGATATCAAGGCGCTGGTTGCGGCGGCAGTCGAGCGGTTCGGCGGGCTCGATTGCGCGTTCAACAATGCCGGGATCAACAACCTTGCCGCCGACGAATACGAGGACGAGAACTGGGACCGCTCGATCGGGATCAACCTCACCGGCGTGATGCGCTGCATGCGTGAGGAAGCAGCGGTGATGCTCGAACGCGGGGGCGGGGCGATCGTCAACACCGCCTCGATCAACGGGCTGGTCGGCAATCCTGCAGCAACCTCGGCTACACCGCCACCAAGCACGGCGTGATCGGCCGACGCGCCACGGCGCGCTGCGCTGGGCCAAGGCTGGCATTCGCGTCAATGCGGTTTGTCCCGGCGTGATCGAGACCGGGATGACTGCGCCGCTCGTCGCCAATGCGGAGACCCGCAAGCTGCTCGATTCGATGACGCCGGTCGGGCGCATGGGCAAGCCGGAGGAAATCGCGGCGGCAGTGGTCTGGCTCTGCTCGGACGCGGCCTCGTTCGTGACAGGCCATCCGATGGTGATCGACGGCGGCGCCACTGCGTTTTGATCTTTAGGTTCGCGATTGCGGCTTCCGGTCACCTCTGCTATCGCCTCCCCGCCCGACCACCAACTATAAGGGTAGTCTTGGTGGTCGGGCGGGGAGGCGGGGCGGGAGGTCTGAGACCAAAAAGCCTCTAACCCTCCCCGGGCGTGCTCTCGGTAATCTTTGCCATGCGCGAATTGTATTTGAGCGTCTTCACCGCAATCGACGTTTCGACATGATGCACGCCGGGCAGTGAAAGAATCTCGTCCGAGGCGATTTCGACCAGCATGTCGAGTTCCTTGAACAGCGTCATCGCGAGGATATTGAACTCGCCCATCGTCACCATGACCGCGTTGATGTGCGCGATGTCGGCGATCTGGCGCGCGATCTCGCGCACGCGCTCGACATCGGCCTGGATGCTGATGAAGGCGAGGCGCGAGCTTTCCGCCATTTCGAAGCTGGTGATCGCTGTGAACGCAATCAGCCCTTCCTGCTGCATGCGCTTGATCCGCCCGCGCACCGTGCCTTCGGTGACGCCAAGCTCAGCCGCGATCTTGCGATTGGAGACGCGCGCGTCGGAGGACAGCGTTTCGATCAGCTGCAGGTCGAGTTCGTCGAGTTGTGCCTTTGCCATCGCGCCTATCCCTGTTGCTCGATCGGGGCGACATCGAAGTTGTACTTGATGATGTCGACCACCATTGCCGGCGACATCCGGCGAATGCCGCGCACCTGCGAGAACTTGTCGAACAGCAGGCCGGAGAGGTCGTCGTAATCGTGCAGCGCCACCAGCATGTCGATGTCGTAGCGCCCGGTGACGAGGTGCGTGGCGAAGACTTCGGGAAACTGGGAAAGCTCCGCCGCAACTTCCGAAGCGGCGCGCCCGTCGACCTCGATCGCGACGCGCATCAGGAAGTTGAAGCCGTGTGCAGAAAAGTCCGAGACCGCAACCACGCGCAGCATCGAGGCCTCTTCCAGCCGCTTGATCCGCGAGGAGACGGTCGTGGCCGTCAGGTCCAGCGTTTCGGCGATCTGCTGGTTTGTCGCGCGTCCGTTGATTCGCAATTGCTCGACAATCGCGAGATCGGTGTCGTCGATCGATATTTCCTTGGTCATGCCCCGCCTTATTCCAAAGCGCCGCTCAGTGCGACACCTGCCCTTTCGATCCATTGCATCGCATCGGGCACGGCTTCGAACATCGAGAAGAAACCGTGGATCATGCCCGGTGCGATCTCGCTATCGACAGGAACACCCGCGTCGGCAAGGCCCTGTGCATAGGTCATCCCTTCGTCGCGCAAAGGATCGTACTCGGCGGTGATGACGGTGGCGGGAGGCAGGTTCGACAGGTCGCCTGCTGCAAGAATGCGTGCGAGCGCGATGTCGCTGCCCTCGGATTGATCGCCCAGATAGAGCGCCCAGAACCAGGCCATCATCTCGGTCGAGAGGAAGTAATCGCCGCCGCCATTCTCGGCATAGGACGGCTGCGAAAAGGTATTGTCCGCCACTGGATAGATGAGCAGCTGATGGCGCAGCGCCGGTCCGCCCCGGTCGCGTGCGAGGATCGCCGTTGCCGCGGCCAGGTTCGCGCCCGCGCTGTCTCCTGCAACGGCGAGCCGCGCGGGATCGGCACCCAGACGCTCGGCATTGTCATGCGCCCAGCAAAGTGCGTCGTAACAGTCCTCGAGCGGAGCGGGGAAGGGGTGCTCGGGCGCGAGCCGGTAGGCCACCGAGAGTACCGCCGAACGACTTGCACGGGCCAGCGCGCGGCAGGTTCCGTCGTGTGTATCCAGTGTGCCGAGAACCCAGCCGCCACCGTGGTAATAGAGGGTGAGCGGCGGTTTGTCGCCGCAGCCCTCCGGGACATAAAGCCGCGCGTCGAGCGTGCGGCCTTCGAGAGCAATCGAGAGGTCTTCGGCGCGCGCCACAGCAGGCGGCGGGCCTTGCATCATCGGCAGGTCGCTGACCGCGCGGATTTCCTCGATGGAGGCATTCGCGTAGTCGGGCTTTGGCGCCTCGGCCATCATCGCAAGCAGCGCTTCGACCTGTGGGTTTAGCGGCATCGGGTGTCGACCCTCCGGTTTGGACGGCCTGCATCGCGATTTGGTGCAGGACGCTTTGATATTACGCATTCTTTTGTCGACGTAGGCCTGTTGTCAATATAATGCGTAAAAAATCTGGAGAAAATTGAGAGGGTGCGCCGGATCTGGCGTAATGGCACGGATGAAAAGACTGGAAGGCAAGGTGGCGCTCGTCACCGGCGGGGCGCGCGGGATCGGTGAGGGCATCGTCCGCCGGTTCGTGGAAGAGGGCGCGAGGGTGCTGATCACAGACCTGCTCGACGAGCCCGGCGCGGCGCTGGCGGGCGAGCTGGGCGATGCCGCCGCGTTCCTGCATCAGGACGTCACCTCGCGCGATGACTGGGCCGAGGCGGTTGCCACGGCAGAGGACCACTTCGGCAGGTTCGACTGCCTCGTCAACAATGCCGGGACCATCGTGTTCAAGGCCTTCGAGGATCAGGACGATGCCGCGATAGACCGGCTGATCGACGTCAACCTCAAGGGCGTGATCTATGGCTGTCAGGCCGCGATCCCGGCACTCGAACGCACGGGTGGCGGTTCGATCGTCAACATGAGTTCAGCGGACGGCATTGCCGGGGCCAACGCGGTTTCGGTCTATTCTTCGACCAAGTTCGCAGTGCGCGGGCTGACCAAGTCGCTGGCGCTGGAACTGGGGCCGCGCGGCATTCGCGTCAACTCGATCCATCCCGGCGGCATCTACACGCCGCTCGCCAACCCGCATAACGTGCCCAAGGACGTCTACGACAAGGGCTACTGGATCTACCCGGCGCAGGCCTCGGGCGTTCCGGCGGACATTGGTGCTGCTGCGGCCTACCTTGCTTCGGACGATGCGAAATACTGCATGGGCACCGAGCTATCGGTCGATGGCGGCCTCAACGCCGGGCACTATTACATGGCCATGCCGGGAGCGCCCTCGCGGCCGGAGGACTGACCGTGTAGCCGGTCGCGGTCGGCCCTGATCGTCGCCACGGCGCGCCAGATGAACCATGCGCCGAGGAACCCTGTCGGGATCACGATGGAAAGGCCGATACGCAGGCCCTCGCCCTGCGATCCCGTGAAGGAATCGCTGAGAATCCCCGTGATCCACGGACCAATGAAGTTGCCGAACAGGCTCATCATCAGCAGCGCGAAGGCGGTGCCGGTCGCGCGACTGCGGTCGGGCAGGACATATTGCAGCCCGGCAATGATCCCGATCGACCAGCCGCCGCCAAGGATGCCCGATGGGATCGCGAGCGCCTTTGCCATCCAGATTTCCGGCATCCAGACTACCGCGAGGATGCAGGCGGTCGCCGCGAAGAGCGCAATGGCGGAAAGCCTCACCGGCCATTCGTGACCGTCCTTCGAAAGCTTGTCGGCAAGGACACCGAAGCCAAGCACGCCGAGCAGGCCGGGCAGCCCGAACGAGACGGCAAAGGCGGTCCCGGCTTCGGCATTGGAGATACCGTAAGCCCGCTCGAACAAGGCCGGTCCCCAGAGCCCGAAAGCGATGCCTGATAGAGTGCCGAACGAGAGGCCAAGCGTCATGTTGCGCAGCGCTGGCGTGGCGACAAGTTCGCGCGCCAGCGTCGCGATCTTGGGGTGGGGTGTCGCTTTCACCTCTTCGGAATGCGCCGGTTCGCGAATCACGGTCCATGCGGTGACGGCAACGATGATGCCGGTCAGCCCGATGACTTGGAATGCGGTTCGCCAGCCATGGTCGGCGGCGATGGCTGGTCCGCCTGCCAGACCCAGCATTTGCCCGAAATAGATCGAGGTGCCGACCAGCGCCAGCGCCCGGCCCCTTTGATGCGGCGGGAAATAAGCTGCTATTAACGCGGCAACAGGCGCCTGATAGGCTGCCTCGCCGATGCCAACGCCGACACGCGCGGCGGCGAGCATCCATGCATCGGTGGCAAAGGCGGTCAACGCGGTAAAGCCGCTCCAGACGAGGCAGCCGATCGAGACCACCATCACCCGCGAGGTGCGGTCGGCGATCCGCGCGATGGGGATCGCGGCGATCGTATAGACCAGCGCGAAGGCCGGGCCGAGCAACAGGCCGACGAAGCTGTCCGACAGGCCGAAATCGTTCTTGATCGGCCCGACCAGCCCGGCCAGCAGGTAGCGGTCCGCATAGTTGAGGATCGCGATGGCGAGCAGCAGCGGGAGGACCAGCCAGCGGCTCGTCAGGCGAGGCGATTGCGTAGCCACGTCAGCAACGTCCGCGCTGCAAAGCGGATTTCGCCATCGAATCTCTCCCCGTATGCGTAGCCATGCGGCTTGGGAATTACGCATAGCGGGGATAAGGAGCGGCAACAATCCCAAAACTGTTGCCGCCTGCCTCCTATTCTGCGGCTTCGAGCTCCAGCGGCTTGCCGTAGTCCGGGTCGTCTTCGTTGCAGAGGCGGTTGGTGTCGGCCCAGAGGCCCTCGGGAGGCACCGGGGTGATGCCCAGTTCCTCGCGGATGTCGGCGATTTGCCAGTCGGCCCAGTCGCGCCAGGGGGCCAGCTGGATCGGGAATTTCCAGTTGCGGCCCTGTTCCGCACCCTTGAACTCGGCCTCGAGGTTGATCGCCATTGCCTCGGGATAATGCAGCCCGTCCTTCATGATCGTCTTGGCCTTGAGATAGGTCTGGATGCGATTGAAGAAGTTGGCCAGCTCGGGGTGATAGTAGCGCACCTTCGAATGCATGTTCGCGGTCAGCAGCGCGACCTCGCCGCCGTGGTTGGGGCCGAAACCGGTGACGATATGCTCGATGTCGTGGGTCACCGCGGTCTGCCGCAGGTAGAAGGTGAAATCGTTCACCACCTGCACTTCGCGGTAGAAGATATCGAGTTCGTAGCCGCTGTTCTCCATGAAATCGAAAAGCGCCGCGCCCAGCGTTCCCGGCGCGCAGTCCTTGACCTCGTCCTTCTTGAAATCGGCCAGCGCGCGCTTGTCGCACCATTCCTTGAACCGCGGCAGGCGCGCCTTCTCTTCCTCGAAAAGCTGCATGATGCGCGGGAAGTCCTCCAGCATCATCAGCTTCTCGGCGACTTCGGGAATGTAGGCCGTGTTGGGCAGGTCCGGCCCGTTACGCCGCAGCATCTCCTGCGCGATCAGCGCGCGCAGCTCGGCGCTATTGAGGTACTTCGACGAGCTGACCAGCACCGAGCTTTCGGTCTCGACCTTCTGGATGCGGCCGTTGAAATACTCGCGCTCGCCGGCTCCGATCTTGGCTTCGGTCATCCTGCTTACTCCGCTGCTTCGACTTCGGGGACGTTCTCGTTGGCGGGCGAGAGGAACTTGCCCGGCTTGTTCCCGGTATAGGTGCCGTTCTCAAAGGTCGGCACGCCGTTGACCAGCGTCAGGCGGGTGGGCATCGGCTTGCGGGTAAAGCGCCAGGTCGTGCCGCCCTTGCCATCGGGCATGTCCCAGGCCTTTTCCATCTGCTGGCGCTGGACCTCGTCGAGGTTGAAGACGACCACGTCCGCACGCTTGCCCGTCGCAATCACGCCGCGATCGTGCAGGAAGAAGTGCTCGGCAAGCTTGCCGGTCATCACATGCACGGCTTCCTCGATGGTCATCGACTTGTCGTCGCGCGCGTACTGGGTGAGCAGGAGTGCATTCTCGCCGCCGCCGCAGAGCATCTGCAAATGAGCGCCCGCGTCGGAAATATTGCCGACCGTTTTCGGATCACGCATCAGCGCGATGGTCAGCGCCTCGTCCTTGGGGAAGGGGGCCATGTGCACGGTCGACATCGTGCCGTTCTCGAGGATCCAGTCAGCCATCGCATCGCTGCGATGCAGGCCGCGCTCTTCCGCAAACTGCTGCAGCGTGATGTTGATCGGACCGGTGCCGTTCTCGCTGTCGATCAGCAGCAGCTCCTGCGGGTTCTTGAGCGGCGAGTGGTCCCATGCCTCGTTGTCCCAGGATTCGCGAGCCCGCGCCCGCCAGTCGGGATCGGAGAGCAGGCGGCGCTTTTCCTCGTGCGTTTCGGCGAGCACCACCTCGTGCCAGACGTAATCGTTCGACTGCGCGAAGATCAGCGATTTGACGAGGCTCAGCGTCGATGTGGGCGAGACATGCGCGACGCCCGGCCAGACGTCGATTCCGGCAGCGCGCATCGATTCGATGCTCTTCTCCATCGGCTCGCGGATCTGCGCCTGAAAATCGAGCGTCGGGATGCCGCCTGCAATCTGCACGCGGATCTTGCGGCCCGCCAGCAGCTTTTCGAGCCGGTTGAGGTTCGCCGGACCATTCATTCGCATGAAGGTGTCGACGATGATCTGGTAACAGGTGTGCGGATAGCGATCCATCACGTCGAACAGCGCGAGGAACTCGTCGTCTTCGGCCAGCATCGAGGGCACCGGGCGGTTGTCGCCATCATGGTCATGCATGTTGTCCGACAGGCCCAGCGCACCCGCCGCCAATGCGTCGTCGAGCAGCTCGCACATCTTGGCAATCTCTTCGGGCGTCGCCGCGCGCTCCCACGCCTCGACGCCCATTGCTGCAAGCCGCAGCGGGATGTGGCCGACGAACGAGGCATAGTTGAGCGGCACCTCGATACGCTTTTCGAACGAGGCGCGATATTCGGACCAGGTGTTCCAGTCCCAGCTGACGAACTTCTTGAACGGTTCGATCGGGATGTCCTCGAAGAACGAGAAGATGCCCATGACCTCGTCGCGTGCTTCCTTGCTTTCGTGGAGCGGGGCCATCGAGAAGCCGCAGTTGCCCATGATCATCGTCGTCGCCCCATAGCCGGGCAGCGGGTCGAGATCGGGCTGCCACCACATCGAGGCGTCGTAGTGCGTATGGCTTTCGATGAAGCCCGGGGTGACGTAACACCCGGTGGCGTCGAAGACGCGCTCGCCCTGTTCGGCAAGGTCCGGCCCGACTTCGGTGATTTCCCCGTTGGCGATGCGCACGTCGGCGGCAAAGGCTGGTGCGCCGGTTCCATCGACCACGGTTCCGTTCTTGATAAGCATGTCCTGCACGGCCTTCTCTCCCGGTTTTGTTCGTTGCCGCGCAGGATATCGTCAGGCGCGAGAATCGGGGAATCACGGCTTGCCGAGTGGATCGAAATATGATCCATTCCGGGCCATGATACGATCTAAGCAATCAAGCACCGCGATGCTGCGAACGCTGCGCGAGCGCCTCCGCCGCGAAGGTTGGACCGCGCGCCGGATCGCTGGCGAATTCGGGATCGGAGAGGCGACGGCCAAGCGCTGGTTGGCGGGCAGGGGGCTGACGCTCGACAAGCTCGAAGCGCTGGCCGGTCTGTGCCAGCTTTCGCTTGCCGATCTCGCCAGGGAGTCCGAGCGCCCCGACCCGTCGCTTGCTGACGAACTGACGCTGGCGCAGGAACGCGCGCTTTCCGCCGACATATTCTTGGCCTTCCTGTTCATGACGATCCTTGGCGGCAATGCACCCGACGAAATCGCCAGGGACTTTCACGTCCCCGCGCCGGAAATGGACGCCGCGCTGGCCCGGCTGGAGCGGCTGGCGCTGATTGACCGACTGCCTGGCGGGCGTGTCCGCCCGCTGATCGACCGCGCAATCGTCTGGCGCAAGACGCCGATGCGCGCGCTGTTCGAGGAGCACATGAAGCCGCAGTTCGTCGAAATGGACTTCGCAAGCGAAGATGCGGTCTATGCTTCGGAGGTGATGAAGCTCTCGGCGCAGGGTGCGGCGACGCTCGCGGAACTGATTGAAACGCATCGCCGCGAGGTGCAGGCGCTCGCCGAGCGGGACCGCGATGCCGCGCATTTGCCGCGCCGCTGGTACGGGATGCTCTGCGCAATGCGCCCACTTGAAACGACGCGGCTCGATCGAGGAGCGTGAGAGTGGGCTACTCCGCAGGCAGCTTTTCAAGCCTCGCCCGGGCGCGGGCGGCATGCTCGAGGTAGACGCTCGATTCCTGTAGCGGGATGCCCTCCATCGCCATCATTGCAAGGTAGACATCGACCGTCAGCCGCAACGCGCGCGGATCGTCGGGTGCGCCGAAATAGGCCCAGTCCGCCAGCCGGGCGGCAAGCACGGTATCTTTGCCCAGCAATTCGCGGGCGCGCGCATCGAGCTTGTCGAGCCCGCCCGCCAGCCGGATCGCCTCGCGCGCCTCTTCCTCGAAGCGCATCGGCGCGAAGTGCGAGGGGATATCGTCCCACCACCCGGTCCAGCGCCGTGCGACCATGCGCGCAATATCCGCCGGGCGATTGTATTGCGGGTCTAGCCGCGGATCGCTGGCAAAGCGTTCTGGCCAGTTGAGGTCCGCGGCGATCACATCGGGACGCTCACCCGCATTGAGTCCGGCAACGACCTGTCCGGAAACATATTCGAGCGCCTCGGCATTGAGCTCGAGCGTCTCGACGATCTGCGCGCTTCCGGTCAGCGCCGCATTGTGCATCGGCAGCAGGAATTCGGGCTTCACCCCGGCCATCTGGCGCAGCGCGGCGGCCCATTCGTCGATATGTCGCATGATCCGCTTGCCGTTGCCCGCGTTGGGCAGGAAGCCCTGGTAATAGTCCGCCGTAAAGATCGCACCGCGCGCGTGCGCGTGCATCCAGATCTGCTCCTCGGTTTCCGCCGGGGCGTGGAACAGCTCGAAGCGCTCGCCGTCGATCTCCAGCGAAAGCCGGTCGCGGAACACGATATCGGGCGAGGGCAGGCGCGTGGTGTCGGTCGGCTGCAGTTCGAGCGGCTGGTTGTTGTAGCGCCCGATCGAGCCGCCGAGCCGTACCTCCTTCGCCGCCATCGCCGGGAATAGGTCGCTGGTGATCGTCTTGGCTTCCGGCCACTTCGCCTTAAGCGCGGGCCAGCCATAGGCATGGTCGACATGGACATGGCTGACGATGATATGCGTCAGCGGCTTGTCGCTTAAGGTCGGGATCGTTTCGGCCAGAACAGTGCCAATCGAAGCGTAGCCGGTGTCGAACAGGATCAGGCCGTTCTGCGTCTCGATCAGCGCGACATTGACGTAGGGAAACCGCAGCAGCCACATGCCCTTGCCGTGGCGCTCGATCTGCATCGCCTCGCGCGCCGCCGCGACATATGCGGGCGATCCATTGAGCATGGCGCGCGCAATCAGCGGCGAGGAGGGGCCGCCGAACCCGTCGTTGCGAAAGACATGGCGCAGCACGTCGGGGTGTTCGCGCGCGATCAGCATCCGCCCCTCGCGCACGAGCAGGTCGTCTTCGCTGAGCGGGAAGCCTTCGTCGGCGATGGCAGCACCGGATGCGGCGAGCGCAAGGAGTGCGCCGAGCCGCAGCCCGAGCCTTACCAGCCTGCTCATCACAGCTCTGGCCGCCGGTCCGCCCAGGGTGCGGCCTGTTCGAGCTGGCTGGCCAGCCGGAACAAGGTCGCCTCGTCGCCATAGCGCCCGAAGAACATTGAACCGATGGGCAGGCCGGAGGCGGACTGGCCCAGCGGGACCGACATCGCGGGTTGCCCGGTCCAGTTGGCGGGCTGACAGAACGGCGTATAGACCGCCGCGCGCTGCCCCCATTCCTCAAAACTGCAATCTGGCGAGAGGTTGATCCTGCCAAGCTCGATTGGCGGGGTGGCAAGCGTCGGCATCAGGATCACGTCGTAATTGGCCATGAATTGCGCGACCGTAATCGCGGCTTCCTGCATGATATTACTGGCGCGCGCTGCATCCATGCCGGTGAAAGATTTGCCATATTCAGCAAAGCCCAGCGTGATTGCCTCCAGCACGTCTGGCCCCGGCGTGATGCCGAGCAGTTTGGCACGGTCGGCGATGTCGGCGGCTATGGATGGCCCCATGATGGCAAAGCTGGCCCAGCCGAGTTTCGCCGCGTCGAGTTCGAAACCGGCTTCCTCGACACGGTGGCCAAGGCCCTCGCAGAGCTTTGCAGTCGACTGGACGGCGGCGATGCATTCGGGATCGACCGGGCTGCCCGCAATCGGTTTGGTCATCAGGGCGATGCGCAGGGTGCCGGGGGCTTTGCCGACTTGCGCCAGAAATCCTTCGTGCGGCGAGGGCGCGCCATATCGCGATCCGGGCTCAACGCCGTGCGTCGCATCGAGGATCGCGGCGGAATCGCGGACCGAACGGGTGATCGCGTGATGTGTCGAGAACCCGCCCCAGCCTTCGGTGCGCAAAGGCCCCATCGGCACCCGCCCGCGACTGGGTTTGAGGCCGAATAACCCGCAGCACGAAGCGGGAATACGGATCGAGCCGCCGCCATCGCTGCCATGCGCCGCGGGAATGACCCCGGCAGCCACTGCAGCGGCCGCACCGCCAGACGAGCCGCCCGAGCTGTGCTTCGGGTTCCACGGATTGCGCGTGTCGCCGGTGAGCTTGCCCTCGGTCGTCCCGGTCAGGCCGTATTCAGGCGTGGTGGTCTTGCCGAAAATCACGAACCCGGCGGCTTGATGCCGCTTCACCAGTTCAGAGGTCACCGTGGCGCGGTAGCCTTTGTAAAGTCGGCTGCCGCCTTCGGTCAGTTCGCCCTCGATGTAGGTGTAGAGGTCCTTGAGCAGCCAGGGCACTCCAGTAAACGGCCCCTCGGGCAGGCCCGCTTCGATGGCCTTCTGCGCAAAATCATAGTGCTTTTGCGCCATGAAGTTGAAGCGTGGGTCCATTTCTTCGGCGCGGTCGATGGCGGCTTCGAGCAGTTCGCTTGGCGAAACCTCGCGCTTGCGCACCAGTTCGGCGAGGCCGAGTGCATCGTTCTGTTCGAGCACGCTGGCCCCCTTCCGCTTTTTCTTCGACTTCGCCTGCGCGGTTCCGCTAGCCAGCATTGCCGCCGCCGCGCCGCCCGCGACCACCTCGCGCCTTGTCGCCACGGTCAGGCTCCGGCCTTGTGCGCTGGCGTGCCCTGGCCCTCGACATAGTAACGCGAATAGAACTCGCGGAACTGCGCGATGGGCCCGTCACCGGCGCAGATCGTCGGTTCGGGTTCGAACTTCTGCCGGTCCCAGACGACCTTGTCCTGATCATACTGCTTGCAGATGTCGCGGATTATCGCCTTGGCCACCCCCGCGCGTTCGCCGTTTGCCTGTTCCTTGGGCTGGGTGAAGCAGAAGCGCGTGTGGCAGTGGTCCGGCTCAACCGGGATGATGCAAGCAAGCAGCAGCGTTTCGGAAATGCCCGAAAACCGCGTCCAGCTCTGGCCCGGCCCCATCGTGTCGTAGCTGATGAGTCCGTCAACCTCGCCCCAGGGCGTGCCCATCTTGGCGCGCACATCCGCGCCCCGGCCCCATTCACCCCAGCGCAGGTCACCCAGCGGCACGTCGGCGGTGCCGTGGATATACTTGAAGTGCGCGATATCGACGCCGTTTTCCGCCATGTTCTGGATGTTGCCCCAAACGTTCCATTCGTGAATTTCGAAGTCGGTCCATTCGGGATCGGAGCATTCGGGCAGGCGCGCCACTTCGAACAGCGGCGCCTCGTCATTCGGGTGATACCACATCCAGATCCACTGGTTCGCTTCGCAGATATGCCAGGTGCGTGTGCACTTGCGCTTCACCTGCGGCGGGATCGACTTGGAGTAGGGAATTTCCTTCACCACGCCTTCTTCACCGTCATAGCGCCAGGCGTGGAACGGGCATTCGAGCAGGTTGCCGTGAACCTTGCCGCCGTGGCCCAGATGCGCGCCAAGGTGTTTGCAATAAGCATCGACCATGCGCACCTCGCCATCCTCACCGCGCCACATCGCGAGATCGGTGCTGAAATAGCGCAGCGGCTTGACCTCGCCTACGGCAAGGTCAGTGGACAGCATCACCGGATACCAGCCGAGTGGGAAGCCGATGTCGAGGTTGCGCTGCTCGATAGAACTGCGATTCTCGACCTCTGCCAGTCGCCAGTCAAGCAGGTCCTGCCCTTTCAGCTTTTCGAGTATTTGCCACACCGCCACCGGAGCGGTGCGAGCATCGGTTGCTTGAATTGCTTGCTGTTCGGACACGCAATTTCTCCTGTCTTCTATCTCGGAAAGCCGGGGTTGTCTCGACCGTCCGGTATCGGTTTGGGATAGGAGCAGACTTCCCGGCTCCCTTTCTGCCTAAAGACCGAACACCTTGATGGCGTTTTCTCTGAGAAACTTGGGCCAGACCTCGTCCTTCAGGGGCACATTCTGCATGTCTGCCATGATACGATCGAGGCTGAGGCCCATCGGGAAATAGCCGGCGTAGATGACCTTGTCGGCCCCGCGCGTGTTGGCATAGTCGATGATCCTCTTGGGGTAGTGCTTGGGGGCGAAGGCAGAGGTCGAATAATAGAGGTTCGGCCATTTCAGCATCAGCTTCACCGCCAGGTCGTCCCACGGTTCCGCGCCGTGGCGCATGACGATCTTGAGATCGGGGAAGAACCAGCAGACCTCGTCGAGATACTCCACCTTCTGCGTATTCATCGGGATGCGCGGGCCCGGAATGCCGACATTGAGGCAGATCGGCAGGCCCAGTTCGCTCGCCACGGTATAGAGCGGAAACATGTATTTGTGATTGATCGGCACCTGCGGGAAGGTGCCCGCCGGAAAGACCGAGAGCGCAGAGAGGCCGACTTCGGAATGGATGCGGCGGATGCGGGCAACCTCGTCCATGCCGCCATTGGGGTCGCAGGGCAGGTCGAAGAAGAAGCGGTCGCCGTACATCTCCTTGGCGCGGCGCGAGGTGTCGTTCTCGTTCCAGCCGACCATCGCCTTTTCGACATTGTGGGCGTCCATCTGGTCGACCGTCCACTTGATGAAGTCGTCCTGCTGGCCCGACTGCGGGATGTCCTTGAACATATACTGCGCGGGCATCGAGAACTGCTCGCGCGATTCCCGGTCGCGCAACAATGGCTTGAAGGCATCGAACCAGTCGGAGCGGCTCTCCGCCTCGGGGATGCCGAGCATCGTGTCGATGATCTTGATGTCGCTTGGCATTGGCATAGTCGTTATTCTCCGATCAGGTCCGGCCACGCCTCGCGCAGCGCAATCTTGTCCGCCTTGCCGACGTGGTTGCGCGGCAGGGTCACTTGCGTGATGGCGACGCGCACCGGGGCCTTGTATTTTGCGAGCCGCGCGGCGACGGCTTCGCGGATATTGTCTTCGGTCAGGTCGTTTGCGACCACCACGGCGACGAGTTTCTCGCCCAGCCGCTCGTCGGGCATGCCGAAGGCGGCGCATTCGGTGACGCCGGGCATCTCGCCCATCACCCGCTCGACCTCGGCGCAGTAGATGTTTTCGCCGCCAGAGATCACCATGTCCTTCTTGCGGTCGACGATGAAGACATAGCCTTCCTCGTCGATGAAGCCGACATCGCCGGTATCGAGCCAGCCATCGGCGGAAAGCGCGGCGGCGGTGTCCTCGGGCCGGTTCCAGTACCCCTGCATCACCATCGCGCCGCGCACAGAAATCGTGCCTGTCTCCCCGCGCGGCAGTTCCTCGCCATCGGGGCCGAGGATGCGCATGTCGACCAGCGGCAACACGCGTCCGGCAGAACCGGGTTTGCGCACGAAATCCTCACCTACAGACTGCGCCACCGCGCCCGAGCATTCGGTCATGCCATAGCCGGTGCCCATCGCCGCCTGCGGGCAGGTCGCGCGCATTTCGTTCAAGAGGTTGACCGGAAGCGCCTGCCCGCCCGAGGCGACATTGGTGAGCGAGGAGAGGTCGGCATCGGCGACCTTGGCATTGTGCAGCACGTCCCAGAGCATCGTCGGGACGGCGGTGAACATTGTCACGCGCTCTTCGGCGATCAGCTTCAGTGCGTCCTGCGCGTCCCAGCGGCGCATGATGACGACCTTGGTGCCGGTCAGCAGCGGGGCGAGGAAGGCCGAGCCGAGGCCCGAGATATGGAACAGCGGATAGACCAGCAGCACCGCCTGCTGCGGGATCTGCGCGATAAGCTGGTCGACTTCCATCCCGAATTGCTCGGCAGTGCGGAGAAGGATCATTGCGCCCGACAGCTGCACCGACATCAGCCCGGTGATGAGGTTGCGATGCGAGAGGACCGCGCCCTTCACATGGCCGGTGGTGCCCGAACTGAACAGGATTGCGACCGGATCGTCGGGGTTCGCCGGACCGAGATCGGGCGGCGGCGCATCGGCAATGCGCGCGTCGATTTCGAGATCGTCGACGGGCCGGGTCAGGTCCATCATGCGGCCCTCGTATCCGCCTTCGCGGATCAGTGCGGCGCGCTCGCTGTCGGCGAGGACGAGCACCGGATCGACCTCCCCGATCATTGCCACCAATTCCGCCGGAGCGCCCCGGCTGTTGAGCAGCACCGCAACCCCGCCCGCGCGGACGATGGCGAGGAACGCGACGAGCCATTCGGCGCGGTTGCGCATGCAGATCGCCACTCTGTCGCCGCGCCTGATGCCGAGCAGCGGCACCAAACGGTCGCGCCAGCTGAACATGTCGGAAAACGTGATCCGCCGCTCGCCTTCGACCACGAAGGTCTTGTCGCCATGCGCGCGGGCAGACTCGATCAGCATGTTCAAGTCGGGCGGCGCGTTGACGAACTGGCGCAGGCCCTCGCGCTCGCCGATTTCGAACGGCGAGCCGGGCGTGGTGGCCTTGGCGAGATAAGGGTCGATCTGGTTTTCCATTCAGTACACCGCCGCCGGGTTCTTGGGACGCGGACTGCCGAGCATTTCGCGGTGCGAGGGGCGATCCTCGCCGCGATCGGTGACGCCCAGTTCCTTCGCGATTTCCGCGCCGATCAGCGTCTGGCCCGAAAGATCCTCACGGTTTGGCGCCTTGTCTATGGCGTCGAGGATATGCGCGGTGAACTCCGGGTTCTCGGCCATTGCGAGGAATTGCTCGTACTGCTCGGGATTGGTCTTGCCCGCGATCTCGGCGCGTTCGGTGCGCTGTGGGCCGAGCCAGATCGAAACCGCAATAACGCCGGTGCCGCGCAGGTCGAACTCCATGTCATGCGCCAGCTTGTCGATCCCCGCCTTCTGCGCGCCATAGGCAGGTCCGTGCATGTAGCAGGTCGCGCCGAACGAGGAGGTGAAGGCGATCAGGCCCGAACCCTGCCGCACCATCATCTTCGCCGCATGCCACGAGGCGACATAGGACGAACGCAGCCCGACATCGAGGATTTCGGCAGCCGCCAGTTCCTTCTCGTAGAACGGCTTTTTCTCGATCAACTGGTGGTGCATGTAGGCGGCGTTGTTGACGAGCAGGTCGAGCCGCCCTTCATCGCGCTCGATTTGTTCGAACAGCGCGGCGACCTGCGCGTCGTCGGCGTGGTCGCAAATGACGGGAATGCCCTTGCCGCCCAGTTCGGTGACGCGCTGCGCGGTTTCGGCGACGGTGCCCGGCAGCACCGATCCATCCCAGCCCTTGGCATCGCCGGGCGTCACCGTGCGCCCGGTAACATAGACGGTATAGCCAAGCTCACCCAGACCGCGTGCGATCCCCGCGCCCGCGCCGCGGCTGGCCCCCGTGACCAATGCGACTCGCGGCTGGCTCATGCGGGCACCTCTTCTCGCTTGTCGGCGAAATCGAACTGGCTGGTCGGGATGATGTCGATGCGGGCGAAGTCGATGAAGGTCTGGCAGCTGTCCATCATCGCCGAAAGGTTGGCGCCGAACCGCTCAGGATCGCCATCGGCATCGAAGAACGCGGCAGGATCGGACATCGCCGCATCGGGGAAGCATTCCTCGACAAAGGCGTCATAGGCGGGCGCGTTTTCGGTCAGCGGCATGACGATCATGTTCTGGACGTACTCGAAATTCGCCTGGGTTTCGATGGCGACCTGCGTGTGATGGCCGTGCCAGTGGGCGATGGCCTCTTCGCGGGGAATGTCGGAGCGGAAGGTGATGAAGCTCGCCTGCGACCAGCCACGCTTGGCGTCATCGTTGGCGATCACGGTGGATTCGCTGACGAGCCATGCCGCGAACCGTCCTGTCTGTTCGGCAAGTACCGCGTCGATGGCGCCGCGAAACCGCGCGTTGGCAGTCGGCAACCAGAACTGAACGACTGCGTCTTGCTGCGGCTCCTGCCATTGCTGGATCAGGCCCGCTGCCGGAGCGACCGCCGCATCGCGCAGGTTGAGGCGAATGCCGCTCGCGCCCGCATCGGTCAGCGCTTCGGGCAGCTTGTCAAGCAGGCGCGCAGCAAACTCTCCGGCGTCCTCGCCGTCCTTTCGCCAGAGTGCGCAGACGATCTTTTCCATCGCGCGCGCCCTCAGTCGAAATTCGCCTGCCCGCCGTCGAGCGGGATCGTCGCGCCGGTGAGGTACTGCATTTCCGGTCCGCAGAGCGCGACCACGGCCTTGCCGATGTCTTCCTCCAGCTTGCCGATCCGCCCGAGCGGGATCGTGCGGAAGAACGCTTCGGCTTCCTCGGGATTGTTTTCGACCCACCACTTGAGCCCCGGCGATTCAGCGTGCGGGGCTATGGTGAGCACGCGGATCCCGTCGCCGCCGAATTCGGACGCGCCCGCGCGGGTGAGGGCGCGCACCGCCTGTTTCACCGCGCCATAGGGGCCGTAGCCCGCCATGTCCCAGCGAATGCCCGCCGAGGAGGCCAGGTTGATGATCATCCCGCCACCGCGCGCGGCCATCAGCGGGCGCGCCAGCTTCATGAGCCGGAACGTGGCGAGCGGACCCGATTCGAATCCGGCCAGAAATGCCTCGTCGGTCACCTCCTCGAACGTGCCGAGCGGCACCTCCTGCGCATTGTTGACGAGGATATCGAGCCCGCCGAACTCCGCCACCGCCTGCTCGACCGTCGCGGCGAGATCGTCCGCAGATTTCACGTTGCAGGCAACCGCCAGCGCCTTGCCGCCGCGCTCGCCGATCTCCGTTGCGACCTTCTCGACCTTTTCCAAGGTTCGCCCGGCCAGCACCACCGATGCGCCCGCCGCCGAAAGCGCGAGCGCAATGCCCTGGCCAACGCCCTGTCCGGCCCCGGTTATCAGCGCTACCTTGCCCGACAGGTCGGTCATTCGCGTTCCTCTCACTGCGATTCTTTGTATTCTCGTAGAATCGGCGTCTATATTCTACGCATGATGTTGACAAGATGGCAAGCATAGCCGCAAAACGCGTTGAGAGAAACGATGGAAGGTTCGTGTTGATGCAACAGGACATGGCAGGAAAGGTCGCGCTGGTGACCGGATCGAGCGAGGGGATCGGGCTGGCGACGGCAAAGCTGCTCGCGCGGCGCGGCGCAACGGTGGCGATCTGCGCGCGCAAGGAAGACAAGCTGGAGGCCGCGTGCGCGGAGCTGGCGGAGATTGGACCATGCGAAGCGCACAAGCTCGACGTCTCCGACACCGACGCCTTCGCCGCCCTGATCGAGGATTTGGCCGCGCGCCACGGCCGCTTCGACATGCTGGTCAACAATGCGATGTCGAACAACTACGGCGCGATTGCCGACATCGGCCTCAAGCAATGGCGCAAGGATTTCGCGGTCAATGCCGACGCCGCGTTCGTCGGCACCAAGGCGGCGATGGCGGCGATGGCGAAGAACGGTGGTGGCTCTATCGTCAACGTCGCCTCGACCAATGGCCTGCGCGCCGCGCCGCGCATGTCGTCCTATTCGGCATCGAAGGCGGCGCTGATCCACTTCACCGCCGTCGCCGCGATGGAAGGCGCGGCGATGGGCATTCGCGTCAACACCGTGGTGCCCGGCATGGTCCTGACCAGCGCGACCGAGGATTACATGAAGTACTCCGGCGAAACCGCGCTGCGCACCATCGACGCGATCCCGATGCAGCGGCCCGGCCAGCCCGACGAATTGTCCGAACCGATCGTCTTCCTGCTCTCCGACGCGGCGTCTTACATTACCGGCATTGCCTTGCCCGTCGATGGCGGCAAGTCGGTGCAATTGTATCTCCCGGCATGATCGGCATCGACCTTGCGGGCAAGTCGGTGCTCGTCACCGGCGGCGGCGCGGGCATCGGGCTCGCCTGTGCGGAGATGTTTCGCGAGGCGGGCGCGCGGGTGCTGATTGCCGAGATCGATGCGGAGCGCTGTGCCGCATTCGGCGACGACGCGATCCAGTGCGACGTCACCGCGCCTCAAGACATCGCGCGGCTGGCAGGCGAGGTCGGGGAACGCGTCGGCAAGCTCGACGTGCTCATCAACAACGTCGGCCATTTCCTCCATATCAAGCCGTTCGAGGCGATGTCCGGCGACGAGATCGACGCGGTCGTCGGCGTCAATCTGACCAGCCTGCTCAAGGTCACCCACGCAATCCTGCCGCTGCTTCGCGCCGCCGCGCCGGGGAGCAGCATCGTCAACGTGACCTCGGTCGAGGGCTTCCGCGCGCTGCCCAACTGCGCGATCTATGCCGCGAGCAAGGCCGCGATTGCCGGGTTCACCAAGAGCCTCGCGCTCGAACTCGGGCCGGACGGCATTCGCATCAACGATGTCGCACCCGAGCTGACCGACACGCCGCAGACGCCGCTTTCGACGATGGTCCCGCCGGAGAACCAGGAGTACCTGCCGCTGTGGAATCCGATGGGCCGCTACGGCGTACCGCGCGATATTGCCGGGGCGGCGCTCTATCTTGCCAGCGATCTGGCCAGCTGGGTCACCGGCACGACGCTGCATGTCGATGGCGGCGCGCTGGCCGCAGCTGGCTGGACCCGTGACACAAACGGCACGTGGACAATCATGCCCGTCGCCGCCGATAACGGCATGGGGCTTTAGGGGAATACCGATGCGCGAGGCGTGGGACGAGGAAGTCGATGTGCTGGTCGCCGGCTCGGGCGCAGGCGGACTAATGGCGGCGCTGGTCGCGGCGGACAATCACGCAAAGGTCCTGATCGTCGAGAAGGACAAACTCTGGGGTGGCACTTCGGCGACATCGGGTGGCGGCATCTGGATTCCGGGCAGCGATGAGGCGAAGGCCGCCGGGTTTGAGGACGACCTTGACGAGGCCTTTACGTATTTGCGTGGGCTTTCCGCCGACAACGTGCCTGACGAGAACATTCGCGCCTATGTCGACTACGCCGCGCCGATGCTGCGCTGGCTGCACGAGAAGACGCAGGTGCGCTATATCGCGCAGCCTTATCCCGACTATCATGCCGAAAACCCCGGTGGATCGCCAACCGGTTTTCGCACGCATTTGCCCGACATGCTCGACGGCAAGCCGCTGGGCAAGGACATCCGCAGCCAGCGCTTCCCGTCCCCGGCGGCGAGCCTGTTCGGCTACCTCAACTGGACCTTCGCCGAGACTTACGAACTGCTCTACCGCACCAAGGGCTGGTGGCAGCACCTTGCGATCAACATGGCGCGCTACTGGTTCGACTGGCCGTTCCGCTTCACCTCGGGCAAGGACCGGCGGCTGACTTTGGGCAATGCGCTCACCGGCGCGCTGCGCATGGCGCTCAACGAGCGCGACGTGCCGCTCTGGCTTGAATCGCCAATTGTCGAACTGGTCGAGGAAGGCGGAGCGGTGACTGGCGCGGTGATCGAGCGGCAGGGCGAACGCGTCCGAGTGCGGGCGCGCAAGGGCGTGGTGCTGGCGGCGGGCGGGTTCGACAAGGATCAGGCGATGCGCAAGGCCAACGCGCCGCTTTATCCCGACGCGAACCTCTCGGGCGGCGTTTCGAGCAACACCGGCGACGGCATCCACATTGCCTCGAAGGTTGGTGCGGGCACGATGAACCTGCAATCGGCCTGGGCCGCGCCGGTCTTCCATGTGCCGGGTGAGGATCGCGGACGGCTCTGCACGATCGAGCGCGCGCTACCGGGTTGCATCATGGTCAACCAGAACGGCGAGCGCTATCTCAACGAAGCTGCCTCCTATCACATCACCGGCCAGAAGATGGCGCAGCGCGAGGCGCAGCACGGCGATGCCAGCCCGAGCTGGATGATCTTCGATGCCCGCTATCGCCAGCAGTTCCCAATGGGGCCGGTCTACCCGCTGATCCCCGACTGGGCGCAGCCGGGTATGGTTAAGACGATCCTCAGGAAGGCCTCGACGATCAGCGGGCTTGCTACCGAGATCGGCGTCGAGCCCGCCAACCTTGCGAAGACCATTTCGCGGTTCAACGAGAACGCGGCGGAGGGCAAGGATCCCGATTTCCAGCGCGGCGAGGCGGCTTACGACAAGATGTATGGCGATTATCGCCACGGCCCCAACCCCTGCCTGCGCCCGCTGACCGAAGCGCCGTTCTATGCGATGCCGATCTATCCCGGCGACATCGGCATGAATGGCGGACTGACCACCAACGCCAAGGCGCAGGTGACGCGCGAGGACGGCTCGGCAATCGCGGGGCTATACGCCATCGGCAACAACGCAGCCTCGGCAATGGGCGAGAGCTACCCCGGCGCGGGCGTTACCCTCGGCCCGGCGATGACCTTCGGCTATATCGCGGCAAGGGAAATGACGGGGGCGAACTAGCTTTCGAGGATCGCGCGGGTTTCGTCGGTCAGTTCGGGCGGGACCAGAGCCGTCAGGAACGCCGCCCTCGCGGCGGCCAGCTCTCGGGTCATTTCAGGCTGTGTCGAAACCCAGAAGTCACCGGCAGCAATCCCTTCGAGGATGATCCGTGCGGCCTCGCCCGCGTCCATCCCCTGTGCCGCCATCGCCCCGCGCATCACCGCGCGCTGGCGGGTTGCGAAGTCGCTTTCGCCCGCGTCGTCGGCAGGATCGAAGATGGCCGATTTGACCCAGCCAGGAATCACCGAGGAGACGTGGATCGGCGCGCCCTTCGCCTGCATTTCGAGGTAGAGGCACTCGTTGAACGACTGCACCGCGTGCTTGGTAAGCATATAGGCGGATTGCGTCGGCATCGTGCCCAGCGCGGCGATCGAGGCGACGTTGGCGATCCAGCACTCCTCGCCCGATGCCAGCATGCCGGGCACAAAAGCGCGAACCCCGTGGATCACACCGTGCAGGTTGACGCGCAAGGTCTGTTCCCAGCGCTCGGCGGGAATTTCCCAGGCAAAGCCCAGTGTTTCGATACCCGCATTGTTGACAAGTAACCGTACCGGGCCGAAGCGTTCGGCAACCTCGCGTGCCAGCCGGTCCAGTTCCTCGGGCTGCGCAACATCGACCCGCATGGCCGCGCTGTCGGGGATCTCGGCGGACACCGCCTGCGCCGCCGACTCGTCGACATCGGCAAGCACAACGCGCATCCCTGCCGCCCCCGCTTGCCGCGCCAACCCGGCACCGATGCCCGATCCCGCGCCGGAAATGACCGCCACGCCGCCCGCAAGTTTTGAAAGTGGATCGCCCATAGTCACCGCAGGATATACCGTTCGCGATAGGTCGCGAAGGCCTCCTTGATCGCATCCTCGTCGAGGCCGTATTGCGCCAGTGAATAGGCGTGCAGCGGGCGCTGTTCGCGGCGGTTGCCTTCGAGGAACTCGCTCAGGACTGCGTCAAGCCTCTCGTCGCGGGCGATTCCCATGCGCGCCAGAACGCGTTCGGCCTGTTCCAGCGGCGCCTTGCCAACGTCGCGGTAGTCGATGTCGATGAACCGGTCTTCGCCGATGTGTTCGCGCGCTGCTTCGAAGCGGTGCATCCATTCGGCGAGCCGCCGGAACCAGAACGCGCCGACCTCCTCGTCGCCGATCTGCGCCGACAGCTTGTAGAGCGCGGCCTCCATGCTGACAAAGCTGGGCACGACCTCGACCGGGTCGCGGTGGGTCATGATGAGGACCGCATCGGGAAAAGCGCGCGCGGCCTCTTGCGCATAGCAGAGGTGCGAGGGGCTCTTGAGAATCCACTTCGCGCCGCGCCGCTCGGGCACCTGCCATTGCAGGTATTTCAGGATGGTCTTGAGGTCTTCGTGCCCCTGCGACTGGTCGTAGCCGTTGAGCCACTCCGCGAATGAGGGGACGAAGTTCATTCCCTCGATCATCGTCGAGACGAACATCTGCCCGAGGATCAGGATTTCCTCGTCGGGCGCGTCGGGATCGAGCGGGTGGATCGAGGCGAGTTCGGGCGCGGCCTGCAGCCAGCCGTCGATCATCGCCTGTGCATAGCCGCGGCGCTCGGGCGCGGAACCGCGCGGCTCGTCGGGGAAGGGGGCGTAGTTCTGCGCTTCGTAAAAACGGATCGCGGTCATCCCCGGCGCGGCGGCAAGCAGGCGGTGGAAGATCGTGCTGCCGGTGCGCGGCAGGCCGAGGATCAGGCCTGCAACCTCGACCTCTTCCTCGAGGATTTCGGGGTGCGCCTTGATGTCGGCAATCATGCGCAGACGGCTGGCGAGGCCCTTGACGATCACCTCGGTCTGGCCTGCGAAGCCCTCGGCGGTCAGCCGCGCTTCCGCATTGGCCGCCGCGATGTACCGGTCCATCGGTTCGAGGAACCACAGGTCGCCGAAATCGGAGAGGCCGGTGCGCTCGCGTGCCAGCGCCAGCAGCGTGTCGCGGACGAAGCGGTTTTCGGTCATTGCGCCGCACGCAATTTGCGCAGGAAAAGCCGTTCTGGTTTTACGGATGATGTCATCATATCCTCCTTTCTTGCATGATCTGCGTAACAAAGCTATGCGTCAATGCGCAAATTGAATTGCAGTTGTCTATCCGGCATGGCCTTGCGAGGCTTGCGTGATGACTGGAGAGGTGAGGAAAATGGCGACAACGCAGGAATATGGCTTCGGGCAATACGATTTCGCGCGCGGCTGGTTCATGATCGGCCCGGCCACTGATGCGACGAAGGTGCCCAAGGCGATTCGCTACTTCGGCAAGGACCTCGTGGTCTATCGCGGCGAATCGGGCACGCCTTATGTCACCGATGCCTATTGCCCGCACATGGGCGCGCATATC
This sequence comes from Sphingomonadaceae bacterium, assembly GCA_041396945.1. Lineage (GTDB taxonomy): Bacteria > Pseudomonadota > Alphaproteobacteria > Sphingomonadales > Sphingomonadaceae > Novosphingobium. The sequence goes on along the minus strand of JAWKXP010000002.1, from coordinate 128,063 downwards.
GCCAAGAACGAGACCTCGTACATCGTGCTCGACGGCCAGCATGTCGAAGGCGAATCGATCCGCTGCCCGTTCCACGGCTGGCGCTATGGGCCGGACGGGATGTGCAACCACATTCCCTACTCGGACTTCATTCCGAAGGCGGCGAAGCTGCGCCATTATCCCACGGTCGAAAAGGCCGGGATCCTCTGGGTCTGGCACGACGAGGAAGAGGGCGAGCCGACGCACGAGCTTGCCGATTTCGGCGGACATTATGGCGAGCCGGGCTGGGTCGAATGGAAGATCGACTATATGGGCGACCTGCAGGTTCACGGCTGCGAGATCATCGACAACATGGCCGATTTCGGCCACTTCGTGCCGATCCACGGCGCGACCGACTGGCAGTATTTCGCTAATGAATTCAAGGGCGGACGCCTGCACCAGTATTACAGCGCCGGGCACCGCACGCTCACCGCCAGCGCCGAGGACATGCTTGTGCTCGACACCTGGTACGAGGGGCCGGGCTTCCTGCAATCGGAAATGGCGGGCGCGTTCGACAGCTTTATCATGATCGCCAACACCCCGGTCGAGGATGGCATGGTGCGCGCATGGCACGCGCTGATGGTCAAGGTCCACGATGGCAGCCGCGAGATCACCGACGCGGATCGCGCCGCCGCGCTCGAATATCAGGAGGGCAGCCGCCTTGCCTTTGAGCAGGACGTGGAGATCTGGGCCAACAAGCGCGCCTGTCTCAACCCGCTGGCGGTGCCCAGCGACGGCCCCTACGGCAAGGTTCGCACCTGGTACTCGCAATTCCACAAGCCGCGCGCCGAAGCGGCGAAGGTGCAGGAGCGCGTCAACGGCCTTGTCGTGACGCTCGACAAACGCCCCAACCAGTCCGCGGCCTGAGCGGTGGCGACGTTCCCCGAGGGCTGCACGCTGATCTTTGGCGGCAGCGGCGGCATCGGCTCCGGCGTTGCGCGGACCTTCGCGGCGCAGGGCAGCGACATTGCGCTGGTCTATCGCAGCAAGCCCGAGCCTGCCGAAGCGGCGGCGGACTACGCGCGCGGGCAGGGGCGCAGGGCTTCGACGCACCGCGCCGATGTCACCGACGCCGATGCCCTTCGCGCCGCCATCGACGCGGCGCTGGCCGAACATGGTCGCATCCACACCGTCGTCTGGGGCGCGGGGCCGCTGGTCAACCAGCGCTATCTTTCGCAAACCCCGATGGACGAATGGCGCCATGCCTTCGAGGTCGAGGTCCACGGATTCTTCTCTGCCGTCTCGATGATCGTACCGCATATGCGCGAGGCGGGCGAGGGCTCTTTCGTCCACCTCGGCTCGGCCGGGCACGACTGGTGGCCCGCCAAGGACGGCATGTCTGTCGCGGTCAAGGCGGCTAACGAGCAGGTCATCAAGGGCCTCGCCAAGGAAGAGGGCAAGTACGGCATCCGCGCCAACTCGGTGCTGGTCGGGGTGATCGACGCGGGCCAGATGCACAAGCTCACCGAACTCGGCCAGCTTGACGAGGCATGGGTTGCCGAAACGCACAAGCTGCTCTGCCTCGAACGCTGGGGCACGCCCGAAGAGATCGGCCACGCGGCGGTCTATTTCGCCAGCAACGAAGGCGGCTACACCACCGGGCAGACGATCTCGGTCTCCGGCGGATTCGGGGTCTGAGTGCATGGGTGAGGGCAGGCTGGCCGGGCGCGCTGCCCTGATAACCGGCGCAGCGGACGGCATCGGCCTCGGCATGGCAAAGCGGTTTGCCGCCGAGGGCGCGGCGGTGCTGCTTTCCGATTACGATGCGGGCAAGGGCGCGGCGGAGACGGCGGCGCTGGCCGATGCGGGCGCGGACGTTGCCTTCCTGCGCTGCGATGTGAGCGACAAGGGCGCTGTGAAAGGCGCGGTCGCCGAGTGCATTGAGCGCTTTGGGGCGATCGACGTCCTCGTCAACAATGCATATCGCGGGAGCGGCCCGGCGCGGATCGAGACGAAGTCTGACGAGACCTTCTCCGAGGCCATGACGATGTGCCTCTATGCCGCGAAGTGGTCGATGGAAGCCGCTTTCCCGGCGATGCGCGCGCGCGGGTGGGGGCGGATCGTCAACATCGCTTCGCTCAACGGCGTCAACGCGCATGTCGGCACGGCGGAATACAACGCGGGCAAGGAAGCGCTGCGCAGTTACACCCGCACCGCAGCGCGCGAATGGGCGGCCTATGGCATCTGTGCCAACCTGATCTGTCCGGCGGCGATCTCGGCAAGCTTCCGCCGCTACGAGGAGCGCGAACCGGCGCTTGCCGCCGCGACGCAGGCTGCGAACCCGATGGGCCGCCTTGGCGATCCCGAAGCGGACATCGCCCCGGTCGCGCTGTTCCTTGCCAGCGAGGATGCACGCTACCTGACGGGCAACACGCTTTTCGTCGACGGCGGCGCGCATATCAACGGCGTCGCCTGGGCGCCCGACCTTGGCCCCGATTCATGAGGCTGAGGCAAACGAGAGAAGGATGAGGACACCGGCATGAGCGAAACGCGCGACATCGTCATCATCGGGGCGGGTTTTTCCGGGCTCTATGCGGTCCACCGCCTGCGCGACGAGTACGACATTGTTTGCTTCGAGGCGGGCGAGAGCGTCGGCGGCACATGGTACTGGAACCGCTATCCCGGCGCGCGCGTCGATATCCAGTCGGTCGAATACTCCTACAGCTTCGACGAGGAACTGCAGCAGGACTGGTCCTGGCCCGAGTATTTCTCCGCGCAGCCCGACCTTGAGCGCTACGTCAACCACGTCGCCGACCGCTTCGACCTCAGGAAGCATATCCGCTTTTCAAACCCGGTTACCGCGATGCGCTTCGACGAGGCGGCGAACCGCTGGCACGTCCACGCGGCAAACGGCGACCATGTGATCTGCAAGTATGTCGTCGCCGCGACCGGCATGCTTTACGCACCGAACTTTCCCGACTGGCCGGGCCGCGATTCCTATCGGGGGCAATTGCTCCACACCACGCAATGGCCGCGCGAGCCGCTCGACCTTGCGGGCAAGCGCGTCGGCATCATCGGCACCGGATCGACGTCGATTCAGGCCGCGCCGATCCTTGCCGAGCAGGCGGAGCACCTCACCGTGTTCCAGCGCACGCCCGCCTTTTCGATGCCTTCGGGCAACCGCTCGATGGATGCGGAGTTCGAGGCCGAGTGGAAGGCCAACTACCCCGAACGGCGCAAGGCCAACCTCGAGACATGGGGCGTCTCGCCGATCGATTATGGCCAAAAGTCGGCGCTGGAATGCTCGCCCGAAGAACAGCGTGAAATCCTCGAAGCCGCGTGGAACTCCAAAAGCGCGTTCCAGATGATGGTCGCGTTCAGCGACGTGATGACCAGCCTTGAGGCGAACGAAGTCGTCGCCGAATTCGTTCGCGGCAAGATCCGCGAGACGGTGAAAGACCCGGAGACCGCCGAACTGCTCTGCCCGAAGACATATCCGCTGGGCAGCAAGCGGCTCTGCATCGATAACGGCTACTACCAAATGTATAACCGTGACAACGTGTCGCTGGTCGACGTGCGCAGCGATCCGATTGCGGCCTTCACCGAAACCGGTCTCAAGCTCGAGTCCGGAGCCGAACACGAACTCGACGTCATCGTCGTCGCCACCGGTTTCGATGCGATCACCGGCTCGATGGAGCGGATCGACATTGCGGGCGAGGGCGGGCTGAAGCTTGCCGACAAATGGGCAAACGGCCCGACCGCCTATCAGGGCTATATGGTCGCGGGCTTCCCCAACATGTTCATGATCCACGGTCCGCTGACACCCGCCGCGCTGGCGCAAATGATCGCTTCGGGCGAATGGCAGGTGGACCATGTCGCCGGGATCATCGGCGACATGGAAAGCGACGGCCTGACGTGCATCGAGACCACCGAAGAAGCCGAAGCGGCATGGGCCGCCGAAGTCGACGGCGCGGCCAGCTACACCGTCTATGCGAAGGGCGATTCCTGGTACAACGGCAAGAACATCGCCGGAAAGCAGACCGGCTTCATGGTCTATGTCGGCGGCTTCCCGCGCTATCGCCAGCTGAGCGAAGACGCGGTGAAGAACGGCTACGAAGGATTTGTCCGCAGCTAGAGAGGGGGGAGGGACGCCATGTCACGGAATAGAGCGAGAGCCGTGCGCAGTTCGCTTGCGGTCCTTGCCGCGCTGATCTTGCCTGCTGGCGCGCTGGCGCAAGAGGCATCCCCTGCCGCGCCACCCGATTTCGTCCGTCAGGCTCCGGCCAATGCGCCCAATGTCGTCGTCATCCTGCTCGACGATGTCGGCTGGGGCACGGCGAGCACCTTCGGCGGCCCGGTCGCGACGCCCGCACTTGACCTGCTGGCGCAGCGCGGGCTCAGCTATACGCGCTTCAACACCACCGCGATTTGCTCACCCACGCGCGCCGCGCTGCTGACCGGGCGCAATGCGCACGCCACGGGGATCGGCGCGGTCATGAACTCCGCCGATGCGCGGCCCGGCTATGCCGGTTTCCATCGCAAGGACACCGCCACCGTCGCCGAGGTGCTGCGCCAGAACGGCTACGCGACGGCAGCCTTTGGCAAGTGGCATCAGATACCCGACTGGGAAGCCTCGCAGGCGGGACCGTTCGACCGCTGGCCGACCGGTGAGGGCTTTGAGACATTCTACGGCTTTGTCGGCGGTGAGACCGACCAGTTTGAGCCTACTGTCTACGAAGGCACCGCCCCGGTCGCGCCGCCCTGGGATGAGGACTATCACCTCACCGAAGACTTGGCCGACCGCTCGATCGCCTGGTTGCGCGAGCAAAAGGCGCTGAGGCCCGACCACCCGTTCTTCCTCTATTTCTCGACCGGCGCGATCCATGCCCCGATCCAGGTGCCCGATGCCTATATCGCAAAGTACAAGGGCCGGTTCGACATGGGCTGGGACCGGCTGCGCGAAGAGACTTTCGCGCGGCAGAAGCGGTTGGGCCTCTTCGCGCCCGACACCGCCATGCCGCCACGGCCAGAGGAAATCCCCGCATGGGATTCGCTGCCCGAAGGCGAGAAGACCTTCGCCCGGCGGATGATGGAAGCCTATGCCGGGTTCATGGATCACACCGACGAACAGGTCGGACGGCTGCTTGCGGCGCTCGACGAGGACGGGTTGGCGGAAAACACGCTGGTCTTCTACGTCGTCGGTGACAACGGCGCGAGCCTTGAGGGCGGTCCGCTCGGCAGCCTCAACTACCTCGGCCCGCTGATCGGACTGCCGCAGGACAACGCGGCCAAGGTCGCGCGGCTGGAGGATGTCGGCACGGGCAAGGCCTATTCGCACATCAACACCGGCTGGGCCTGGGCCGCCAATGCGCCGTTCCAGTGGGGCAAGTCGATGCCGGCCTGGCTTGGCGCGTTCCGCAATCCGCTGGTCGTGTCATGGCCGCGCGGGATCGACGCCGACGAGCAGGGCGAGCGGCGCAGCCAGTTCGGACATGTCAACGATATCGCCGCGACCATCCTCGAAGCGGCGGGCCTGACGATGCCCGATACCGTTAATGGGATCGCGCAGCGGCCGATGGACGGCGTCAGCCTTGCCTACACATTCGCCGACGAAGACGCGCCCGAGCGGCACAGCACGCAATATTTCGAAGTCTTCGGCAGCCGCGCGCTCTATCAGGACGGCTGGTTCGCTGCTGCCGACCATGGCCGCCGCCCCTGGCAAGCCGTCGGCGTCGGCCTTGGATCGCCGGACGACGACCAATGGCGGCTGTTCAACATGCGAGCCGACCCGACGCAGACGCGAGACCTTGCCGCGCAGGAACCCGAACGGCTGGCGCAGATGCAGCAGGCATTCCTGCAAGAGGCGGCGCGTAACGATGTGCTGCCGATCAGGAGCCAGCAGTTCGTTTCGGGGCTGCCGCAGCTTGGCGTTGGACGTAGCAGCGTGACCTACCCCGGCACGACCCGTGCGGTGCCCGAATCCGCCTTGCCGCCGATGGCCAACCGTTCATGGAGCATCTCCGCGCGGATCGAGGCCAAGCCCGGCGCGCGCGGCGTGATCGGCGCGGTTGGCGGGCATTCGGCGGGCTGGTCGCTCTGGCTCGATGCGCAGTCGCACCCCGTGTTCACCTATCGCCTGTTCGACCTCCAGAAGCTCACCTTGCGCGCCCCGAAACCGCTAGCGGCGGGCGCGCGCAAGGTTTCGGTGGACTTCGCCTATGACGGCGGCGGCTATGCCAAAGGCGGGGAGGTCAGCTTGTCCGTGGATGGCATGGCCGTCGCAAGCGGAAGGCTCCATGCGAGCACGACCAAGCTGTTCACGATCGACGAGACCTTCGATCTGGGGCTGGATCGCGGCACGCCGGTTGCCGATTATCCGGATCGGTCCGGTCAGGGCAACCCGCTGAGCGATGGCAAGGTGCATGACGTGACGATTTCCCTGCCTCCCCAAGGCTAAGAATGCAGTGCTGGGAATGGTGCAGGAGGGCAAGCTGCCGCGTGGTTGCTGACGCGCCGCCTGTTTGCCGCTATGGGCCAGCCATGTCCGATCCTCTCAGCGATTCCGAAGCGCCCGTCTGCGTTGCGGCCCTCTACCGTTTTACCCGTTTCGAGGACTGCGCAAGCCTGCGCGCGCCGCTTGAGGGCATCTGCCGGGATGAGGCCGTCCGGGGCACCTTGCTGCTCGCGTCAGAAGGCATCAACGGCACGATTGCGGGGCCTGCCGACGGGATTGCGCGGGTAGTCGATTACATACGCGGCCTGCCCGGTTGCGCCGAGCTCGATGTCAAACTCTCGACCGCGTCCGCCATGCCCTTCCACCGCCTGAAGGTGCGGCTCAAGCGCGAGATCGTGACGATGGGCGAACCGGGCCTCGACCCCCGCGCCTCGGTGGGAACCTATGTCGAGCCGCAGGACTGGAACGACCTGATCGCAGACCCCGGGACCATCGTGATCGACACGCGTAACGATTACGAGGTTGCGGTGGGCACCTTCGACGGCGCAATCGACCCGAAGACAGCCAGCTTCCGCGATTTCCCCGACTGGTTCCGCCGCGAGCGCGAACGGCTGATGGGCTCCGGCAAGCCGCCGAAAGTCGCGATGTTCTGTACCGGCGGCATTCGCTGCGAGAAATCGACGTCGTTCCTGAAGCAGGAGGGAATCGACGAGGTTTACCACCTCAAGGGCGGGATCCTGAAATACCTGGAGACCGTGCCCGAAGAGCAAAGCCTCTGGCGTGGTGAGTGCTTCGTTTTCGACCAGCGGGTGACAATCGGCCACGGGCTTGTCGAAGGCAGCCATGTCCTTTGCCATGCCTGTCGCCGGCCGGTGAGCGTGGAAGATTGCAGCTCTGCGCTCTACGAGCCGGGCGCAAGCTGCCCCGCCTGCCATGCGGAAAGGACCGAGGAACAGCGCGCGTCCTATCGTGAACGGCACCGTCAGGAGATGCTCGCTGCCGAACAGGGCCGCGCGCATGTCGGTGCGAAACCCGAGCGGGCAGATGACGGCGCAAGCTGATCCCGTCCTCTACAGCTTTCGTCGCTGCCCCTACGCGATGCGCGCGCGGCTGGCGCTGGGTATCAGCGGCACGCGATGCGAATTGCGCGAGGTAAAACTCTCGGCAAAGCCGGAGGCGATGCTTGAGGCTTCACCCAAGGGGACCGTGCCGGTGCTTGTCCTTGCCGACGGCGAGGTTATCGACGAGAGCCTCGACATCATGCGCTGGGCTCTGAAGCGGAGCGATCCCGAACGCTGGCTGGAGCGCGACGATCCGGCGCTGGTGGCCATGAACGACGGCGCTTTCAAGCATGACCTCGATCGCTACAAATACCCCGAGCGCCACGGCAGCGACGTACTCGCACATCGCGCGAAAGGTCTGGCGTTTCTGCAAGAGCTCGATGACCGCCTGGCAGCAGGGGGGCAGCTTTGCGGCTCCACACGCGGCCTGACCGATGCAGCGATCATGCCGTTCGTGCGCCAGTTCGCAGCGGTCGATCGCGACTGGTTCGACAACCTGCCGCTCCCGTCCCTTCGGGCCTGGCTGTCCGGCCACCTGTCATCCGGCCTTTTCGCTGCCATAATGGTCCGCCCCAAGCCGTGGTCGCCGGGCGATGAACCCGCCGTGTTCGCTCTGTCGCAAGACTGAACAGGTCAGGGGAAAGGCGCAGATTGCTGACCGGGATTGTCCTGCGTCACATTCGAAAGCGCCAGAATGTCCGTCGATGAGACCCGCGCTTGATCGCCCCGCGATGCGTCGCTAACATAGTGACGAACAAGTTGGGAGGGCCCGCATGAAATTCGGCATCATCATCAACCGTACGATGATCGATCGGTCCTCGTCCGATCCCTACGGGCCGCTGTTCTCCTACCTCAACGAGATGGAAGACCTTGGCTACGATCTTGGCTGGTGCGGGCATCACCGCTTTGCCGACAAGACCGCTTTCGGCGGCGAAGTTGCGAGCGAGCCGTCGGCGCCTCTGACGATGCTCGCCCCGTTGATGGCGCGCACGACCACCATGCAGTTCTGCACCAACATCATGCTGCTGCCCTCGCGCCACCCGCTCGAACTGGCCGAGGAAATCAACACGCTGAACGAGATGTCGGGCAACCGTTTTATCCTCGGCGGCGGTATTGGCTACAAACCCGATGAGTTCGAGAACTGCGGCTGGGGCTTCAAGACGCGCGCAAAGCGGTTTGCCGAAATCCTCGAGATCCTGCCGCAAGCGATGAGCGGCGAGCGGTTCTCCTATCATGGAGAACACTTCCAGATCGACGATGTCGCGATCCAGCCGCCGCCACTTGCAGGCCATGTGCCGCCGATCTGGGTCGGCGCGGTCTCGGAGCCGGCGATGAAGCGGGCAGGGCGGCTGGGCGATGGCTGGATCATCAGCTTTGCCGAGCACCTGCTGGAACTGAAGGACAAGGTCGCGACCTACAAGGCAATCGCGAAGGAGCATGGCCGCCCCGCGACGCTGGCGCTGATGCGCGACGTGCATATCGCGCCGACCCGCGAGAAACTCGACCCGGCCTTCCTGCCCAATGTGATCCGCACCTGGCAGGCCTATGACGATATCGGATCGAAGGCCGATCGCGATCCGCTGGCCGACGAGGTGATGTTCGGCGGTAAAGAGGTCACGCTGGAAGAGTTCGCGCCCAATCGCGCGGTGGTCGGCTCCCCCGATGATTGCAATCGCGAGATGCAGCGGATCAAGGACATCCTCGATCCCGAATGGTTCTTCATCACGCCAACCGGTGTGCCCGATCCCGAGCAGCAGAAAGAGGAACTGCGGCTGTTCGCGAAGGAGGTGATGCCGCACTTCAGGGATTGAAGTGCCGCGTTATCCCAGATCGAAGCGCGCCGGTTCGATCTTCATGCCCGGCGTTTCGGAGCGGCCGCGATAGAGAAACGAGTTCTCCGTCGTGATTTCGCCGCCTTCCTTCAGCGTGTCGCCGCCATCGGCAGGCACGCAGTTGAAATAGATGTCGCGCATGTCCGCCCCGCCAAAGCGGAGCTGGGTGATCGAGCCGAGATTGGTCTCGTAGCGCGGCAGGACCGTGCCATCGGGGCGTACCCGCTCGAAGAAATTCGAACGGAAACCGGTGATCCAGAGGGTGCCGTCCGCGCCGAGCGCCATGCCGTCACAATCCTCCTTATCGAGAAATGCGCGCTCATTTTCGAGGCGCAGGTCATCGGTCACGCCGAACACCAGCGTCTTGTCGAAGGTCGAATTGCAATAGAACTGCCGGTTTGCAGCGTCGTACATGATTCCGTTGGTAAAGCGCAGGTCGTCTGCCAGCTTGATCAGCTCGCGCTCGACGGTCAGGCGGTAGAGCGCTGTCGGGCGCGCTTCCTCGCCCTTGATGATATTCTCGATATCGTTGGTGCCGATGAACAGGCCGCCGGTTCCGTCGGGCATCATCTCGTTGATCCCGTTGATCGGCTGGCCTTCGATCTCGTCGAGCAGCCAGCCGGACTTGCCGGTCTCGGGATGGTTCCACATGATCCCGCCTTCGCCGGTCGAAAGCACCGCGCCATCGGCATTCATCATCACGCCGCCGGTCCACATGCGCTCGGGATTGAGCACGCCGACCTTGGTGCCATCGGGCTTCACGCCGTGGATGCCGCCCGCGATGACGTCGCTGTACCAGATGACCTCGCGCTCGTGGTCGATGGCAAGGCCTTCGAGATAGAGGCCCGATGCGATCGTTTCGAAACTGTGGTTTGCCTGATCCGTCATCCTGTCCTCCTAGGCCGTTTCCCCGGCATCCACCAGCAAGGTGCTGCCGGTCATGAAGATCGCCATGTCCGATGCTGCGAAGAGCACGGCGCGGGCAATATCGTCGGGCACCCCGACGCGGCCAAGCGCCGAGGTAAGGGTGGCTGCAATTTCTTCTTTGACGCGCTCGGGCAGTTCGGCGAGCGCCGCCATGTTGCCCTCGGTCTCGCAAAAAGTAGGCGCGACGCCGAGCACGCGTATCCCGTGCGGGGCGAGTTCTATGGCGAGCTGCTTGTTGAGCCCGCGTACGCCGTGTTTAGTGGCGACATAGGCGGCCATGCCCGGCGCCACGCCCTTGAAACCGGCGGTCGAGACGACGTTGATGAGGACGCCCTGCGTGCCCTTTTCGATCATGCGTCCGGCGGCCTCGCGGCACGAGGCAAACACGCCGCGCAGGTTGACCGCGCTGGTCGCGTCCCAGATCGCGTCGGTCATCTCGCCCAGCAGGACGTTGGGATAGAGCCCGGCATTGTTGACCCAGATGTCGAGGCCGCCCAGTTCGCTTTCGGCCATGTCGGCAGCGGCCTTGATCGAGGTGCTGTCGGTCACGTCGAGCGTGGTTGCGATGACTTTCGCGCCGTAGCGGGCGGCGATGTCCTTTGCGACCTGCTGTGCCTGCTCGATCCTGAGATCGCCGATCAGGACGGAGGCTCCGGCTTCTGCCAGCCGCCGCACCATGGCCGCGCCAAGCCCCTGCGCGCCGCCGGTGACCACGGCAACGCGGCCCTTGAGCGAAATGAGCTCGGCAATCGGCTTGTCCTGTACGTCGGCGATGGTCATCGGCTCAGTCCTCCCGCGCGGACGGGCCGAACGGGATCAGGCCATCGTTGTAATCGATGTCGCCCAGGATGATGTTGGTGTTCATCACCTCCTGCCCGACCGCACGTTCCCAGAGCACCAGTTCGTCGTGCCAGGGCGAATCGGGATGATCGTCCATCAGCGGGCCGACCGGGATACCCATCTTTTCCAGGCGCTCCTTGTGCCAGTCGAGATCCCGGACCCCGAAGACGACCGAGGTGACGCCTTCGCCCTTGGTCTCCAGCTCGCTCCACAGCCAGGAATTGAAATCGGTGCGCTCCTCGTGCGGGGAGACGACTTCGAGGCCCGCCGCCCACGAGATGCACATCGTGAAGCCCATGTCGGCGCGCGAAAAGCGCCTGAGCGTCGCACCCGTAATCTTCTCAAGCAGTGCGACCTGCTCATCGAGGTTCTCCGGCCGGACCAGCCAGGCGACATGATCGACGTGATTGATGAACTTTTCCATTGGTCATGCTCCCCGCGTCACAACATCACCGCGCCGCCTTCGACGCCGATTGTCTGGCCGGTGACGAAATTCGAGGCATCGCTGGCGAGGAAGATCGCGGTCGGCGCGATGTCTTCGGGCTCGCCGAAGCGGCCCATCGCGACCTTGGCGAGTTCGAGGTCGTAGGTGCCCGAATCCTCCAGGTACCACTTTGCCTTGGGCGAGAGTGCCGAGGGCAGGATGGTGTTTACGCGGATGCCTTCCTTGCCCCACTCGCGCGCGGCGGTGCGGGTGAGGGCGCGGATTGCTTCTTTCGATGCGGCATAGGCGAGGAAGCCCGGCTCGCAGCGGATGCCGTATGACGAGCCCATATTGATGATCGAGCCGCCGCCTTGCGAGACCATATGCGGATAGCATTCCTGCATCAGTTGCAGCGAACCGAAGAAGGCCGACTGAAAATCGACCTTGCAGTTCTCTTCCATCTTCGGGTCCGACAGCGGCAGGTAATCGGTGAAGGAGTGCGCGTTGTTGACCAGCGCATCGACACGGCCCCACTCGGAGATCGCGCGCGCCACCGTGGCCTTCGACTGGTCAAGCTCTCCGGCAACGGCGTCCATCGCGATGCAGGTGCCGCCGGCATCGGCGATCTTCTTTGCCACATCCTCCAGCTTGCTCATCGTGCGGCCGGTGATCAGCACTTTCGCGCCCTCGCTGGCATAGCCGATGGCAATGGCCTCGCCGATGCCTTGCCCGCCGCCGGTGATGATCGCTACCTTGCCGTCCAGTACTCCGCCCATCTCGCTTCTCCCGTGCAATTTGTTCGTCGATTTGTTAGCGAGTGTCCGGGGTCGGGTCAATCACGGGCCGCAACCCGATCATACGGACCGCTGGGCATGGTGCACTTTACCTGTTGCAGACGGGTGACTAGGCAAGCGCCAGCAAGAAGGGGGCCCCATGGCCAAGGCAGAGCAAAAGTCCGAACGCAGGATGGGACCGGCCGGTTCGGAAAACTGGCACGCCATGCTCGATGGCGCGGAGGAGGTGCTGCGCGAGGAAGGCCACGCCGCGCTGACCTCGCGCCGCGTGGCCGAGCGGGTCGGGGTGAAGCAAAGGCTGATCTACTATTACTTCCGGACGATGGACGATCTCATCGTCGAACTGTTTCACCGGTCATCCGAACGCGAGATTGCGCGGCTGAAGGAGGCGGCATCGTCGGACCGGCCAATGCGCGAAATCTGGGATATCTGCATTCACACCACCGACGCGCGCCTGATCAGCGAGTTCATGGCGCTTGCCGCGCGGATCGACGCGCTGCGCAAAGAGGTCATCCACTTTATCGAGGAATCCCGCCGGATCCAGATCGAGGCAATCGCAAAGGCGGCAAAGCGATCGAAGGTCAAGGCGGCGATCCCTGCCGATGGCCTCGCATTGATTGCGACCAGTCTCGCCCTGTCGCTCACGCGTGAAGAGCAGATCGGTATCGACCTGGGCCACGAAACGGTGCGCGACCTCGTCGAGACAATCTTCGACCGGTACGAGCCGGGCGACTGACCGGAAAAGGGGTTGCTGTCGCGCTCCATCGACCAACCGGGTCGGCGCAGCGTGACCGTGCGGAGTCAGGCCTTCCGGTTGACCGCGGCGACCGCCTGACCGAGCTGTTCAAGGCTCAGCGTGTTTTCGAAGACCAGCCCGTATTCGTCGTCCTTGCGCCAGCGCACCGTCGCATATTGCTCGGGAAAATTGGCGAGCTTGAAACGCACCAGCTGCTGGATGGCGAGGTGCGAGGCGCAGCGGATGCAGGTGCCGCGTTGCGAGAGGTTGACGACATCGACGCGGCACTGGTTCATTTCCCAGGCGACCGAGGCGATGGCGTTGACCGAAAGGCGGATCTGGCGGCGGGGCATGCCGTTTGCCGGCATCCCGCTCAGGCGCGGCGGGTCTACGCCCTCGAAAAAGCGCAGACCGGCATGCTCGTCGTCGCTCCAGACGACGCAGACCGAGAGCCGCTCGCCGTTTGCCAGTTCAACCGCGAAGCTGTCCTGCTCGGGCAGCTTGCCGAGGTGCTTGATCTTCATACCGTCGGTCGAGGCATCGCGGACGATGCAGAGAAATTCACCGCCGTCGGTAATCATCTTCGCCGCCTGGATCATCGGCGTAAAGCGCGGCGCACCGCGCAAATTGTGCTGCGGCAGCGCGTCGTCGCGCGCAGGCTCCGGCATTGTTCTGGGCGATTCGATCATGTTCACGCTTCCCCAACGCATCAAGACGGCCATTCCCGTTCGGCCGAACTTGTATAAATGCGACATAGGTAAACAAGCCGTTACCTAAGGGCCGTTAAGTGTAAATAGTCATTACACTTTGCGCGGGCGCGCAATTTTGTTGCGCAAGATTGGCGGGTAATGTCAGAAAACGGGGTCGAAGCCGGGGGGCAATTCATCGCCCGGCGTATCGTCCTGCCCCGGAACGTGGATGCCGCATTCGGTCTTGTCCCAGCCGCGCCAGCGCCCCGAACGGGGGTCTTCGCCCTCTGCGACCTTGCTGGTGCAGGGCGAACAGCCGATCGAGGGATAGCCTTCGGCCACCAGCGGATGCGGCGGCAGGTCGTGCTCCTCGATATAGGCGGAGAGCATTTCGGGCGACCAGTCGATCAGCGGATTGACCTTGAGCCGGCCCTGCGCATCGCTGCTGTCGATCTCGAAACGCGGCAGGTTCTCGCGCGTCTGCGACTGGAACGATTTGCGCCCGGTGATCGAGGCGTCGAACTTCGCGAGTTCCTTCGCCAGCGGCGCGACCTTGCGGATCTCGCAGCACCCGTCGGGATCGTATGACCAGCGCAGGCCGGACTCGTCCTTCTCCGCCAGTTTCGCCGCATCGGGCCTGAGATCGCGCAGGTCGGTGAGGCCAAAGCGCTCTTCGAGCAATGCGCGATAGGCCAGCGTTTCGGGGAAATGCTTGCCGGTTTCGAGGAACAGCACCGGTAGCGTTGGATCGATCCGCGAAACGAGGTGGAGCAGCACCGAGGACTCCGCACCGAAGCTCGAAACGACGGCAATTTCGCCCGCCATCTTCTCGCGCAGCAGGGTGTCAAGCATCTCGACAGTGTCGCTGCCCTTGAACAGGCGATTGAGGCGCACCGCGTCGCTTTCCGCAAAACGCGGACCGGTTTCGATGCGATCGCGGGTGCGCTCCCGTTCAGGCATGGCGCAGCTTCCAGATCGGGCTGCGGCCGTCGGCGGCGGGCTGATAGACGTTGTCCCAGCGCGCCAGCGCGGCTTCGACATCGGCTTCGTTGAGCGGCTTGTCGGGCGAGAACGCGTCGAAACCGCAGCGGCGCATCTCGTGCACCTGATCGACCAGCACGTCGCCGACAGCGCGCAGCTCGCCGGCATAGCCAGCCTCACGCAGGACGCGCGCCGCCGAATAGCCGCGCCCGTCGGTATAGGCGGGGAAGTTGACCTCGATCAGCTGCAGCCGGTCAAGGAAGGGCAGCAGGTCGCGCGCATCGTCGCCCGGTTCGAGCCGGACCGCCGAGGCGTTGGACTGTTCGCCGAAAGAATCGACGGTGACGGCGGGATCGGAAACGACCTCGTCGTCGCGGAAACGGAATTGGGGATCGGTCATATAGCCCCCTCCTCTTCAGAGGAGGGGGTTGGGGGTGGTGTTGAAGCATCGCACCCGGAGCACCACCCCGCTGCGACTAGCCGCGCGTGCCGCTTGGCAAGTCTCACTGCCCCTCCTCTGAAGAGGAGGGGGTTTTGCAGGATATCACTCATAGATCGCCTCCTTGAACGGGTCGATGCCAACGCGGCGGTAGGTGTCGAGGAAGCGCTCGCCATCCTGCTTTTCGCGCAGGTAAACGTCGGTCGCCTTTTCGACCGCATCGACAATGCCGTTCTCGTCGAAGCCGGGGCCGGTGATCTTGCCGAGCGAGGTATCGTCGCCCTCGCAGCCGCCAAGCAGCAGCTGGTAGTTTTCGGTGCCCTTCTTGTCGACGCCGAGGATGCCGATGTGGCCCGCGTGGTGATGGCCGCAGGCGTTGATGCAGCCGGAGATTTTCAGCTTGAGCTCGCCCAGAGTGTCGCCCTTGCCATTCGCTGCGAAGCGCTCGGAAATCTTCTGCGCGACCGGGATCGAGCGCGCATTGGCGAGACTGCAATAGTCAAGGCCGGGGCAGGCGATGATGTCGCCGATCTGGTCGAGGTTGGCTGTGCCGAGGCCCGCCGCGTCGAGCTTTTGCCAGACCGCGTAAAGGTCGGCCTTGCGGACATGCGGGAAGACGATGTTCTGTGCGTGGGTGACGCGCAGTTCGTCGAAGGAAGTCCTTCGCAAGGTCGGCCATCAGGCGGATCTGGTCCGCCGTCGCATCGCCCGGAATGCCGCCAACCGGCTTCAGACTGACGTTGGCGATGATGTAGCCCGCCTGCCTGTGCGCATGGCAGTTCCGGTCCACCCAGAGCGCGAAGTCGGGATCGGACAGGTCGAGATCGTCCGACGCCGATGCATCGAATGCAGGGTCTGCGAAGTGGCCCTTGATCCGCTCCAGTTCCGCAATCGGCGGTTCGATGCCCTGCGTCAGCAGGTGCGCGAATTCTTCCTCGACCTGGCGGGTATATTCTTCTTTTCCAAGCTCACGGACGAGGATCTTGATCCGCGCTTTGTACTTGTTGTCGCGGCGACCGTAGCGGTTGTAGACGCGTAGGCAGGCCTCGGCATAGGTGATCAGCTGGTCAAGCGGGACGAACTCACGGATGCAGGGCGCGATCATCGGGGTGCGGCCCATGCCGCCGCCGACATAGAACGCCGCGCCGATCTCGCCCGCGTCGTTCTTCACGACGCGGATGCCGATATCGTGCAACTTCATCGCGGCGCGGTCGGTCTCGCTAGCGATCACCGCGATCTTGAACTTGCGCGGCAGATACATGAATTCCGGATGGAACGAGGACCACTGGCGCAGCAGCTCTGGCATAGGGGCGCGGTCGACGATTTCGTCGGCAGCGGCCCCGGCGAACTGGTCCGAGCTGATGTTGCGGATGCAGTTGCCGCTGGTCTGGATCGCATGCATCTCGACCGAGGCGAGATCGGCCAGCAGGTCGCCCGCTTCTTCCAGCTTGATCCAGTTGTACTGGATGTTCTGGCGCGTCGTGAAGTGGCCGTAGCCCTTGTCATACTTGTCGGCGATGTCGCCAAGCATGCGCATCTGGCGCGAATTGAGCGTGCCATAGGCACCGCAACGCGCAGCATATAGGCGTGCAATTGCAGGTAGAGCCCGTTCATCAGCCGCAAGGGGCGGAACTGCTCTTCGGAGAGCGAACCGTCGAGGCGGCGGCGCACCTGATCGCGGAACTGCTCGACGCGGGCATCGACCATCTGCTGGTCGTATTGGTCGTACTGGTACATAAAACTAGCCTTGATGGACTTCTTCGCGTTATCAGAATTTAATGCGATTCGGGGTTGGGGGTAATCTTGGAAAAACTGTTCTTATGGATTGGGGCTATTGCCGGGTTTTTATTCGGAATAGGCGCTGCTGCTGATTCACCCGATACCAATCCTTTTGTAATGGGCATCGTGTTTGGCGGAATCGGCGCTGCACTTGGTGCCGGAGTAGCGCGCGCAGTATCGGTTGCCTTGAAAATCGTATTCATGGTCGTTTCCGTATTTCTGCTTTTCGTCCGGTTTAATTGAACAGCATCTAGATCACCCAGTTGGAAGCATCGGGATCGCCCGGCTTCAGTGTAAGATCGGGGCGCACGGTCGGGCCGAGCGCGCGGATGCGGTCCTTGATATGCGCGGGGCGCACGCCATCTGGGCCGCGCTCGCCGTCAACGACATAGGCGGCGAAGACGCGGCGTGTGGCTTCCTCGCGGGCGATGATCGAATCGCCCTTGTCGCCAACATCGGCGGCGCTGTTGACGTATTTCGACCAGCCTTCGCCGTCCCACCAGACGACGGCGCCGGACTTCAAGTCATTTCCGGTCAGGATTTTCACTGTGCAATCTCCAGCGCGAGGGCGCGCAATTCCTGATTCGCGGCGGTCACCGCACCGATGACGATGAGGGCAGGGCTCTTCACGGCCTCGCACTCGACAAGCTCGGGCAGGCCCGCAAGCGGACCGCGCAGCACGCGCATGGCTCCGCGGGTGGCGTTCTCGATCACCGCGACGGGGACATCGGTGAGGCCATCGGCCATCAGCTTTTCGGCGATATGCGGTGCGGTCTTCACGCCCATGAAGATCACCAGCGTGCGGCCCTTGCCGGCGAGGCCCGCCCAGTCCTGCTCGGTCAGTCCCTTGCACTGCCCGGCGACGAAAGAGACGATCGAGGCATCGCGGCGGTGGGTGAGGGGGATCTGTGCGGCAGCAGCAGCGCCGAGTGCAGAACTGATGCCGGGGACGACCTCGACCGCAACGCCCGCCGCGCGGCAGGCCTCAAGCTCCTCGCCGCCGCGTCCGAAGACGAACGGGTCGCCGCCCTTGAGCCGCACGACATCGTTACCGGCGAGCGCCTCGCGCACTAACAGCGCGTTAATGTCGCCTTGTTGCATCGTGTGGCGCGAGCGCTGCTTGGCGACCGAGATGAGCCGCGCATCGGGGCGTGCCATCTCGAGAATCTCGTCGGCGACCAGTCCATCATGCACGATCAGGCTCGCCCGTTCGATCAGCCGCGCCGCGCGCAGCGTCAGCAAGTCGGGATCGCCCGGACCCGCGCCGACGAGGTAAACGGTGCCAATAGAATCGCGTTGATCTTCCATCCGGCGCAGATGGCCCGCGCCCCTGCAAAACGCCAGCCAGAATGCCTTAGGGGGGTGTTAGATGGGCTTTATTCGCCTCGCTTGCCCGCGATGGCCGCGCCTCTCAGGGCCTCGACAAGCTCGCGGAATTCCTCGTTTCCCTTGAGGTTCAGGTCGCGCTGCGGGAACGGGATTTCGATTTCGTTTTCCTTCAGCAGCCACCAGAGCTTCTTGAGCACTTCCGAGCGGACGTTCCCCACCCCTTCTTCGGGGTCCATGATCCAGCAGTGGATGATGAAGTTGACCGAGCTGTCGCCATACTCCTTCAGCCAGACCGTGGGCGGCGGCGTCTTGAGCACGCGTCTGGCGGAATTCGCGGCCTCCAGCATCAGCTTTTCGGCGAGGTCGATGTCGGCTTCATAAGACACGCCGACCTCGACCTGCATGCGCACGTCGCGTGAGGAATAGGACCAGTTCTCGACCTGATTTATCATCAGGTTTTCGTTTGGAATCAGGTACTCGCGCTGATCTCTTGTGGTGACGGATACGGCGCGGATGCCGATCTTGCGGATCTGGCCGAAGGTCTCGTTGCCCGCCTGGTCGGCAATCGCGATCACGTCTCCCGGCTTGATCGACTTGTCCATCAGCAGGATGATCCCGGCGATCAGGTTACCGAAGGTCTTCTGCAGGCCGAAACCGATGGCAAGGCCGAACGCGCCGGAGAAAACGGCAAAGGCGGTCAGGTCGATCCCGAGGATGTCGATACCGATCAGGATCGCCAGCAGCCAGACGCCAAGCGTGATCAGCTTTTCCGCAAGCAGCTTTTGCGCGTCGCCCAGCTTGCTGACCTTCGACAGCGCCGAATGCGCCAGCTTGCTGCCGAAATGGGCGAGCGCGATCACGCCGACGATGACCATCGCAACAACGATCACGTCCCACATCGATATGCGGAAATCCCCCGCCTGAAACGCGAGCTTGTCGATAGTCTCGACGATGCTGCCAGCGGTTTCGCTCTTCTCGGCAACCGCTTCCTTGATGCCCTCCGCGCCCTTTACCGGCTCGTCGGGAGCGATTTGGGGGGTGGGGGTGGCCTCGGCCACCGGCGTCTCGCTGCCTTCGGGAGCGGCCTGCGCGCCATCGGCGGGCGCTTCGGTGCCCTCGGCTTCGGGCTGGGCAGCGTCGACCGGGTTTGCGGATTCGGGTGTCACGACGCCACCATAGCAGCAAATCCGGCTTCGAGGTCAGCAATCAGGTCAACCGGGTCTTCAAGGCCGATCGAGAGGCGCAGGCCGAACCTGTCGGCCTCGTCCATCCCGGCAGGCGGCCATGCCGAAACAGCCCGGAAACGCGCGGGATCGACCGGGATCGCGAGGCTCTCGAACCCGCCCCAGGAATAGCCGATGCCGAACAGATGGAGCGCGTCGATCAGCCGCGCGCGGGCGGCGTCGCTGCTTCCTTTCAGGACAAACGAAAACAGTCCGCAGCCACCGGTAAAGTCGCGCTTCCACAGCTCGTGGCCCGGCGCGCCGGGAAGCATCGGGCAAAGCACGGCGGCAACCTCGTCGCGGCTTTCGAGCCAGCGCGCAATTTGCAGCGCCGAAGCCGTCGCGCGCTCAAGCCGTACGCCCATCGTCCGCAAGCCCCGCAGCGCCAGCGCGGCATCGTCGGGCGAGACGACCTGTCCGAGCGCAAGGGCGCGGCTGCGCAGCTTCGCGTAAAGCTCCGCGCCCGCCGAGGCGGAGCCCATCATCAGGTCCGAATGGCCACCGACATGTTTCGAAAGCGACATGACCGAAATATCGACGCCGCGTTCGAGTGCGGGAAAACCAAGCGGTCCGGCCCAGGTGTTGTCCAGCACCGAGATCAGCCCGCGTTCGCGCGCGATGCGGGCGAGGGCGGGGACATCCTGCACCTCGAAGGTCAGGCTGCCGGGGCATTCGAGCAGGACAGCCCTGGTGCGCTCGCAGATCGCGGCCTCGAAGGCATCGAGGTCGAGCGGGTCGAAAAACCGGGTTTCGATACCAAAATCCCTGAGCAGTCCCATGCCCATCGACCGGCTGGGATCGTAGGCATTGTCGGTCATCAGCAGCACATCGCCCGGCGAGAGGATTGCAAGCAAGGTTCCGGCAATTGCCGCTACGCCGGATGGGTAAAGCATCGTCCCCGCTGCGCCGGGCTCAAGCTCGGTCAGCGCTTCGGCCAGCGCCCACTGCGTCGGCGCGCCGCGCCTTCCGTAAAAGAAATGCCCGTCGGCATTGTGGCGCACGCCATCGCGCAGCGCGGCGGTGTTCTCGTAAAGATGTGTCGATGCGCGCCAGACCGGCGGATTGACCACCGCGCCGGTCCATTCCTTGCGGCGGCCTGCTTCGGCAAGCCGGGTGCCGGGGCCGTGCCCGCCCTCGTTCGAGTCCGTCATCCAAAAATCCGTTCGTGCTGAGCTTGTCGAAGCACCGTCTTTCCTGTTCCCTTGGTCAAAAGACAAGGACAGCCCTTCGACAGGCTCAGGGCAAGCGGAAAATTGAGGTTTTGCCCGCTTGTCGATTGTGCGCGGGCACGGCATGGGTGGTGGCCATGTCAGACAACAGCCCGCAAACCGTTCATCTCGGCCAGACCAGCGCCTTGCCAACGTCGCCACAAGAGGCGGTGCTCGACTATGTGCCCAACCCGCGCGCGGGCACGCTCTATATGGTCCGCTTTGCCGCGCCCGAGTTCACCTCGCTTTGCCCGGTGACGGGGCAGCCCGATTTTGCGCATCTCGTGATCGACTATGCGCCGGGTGAGACCATCGTCGAATCCAAGAGTCTCAAGCTCTTCCTTGGATCCTTTCGCAACCATTCGGGGTTTCACGAGGATGTGACGGTTGGCATCGGCCAGCGCCTGTTCGCCGAAATGCAGCCGCGCTGGTTGCGCATCGGCGGGTACTGGTATCCGCGTGGCGGCATTCCCATCGACGTGTTCTGGCAGTCGGGCGCGGTGCCCGAGGGGCTTTGGGTGCCCGACCAGGGCGTCTCCGGATATCGCGGCAGAGGCTGACCTAGTCGCGAACGGCGAGCCGCACTTTGCTCCTGGTCAGATCGACCGGCTTGTCGCCCATCACGAGCAAGGTGCCCTGCGGCATGCACTTGGCGACGACCGAAGGGTGGTCAGCGCGGCGCACGATGTCGCGCTGCATCGCGGCGTCGACCGCAAGTTCGCAGGCAACGCGCGATTCGAAAGCCGGGGCATGCGCCTCAAGCCGCTCGCAGAATGTCGCGTCGTCCGAGCAACCAAACAGGGCAAGTGCGTAGATCAGGCCGTTCATTTCCATTCCCTTCGCTGAGAGTAACGCGCGAAGTGGGAAATGTATCCCGACGCCCGGAAATTCGAGCGGCAGACGTCAGCCGAACAGCTTCTTTATCGACCCCCCAAGCGGGGCGGGCATGAAGCTGTCGCCCTCTGGCCAGTCGAGGAAGCCCAGCGCCGCGCTGGTCCCGCCATCGACGTGCAGCGTCTGGCCTGTGACAGTGCGCGAGAGGTCGCTGACGAGGAACAGCACGCCGTCGACCACTTCCTCCACCGTGGGCGGGCGCTTCTGCGGCACATAGAACTCTATCGACATGCCGAGCGCATCTTCGCCCAAAGCGGCGAGCCGTTCGAAATCTTCAGCTGCCAATGCAGAATTCGAAGCGCGTGCAAGCGTCGTGTCCGAGGCGAGGCAATTGACCCGGATCATGTCCGCGCCAAGTTCCACCGCCAGCGCGCGGCTGAAATTGGTGATCGCTGCCTTGGCCCCGGCATAGACCGCATAGGTCGCCGCGCCGCGATGCGCCTCGATGGTGGTAAAGTTGACGATGGAGCCGCCTATGCCGCCCGCGCGCAAGAGCGGCAGGGCGCGGTGGCAGGATTGCACGACGTAATCGTAGTTGAGCCGGATATCGCGCGCGTGGCTCTCGCGGCTGGTGCTTTCGAACAGCGAACGCGCAACGCCGCCGGGCACGTTGACGAGAATGTCGATCCCGTCCGCCTCCCGCGCGACCACGTCCCAGAACGCATCAAGCGAGGCTTCGTCCTCGACGTCGGCGTAATGGGCCGAGATCGTGCCGCCCAGCGCCTCGACCTCGGGAACGATGGCAGCGATCCCCTCGCGGTCGTTGTCGCAGGCGATCACGCGCACACCTTCGCCGATCAGGCCCAGTGTGACGCCGCGCCCGATGTATCCGGCACAACCGCCGACCACCACCGCCGTCTTGCCCTGCAGGGCCTCGCTTGCTTCGCGCAGTCCCATTCGCTCTCCTTTTGCGCGCTTGTGCCTGCGCGTCATCGTTCTACATATCGGTGATGGCTCAATCCCCCAAGACCGGACCGGCGTCCACCAAATCCAGCACAACATCGCGCCCGCGCAAGAAAGTCGATCAGAGCGCGGCGAAGCTCATCATTCGGGAGGCGACCTTGACAGACGCGCCCGCCATCGCGCGGCTCTCGGTCAAGGTCTATGGCCGCGCCGAGGCTTTCACGCGGGCGGAGATCCGGGGGCAGGTGAACAACTTTCCCGAAGGCCAGTTCGTAGCCGAATATGAAGGCAAGGTTGTTGGTCACTGTGCGACAATGGTTCTCACTGCCGATCAGGCCTTTACGCCGCATACCTGGGAAGAGATCAGCGGCGGCGGCTATGGTCGCGCGCCTGCCGACGAGGGCGACGTGCTCTATGGCTTCGAGGTTGCGGTCGATCCGGATTTCCGGCGGCTGCGCATCGGCCAGCGGCTCTACCGGAAACGGAAGGAATTGTGCCAGGACCTTGAACTCAAAGGGATTGCCTTTGCCGGGCGGATGCCCGGATATGCGCGGCGCAAGCGCAAATACCCGACGCCGCAGGACTATCTCGACGCAGTGATGGAGCGAAAGGTTCGCGATTCGGTGATCTCGTTCCAGCTCAACCAGGGCTACGAGCCGCGCGGCATCCTTCCCGACTATATCCCCGCCGACAAGGAGTCGGGCGGCAACGCGGTGCTGATGTACTGGACCAACCCGCTTTCCCCGCGCGACACCGGCAAACGGGTGCCGGGCCTCAAGGAACGGCTGCCATCCTCGGTGCGTGTCGCGACCGTCCAGTGGCAGATGCGCCGCATTTCGCGCATTGCCGAGTTCGAGGAGCAGGTTGAATACTGGATCGACGTTGCCTCGGACTACAGTTCGGACTTTGTCGTCTTTCCCGAGCTGTTCACGCTCGAACTGCTCTCCATCGAGGAGAAGAAGCTCGGCCCCGTCGAGGCCATCGACAAGGTGGCGAATTACACGCAGCGCTATTGCAAGTTCATGGAGCGCATGGCGGTCAGCTATAACATCAACATCATCGGCGGTTCGCACCCGACGCGGATGGAAGACGGCGCGATCCACAATATCAGCTATATCTTCCTGCGCGACGGATCGACGCATACGCAGGAAAAGCTCCACCCGACGCCATCGGAGCGGCGCTGGTGGTCGATCCGGGGCGGCTCGGGCGCGTCGGTGATCCAGACCGATTGCGGCCCCATCGGCGTGATGATCTGCTACGATTCGGAGTTTCCCGAACTCGCGCGCCACCTCGTCAATCAGGGCGCGCTTATGCTCTTCGTGCCGTTCTGCACCGACGAGCGGCGCGGATATTTGCGGGTGCGTTATTGCTGTCATGCGCGGGCGGTGGAGAACCAGTGCTATGTCATCACTTCGGGCGTGGTCGGCAACCTGCCCAATGTCGAGAACATGGACGTGCACTATGCCGAGAGCGCGATCCTGACGCCGTCGGACTTTCCCTTCGCGCGTGATGGCGTGGCGGCGGATACTGCGCCCAATACCGAAACCATCGCGATTGCCGACCTTTCGCTCGATGACTTGCTGACCAGCCGTCAGGCCGGTGCGGTGCAGAACCTGCGTGACCGGCGCTTCGATCTCTATCGTGTTGACTGGACGTGAGAATCCACGGGCGTAATTTGCGGCTCTAATTCAAACCATTGCCGCGAGGGCCGGTCGCGGCTAATCGTCTGATAATGGATATGCCGCCGCCACATGCCATTGGTGCGATGCTCGTCGCCGTGGGCATGTTCTATGCGTTTGCCAACGGTCGCCTGCGCGTCGAGATCATCTCGCTGCTGACGATTTCGGTCATCGCGCTTGGCCTCTATTTCTTCCCCATGCCGGGCGACGACAAGTGGGCGGGGCTGGAGCTCGCTTTCCAGGGCTTCGGCCACTACGCGCTGGTGACGATCTGCGCCTTGATGATCCTCGGGCGCGGGCTGGTGGTGACCGGCGCGCTCGATCCGGCGGCGCGTGCGCTGCATTCGGTCTGGAGCCGGAGCAAGTCGCTGGGCCTGCTGGTCACGCTGGTGCTCTGCCTGTTTATGAGCATGATTATCAACGATACGCCCGTGCTCGTGCTGATGATCCCGATCATGGTACAGCTGGCGGTCAAGGGCGGGCTGCCTGCCTCTAAAACACTGATCCCGGTCAACGCCGCGATCCTGATCGGCGGCATGGCGACGACCATCGGTACCTCGACGAACCTGCTGGTCGTGTCCATCGCCAACGACCTTGGCATGGAGCCGATCGGGGTGTTTCATTTCACCCCGATTGTTCTCATCGCCGCGCTCATTGCGTTGCCTTACATGTGGCTGGTGATGCCGCGTCTTTTGCCCGACAACACCTCGGCCATCGCGCCAGAGCGGCGGCTTTACCTTGCCAAGCTGCGCGTCGATCCCGCTTCGCCGACGCGCGGCAAGACCATCGAGGAAGTGCGCGGCATGCTGCCCGAAGGCGTGGTTGCCGAATTGCCCGCGCGGGCACGCGGCAATGTCGGTCGCCGAATCTATCTTGAGGGCACCTACGAATCCTTGCGTG
The DNA here is from genome assembly GCA_041396945.1 of Sphingomonadaceae bacterium. Taxonomy (GTDB): domain Bacteria; phylum Pseudomonadota; class Alphaproteobacteria; order Sphingomonadales; family Sphingomonadaceae; genus Novosphingobium. Next base: position 103,013 of record JAWKXP010000002.1, on the reverse strand, counting down.
AGGCGGCGCGGCTGGTGGGGGCTACGCTGGCCCCGGCATGGCTGATGGAGCGGCTCAAGAACGAGAGCAGCCGCGTGCGCGAAGACCTGATCGTCGTCGAGATGCTGGTCGCGCCCGATAGCCGCATGATCGGCCTGACACCGCAGACGGCAGGCCTCGAAGGCATGGCCCTGCTTGGCGTCCATCAGGCGCGCCAGCCAATGGGCGAGCGGCGCAAGGAAACGCCCGACGCGGAGATGCACGAAGGCGATGTGCTGCTGATGATGGGGCTGCCCGAAGACCTCAACAGGTTCGCGCAGAACGACGGCTTGCTGATGCTCGAAGGCGGCGAGGAAGTCGCACGTTCGGCCAAGGCACCGCTGGCGCTGGCTATCATGATCTTTTCGGTTGGCCTGGCATCCTTCGGCCTCGTGCCCATCGCGATTTCGTCGCTGGCGGGTGCGATCGTCATGTTCATGACCGGCTGTGTGCGCTTCGACCGCGTGGGCCGCGCGCTTTCGGGCAAGGTCATCGTGCTCGTCGCCGCATCGATCGCGCTGGGCAAATTCGTGCTCGATTCCGGGGCGGCGGAGTTCCTTGGCATGACGCTGGCGCGGGGCCTGCAGCACCTGCCGCCCGAAGCGGTGCTCGCATCGATCATGCTTTTCGTAACCGTGCTGACGAACTTCGCCTCGAACACAACGGCGGCGGCGGTCGGTACGCCGATTGCCTTCAACCTCGCGCAAACACTGGAGCTTCCGGCTGAGCCGCTGGTGCTCGCGGTGCTGTTCGGCTGCAACCTTTGTTACGCGACGCCGGTCGCGTACCAGACCAACATGATGATCCTGACCGAGGGCGACTACCGCTTCGCCGATTACCTCAAATCGGGCATCCCGCTGGTCGCCATCATGGTCGTCGCGCTCTCCGTCCTGCTGGTGATCTTTTACGGAATCTGATCCCGCAGACCGTCCTATGCCCATGAAACTGGCCAATTCCGGCACGAATTGCCACTGCCCCCCTTGCGTCGCGGCTTCGGGTCCGAAACAATCGGCGGCTCCAGAAGTTTGCGGTGGTGCATGAATCCCGAAGCGACCCTTTCGCGCCGGTCCGGCCTCGTCGATGCGGCAAATCGCGTGCTGCCCGCGCTGCATGCCGCGCGAATCCTGCGCAAGCCGGAGTTCGATATCGACCGCGTCGAAGGTGAGCTGGCCGAGGAGACGGGCCTTTGCGATTTTGGCGGCGAATGGTTTCGCAGGCCGCTCGACGTGCTGGTCGAGGCGCTTCACGATGAGGCGGAGCTTAACAACCTCGGGGCCTTCGCCGCATCGGGGCAGATCAGGAAAGTCCTGAAAGACCGCCTCCACGCGACCGAACTCTTCGCGCGGCATCCGGAAATCGACGAACGCAGGATCGTGCGCCCGGTCATCGTCGTCGGGCCGATGCGTTCGGGCACGACTCGGCTTCACCGGCTGCTCGCCTCTGACGCGCGGTTCGCGCATATGCGCTCGTTCGAGACGGTTAATCCGATCCCGCATCCCGATTTCACGCCGGGCGACAAGGACCGCCGCTGGGTGACGGGCCGCCTTGCAATGGGTGCGGTGCACCTCGCCAATCCGGTCACCAAGCATATCCACCCGTCCGGGCCGTTCGAGCCGGAGGAAGAGCTGGGCCTGCTGGTGCGCTCGATCTGGGGCATGAAGCACGAGGCGCAGTGGAACGTGCCGTCTTACGGGCGCTGGGCCGAGATGCAGGATGCAACGCCCGCCTATGAGTATATGGCGCGCCTGCTCAAGCTGGTCGGCTGGGCGCGCGGCGAGGATGACAGCAAGCCCTGGGTGCTCAAGACGCCGCAGCACATGCTGGACCTGCCCGCGCTGCTCAAGGTTTTCCCCGACGCGCGGATCGTCTTCACCCACCGCGAGCCGCGCTCGGTCGTCGGCAGTTCCTGTTCGCTGGTCTGGAACCAGATGATTATCCATTCGGATTCGGTCGAGGCGGATGACATCGGCCGCGAATGGCTGCGCAAGACCGAGCTGCAGGTCGAACGGATGCGCAAGGCCCGCATGCGTATTCCCGCAGGGCAACGCATGGACGTGCGCTATGAGGACATGGAGAGCGACTGGCCGACGACGATGCGGCGGATCTACGATTTCCTCGACATGGAGATCGAACCGGCGCTGGGCGCGATGACCGATTTTATCGACGATTCGGGCCGCGAACTGCACCGCCACCCGCATCGCTACAGTCTCGAAGCCTTCGGGCTGGAGGAAGGCGCGGTTGCCGAGCGCTTCCGCTCCTACGTCGAGGCTTTCGAATTGCAGCCGCGCGCCGAACGCGCCGAGCCCGATCCGGCGGCGATCCAGTTTCCCGATGCGGCTTCGACGCATTTCATCCCCGGCACGGCGGACTGGGCGAGGCCCGCAACCGCCGCAGCCCGCAACTAGGACGGAAATTCTCCCATGCTCAGCGCGATAGGGCTTGTCGGCGCATTGGCGCTGCTGATCTGGATGACAGTGCGCGGGGTCAATATCCTGATCGCCGGGCCGGTCGCGGCGGCGCTTGTCGCGCTGACCAGCGGGATCGCCTGGCTGCCGCCATTGGCGGGCGAGGGCGCGCCCGATTTCGCGACCAGCTACATGGCGGGCTTCACCAAGTTCTTTGCCGACTGGTTCCTGATGTTCCTGCTCGGCGCGATTTTCGGTGAGGTCATGGGCGCGAGCGGCGCGGCGGCATCGGTGGCGCACTGGATTATCGAGAAGATCGGCATCGGTCATGCGGTGCTCGCGGTCGTCGCGGCCTGCGCGGTGCTGACCTATGGCGGCGTGTCGGTCTTCATCGTCGCCTTCTCGGTCTATTCGCTGGCGCTCCACCTGTTCCGCGAGGCCAACCTGCCGCGCCGGTTCATTCCCGCCGCGCTGACCTTCGGCTCGGTCACCTTCACGATGACGAGCGCGGGGTCGCCCGAAATCCAGAACCTCATCCCGATGCAGTACCTTGGCACCACGGCCTATGCCGCGTGGGAGGTCAGCCTTGTCGTCGCGTTGCTCATGGCGGTGCTGGGCTATGTCCTGCTGCAACGCATGGTCAGGCGCGCGGTCGCCAATGGTGAGACCTTCGAGGAGCGCCCGGGCGACGACCCGCACGATGCCGACCGGCATTTGCCCAATCCGCTGCTCTGCCTGCTGCCACTGGTCTCGGTGCTCGCGGTCTTCATGGTGTTCCAGTATCCGCAGGATATGGGGCCGCTCTCGGCGATCATGCCGCAGGAGTCTCTCGGCAAGTGGGCGCTGGTGCTGGCGCTCGGCGCGGGGACGCTGATCGCGGTGCTGGTCGGGCGGCATGAGCACAAGGCTATGCCGGGCGCGTTTTCGCGCGGCGCGACGGGCGCGGTCGTCGCAATCACCAACACCTGCGCGGTGGTCGGCTTCGGCGCGGTTGCGGCGCTATCGCCTGCATTCCAGCAGGCATTGGAGATCGTGCAAAACCTGCCCGGAGATCCGCTGATCGGCGCGGCGATTGCCGTAACCGTGATTGCCGGGCTGACCGGGTCGGCTTCGGGCGGGCAGTCGATCGCGCTCCCACTGATCGCGCCGGGCTATATCGATGCCGGGGCGGACCCATCCGAACTGCACCGGACGGTCGCCATCGCCTCGGGCGCGCTCGATTCGCTGCCGCACAATGGCTACGTCGTCACAACGATCCGCGCGATCTGCGGCGAGACGCACCACGCTGCCTATGGCCCGGTCGCGATCCTCACTGTGCTGGTGCCGCTGCTCGGCCTGATTGTCGCGCTGGGCCTGTTCATGGCATTTTGAACCCCAGCAAACCGTTACCGCTGCATTAACCATCGTGCAGCGCAGAAGCGCTGGCGCGGGGCGAAAACCTCAAGTGGACTTGAGATATTTCTAAATGGTTGTCGTCAGCACGTCGCGCCCGCGCACGGGCATTTCCGCCTTGAGCACAGTGCCGGTGCCGGACTCGGTAATGAACAACGTCTTGCCCTCCGGCCCGCCATAGGCGACGTTGGTGGTATGCACGCCCTCGGGCGCATCGATCCGCAGCATCGGCTCGCCGCGCGCGGAGAAGAGCCAGACCGCGCCGAGCCCGACATGGCAGACGACGAGATTGCCGTCCTCGTCCATAGCGAGGCCGTCCGGCCCGTTGCCGCCGGACATCTGGATGAACGTCCCGACCTTGCCGACCGAACCATCGGCATGCAGCCCGACGCGCCAGATCGCGTTGGCGCGGGTCACCGCGAGCAACAGCGCGTTTTCCGCGTCGTTGAGGACAAGCCCGTTGGGGCTGGGGATGCCATCGAGCAGCAGTTCGAGTTGCCCCGAGCCCCTGCGCACGCGGAACAGACGCCCGTGCGGCGATTGCCAGCCCGACTGGCCCTGATCGGTAAAGTAGATATCGCCGTTCTTGGCGATGGTGAGGTCGTTGCAGCCGTGGAACGCTTCGAGCTGGTAGCGCTCGAACCAGGGCTCTGCCTCGCCTGTGGCCGGATCGAACAGCATCATCCCGCGATCGTGATCGGCGATCAGCAGGCGGCCATCGGCGAGGAACTTCTGGCCGTTGGGCTGACCATTGTACTGCCCGCCCAACGTGACCGCGCCATCGGGGGCGATCCGGAACAGCCGTCCCCATGGAATGTCGGTGACCCAGAGGTTGCCCGCCGCATCGAAGGCCGGACCTTCAAGGAACACCGGGGCAGGCGCGCCGTGCAGTTGCACCTGCGCCCACTCGGTCGTTTCGCCATGCCGCCAGTATTCGTCGGGAATGCGCGCGAAAACGTCGGCTTCGATCCGGGGCGGGGCTGCGTACATCGGCTGGGTCCAATCGCTGGGGGGATTGATCTCTAGGTCGCTCACCCGCGCCAAGGCAAGAGGTTGACGCGCCGCCCCGGCGGTTCCACGCAAGTCGCGAAAGGGGAGAAGGCTTGGACACTGCGCGCGAAACCGTTTGCATCATCGACCCGATCCACCCGGCTGGCGTGGAGCGGATCGCCGCCGCGCACGAAGTCATCATGCCCGATGACTGGGCCGCCGACGTACGCTTGCACGACACCACCGTTATCGTCATCCGCACCAGCGAGATCGGCGATGCACTCTTCGCAGAGATGCCGCGCCTCAAGGCCATCGTGAAGCACGGCGCAGGGGTGGACAATATCGACATTGCCGCTGCCACAAAGCGCGGCGTGATCGTCGCCAACACGCCGGGCGGGAACAACTCGACTGCCGTGGCAGAGGGTGCGGTTACGCTCATGCTTGCGCTGCTGCGCCGGGTGCGCGAGATGGACGCGCTGGTGCGCGAGGGGCGCTGGGACGAGCGCTGGGCGATCCGCAATGGCGACCTTACCGGCGCGCGCGTCGGGCTGATCGGGTTCGGGCGCATCGCACGCCACGTTGCGACGATCTGCGGGGCGGGGTTCGGGTGCCGGATTGCCGCTTACGATCCGTTCCTTTCCGATGACCAGATTCGCGAGGCTGGGGCCGAGCCGGTCGATCTGGCGGGCGCGCTGGCCTGCGATGTCGTCTCGATCCACACCCCGCTGACCGAAGAGACGCGCGGCCTGATCGGCGCGGGCGAGTTCGCGGCGATGCAGCCGCATGCGATCATCGTCAATTGCTCGCGCGGCGGGATCATCGACGAGCCCGCTATGGTCGAGGCGCTGTCTTCGGGCCAGATCGCGGGCGCGGGGATCGACGTGTTCGAGGCCGAACCGCCGCCGCCCGACCATCCGCTGTTCGCGCTGCCCAATGCGGTCTATTCGCCCCACGTCGCGGGCGTGACCGAAGCGGCGATGAAGGACATGGCGCTCAACGTCGCCGCAGTGATCGAGACCATCCACGCGGGCGAGAGGCCCGTAACCTTGCTTAACCCGGAGGCAATCTGATGCGCCCGCAAAAGTCCGTCATCTACACGCAAATCCCCGAAGTCGATCCCGACCTGATCGCGCGCGCAGGCCAGCATTCGGTTGCCGACCTGCATGAAGGGATGGGCTCGCTTGCGGGGCGCATGTGCCTGATGACGCCGGCGATGAAGCCGATCCAGCAGGAGCGCGACCTCTGCGGACAGGCGGTGACCGCGTGGAATTTCCCCGGCGACAACCTCGCGATTCACGCGGCGCTGCATGTGGCGACGCAGGGGCAGGTGCTGGTGCTGACCAATGGGGGCGGACATCAGGGCGCGCTCTGGGGCGATGTCGCTTGCGGCTTTGCGGTGAAGAAGGGGCTGGCGGGCGCGGTGATCCACGGCGCGGTGCGCGATACCGACGCGATCCGCGCTTTGGGCTTCCCCGTCTGGACCACGGCGGTTTCGGTCGAGCATCCCGAAAAGCGCGGCCCGGCGGCGGTCAACGTGCCGGTCGTCGTCGATGGGGTGCTGATCGAGCCGGGCGACGTGATCCGCGCCGATGCCGACGGCGTGCTGGTGATCCCGCGCGACCTGCTGCAGGCGACAGTCGAAGGCGCGGAAAAGCGCGCGGCTTTCGAGGTAACGGTACGCCAGCGGATTGCCGATGGCGAACTGCCGCTTGACGTGCTGGGCATGCGCAAGGTGCTGGACGATCTCGGCATCGAGATGAAGGACTGCACCTGGCAGGACGATTGAGTGGTCAGGAATATGGCAAGACCAAGTTACCCGTTCGTGTCGAGCGCAGTCGAGACACGCGAGCAACGTGTCTCGACTGCGCTCGACACGAACGGGTAAGGGTTCAGTGGAAGCGGGGCGGGGTTCTCAGTCCGCCTTCGCCTTCTCCAGCGCCTTTTCCGCTGCCTCTGCTTTCCTCGCAGCCTCTTCCGCTTCGGCCTTCAGGCGCGCGGCTTCTGCTTCGGCGGCGGCGCGTGTCGGGCTGATCGAATAGACCAGGATGCGCGCCTGGTCGTCGGTCAGGCCGCGGCGCTCTTCGGCAGGGGCATTGGCAATGCCGATCCCGGCATCGGTGAGCATCTTGCGTAGCGGATTGGCGCGGTCGCCTTCCGGCGCGTCGAGCCGCACCCGCGACATGCCCCAGTTGCGCAAGGCCCAGACCGCGAGTTCGGGCGTGACACCGGCAACCTCTTTGTCCGCGTCCTCTCCCTCCTCGGCTTCGGCCTGCGGCAGGGCAACGTCGATCTGCGCCTGTGCAGGCGGAACGATCCGCACGGTCCAGCGGTCATCGATGCCCGAGACCGCCTTTTCGGTCTCGGCGTAATCGGCCAGTGTCCATTCGGGCGCAGGCACCGGTTCGACATAGACGGTGCGCTCTGCGGTGTTGGTCCAGATCGAGCGGGTCGGCAGGCCGACGGCCGCGCGGATTTTTGCAAACGGCGGCACATCGGCGGCGATACCCGCTGCGGTGCGCTCCATCGCGGCATCGACCATCGCCCGCGTCTGCGATTGCAGGTCGGCGGCGAGCACCTGGCGGAGCTCTATATCGACCTCCGCTCCGACGCGCCGTGCCAACGCCACCGCAGCGACCTCGACAGCCTTGGGTGAATAGGTCGGCGTCACGACGAGTGCCTCGACGCTCGGTTTGCCGAATAGTGGCCAGGACACCTCAAGCTGCGCAATCTCCGATTTCTTGCCGCCTGTCGCATCGAGGATCGCCGAAGTCGCGGCGGCGCGGATCGAAGCTTCGTTCTTGATGCGCACCAGCGTCATCGTCAGCGGGATGGCGAGGACAACGAATGCCGCGATGAGGAAGGCGGTGTACTTCGGAGTCCATTCGACGCGGTAAAACGGGCGCGCCGCACCGCTCAGCCGGGCGACCAGCGCGAAGCTGAAGGTAATCGCGGCAAGGTTGGTCAGGAACAGCAGCAGTGCGCCGAGTGCGAACTGGACCTGCAAAACGCCAATGCCGTATCCCAGCACCGCAAGCGGCGGCATCAGGGCGGTGGCGATGGCCACGCCGATGGCCGTCCCGCCCTTGCGGATGACTGTCGCGTAGCCCCCCGCGATGCCGGAGAACAGGGCAACAGCAAGATCGAGCAGTGTCGGCTGGGTTCGCGCGAGGATTTCGGGCGTGGCATTGCGGATCGGGCTGAGCCAGGTCAGCAGCACGCCGGTCAGGATGCCGATCGCCGCGCCGACCGCGACCACGCGGACCGCCTCGCGGATGCGGCTGCCGTCAAGCGAGGCGAAGCCGAAACCAAGCGCGGCAATCGGGCTCATCAGCGGAGAGATAAGCATCGCGCCGATGACCACGGCGGTCGATGATTGCAGCAGGCCGAGAGTCGCGATCCCGGCTGAGAGCGCGCACATCAGCATGTAGCCATTGGTCAGCGCGCCATCCTCGCGGACCGCCTGCCGCAGCTCCTGTGATTCGTGGCGCGAAAGTTCGGGAAGCAGGACAAAGCGCGCGAACTTCATGCGGAAGAAGCGCATCCATGCCTTCGCGCGGCGTACGCGCGGATTGTGCATGAACTGCGGCTGCTTGCGCGGCTTCGGCGGTTCGAGGTCCGCGTTCCTGTCCGAAGTCAGCGGAACCGGGGGGATCTGCTGGTCGAGGCTGATTCCGCTCATGCCGGTACTCCGATGTCGGTCGGGCCGCGCTTGGCCTTGATCCACTCGATCAGCTTGCCGATCGTGCCGCCCTGTACGAGCACCGAGAAGAGCACGACGGCATAGGTCGCGACCAGCAAGGCAGTGCGGATCGGGCTTTCGGGCAGCGAGAGCGCCAGCGCGACCGAGATGCCGCCGCGCAGGCCGCCCCAGACCAGCGTCGGGAAGGCGAGCGGGCCAAGGTCAATTGCGCGCTGCATTGCCTTGAGCGGAACGCCGACCGAAATCGCGCGCGCCAGCATGACGATGACGATGGAACCGGCTCCGGCGAGCAGCAGCCTGCCGTCAATGGCAAGCGCGATGACTTCGAGGCCGATCAGCAGGAACAGGACAGCGTTGAGGATTTCGTCGATCAGCGCCCAGAACTTGATGAGGTAATCCTGTGTCCTGTCGCTCATCGCGTGTTCGACGCCGTGGTTGCCGATCAGCAGGCCCGCAACCGCCATCGCCACCGGGCCGCTGACGTGCAGCGCCAGCGCAAGGCTGTATCCGCCCATCACCACGGCGAGGCTGAGCATGACCTCGACGCTGTAATCGTCGATCGAGCGCATTGCGCGATAGGCGAGCCAGCCCGCAATCAGCCCGAGTATCGCCCCGCCCAGCGCCTCCTGCACGAAATGCGATGCCGCCAGGGAAAGGCTGAACGGTTCGGTGCCAAGCGCTATCGATAGCAGGATCGAGAAGACGACGACGCCAACGCCATCGTTGAACAGCGATTCTCCGGCAACCGTCGCCTGCAGGGTGTCGGGCATCGCCGCGCGCTTCATCACCGCCATGACCGCGACCGGGTCGGTCGGGCTGATCAGCGCGCCGAAGACCAGACACCAGATCAGCGGGATCGAGATGCCCAGCGCGCCTGTCAGGAACTGGAAGGCGAAGCCGACGAGCGCGGTCGAGATCAGCACGCCGATGGTGCTGAAGAACAGGATCGGCCAGCGGCCCTTGCGCATCTCCGACCAGTCGACATGCATTGCCCCGGCGAAGAGCAGGAACGAGAGCATGCCTTCCATCAATGTCGCATGAAAATCGAGTTCGGTCAGGAAGGTGGAGAGCGTTTCGGCCAGCGTGCTTGAAGGCAGCAGCCGGTCGTAAAGGATCACCAGCAGCGAGGCGACCAGTCCCATTAGCGTAAGGCCCACCGTCGAGGGCAGCTTCAAAAAGCGGTGGTTGAGATAGCCGAGGGCGGCAGCAAGGACGATCAGGATCGCGGCTGCGTCGAATGCGGATAGCTGGTGCATAGCGGCCCGTCATAGCTGGCCCCGAAGCGCTTTCAAAGCGCGATTGCAGTGCGTTACTTCCTGGAGAAGCTCGCAATGCGTTCCCGATAATCGGGCGCGAAGCCGGGGTAGTGTTCGCGCTCGTGCAACAGTGCCTCGGCCAGTGACATGGCGTCGGTCTCCTGCATCATCCGCTTGGTCGCCATGTTGGTGTGCCAGCTGTTGGCGAGGATGGCGTTGGTGAACTCGCCGACCAGCGCATCGAGCCCGCCGTCCTCGCAAATGAGGTCGGCGAGGCCGATGGCTTTGGCTTCGTCGGCATGGACCTCGCAGGCGGTGAACATCATGCGCTTGGCCGCCTGTGCCCCAATGCGGCGCGGCAGGCGCTGTGCCAGGCCCCAACCGCCGACGAGGCCCCACTTGCCGTGGGTGTCGGCAAAGCGCGCGGTGCCGTCGGCAAGGATGAAATCGCCCGCCAGCGCGAGTTCGAGCCCGCCGGTAAAGCAGACCCCGTGCACCGCGATGACCACCGGTTGCGGCAGCAGTCCCAGCCGCTGGATCACGCCGGGCTTGAACGGAGAAGTGACGATCCCTGTCTCCATCGTGCCAAGGTCCGCGCCCGCACAGAACGCGCGTCCGTTGCCGCGCAGGACGACGCAGCCGATGGTCTCGGTCTGGCTCTCAAGCGCTGCCAGATGCGCGTCGAGCTTTTCGAAAGTCTGCGTATCGAGCGCATTGAGCTTGTCAGGGCGGTTGAGCGAGAGCGTGCAAAGCCCGCCGATGTCGGCACGGTGGATGCGTTCGCTCATTGGCGGAATCCTCTCATCGGTGGCACCGCGCAGGCCTCGGCATATTCCTCGCACAAGCGCGCGACGAGATCGGCGGTGGCGGGAAGATCGTCGATCAGGCCGATGCCCTGTCCTGCGCTCCAGATATTGCGCCAGGGCGTGCGGCCTTCGGGCAAATGCGCGGTGCTGCGGCCCTCCGGAATGAACAGGTTGGCCGGATCGAGCCCGGTCTCGACCAGCGATTCGACCAGCCAGCTGGCCGCCATCCCGTTCACGCCCTTGGTATAGAGCACGTCCTTCACATCGCCGCGCGCGATCATCGCCTTGTAGGCATCGGGCGCATCCGATTCCTGTGTCGCGATGAAGCGCGTGCCGAGATAGGCCAGGTCCGCGCCGAGTATTTCAGCGGCGCGGATCGTGCGACCGTCGCTGACCGCGCCCGCCATCACGATAATGCCGTCGAAGAATTGCCGCACGCGCGGGATGAAGGCGAGGTGGCTGATCGTCCCGGCATGGCCGCCGCCGCCCGCGCCGATGCAGACGATGCCGTCCGCACCTGCTGCCGCCGCTTTTTCGGCATGACGGATTGTCGTGGCGTCATGGAAATGGAGCATGCCGTATTCCTTCACCAGCGGCGCATTGACGCTCGGGTCGCCGACCGAGGTGACGATGATCTGCACGCCGTACTGGCTGCATAGTGCAAGGTGGTCGCGGAAGTCGTTGGTGCTGAAATTGGGCGAGATGTTGACCGCCAGCGGGCCGATTGTCGCCTCGGGATTGTTGCCGCCGTGCCGGTCCAGCGCCTCGCGCACCTCGCGCAGCTGGGCTTCTAGCTCCGCGATGTCGCGCAAATGGTTGCGGGTAAGCGAGCCGACGATTCCCGCCGCGCAGCAGGCGATGGCCAGCGCCGGGCCGCTGACAAGAAACATCGGCGCGGCAAAGGCCGGGATGACAAGACTGGCGGCAAGGTCGCGGGGGAGTGGCATCGGCATTTTCCTGATGGAAGACTTGCGCGGTTAGACACCGGCAGGCGCTCCTCGGCAAGGCGCGGTGGCGATGGACGCGCGTTGCGCTTCGCCGCGCGCTGGGCCATAGCTCGCGGATAGCAGCCATCAGGGAGAACGCATGGAACTCGCAGACCTTCAGGGAAAAGTCGGGGAAACGATCGGCACGTCGGACTGGATCGAGATTCCGCAGGATCGCATCAACGCCTTCGCCGATGCCACCGAAGACCACCAGTTCATCCATGTCGATGCAGAGGCTGCGGCGGCAACGCCGTTCGGCGGGACGATCGCGCACGGGATGCTGACCCTGTCTCTACTCGTGCCGATGGCGGGCAATGTCGGGGCGTTTCCCGAAGCGAAAATGTCGATCAACTATGGCTTCGACAAGGTGCGCTTCCTCTCGCCGGTCAAGTCGGGCAAGCGCGTTCGCGGCCATTTCAAGCTTCTCGAACTCGTCGAAAAGCGCCCCGGCCAGTGGCAACAGAAGGTCGAAGTCTCGGTCGAGATCGAGGGTGAGGACAAGCCCGCGCTGCTGGCCGAGTGGATCTTCCAGCACCTTGTCTGATTAGCATAGCTCCCACCCCGCCTTCCCACCCGACCACCAAATCCTGATGGTAGCGTTGGTGGTCGGGCGAGGAGGCGGGGCGGGAGGTATGAGCCACAAAAAAAGGCGCGGCCCGGATTGACCGGACCGCGCCTTTTTGCGTTCAGCGGGATGCCTTGGTTCAGGCGGCCTTGCTGATCGTTTCGTAGGTCGCCTTGGTGCGGGCCGAGAGCGGCGCGAAAGCAGCCTTGGCAACGTCGCCGAACAGGGTCGAGGTCTTCGACATGTAATCGACCATCGCGTCATAGTTGCGCGCGGCGAGCTTGCCCTGCATTTCGAGGAGAGCCGAAGGGCTCTTGACGTCGGCGAAGGCCTTGAGGTCGTCACCGAAGGTGCCGACGGCCTTGCGGCTGACCGCAACGTTCTTTTCGGTCATGTCCTTGACGCCGGCAGCGACGATCTTGCCCGATGCGACGACGGCTTCGGCATTCGCCTTGGTGATCGCGGTGCCTTCGCTGACGAGCTTGGAGCCCTTGGCATAGGCTTCCTTCGAGTACTTCTGCACTTCGGCAGCAACTTCCTTCGACTTGCTCTGGACGTCGGCAGCGACTTCGGCGGCCTTCTTCTGCACTTCGGCAACGGTCATCTTCGGAGCGAACGTGGTCTTCTTGGACATGACGGGAGTTTCCTTGGTCTTGATAACGGGTTTGGCAGTGGTCTTGCTAACGGTCTTGGCCGGAGCAGCCTTTTTCGGGGCGACCCGCTTGGCGGCAACAGCCTTCTTGGGGGCGGCCTTTTTGGTGGCCGCTTTCTTCGGTGCGGCCTTGCTGGCCGGAGTCTTGCGGGCAACCGATTTCTTCGCGGTTGCGGAACGCCTGGCCGGCTTTGCGAGCCTGGCGGCCTTCTTCGCAGGCGCGGAAACCGATTCGGGTGCAGCAGCGGCATCGGCCGCCTTGGCCGGAGCCTGCGTGGCTTCAACTGCCTGCTTGAAAGCCTTTTCCGACGCGATTTCTTCCTTCGATGCCATGACTTGCTTCGCCTTGAATAGCCTTGTGATCAGTATCGACCACTTCCATGTTGCATTGCACAATAAGATAAGTTAGGGGGCGCGTCAAGAGTAAATGTTGCAGTGCAGCATAGGCTGTCCCATATCGCGAAAACGCCGCCTTGATAGTGCGTTTCCATGGGACTGGCCTGCTGCTAGCTTCGATTCGGGCCAGATGCAGCTTCATGAGCTGTCTGGTGCAGAATATGGTGCGGGAGATCGATCGATGAGCAAGAAGCCCGAAAATGACACAGCCCAGGGCAAAGGCACGGCGCTACCATCCGCGCTGTTCGGCAGCGAAGGCCTGTTCACCGAATTCCTGAAGGCTATCGATCCTTCGGCCTGGTACGAACAGAACGTCAGGTTCACCAAGGAAATGTTCCGGATCATGACCGGCAGCTCCGAGATCCAGCCCGATCCGCGCGACTGGCGCTTCAAGGACGGGGCCTGGCAGAACAACCCCTTCTACAAACGCCTCGCGCAATCGTACCTTGCGATGACCGACGCGATCGAGGGCATGATCCCCGAAGATCTCGAACCCGACAAGAAAGCGCGCGTTGAACTCGCGACCGAGATCGTGACGACCGCCTTTGCGCCGACCAACACGCTGGTCGGCAACCCCGCCGCTCTGCTCAAGTCGATCGAGACGCAGGGGCAGAGCACCGCCAAGGGTTTCCGCAACTTCCTCGACGACTGGCTGAACAACGACGGCATGCCCTCGCAGGTCGATGCGTCCAAGTTCGAGGTCGGCAAGAACCTCGCGCTGACGCCGGGCAAGGTCGTCCACAAGACCGAGATGTTTGAGCTGATCCACTACGCACCGGTGGAAAAGGAAGTCTACGAAATCCCGACGCTGCTGATCCCGCCGCAGATCAACCGCTTCTATTTCACCGACCTGGCACCCGGTCGCAGCTTTGCCGAATATACCGTGGGGCGCGGGCTCAATCACTTCGTGGTGAGCTGGCGCAATCCGCAGGCCGAGCATAGCGACTGGAGTCTCGAAGACTATGCCGAGGCGGCGCTCGAGGCGGTCAAGACGGTTGCCGACATTTCGGGGGCGGGCAAGGTCAACCTGATCGCCTTCTGCGCCGGGGGTATCCTTGCCTCGCTGGTCTCCGGCTATCTCGCGGCCAAGAAGCGCGACCTCATCAATACGCTGGCGCTCTGCGTGACGATGCTCGACTGGAAATCCGACGCCACGATCGGCGCTTTCCGCTTCCCGACGATGCTATCGGTGGCGCGCGCGCAGGCGGAGATGAAGGGGGTGCTGGCCGGAGAAGATCTTAGCAAGGTCTTCACATGGCTGCGCCCGAACGATCTCGTCTGGAACTACTGGGTCAACAATTACCTGATGGGCGAAACCCCGGCGGCGTTCGACATCCTTGCCTGGAACAACGACAGCACCAACCTGCCGAAGCAGCTTCACGCCGACTTCCTCAAGATTTTCGAAAATAACCCGCTGGTTACGCCGGGCGAATATGAATTTCTCGGCGAGAAGATCGATCTCGGCAAGATCGCTTGCGACAACTACATCGTCGGCGCGGTGACCGATCACCTTACGCCCTGGAAGGCGTGCTATCGTTCGTGCCACCTGCTGGGCGGCACCAGCACCTTTGCGCTGAGCAATGGCGGCCATGTCGCTGCGCTCGTCAATCCGCCCAGCAACCCCAAGGCGCACCACTTCGAAGCTCCCGGAACGCCGCCCGACGCGGACGCCTGGGAGCCGACCGCCGAGCGCAAGACGGGCAGCTGGTGGGTAGGCTGGGCCGATTGGGTCTCGGAACGCAGCGGCGAAATGGTTGCCGCCCCCAAGAAGCTGGGTTCGAAAAAATTTGCTGCAAGTGCGAACGCGCCGGGCGAATATGTGTTAATGTAAGTGTGACCTACCATATTGGTTGGCTTGCCCCTTGAGGCTTCGTAACCTATCGTTTGCGAATCTTAGGGGAGGAAATCGGGAGCAGATGCACGGAATTTCAAGGCTCGGGGGATAAACCCCGATGTGAGACCGGGCGCTGCCCTGAACGCGGAGACAAGATTTGATCTATCTGGCTTATGAAGCGCTGCGCCGCAGCACCCGTCCCTGGGCGTGGATGGCCGAAAAGGGCCACAAAATCACGCGGAGCGAGGCGAATCCGCTGCGCAACACGCTGGCAATGCGGATGATGGCGACCTCGTTCGAGCTGCAGGATCGCGCGCTCAAGGATTACGGCAAGCCCGCCTACCAGATCTGGGAAAACTACGAAGATCACGACGTTGTCGTCGACCAGCATGTCGTTTCCAGCCTGCCGTTCGGCGATCTGCTGCGCTTCAACCTCGAAACCGGAACCGAGCGCCCCAAGGTGATGATCGCCGCCGCGCTCTCGGGCCATTATGGCACGCTGCTGCAGGGCACCGTCCGCACCTTCGTGCAGGATTTCGACACCCACATCACCGACTGGCGCAATTGCCGCGAAGTGCCGCCCGAAGCGGGCGATTTCGGCTTCGACGGCTATGTCACGCACCTCATCAAGTTCCTTGAGGACATGGGGCCGGGCACGCATGTCGTCGCCACCTGCCAGGCCGCGCCGCCGGCAATGGTCGCCACGGCCGTGATCGCGAAGGAAAAGCCGCAGCTTATGCCGGCCAGCCTCACGCTGATGGGCGGCCCGGTCGATACGCGTATCGCTCCGAGCCAGATGTCCGAGCTCGCCGGGAAACTGCCGATGGGCTGGTTCGAAAACGTCAACATCCAGACGATCCCCTCGGGCTTCACCGGCTCGGGCCGCGAGGTCTATCCCGGCTTTACGCAGCTTGCAGGGTTCATTGCGCTCAATCCCAAGCCGCACCTCAAGCAGTACATGTCGTTCATCAAGAACTCGCTCAAAGGCGACGACGAGGCGCTCGAGAAGTTCCGCAACTTCTATGACGAGTATTTCGCCGTGCTCGACATGGACAAGAAGTTCTATCTCGACACGCTCGAGAAGGTGTTCTTCGACCACCACATCGCCACCGGGCAGATGGAATACGAAGGCGAACTGGTCGATTTCGAATCGGTCACCGGCCTGCCGCTGCTGACCGTCGAAGGCCAGAACGACCACCTTTGCCCGCCGGGCCAGACCGTGGCCGCGCACGACGTGTTCAGCGGGATCGACAAAGAGCTGCATCAGAACCACCTGCAACCCGGTGTCGGCCACTACGGCGTGTTCTCCGGCTCGAAGTTCCAGTCGGAAATCTACCCCGTCATCCGCGACTTCATCTGGAACGCGATCGACGGCAAGGTCCACGCCAAGAGCAAGGTCACCGAAAGCAAGCGCAAGGCAAAGAAGGTGCCGGACGCGGTGCTGTCGGAAGACATTCCTGTCTGATCGGGGCCGGTCTGATCGGGCAGGGGAGGCGTTTCGCGCTTCCCGCCTCGACGCGAAACACGAAGCGGCGGTGCTCCGATGGGAGCGCCGCCGTTTTCTGTTCGGTCAGGCCTCGTCCGCCGCCCAGTCGCGGCGCAGCGAGCGGCCGCCCAGCGCCATCAGGATGGCCGCCACGACATAAAGCACCAGCGACCAGAGCATCGAGACGCGCAGCGCTTCGCTACCGTAGGTCGGGGCCAGCAGGTCGGCCAGTGCGCCCAGCGCATAGATGCCGCCGCCCAGTCCGATCAGGTTGTTGATCAGCAGGAACAGAGAAGATGCAGTCGCGCGCGCGGGCGGGGCGACGAGGTGCTGGACCGCCGAAAGCACCGGGCCGAGCCAGACATAGGAGAGCCCCTGCGGAATCAGGAACAGCACGAAGGCGATCCAGACCGCGCTTGCGTTGATACCCAGCGCGAAGAGCGGCACCGAGGCCAGGAAAGCGATCGCCGGAACCCAGGCGAACCACGCGCGATCACCCTGGCCCAGCCGGTCGCCCAGCCAGCCGCCGCCCAGCATGCCGGCAACGCCGCCGATCAGCAGCACCGCGCCGATGAACCACGAGGTCTGGACAAGGTCGAGCCCGAAGCTGCGCTGGAGCAGGCTGGGCAGCCAGAAAGCAAGGCCATAGCCAAGCATCGAACTGGCCGCTGCTCCGAAGGCGAGCAACCAGAACGAAGGCTTGGCGGCGAGCAGCTTTACGACGGCGAGGAAGCGCGTCGCTTCGGCTGGCAGTTCCGCTGTGGGCGTCGGCGCGGGGCGGTCCTTGACCAGAGCGCGGAAAACCGGTGCGAGGAGCAATCCGGCAAGCCCGACGGCGATGAAGGCCGCGCGCCAGTCGACTGTCGCTGCGATATATCCTCCCGCCAGCACCCCGAGCGCGGAACCCAGCGGGATACCCAGCGAATAGACCGAGAGCGCGAACGCCCGCCGCTCGCTCGGGAAATAGTCGGCGATCAGCGCGTAGGACGGTGCCACCCCGCCTGCCTCGCCAATTCCGACGCCAAGCCGGGCGAGGAAGATATGCCAGAAACCCTGCGCCAGCCCGCATACTGCGGTGAACAGGCTCCAGATCGCCAGCGATACCGTGATAACCCGGCTGCGACCCTTGCGGTCGGCGAGGTAAGCCAGCGGCACCGCCAGCGTCGAATAGAGCAGTGCGAAGGCGATCCCGCCGAGCAGGCCAAGCTGCGTGTCGGAAAGGCCAAGATCGGCCTGAATCGGCGCGGCAAGGATCGCCAAAATCTGCCGGTCGACGAAGTTGAAGATATAGACCAGCAGCAGCATCGCGAGGACGACGTTGGGGCGCGATGCGGGGGTGCTGATTGTCATCGGCTGGCTATGCCGCATGTTCGGCAAGGAAACCATCGATTGCTTCGAGTGCCACAGGCTCGTCGAGCATCGGCGCATGGGCGCGGTCTGGCACTTCGACCGAGGCAAAGGGGCCGGAATGGCGCTCGGCCATCTTCGTCAGCGTTGCCGGAGCGAGCAGGTCCGAGTTCGCCCCGCGCACGACCAGCACCGGCTTTTCCGCGAGCATGTCCCAGACCGGCCAGAGGTCGGGCACGGCTTCCTCCGGCGGGGCATCGACCAGCGGCCCGGCGATTGCCGGATCGTAGGCGAGCACGATCTGCCCGTCCTCGTCCTCGCGCGCGGTGCGCCGTGCGAAGGCCAGCCAGTCTTCGGGGCCATAGTCCGGAAAGGCATCGCCGTTGATCGCCGCGCAGCGCTCGGCGCAGGCGTCCCAGCTTTCCATCGGCCTGGGATCGACAATATAGCCCTTGATGCGCTCAAGCCCGGACAGGTCAAGTTCCGGCCCGACATCGTTGAGAATGATTGCGCCGACGCGCGCGGGCTGTGTGACTGCCATGACCATCGCCATCAGCCCGCCCATCGAGGTGCCGATCAGATGCGCACGCTCGATGCCGAGGCTGCCGAGCAGCGCGAACATGTCGCCCGCATAGACATCGGGGCGGTAGTTCGCCGACTCCGGATCGTTCTGCGAAAGCCCGCGCCCGCGCTGGTCGGGCACGATCAGCCGGAACCGGCCCGCGAGATGCTCTGCCAGCCCCTCGAAATCGGCGCTGTTGCGCGTCAGGCCGTGCATCAGCAGCAGCGGCGGGCCGTCTCCGGGATAGTCGCGTGCGAACAGCTCAAGCCGCCCGCACGCGCTCCTGTAGCGGTGCGCTTCGTATTGCGCGCTCATCGTCGCCATGGCCTCGCTCAGAACGAGAGCGTGGCGGAGACGAAGACCTGGCGCGGGTTGCCGTAGAACGCGGTCAGCGTGCCTTCGGGGCCAAGCGCGGAGACCGGCAGGCCGTTCGCGCCAATAGTCGGCTCGCCCGTCACCGGGTCGGCGACGATGAAGGTATAGCCCGAAGTCTTGTACTGCTTATCGAGGATATTCTTGGCATGGACGCCAAGGCTCCAGCGGCTGTCAGGCGCGGTATAGACGAGGTTCGCATCCCAGAGCGCATAGCCCTTCTGGTCGATATAGGGATTGGGCACTTCGAACTGGAAGGTCTTCGAGCGGTACGAGAGCGTGGTCGAGAAATTGACCATGCCGTCGCCAACCGGCGTTGCGTAGCTCAGGGTGCCCGATGCGGTCCACTTCGGTGTGTTCTGTACTTCCCTGAACTCGGCAACGTCGGTCGGCACACCACCGATGTTGGTGATGTATTCGCGGTATTCGGCATCGATGAAACCAAGCGAACCCGAAAGGCTCAGACGATCTCCGACTGCCGCGAAATCCTGTGCGAGGCGAGCGGTTGTCTCCAGCTCGACGCCCTTGAACCGGGCGCTGCCCGCGTTCGAGACGACGCCGCAGAAGGTGGCGATGCCGCCGACGTTACAGGCGACCGAACCCGGAATCTGCACGTCGGTATAGTCGGCATAGAAGCCCGCGACCGCGACATAGAGCGCGCCGTCCATCAGGCTGCCCTTGTAGCCGACTTCATAGGAATCGACCTTTTCCGGGCGGAAGCTGAGGAAGCTGGCGACTTCGCTGTCCGAGAGCGCACCGTTGCCATCGACGTCGGGCGCGTTGACGCCCACGCCGCGCGGGTCGAAACCGCCGCCCTTGAAGCCTTGCGAAAAGCTTGCGTAGATGTTGTGATCGGGCGTCGGCATGAAGCTGATCGAGGCGCGCGGTGTGAATTTCTTGAACTTGCGGCTGCCCTTGAAATCGGTGCTCGGCGCGCCGAACGGAACGCCCGCGCCGCCGAAGATCGGCGAACCGCCGCCGAGGTAGTTCTGGCGCAGGATGTCCGCCGAACGCTCGTCCCATGTGTAGCGACCGCCCAGCGAAAGACTGAGCTGCTCGGTGAGGTCATAGGTCATGTCGGCGAAGACAGCGTAGGTCTCGGTATCGACATCGGCCTGGGTGAAGGCGGTGAAGCCGTTGAAGGTCGTGAAGAGGCGCACGTCGAAGAGCGTGTCGGCGGTGGCGTCGAGATAGTAAAAGCCGAGCAGCGCCTGAAGCGGGCCGTTGTCATAGAGCAGCTGGAATTCCTGGCTGATCTGTTCGTTGCGGTATTCGCCTGGAACGTCGAGATCGACGGCGGGGAGCGCGTCGAAGTCGATCGGGGTCTCGCTGGTGTCCTTGCGCCATGCGCTGATCGAGCGGAAGGTCACGGTGTCGCTCAGTTCGGCGGTGATGTTCATCGCAAGGCCGTACGCTTCAATGTCCTGCTTCGGATCGTTGAGCGCGCCGCGCGTGTCATAGACATCGTTGAGCACCGGGGTGCCCGAAACGAGCGCCGGGATCAGGCGGTGGCCGCCGCGCGGATCGCTCTTGTCGCGGGTGTAGTCGCCCGAAATGCGGATCAGGACCGGCTCATCGTAACCGCCGATCTCCAGCGTGCCGCGACCGGCCCAGACGTCCTTGTTGTAGTTCTCAAGTCCGTTGGTGAGGTTGTCGCCAAAGCCGCCGCGCGACAGGCGCGCAACCGATGCTCCGGCGCGCACGATGCCGCCAAGCGGAGCCGAAGCGGTGATGACGCCCTCGGCCTGGTCATAGGTGCCGTAAGCCGCACGAACCTTGAGCGAGAGGTCTTCGGGAAGCTGCTTGGTGACATACTTGACCGCGCCGCCGATGGTGTTGCGACCGTAAAGCGTTCCTTGCGGGCCGCGCAGGACTTCGATGCGCTCGACGTCGTAGATATCGAGCACGGCGGCCTGCGGGCGGTTGAGGTAAACGTCGTCGAGATAGATGCCGACGCCCTGTTCGAAGCCGGAGACCGGGTCCTGCTGGCCGATGCCGCGGATGAAGGCGGTCAGCGTCGAGTTGGTGCCGCGCGATGTTTCGACCGTGATATTCGGTGTCGTCGCGCCGATGTCGGTCAGGTCAAGCGCGCCGCTGCGCTCAAGCTGTTCGCCGCTGAAAGTGGTGACCGCGATCGGCACGTCAACGAGCCGTTCTTCGCGCCGACGCGCGGTCACCACGATCGCACCATCCATTTCGCCCGCATCGCTTGCCGTCTCGTCCTGGGCCAGGGCAGGGGAGGAGAAGCCGAGGCCGGTCGCGGCGAGCGCGGCAAGCAGGGCGGCGTGGGTGGTGCTGTGAAGGAAGCGTGATTTCGTCATCGGATGGTCCTCTCCGTAGGTTTGAGAGGCTCGATAATGAAACATGAACCGGGTTTCAACTTTGAATGATTGCCTGTCCGCAAATTTCCGCCTACCTGTGCCCTGATGGCCACACCTTCACCGTCCGACGATTTGCCACCCGGCAAGACTCCGCGCACCGAACGGGGCAGGCGGACGCTGCGCAAACTGCTCGATGCAGCGGCGATAGAGTTCGGCGAAAAGGGCTTTCACGAGGCTTCGATCACGGGGATCACCAGCCGGGCGGGGACGGCGCTCGGATCGTTTTACACATACTTCGATTCAAAGGACGAGATCTTCCGCTCGCTGGTGCAGGACATGAGCCAGCAGGTGAAGACCCGCGCGGCCAGCCGCATCGAAGAGGGCATGGGCGGTTTCGCAATCGAAGAAGCCGCGCTCACCGCGTTCCTTGAAACGGCGCGCGAGCAGAAGGAAATCTACCGCATCATCGACGAGGCCGAATTCGTCGATCCCGAAAGCCACCGCCGCCACTATGAGACGACGGCGCAGCGCATCCTGGGCCGCCTGCAAAAGGGGGCGGAGAACGGCGAGTTCCGGCCCGATGTCGAAGAGGCGCATGCCTGGGCGATCATGGGTATGAACGTCTTCCTCGGCCTGCGCTTTTCGATCTGGGCCGATGACAAGTCGGCCGAAGAGATCGCCGCGATCTCCCGCGACCTGCTTGAAAACGGGCTGCGCGCGAAATCGGCCAGGTCTGGCTAGAAAACCTCGAACAGCCCGGCTGCGCCCATGCCGCCGCCGACGCACATCGTGACGACGCCATACTTCGCGCCGCGACGCTTGCCTTCGTACATGATGTGCCCGGCCATGCGCGCGCCGCTCATTCCGTAGGGGTGGCCGATGGCAATCGCGCCGCCCGAGACATTAAGCTTGTCGTTGGGGATGCCGAGCCTGTCGCGGCAATAGATCACCTGGCTCGCGAAGGCCTCGTTCAGCTCCCACATGTCGATGTCGTCGATGGTCAGGCCATGCTGCTTGAGCAGCCTGGGCACCGCGACGACCGGGCCGATGCCCATCTCGTCCGGATCGCAACCGGCCACCGCCATGCCGCAATAGCGGCCCATCGGTTCCAGCCCGCGTCGGGCCGCCTCGTCGGCGCTCATCAGGACCATGGCCGAAGCGCCGTCGGAAAGCTGGCTGGAGTTGCCCGCCGTCACCGATCCGCCTTCGGGCGGCAGGACCATTCCGCCCCGGTAGGCGGGCGGGAGCGTGGAGATCCCCTCTGCCGTGGTGCCCGCGCGCAGGCCCTCATCGACTTCGAGCGTAACCTCCTGCTTCGAGGTCTCGCCGGTCTCCTTGTCCTTGACCACTTTCGTCGAGGGCATCGGCACGATCTCGTCCTTGAAGACGCCCGCTTCGGCCGCCGCGACGGCGCGTTGCTGCGACTGTGCGCCCAGCTCATCCTGCGCCTCGCGGCTGATGTTGTAGCGGCGCGCGACAGTCTCCGCCGTTTCCAGCATCGTCATGTAGAGGTCGGGGCGGTTCTGGACGATCCACGGATCGAACGCGCGATAGAGGTTGATGTGCTCGTTCTGGACAAGCGAGACCGATTCCACGCCGCCGCCGACGACCACGCCCATGCCATCTACGATGATCTGCTTGGCCGCTGTTGCGATGGCCATCAGGCCCGAGGCGCATTGCCGGTCAAGGCTCATGCCCGCCACCGAGGTCGGCAGGCCCGCGCGGATCGCCGATTGACGCGCGATGTTGGTGCCCGTCGTACCCTGTTGCAAGGCAGCGCCCATCAGCACGTCCTCGACCTCGCCGCCTTCGAGCCCGGCGCGCTCCACCGCCGCGCGGATCACATGGGCGCCGAGCGCCTGCGCCTGCGTATCGTTGAAGGCGCCGCGATAGGCCTTTCCGATGGGCGTTCTTGCGGACGAGACGATGACTGCTTCACGACTGGACATGGCGACTCCTTGTGTTCTTATGGTTCTGCCCGGATCGATTACCAGCATTCCGGCATTTGCGCCAAGATGCGTCTGTTCTCGGGCACGGCTCCGGATGCCTGCCCCGCGCGAACAATTGCCTGCGCTCGCCGCACGCTCTACCAAAGCGCTCAGCGGAGCTGCCGATACCGCCAGCGAAAGATCAGGGAACCCTTGTCATGATCCTGCACGGCTATTTCCGGTCAACGGCATCCTGGCGGGTGCGGATCGCACTGGGCCTTAAGGGCATTGCGGTCGAGCAGCGCAGCTACAAGCTCTTGCACGGCGACCAGCGCGCGCCTGACTATCTCAGGCTTAACCCGCAAGGGTTCGTGCCCGCGCTCGAACTCGATGACGGGCGGATCATCACCCAATCGCTGGCCATCATCGAGTATCTCGACGAAACCGCGCCCGAGCCGCCGCTACTGCCCGGCGATGCATTCGGGCGGGCGAAGGTGCGCAGCCTTGCGCAGCTGATCGCCTGTGACATTCATCCGGTGCAGAACCTCTCGGTCATCAGGCGCGTTGCGGAACTCGCGGGTGAGGGTGAGGACAGGAAATGGGCGGCGCAGACCATTCGCGAGGGGCTCGACGCGTTCGAGGCGCGCATCGCCGCCGAGAAAGGACCGTTTTGCGTCGGGGACAGGGTGACGCTGGCCGACGTGCTGCTGGTTCCGCAGCTCGGGAATGCGCGCCGGTTCGGGCTGGAGGTGAACTGGCCGAGGATTTGCGAGGTGGAGGCGGCCTGCATGGCGATCGACGCCTTTGCTCAGGCCGTACCCGACAAGCAACCTGATGCCGCCGGATAGTATTCCGCCGCCGAAGCCGGGCAGATCAGAGCGCTGGCGCTTTTGCAGGCTTCAGCTGGCGTCGCGCAGATAGGCGAGCATCATCTTCGCCAGTTCGTGCCTGACGATTGCCCATAGCTTCGGATCGGCGGATTCGGCGGTCGTGCCAAGGCCATATTGCCGGGCGATGGTCGAAAAGACCGTCTGGAACACCACGGTTGCCTTGAGGTCGAGGTCGTTGCCCCTGATTTCGTCCCGGAATCTGAGGATTCCCTCTTTCGCCAGCCGAGCGGACTGGCCTGCGACTTCCTTGCCGGGGCTGGAAATCGCCGGATCGCTCGCCGCCTTTTGCATTATCAGTCCGAGCATGGTCGCGCGTTCGCCGAGGAAAGCGCTGTAATCGGCGATGAAGGAACCAAGGAATTGCTCAAGGCTCGATGAACCATCTGCCAGCTTGCGGTGCATTGCGACTTCGGCGTCGAGCGTATCGACCAGTTCCTGCGCGATCACGGCATGCAGCAGGCGGTCCTTGCTGTCGAAGCGCAAATAGATCGAGCCGATCGAGACTTCGCCGCGTTCGCTGACATCGACCAGCGTGAAATCGTCGTCGCCGCGTTCGAGCAGCAGTTCGCGCGTGGCGTGAAGCATGCGTTCGTAGGACGCAAGGCTGCGGCCCTGCCTCGGCATCTTCTTCACGGCCCCTTCGAGCAGCGCGCGCGTTTCCTTGAGTCCGGTTTCCGGCATGCGGCCTTATCCGTACCGGTTGTGCGAACGTCAATTCTATTTTCTGAAAGGGATTTGATTCTTGTTTGAAAGCGACGCAGGAGCAGGTGTGGCCAAGCGGCAACAATGGAATGGGAAAACTAAAATATATGTTTTATTTTTCTCCGGGCTGCGCTAAGGCGGGGATCGAGACGAGGTCCGGGGAGATTTCGGTCGAGAGGTGTCTGGATATCCGCGTGCCCGATGGCTGCGGAATGTGCCCGCCGATCCGCCGCTATCGATCCGGGCGATAAAGAGCGATCCAAACTGTAGATTCGACGGACCCATGCCCGTCATTGCATGCTGCATCTTTCTGGGAGGAAACCATGAGCACATTTTTCCGTAAATCGACCCTGCTTGCAGGCTGCGGCCTCGCCGCCATCGCCATGCCCGCCTTCGCGCAGGTGGCAGACGAAACCGAAGACGACAACATCATCATCGTCACCGCGCAGAACCGCGCGCAGGACGTTACCGACGTTCCCATCGCGATGGACGTGGTCGGTGCGGACGAAATTGCCAACGCCGGCTTCAATACGGCAGAAGACCTGAGCAAGATCGCGCCTGCCGTCCAGATCAATCAGGACCAGGGTACGGTCAAGATCACGGTGCGCGGCATCGGCACCAACTCAGCCGACGAAGCGCAGGACACCTCGGTCGTCGCCAACGTTGACGGTGAATACATCAACCGCCCGAACGCCCTTTCGGTGGCGCTGTTCGACCTCGACCGTGTCGAGGTGCTGCGCGGCCCGCAGGGCACGCTTTACGGTCGCAACTCGACCGGCGGCGCCATCAACTTCATCACCCGCAAGCCGGGCAACGATTTCGGCGTCAATGCGTCGGCAAGCTATGGCAATTTCAACGCAATTCGCGTCGATGCCGGTGTCGACGTCCCGCTCGGCGGGGTTGGCGGCCTGCGCGTTGCGGGCTTCTACGACGAGCGCGACGGCTATGTGAAGCATCCGGCTGGCGGCGGCTTCTTCGTCTTCCCGGCCTATGAGGCCGGTCGTTCGGACGACAACGAATCCTATGGCGGCCGTGTCTCGGTGCGTCTGGAGCCGGGCAGCCAGCTGTCCGTCAACCTTGCCGCCGAATATGCCAAGCGCAAGTTCCGTCCGCAGGTCTTCGCGGCCGGCGACCTCAACTCGGCAGCCAACGGGCCTACCGGTCCCGGCTGCGCCGGCAATGGCTATGAGGCGGTCGCGCCCGCTTATGCCGAGACACTCTGCGTCCCGGCCAATACCAACCTCCTCAGCAACATCGATCGTAGCGAATATGCCGCGCCGAATTATGGCCTTGGCAGCGGCATCGAGCAGGAGACCTGGGCGGTTCGCGGGCGCATCGCTTATGAATTCAGCCCGGCTGCCACGCTCAGCTACATCGCCGGTTATCGCGATTTCAGCCAGGGCGATGCCAACGGTGGCCAGTTCGTCACGCTGCCGGTGATTTATCGCTCCTACACCTTCCTCGACGATGCGAAGACGCAGAGCCATGAACTGCGCCTCAACGGCGAGATCGGCAACGGCATCGTCTATCAGGTCGGCGGCTTCTACTTCAAGGAAGAGCTCGCGCGCGAATCCGGCTTCCTGCTGCCCAGCTTCATTTTCGGCCTGCCGCCGTTCGGCGCCAACGGGCCGACGCCGGGCACGTTCCTGAGCTATTTCGGTCGCGATATTTCGAGTGAGAGCAAGTCGGTGTTCGGCCAGGTCGAAGTGCCGCTGGGCGAAGCGATCACGCTGGTCGGCGGCCTGCGCTATACCGACAACAAGCGCAAGGCGACCTATCGCAACGTTTCTCCCTTCCCTAACGGCCTCGTTGGCGCGGGTTCGGGTCGGGTTGACTTCGACCAGCTGAACGTTGTCGAGGTGCGTCCGCTGGGCAGCAAGGATGACAAGATCACCTGGCTGGCAGGCGTCAATTATCAGCCCGACCCCGATACGCTGATCTACGCCAAGGCCTCGACCGGCTTCAAGGGCGGCGGTTTCGATTCGGTCGGCACCTATCGCCCCGAAACCAACACGGCTTACGAACTGGGCGTGAAGAAGACGCTCGGCGATGTTGGCCAGCATCAGATCAACGCCAGCGGGTTCTATTACGACTACAAGGATCTGCAGGTCGCGGTCCTGCTTGACACCAATGTCGGCGGTCAGATCTTCAATGCCGGTAAGGCGCGCATCTGGGGCCTCGAACTCGAAGGTTCGTTCGAGCTGAGCGAGAACGATCATTTCGACGTTTCGTTCAATTACCTCAATGCCGAGTACAAGGAGCTGCTCGCCCAGTTCAACGTGGTCTGCGTCGGTTGCGGACTCAACGGTATCGGCGATCTCGATCCGAACACGCCCGGCGTGCAGCAGCCGAACTTCGCGGGCAACACGCCGCCGTTTTCGCCCGAGTTCATCGTTACGATGGCCTACGAGCACATCTTCGATCTCGGCGGTTCGGGCACGGTCACGGCGCGGGCCGATACGATGCTCAAGAGCTCCTACTTCACGGACTTCTACAACTATCGTGACGGCAGGCAGGAATCGTTCAGCCAGTCTGGTGCAAGCCTGACCTACAAGCCTGAGAACGAGATGTTCAGCATCGCGGCCTTTGTCCGCAATATCGAGAACACACGCCCGCTGACCTATGGCAGCTTCGTCTCGGCCGGTCCGGACGACATCTTCAACTGGCAGTTCGGCGCACCGCGCACCTATGGTGTGAAGGTCGGCGTCGACTTCTGATCCTGTGATACCGGGGAGCGACTGGCGACCGCTCCCCGCCATCCGGCAGCCAGCCGACCGACCATGGGAGAGCGGACATGCAATTGTCTGCCTGTGTCGAATGGCAATTTGCCGAAGTTGACAAGGATTTGCCCGACCGCATTCGCGCTGCCAGCGCGGCGGGGCTTTCGCATTGCGAATTCCATCTCTGGCGCGACAAGGACATGGACGGCGTGGCCGCAGCGCTGGCCGAAACCGGCATGGTCCTGACCGGCCTCTGCGTCGATCCGCGCCGCTCCATCGTCGATCCGGCAGAACGCGGCGAATTCCTGACGGCGGTTTCCGAAACAATCGAGGCGGCTCGCCCGGTCGGCTTGCCGCCGCTCGTCATCGCCTCGGGCTTTCGCGTCGAGGACCTTTCGGAAGAACAGCACTTCGCCAACGCGGTCGAGGCATTGACCGAGGCGGCGCGGCTGGCCGAAGCAGCGGGCGCGATGCTGGTGCTCGAACCGCTCAACACAGAGCTGTTCGCGACGATGTACCTTGTCAGCACCACGCTGGGCCTCGATCTGGTCGAGGCGGTGGGCAGCCCGAACCTGCGCCTGCTTTACGACGTCTATCACAGCCATGTCATGGGCGAGGATATGCGCGCGGTGCTTGCCGGGCGGATGCACCTTGTCGGCCATGTCCAGGTCGCCGATCTGCCGGGCCGCAACGAGCCGGGCACCGGCACGCTCGACTGGGCAGCGATTGTCCCGGCCCTGCGCGATCTGGGATATGCGGGGCCGATAGGGCTGGAATATTTCCCGACCTTGCCCGCCGTGCAGTCGCTCGCCGCCGCGCGCGAGGCGCTGGGTGTCTGACGCCGCGCCAGCCGCCGCGCCCGCCCCGGCGCAGCGTCTCGGCCTTGCCGAACGGCTCAGCTACGGCCTTGGCGATATCGGCTTTTCGCTCGCCTACAACATGGCGAGCGGGTTCCTGCTCTACTATTACACCAATGTCGTTGGCCTGCCCGCGACGGCAGTGGGCGCGATATTCCTTGCCGCGCGGCTGCTCGATGCGGTGATAGACATCCTTGTCGGCATAGCGGTCGACCGCACGCAAAGCCGCTGGGGGCGGGCACGGCCCTACTTCCTGTTCACCGCATTGCCCTATGCGCTGACATTCGTGCTGGTCTTTGCGGTCCCCGACTGGGGCGTCAACGCGCAGCTTGTCTACGCCTTCGTGACGTTCAAGGCGCTCGGTATCCTGATGTCGCTGGGCGCTATCCCCTATACCGCGCTGATGCCGATGATGACATCGGACACCGGCGAGCGGCTCAAGCTGGGCGGGATGCGCTCTATCGGCACGTCGCTCTCGGTGGTGATCGGCACCGCGGCAACCATGCCGCTGGTCGGCCTGTTCGGCGGCGGTGACGAGCAGCGCGGTTTTCTTGGCGTGGCCGTGCTTTATGGCCTGATCGGGCTGGTCGCGGTCTATGCACTGTTCCGCAACTGCCGCGAGCGCATCGCCGCACCAGCGGGGGCGCGGCAAAGGATCGGGCCGGTCATCGGCGAGATGCTGCGCAACCGGGCCTGGGTCGTCGCCTTCCTGTTCTGCCTGTTCTACTTCATCCGCTTCGGGGCGATGATGGCGGAGACGGCCTATCTTGCCATCGACGTACTGGGCCAGCCGTGGATGATCTCGGTCATGCTGCCCGCGATCTCGGGGATGCTGCTGCTCTCCGCCTTCTTCGCGCCGCCGATCCTTGCGCGCACAGGGCTGCGCAACGGCTGCGTGGCGATCCTGCTGGTTTCGGCGTTGCTGTTTGCCATTCTGCCGCTGACCGAGGGCAATACCGCGCTGTTCCTCGCGGTCTATTTCGCCGCCGCGCTTGCCACCTCGCTGACGATCACGGCGGCCTTCACGATGATCGCCGAAACGGTCGATTATCACGAATGGAAGTTCGGATCGCGCAACGAGGGCATCCTTTCGGCGGGCGTCAGTCTGGCGACCAAGGTGGGCATGGCCATCGGCACCTCCGCAATCGCCTTCCTTCTCGGCTATGTCGAATACGCACCCGGCCATGTCACAGACGCGGCGCGCGAGGCGATCCGCTGGTCCTATTACGGCGGTGCTGTCGCGCTATTGCTGATTCAGGCGGTGGTCGCGTGGTACTGGCCGCAAAGACGGAGTGAATGAAATGGCTCTCAACCTGTTGCGCATGGCTTGTCTTGCAATGCTCTGCCTTGCCGGTGTCGCCCGGGGCCAGCCGATTGTGGAATCGAGCTACCGCCCGCCCGAAACGGTGCAGCGCGTCGCGGTTCCCGTCGATCCGCGCGAGGAGCGGCTGAAACTCCTCATCATTTCGGGCCGCAACAGCTACGAGCACGACTGGACCGGCGTGAACAACCGCCTGCGCACCCAGTTGCAGGATACGGGCCGCTTCGATGTGCGTGTGACCGAAGATTTCGACAGCGGCACGCTGGCGATGCTCAAGGCTTACGATGTCGTGGTGCTCAATTATTCGAGCCGCTGGAACTATGCCGATGCGCAGCAGCAGCTGTGGTCGCCTGCGGCATTTCAGGCGTTGTACGATTACGTCGCGCAGGGCGGCGGGCTGGTTGCCTATCACTCCAGCTTCACCTGGGGCCGCGACATTCCCGAATACAAGCGGCTGGTCGGTGCGACGATGCAGCCCGGCGTCAGCAGGCGCGCGCCGCCCGATGCATTTCAGGTCGAGCTGGTCGACCGCGAGCATCCTGTTACCAAGGGCCTGCGCCGCTTCCAGTGGACCTTCATGGAAGACATGTACACCAACATGGTCTTCGATCCGCAGGCAAAGGTTCATGTGCTTGCCACCGCCTATGAAGACGCTGCTTTTTACGATCGCGACAAGGTCAGCGAGAAATATCCCGCAGATGCCTATTCGCCCGATAAGCTGGCGAAAATGAAGGGGATCAACGCCAGCCATCCGCAAATCTGGGTTCAGGACTATGGCAAGGGCCGGGTCTTTTCGATAACCTTGGGGCATGGACCCGACACGATCCAGTACGACGGGTTCAAGACGCTGTTCGCGCGCGGTGCGGAATGGGCGGCGACGGGTAAGGTGACGATACCGGCCTATGAGAAGGCCGCCGAAGTAGCGCCCTGAACCGGGCGGAAAACGAGGGGAGTTTCAGGAATGTTCAGAGCGATTGCAGCCACGGCACTGGCCGCGCTTATGCCTCTCACGGCGGCAGCCCAGCCGACGCCGGAGCAGATGAAGATCGTCCGCATCGCCAACCCGGCGGTGGGCGAGCCGATTGCGCTCGGCACGGCGGGCAAGGGCTGCAAGGAAACCGAGATCTGGTACGAGATGTGGGACCAGACGATGGTGCGCAAGGTCGCCTGCCCGACCGTGACCGCCTATCTGCCGCAGCCATGGAAGGCGACCGGCGCGGCGGTGCTGGTGGTGCCGGGCGGCGGTTTCCAGTTCGTCTCGATGTCGAACGAGGGATGGCCGGTGGCGCAGTGGCTGGCCGAACGCGGCGTCGCTGCCTTTGTCCTCAAGTACCGCACCGAGCCGACGCCCGCCGCCGACGAGGATTTCAAGCGGGCGATGGCCGCGCGTTTTCAGGCGCCGCGTAGCGACGAAGGCCCCGATCCGGCAATGCAGGAAGTGATCGCCAAGGCCCGGACCGACGCGCAGGCCGCGCTGCGCCTGATCCGCGCCAATGCGGATAAGTGGGGCGTCGATGGCAACCGCGTTGGCATGCTGGGCTTTTCCGCTGGTGCCATGACGACGATGGCAACGACGCTCGCCAACGAGCCGGACGCGCGGCCCGATTTCATCGCCCCGATCTATGGCTTCATGACTGCGGTGACCCCGCCGCCCGATCCGCAACCGATGTTCGCCGCGCTCGCCAGCGACGATCCGCTGTTCAACAAGCAGGGCTTTGGCCTGATCGAAAGCTGGCAGAAGGCGGGCGGATCGACCGAACTGCACTGGTATCAGGGCGGCAGCCATGGCTTCGGCTCGCGCAAGTTCGGTACGACCAGCGACCTTTGGTTCGAGCAATTCATGGCATGGATGAAGGCGCAGCGCCTGCTCGACGCGCCGAAGAAATGATGCACCGGCGACAGGCGTTTTCGGGCGCGGTTGCCTTTGGCGCGACCGCTTTCCTGCCCGGCTCTGCGGGCCTCGCGCGCGACATACCGCAGCGCGCTTCGGTGCGGGTAATCGTCGATAACGATTTTCACGGCGATCCCGACGGGCTGGTCGCGCTGGCGCACCATCTGCTTTCGCCCAAAGCCAAGGTGCCGCTGGTGACGGTCTCCGGGCTCAATCCGCAGTTTGCCTTGGCCGACGGGCGCGGCGGCGACACGATCGCGCCGGGCGTCGAGAAGGTTCGCACGCTGGCCGCTAAGCTGGGCATTGCTGCGCCGACCGTCGCCGCCGGGCGGGAGCCGGGCGCGCAGGCGGGCACGCTGTCCGATGCGGCGCAGGCCATCGTTGCCGAGGCCCGGCGTGCGGACGCGCTGCCGCTGTTCCTTGCCTGCGGAGGGCCGCTGACCAATGTCGCCGATGCGCTGATCGCCGCGCCCGAGATTGCCGGGCGCATGACGCTGATCTGGATTGGCGGGGGCGGCTGGCCGGAAGGCGGCTGGGAGTACAACCTTGCCACCGACATTGCCGCCGCACGGCAGGCGATCGAGCAATCGCGCGTGCCATTGTGGCAGGTGCCGCAGCCGACCTATCGCAAGATGCAGGTCTCGGTTGCCGAGATGACGGCGGACATGCGCCCGATCTCGCCGTTCGCCGAATGGCTTTACGACCAGTTCACCAGCCCGCCCGATTTCGTCGATCTGGGCGGGACATGGCCGATGGGCGATACCCCGCCGGTCCTGCTCACGGCGCTATCGCCCGATAGCGGGCAGTGGCGCGAAGTCACCGCACGGCGCATCGGCGAGCAGTTCGAACATGGCGAGGAAATCCCCGGCCGCACGATCCGGCTCTACGACGATTTCGACATGCGGCTGGCCTGGGCCGATTTCCTCGCCAAGCTCAGGCTCAACGCGCTGGCTCAGTAGGAGAACGTCTCCGAAAAGGTGCGGTAGGGTTCGGGGATGCGCGCGTCGAGCGTCTGGCCGCCATCGACGCGGTAGGGGTTGGCCGCGATCATCGCGGGGGCGTCCGGTTTGGGCATGAAGACCGGCTTGCCATCGTCGCCGACATACATCAGTTCGGAGTTGAAACCGCCGTGTTCGGCCTGCGCCGCCCATGGGATCCAGCCCATGCCGTAAGGTTCGCGCGCGACCTCGAAACAGCGGAAATGCCAGATCTTCCACGCGCCATCCTGCTTGATGAAGTCGATCCCGTACTTGGCATAGACCTTGTGCATCCAGACCCGCTTGCCATCCACCGTGACTTCGGGAACGTGCATCCAGTCGGGCATGTGCTCGGCATTTTCCGGCTTGGTCAGGCCCGATTCAAGCCCGGTCATGATCCACATGCCCTTGGCCGTCTCGCCGTCGCCCGCCACTTCGATCACCGGGTTGGCAAGGTAGTGGAAGATCAGCTTGCCGACCGGATTGGGCCGGTTGCGGTGATATTCCATGATGCTGTCATAGGTGGTGTAGCGCCCGAGGTTCGAATATTCGGCCGCCATGCCCGGCGTGCCTTCTTTTGCCCAGAGCGGGATGATCTGCGCGTCCTGAAAGGCGTTGTGCAGGTACATGTAGCGCGAGAACAGGTTGGCGACTTCGGCCCGGTCCTTGCCCGCCTGCGCCTCGGCTTCGAGCCGCTCGATCCTTGCGAGCAAGGCTCCATCGCCGGATTTCGCGGCAACGGGCGTTGCGACGGCGCAGAGCGCGGCGGCGAGGAGGAGTGTCGATCGTGTCATGGTCTGTCTCCGGTCTTGGGAAGCAATTTGGCGCGTCGCCACCACAGCCCCGTCATCGCAAAGCACAGCGGGATCAGCACTGCGCTTTGGGTGAGGGTGTGCCATTCGGCATTGACGACGTGAAAGATGGCGGCGACCGAGTGGTTGATCGTGATCCACGCCGCAGCGAGCAAACCGAAGCGCGCCAGACGCGGCATGGCCAGCGCCGCGAAAAGCATAGCGACCGCCAGCATTTCCAGCCAGCCGACCACGCGCCCGAGCCAGATGGGCAGGTGGATCGTCCAGGCGCTATGCTCGCGCAGCACGTCGAGCGGGGCGAAAGCCTTGTTCCAGCCGACGAATGCGGAAAACGCCCCGAGCAGGAGCGAGAGCAGGACCAACGCGGCCAGCAGGCCCCGGTGCAATCCACGGCTTCCTTGCGCTCTGTCCATCCACCCGTCTCCCGAAATTCGGCTCTTGATCTTTCCGGCCAAATATAGAATGAAAGTTCTAATACAAATTCGCGAATCGTCAAGCCGGACGATTCAGGCAAGGAAAGACGCGGCGTCTTGGCAGCCGTGCGGGCGGGAGATCGCACCATGGGTATCAAGCGGGGCGTGAGCCTCTACAGCTTCCAGAACGAGACCTTTCAGGAAAAGATGAACCTGGAAGACTGCATCCGCACCTGCGCCGAACTTGGCGCGCGCGGGATCGAGATCATCGGCGAACAGACCTTCTGGGGCTGGCCCGAATATGGCGTCGAGGACGAGGCCATCGACAACTGGCACCGCCTGATCGCGAAGTACGACTGCGTGCCGGTCAGCCACGACTACATGCTCGATTACAAGCGCTACAAGGACCGGCCGATGCCGTTCGAGGAGCAGGTCGCGTCCGTTCGCAACGACATCGATTTCGGCGCACGGCTGGGCATGCCGTTCATCCGTTCGCTCGTTTCGATTGCGCCCGAAGTGCTCGTGGCCGCCGCGCCTTATGCCGAGGAAAAGGGCATCAAGCTTTTGACCGAGGTGCACGCGCCGCTCCATTTCGACCATCCGTGGATCATCCGTCTGGCCGAGGCCTTCGACAAATCGGGTTCGCCCGCGCTCGGCTTCCTGCCCGATATGGGCATGTTCCTGCACCATTACCCGCGCGTCTGGGCCGAGAAGTTCAAGCGCCTTGGCGTGCCAGAGAATATCGCGGACTATATCATCAAGGCCTATGACGACCGCGTGTTGTCGGAGTACGTCATCCTCGAGGTGCAGCAGATGGGCGGCGTCGGCCCGGCGATCGCCATGGCCGAAGTCATGCGCCACAATGCCGCGTACGAACCGAAGCGCATGCTCGATTACATGGGGATGATCCACAACATCCACGGCAAATTCTACGAGATGACCGAGGACTGCGTCGAACCCTCGATCCCCTATGACGAAATCGTCGCGGTGCTCCAGCAGGGCGGCTACGATGGCTACATCTGCTCCGAATACGAAGGCAACCGCTGGATCGAGGACGCCGAAGAACCCGATTCGGTCGAACAGGTTCGCCGCCAGCAGGTGATGCTTGCCGGGCTTCTCGGCGAACCTGCCCCCATGCTCAAGGCCGCGTAAAGGAGACCGGACGATGATGGACAACAAGATGATCGTCGAAGGCAGCCTTTCGACATACGAAGAGGGCGGCGTCGCCAGGGGTTTTCAGTTCCTCGGACGCCTGCCGTATTATCGCGGCCTTGGCCTCTCGATGATCGAGGATATCCAGGTCGAGGTCGACGGCGAAGCCATCGCGCGTGAGGATGTGCGGCTTGAGGTGCATGGCAACCGCTACACGCTCGACGAGATGGAAACCGTCTATGACGACCGCTGGAATTTTGGCGAGAAGGCAACGATCATCGCGCTGAAGGACGGCGGGCTTGGTGCGGGCGAGCACTCGGTATCGTTCGCAGTGCGCATGCGCGTCTCCTACCTGCCGTTCGTCCCGACGACGAAGGACACCAAGGAACTCGCGCTGGCGGCGTAAGGATCGGACATGGCGGACGAGGCTGAGACCGGCTGGAGCAGGCGCGACTTTGTCGGCGCGGCCTCTTTGCTGGCTCTCGCGGTGGGCGTCCCGGGCGCAGCGGCTTTCCTCTCGGGCCTCGATGCCAACGAGGCACCGAGCGACCGGCAGGTCTCGCTCATGCGCGAAGTCGCGCAGCTGGTGATCCCGCGCAGCGAGACCCCCGGCGCGGGCGATGCCGGGGCAGGGGCCTTCGTGATCCTCGCGCTTGCACACGGACTCGACGGCACGCGCAAGCCTGCTGCCTCTGCCGAGATGCCCTTCGCTTTCCCGAACTACCAGCGGCCCGATGGCAGTCTGCGCTTTGTCGACTGGCTGGAGAATACGCTCGACCGCGCGGCGGGCGGAGACTGGCTCGGCAAGCCGGGTGAGGAGCGCCAGTCGATCCTCGCCGCCCTGGACGCCGAAGCCTTTGCCGAAGGCGCGGACGCGCATCCCTGGCGCAAGATCAAGGGCCTGATCCTCACCGGCTATTACACCTCGGAACCCGGCGGTGCGTTGGAGCTGCGTTACGAGCCGGACGCGGGCCGGTTCGAACCGAAGCTGCCGCAGTCGCCCGAAACGCGCGCCATGTCCAACGACTGGACGGCAGTGGAGTTCGGCTGATGGCGCAGGAGCATGATTTCGACGCCATCGTCGTCGGCTCGGGCGTGACCGGCGGCTGGGCGGCGAAGGAGCTGACCGAGGCGGGCCTGAAGGTCCTCATGCTCGAACGCGGGCGCAATATCGAGCATCAGGTCGACTACGAAACCGAGACCAGGGCGCCCTGGGACATGCCGTTTCGCGGCGCGGGCGATGCCGAGCTTTATGCGCGCGAATACCCGGTGCAGATGCTCAACCGGCATTTTACGGAATACACGCAGGGTCATTTCGTCAACGACGTCGAAAACCCTTATGCGACGGCGGCAGGCACCGATTTCAACTGGTTCCGCAGCTATAACCTCGGCGGACGCTCGCTGACCTGGGGGCGGCAGTGCTATCGCTGGTCGGACTACGATTTCGAGGCGAACAAGCGCGACGGGCACGGCACCGACTGGCCGATCCGCTATGCCGACCTCGCGCCCTGGTATGACAAGGTCGAGGAGTTCATCGGCGTTTCGGGCGCGGCGGAAGGTCTGCCGCAACTGCCCGATGGCCGGTTCCAGCCCGCGATGCCGCTCGTCCCGGTCGAACAGGCGGTACGCGAGCGTATTGCCGAGCGCTGGCCCGAGCGGCGGCTGACCATCGGGCGCACCGCGAACCTCACGCAGGCCAAGGATGGCCGCGCCGAATGCCAGCGCCGTGCGATCTGCGCGCGCGGCTGTTCCTACGGCGCCTATTTCTCGACCCAGTCGAGCACGCTTCCGGCGGCGCGCAAGACGGGCAACCTGACGCTGGTCACCGATGCGGTGGTCGAGAAGGTGGACTACGACCCGAAGACGCGGCGCGTCACCGGCGTACGCTGGATCGACGCCGCTTCGAAGCAGCGTCGCAGCGCGACCGCGCGCATGGTCTTCCTCAATGCGGGCAGTTTCAATTCGGTCCACCTGCTGATGAACTCGGCGAGCGAGGCCATGCCGCAGGGCCTCGCCAATTCGAGCGGGGTGCTTGGCACGCATATCATGGACCATGCGAGCACGCTTTCGGCTATGGCGCTGATGCCCGGCTTCGAGCAGTGGACGACCTTCGGCAACCGGCCGACCGGGATCGTCATCGCGCGCTTTCGCAATCTCGACCAAATCGACGGCGAGGGCCATTCGCGCGGCTTTTCCTATCAGGGCGGCGCGCTGCAATCGGGCTGGACGCGCGGCAAGCGCGAGGCGGGGATCGGGGCGGATTTCAAGGCGGGCCTGCGCGCGCCGGGGCCCTGGCGGATGGTGCTGGTCGCCTTTGCCGACTGCATCCCGCGCGCCAGCAATCGCCTGACGCTCGATCCGGTGAAGACCGACGCTAACGGACTGCCACAGCTCAAGATCGAATTCGCCTTTGGCAAGGAAGAGCAGGCCGCGCTTGCCGATGCCAGGGCCGAGGCGGCGGCGATGCTGACCCATGCAGGCGGCAAGGTGCTGATGGGCTTCGACCGGCCCGGCACGGCGGGCGGCGCGATCCACGAAATGGGCGGCGCGCGCATGGGCCACGACCCGAAGACTTCGGTGCTCAACCGCTGGAGCCAGTCGCACGACATCGCCAACCTCTTCGTCACCGATGGCGCGCAAATGAGCAGCTCGGCCTGCCAGAACCCCTCGCTGACCTACATGGCACTCACCGCGCGCGCGGCGGACCATGCTGTGGGGCTGCTGCGCGAAGGGCTTGTTTGATGCGCATCCTAGTCGCGCTTGCGGCTTTGGTGCTGATGTCCTGCGCATCGGTTGCGGACCCGGGTCGAAACTCTTCGCCGACCACGCAATCGGCGAACTCGGTCTGGATCACGCTGGGGACGAGTGGCGGGCCGCAGGTTCGGCCCGAACGGGCGCAGATCGCCAATGCCCTCCAGGTCGGTGGGGCGATCTACCTGTTCGATGTCGGCAACGATGTGCAGCGCCAGATGGCCAGGGCGGGGCTGGCGGAACGCGACGTGCGTGCCATCTTCCTCAGCCACCATCACCTCGACCACATCGCCGACCTCGGACCGCTGCTCTGGACGCGCTGGACGTTCGGAGGCGGACCGCTGCGCGTGATCGGGCCGGTCGGTACGAGAGAACTGGTCGAAGGCCTGATCGATGCGGCCGGGCCGGTCACGCTGGCCGGTTATCCCACGGCAGGGCCAGTTAAGCCGACGCTGCGTGACTTGGTAACAGTCGAGGAGATCGAGACTGACCTGAGCGCGCCCAAGCAGGTCTATGCCGATGGCATCCTCTCGGTATCGGCCATAGGCGTCGCGCATTACCAGACCGCGCCATCCGTGCCCCTTGAACATATGCCGCAGGCGGTTGCGTTTCGCGCCGAGGGTGGCGGGCGCAGCATTGCCTATACGGGGGACAGCGGGCCGGACGAGCGATTGGCGCTGATTGCGCAAGGGGCCGACTTGCTGGTCAGCGAGGTCGTCGAACTCGATGCGATTACAATGCTGCTCGAACGCGGTTTCGGCAAAGGCGCGGCGAGCGTTGCCGAAGGGATGGCGGTCAATCACCTTACCCCTGCGCGCATCGGCAGGATTGCAGCAAATGCGAAGGTTGCGCAGGTCGTTCTCACGCATTTCGTGCCGGTGCCGGAACAGGTTGGCGATCAGGGTATCTATGCCCGCGAGATCGCGAAGGAATATGCCGGTCCGGTGCGCCTTGCGCAGGATCTTGACCGGTTCTGACCTGCTTGACCCGCCGGGGTCAGCGTGTAGGAACCAATTGCCTGGTAGCGGGATCGACGCCCGCTTGGGAAGGCATTGCGCCCCGTGCGCCGTGTCGGCTGCAGGCCCCGTGTCGAAAGACGCCTCCGGGAGGAGGCGGGGGCGCTGCGCACTGTTCAGGCTCCCCCGTCGCCTCCCCGTAAAGGGAGTTTGCAAATGGCCGAATACGTTCTCGATCTCTGGTATCTCGCCGCATGGTCGGACGAGCTTGCGCCGGGTGGGCAACTGGTCCGCACGCTGCTCGATCGCGACTGGATGCTGTACCGCCTCGCCGATGGCAGCCCGGCAATGCTGGAGGATCGCTGTCCGCACCGGTTCGTGCCGCTGAGCAAGGGGCGACGCGAAGGCGATACGGTGATTTGCCCCTATCACGGGCTAGGCTTTGCCGCAGACGGGCGCTGCGTCCACAATCCGTTTCCCGAAGCGCCGCCCGAACATGTCCGCGCCAATGCCTTGCCGGTGGTCGAGCGCCATCGCGGCATCTGGTTCTGGCCGGGCGATCCCGCGCTGGCCGATCCGGCGAAGATCCCCGATTTCGGCTTCGTCGATCGCGAAGGAATGCGCCGCAGCCATCTGCGCATTGCCGGGAATTACGAGCTGATGACCGACAACCTCATGGACCTGACCCATGCCGAGTTCATCCACGTCGAAAGCTTCGGGGTGAACGGCTCGATCTTCCATGGCGAGCAATCGGTGACGCAGGACGATGACGGCGCGATCTGGAACCGCTGGGACATGACCGGGGTGGAGCCGCCCGAATGGTCGAAGCCGATGCTCGGCGAGGGGGCGAAGGTCGACCAGTGGCTCTATATGCGCTGGCATGCCCCTGCCTCGATGGCGCTGACCGTGGGCCTGGCACATGCGGGAACGGGGCGCAGCGAGATGGTCGTGCCGCAGATGGTCAACCCGCACATCATCACGCCGGAAACCGCCACGTCCTGCCACTATTTCTCCGATCACGAAGACAGCGACGAGGCGGCGGAAATGGCGCGGCAGGTCTTCGTCGAGGAGGACGAGCCGATGATCGAGGCGGCGCAGCGCGCGCTGGGCGATACCGATTTCTGGGATGCCCGCCCCGCGATCCTCAAGACCGACGCAGGCGCGATCCGCGCGCGGCGCAGGCTGATGGAACTGCGGCGGGCTGACGCAGGCCGCGCCTGATCAAAACATCGGGTGCGGGTTTGCCGATTGCGCGGGGACCGGCTGGATTGCGTCCCAGTGCTCGACGATCTTTCCCTTGCTGAGGCGATACATGTCGAAAACCGAGGCCCCGCGTGATCCGGGCTCGGGGATCGCGTGGACGTGGATTACCGCCATCTCGCCATCGACCAGGATCTGCCTGATTTCGAACTTGCGGCCGGGTTCGCTGAACATGGGAGCGAGAGCGGCAACCGCGGCGGCTCGGCCATTGGCTATGCCGGGGTTGTGCTGGATATAGTCTTCGGCGACGTACCTCTCAAAAGCCTCGGGTACGTTGCGCTCGGTGTAGAACAGCCGGGCAAAGTCGGCGACGATGGCGCGGTTGTCCGTTGTGGGAGATGCTGAGCCGACACCGGTCGCCGATGCCGCGCAGCCCGCCAGGAGCAAGCATGCCAGCAAGGCCGCGATCCTGCTCATTCGCTCTTGGCGTCCAGCACACCGATGGCGCCCATCCAGCGATGGAGCAGCTCGATCCAGTCCTCGCTCGCCTTGCCCTTCGTGCCATGCTCCAGCCCGAAACCGTGGCCACCATTGGCGAGCAAATGGAATTCGATCGGAGCTCCCGCCGCGCGGTAGCTGTCGACCAGCGGCAGGCCCTTTTCACGGGCGAGCAGGAAATCGTCGGCGGCAATCGCCACGAACATCGGCGGCGCGTTGGCGGGTACGTCGAGGCTGGCCATGTTCGGATAGATCGGCGCGACGAAATCGGGCGCGTCCTTGCCGCCTTTCGACACGACGCTGCGGCTTAGGAAACCGCCGGCGGAAAAGCCCATGAAACCGACGCGGTGCGGGTCGACGCCGAATTCCTTTGCGTGTTCACGAACATGGCGGATCGCGGCAAGGCCGTCAGCCAGCGCTTCTGGCGGGGTGTCGGCGGGCGGGGCTACCCCGGTTGGCTTGCCCTGCATGGCACCATGAAGAGCGCGCATGAACTCGTCGTTATCGCGCGGGGTGGGCAATACCCGGTACTTGAGCACGAAGGCGGCGATGCCGTGATTGGCAAGCCATCGCGCGATCTGCCAGCCTTCGTGATCGATGGCGAGGCCAAGAAATCCGCCGCCCGGCGCCACGATCATTGCCGCGCCGGTGCTCTTGCCTGCGGGCAGCACCGGTACAAGCGTCGGCCTCGTCACATTGCGCACGTTGACGAGTTCGCCTTGCAGCATCCACTGCTCGCGGTCGGGCGTACTGGCAGGGACCGAGGGCAGCACGATTTCGCCGGGCTGCGCGGGCTTTTCGAATGGCTTGAAGACGAATTCCGGCATCTGCGCCTGCGCCGGAGCGGCAAGAGCCAGAAGCAGGGCGGTGGCGAGACGGCGGATCATGCCGCTTGCGCCGCGCGCTTGCCGAGGATCGCATTGGCAAAGGCGATAACCGCAGCGACGAGCCCGATCCCGCCGAGCAGGGCAAAGGCGGCCTGCGTCGAATCGAACAGGTCTTCGATCCGCGAGACGAACCATGGGCTGGAAAACTGGCCGAAGAAGAACGCCGCCGTCCACACGCCCATGCCCCGCCCGCGATGCGCGAAGGGGAGTTTGGTCTGGGCCCAGGCGATCAGGGTCGGCACGGTCATCCCCGCGCCGGTCTGCTGGATGCAGAGGAAGACCACGACCATGGCCGCGCTGCCGGCGAGCCCCATGCCGAGCAGTCCGATACAGAGCACGGCGAAGACCGCGCCAAGCTGGAACGCATTGCTTCGCCCCCCCATCAACCGGAAGATCAGCGCGCCGAGCAGGATGAACAGGCTGGGCACTGCGGTCATCTCGCTGATCTGGGACGGCTGTTTTACACCCACTTCCTGGAAGACAAGGCTGCCCGAAATGATGAAGACGTAATAGAGCGCCGATGCCAGCAGCGTGACTG
The DNA here is from genome assembly GCA_041396945.1 of Sphingomonadaceae bacterium. Classification (GTDB taxonomy): domain Bacteria; phylum Pseudomonadota; class Alphaproteobacteria; order Sphingomonadales; family Sphingomonadaceae; genus Novosphingobium. The sequence goes on along the minus strand of JAWKXP010000002.1, from coordinate 61,432 downwards.
CCACGATCGATGCGATGGCGGCAGTCGGGAAGGGCGAGGCATCGGCAGGAGCCGGTTCGGTAACGTCGGGAATGGCGCGTTCGCCTTCGTCGCTCTTCGGCTCGAACAGGAAGACCTTCATCGCGATGAAGATGAGAAAGGCGACCGAATAAACGAGGAAAATCCCGTTCCAGCGGATCTCGGTGGCGGGACCGGCGATCAGGATCAGGCCCGAGGCGAAGAACGGCCCGGTGATGCCTTGCAGGAACAGCCAGTCGCGGCGGCCCTCGTCCTCCCAGTAATCGCCGATCAGCGTGTTGACGATCGTCAGGATGAATGCCTCGCAGACGCCAAGGCCGAGCCGCGTGGCGAAGAGTTGCGTGAGGTCGTCGAGGAAAAACGGCGCCGTGCCGAAGAACCCGTAAAAGAATGTCGACCAGACCAGCAGCTTCAAGCGCCCGAACCGGTCGACGAACCAGCCCGCGAAGGGCGCGACCAGCGCAATGGTCAGGCCGGGGGCCGATACCATCAGCGGCACGAGATCGCGCGCGTTCGGGTTGTCCTTGAAATGCTCGATAATGCCAGGAAGTGCCGGGAACATCGAGACGATGGCAAAGACCGGGAGGAACCCGGCCAGCACAATCGTGAAGCCTTGTGGCACGAGCTTCAGGCGACGAAAGAAGGCTACCGGTCCTTGCATGCAAACTCTCCCAGTCGGCCTGTTCCGCTGCAATCCCCGGGGACCTGTCGGAGCCGGGTGAAATGCATGGCAGCGTCGCTTGACCAAATCCTCACCCTGCTCATAATAGAAGCAGTATTTTAATTCAACTCTCTTTCGCCTGCGGGCGATACAGGCTTATCCCGGATGTCAGAACCCGTTTCACCCCACGAAGACCTGACCGGCTTCCAGAAGATGGCGGCATTCCTCGCCGTGCTGGTCGCCTTTGTGCTTGAAGTCGCGGACAGCACAATCGTCAATACCGCGCTGCCGCAGATCAAGGCGGGTCTGGGCGGCGGGCAATCGGCGATGCAATGGATCGCTGCGGCCTATTTCCTTTCGCTGGGCTCGTTCCTGCTGATCGGCGGGCGGCTGGGCGATATATACGGCTATCGCCGCGTGTTCCTTTCCGGGATCGGGGCCTTCACGCTCGCCTCGTGCCTCTGCGGTTTGGCGCGCAACGCGGAGGAACTGGTCGCGGCGCGCTTTTTCCAGGGGGCGGCCGGTGCGCTGATGGCACCGCAGGTCATGGCGATCGTCCAGGTCCTCTTCACCCCGCTCGAACGCGTGGGCAAGCTGGCCTGGTTCGGAGTGATCGGCGGGCTTGCCTCGATCCTCGGTCCGATCCTTGGCGGCCTGCTGATCGAAGCCGATTTCATGGGGCTGGGCTGGCGGATGATATTCCTTATCAACCTGCCGATCGGGTTGCTCGCCATTGCGGCGGCGGCGCGCTTCGTTCCCGATATGCGCCAGAATCCCGACCAGCGCATCGACTATGCCGGGGCAGCGCTGTTCGTCGTCGCCTTTGCCCTGCTGTTGCTGGCGCTGATCGAGGGGCCGGAACTGCGCTGGCCCGCATGGACCATTGCCTGCGCGGCGGCGGGTCTGGCGCTGGTGCGGATCGGCTGGCGGCATGCACGGGGCCGCATTGCAAACGGGCGCACGGGGATCATCGCGCCAGACCTGTTCCGGTTGCCGACGTACGGCTGGGGTGTGGCGGCGGTCACGGTCTTTTCGGGCGCTGCCTCTGGTTTCCTGCTGGTCTTCGCCATCTCGCTGCAGCAGGGTCTTGGGCTTTCGGCGCTCGATACCGCTCTGCTCCATGTGCCGTTCGGGTTCGGCGTGATGGGCGGCATCAGCCTGATCGGGCGGCACTACCTGCCGCGATACGGGAAATGGCTGATTATTGCCGGTGCCGCAGTCATGGCATCGACCGGGGGGCTTGCCCTGATGAGCATCGCCGGCGGTCAGCCGGGTGATGCCGGACTGCTGCTGCTGCTCGGGCTTGCAGGCATGGGCATGGGCATGGTGATGGGGCCATTGCCGCCGGTGGTGATGGCCGATGTCGAGCGCAGCAAGGCCGGGACGGCAAGCGCGATGATGCGCACGGCTCAGCAGATCGGCGGCGCGGCGGGGATCGCGTTGATCGGCGCGGCCTATTTTTCGGTCGGGCAGGGGACGGCTGCGGCGCGGCTTGAAGGGCTGCAACCTGCGGGCCTTGTCTTCATCCTGGCGCTGATCGCCACGGGTATGTTCGCGTTGCGCCTGCCCCGGAACATCTTCGGGCAATAGGATCAGGACGCGAGGATCAGCTCCGCCGCGCGCGCGGCAACGGCCATGATCGGTCCGTTGGTGTTGCCCGAAACCGGCGTCGGCAGGATCGAGCCATCGACCACGCGAAGCCCTTCGATACCGTGGACGCGGCACCGCGCATCGACCACCGAGGTCGCCGGATCGGTGCCCATCGAGCAGGTGCCGGTGCCGTGCAGCCCGGCCTCGATCATCGGGCGGACCTGTTCGACGAGATCTTCGTCGCTCTGGTACTGGCTGCCCGGAACGCGTTCCTCGCCGACATAGGTCGAGACTTCGGGCGCGCCCGCCATCCGGCGCAGCAGCCTGAGCAGTTCGACGCCCTTGGGGATGTCCGCCTCGTCGCTCCAGATGCGGGCATCGACCGTCGGCGGCGCGGCAGGATCGGCGGTGGTGATCGCGACCTGCCCCCGGCTTTTCGGGCGCAGGTGATAGCCCGAGAAGGTGATCCCCGGCTTCGTCGAGATCGGGCTGCCCGGATTTTCCGCCATCTCGTTGACGGTCTTCATCGCGAAGGGTGCGGCGGCAAGCTGGAACTCGGGCCAGTCGGCAATGCCGTCGCTGCCCGAATAAAGCATCGTCAGCGGCATGCCGACGCGCGCCAGCGGGCCGGTTCCGGTCAGGAAATAGCGGATGGCGTTGCGATAGAGCCGCCAGCCGAGAAATTCGCGATTGGTGCCGGGGTGGTTGTGCAGGTCGCAGGAAATGCCGAGCTTCTGGTGGTCGCAGAGATTCGCGCCCACCGCCTGCATCTCGCGCCGCACCGCGATGCCAAGTTCCTGCAAAAGCGCGCCCGGACCGATCCCGGCGCGCTGGAGGATCGCAGGAGACTGGTGCACGCCCGCACAGAGGATGACTTCGCGCGCCGCGCCAAAGCGACGCTCGGTCCCGCCGTGGCGGCAGGTGACGCCGGTGGCGCGCAGGCCATCGAAATCCACGCCCGTAAGGAAGGCATCGGTCAGGATCGTCAGGTTGGGGCGGTTCCTGATCGGCGCTACGAACGCCTCATAGCTCGACGCGCGCTTGCCGCGACGGTCCACGGTATATTGCGTGCGGCCCACGCCCTGAACGCCGGGTGTGCAGATGTCATCGAGGAACGGCACGCCCATGCCCTTGCCGCCTTCGATCAGCGCGCGGAACACGGTCGAATCGTGGGTTGACTGGGTGATCTGCAATTCGTTGCCCTGGCCCCGGAACCCGGCAGCCCCCGGCGCGCGATAATCTTCCAGTTCGCCAAAGCAGCGGGCAATTTCGTCCCAGCCCCAGCCGGGCAGGCCCATCTCGACCCAGCCGTCATAATCGCGGGGCTGGCCGGTCAGATACCAGGTGCCGTTGACCGCCGACGAGCCGCCAAGGCCCTTGCCATAGACCTGCATTTCCTTGCGGCGGCCGAGCTGTTCCTTGACCGGGAAGGCCCAGAAGTAATCGGGCTTGCCCATGATCTTGACGAAGCCGCCCGCCATCTTGATGAACGGGTTCTGGTTGTCGCCGCCCGCTTCGAGCAGCAGCACGCGGTTGGCCGGGTCCGCCGAGAGCCGGTTCGCCAGCACGCAGCCGGCCGAGCCGGCGCCCACGATCACATAGTCGAAGCTGTCCATGTCCCTTGCCCGATCCCCGCGCCGGTTTGTCTGTTGCAGTGCCTCTAGCCCGCTTGACCGGACTCGTAAAGATAATTAGAAGTTTAATTCCAATATCGGTCCGCGTGAGATCCGGTAAAGCCATATAGGAGAGGGCAGATGCTGCCAGTCGAACGAATCATCGGCGAAGAAGGCTTGCGTGCAAAGGACGGCAAGCTCGTGCTCGCCATGCGGCTGCCCTGGTATCGCTCGCTGCCGTTCTCGACCGTCGAATTCGGTTCTGTCGCGATCGACGGCAAGGACATCCCGCTCGATGCAGCTCGGATCGACTATGACGGCGAAAGCTGGCCGGTTGCGCAGAATGGCGAGAAGGTCGACAGCTTCTGGTTCGTGCGCGATTCCGCCTTTATGGTGCTGCCCGATCCCGGCCTCGCGCCGGGGAGCGAGCACGAAGTCGCACTGACGCTTTTCGTCAATCCGCCCTACATTCCCGGTATGAAGCGTGCCAACACGCAAACCGAAACCCTGGCCGTTTCAGCCTGAGCGAGAGAGTTCCCATGACCACCGCAACCGGGCCGCAAGTCGGCGTTACGCTCTATTCCTTCACCAACGAATGGCTCACCCGCCAGTACGACCTCGAAGGTCTGCTGCGCGAAGTCGCAAGGCGCGAGATGGGGCCGAACATCGAGATTATCGGCTTCCAGAACTTCAAGGAGTTCCCGGACGTTTCCGATGCCTTCGCCGGGGAATTCCGCGAAATGGTCGCCGAAATCGGGCTCAACCCCGTCTCCTGCGCGATCAATTCGGACCGCTTCCTGAAGCCCGGCCAGCAGCCGATCGACGATGCCTCGCTGGTCGAATATCACAAGCGCCAGCTGCGCTCGGCCAAGAAGATGGGCTTTTCGCTGGTGCGTTTCCAGTTCGCGCTGCCGGTAGAACTCCTGCCCGAGATCGCGCCTTATGCCGAGGAACTCGATATTCGCATGGGCGTGGAGGTTCACGCGCCGATGTGGGCGGGCCATCCGGCGGTGCAGGCCTATGGCGAAATGTACGACAAGCTGGCCAGCCCGGTGCTCGGCTGGATTCCCGACTTCGGCGGCACCGCCAGCCGCATCCCGGCCTCGATGCTCGATGCGGCGCGCGCGGCTGGCGCAAAGGAAAGCCTGATCGACATGCTGCTCGATATCTGGCCGCAGCCGGGCATGGGGCATGAAAAGGCCGGCATGCTGCGCGAAAAGGCGCTCGCAGAGGGGCACGCGCCCGAGCATATCCAGGCTGCCTGCCTTGCCTTCTTCATCCTTTCCAACGAAGACCCGAAAAGCTGGGCGGCGCTGGTCGATCGCACGATCCATATCCACGGCAAGTTCTACGGCGTGAACGAGGCGCTTGAGGAAGAAGCGGTCGACTATGCGACGATCCTGCCGCTATTTCGCGACGGCGGCTTTACCGGTACGATCGTCTCCGAGTGGGAAGGGCACGCCTACGATACGCGCGATGCGTTCGAGCAGGTGGCCCGGCATCAGGCGATGTGCCGCAAGATTCTGGCTGCCTGAGACCGGCAGCAAACGAAGGGTTCGAGATGAGCAGAGTGACCGAAATTCGTTATGTAGGCTATGCGGTCAGTGACTTTGACGCCGAACGCAAATTCTATGCCGAGGATTTCGGGCTGGAAGAGGTCGAGGCGAACGACGGCGCGGTCTGGTTCAAGACCCAGGGCCATGACGAACATCACGTCGTCAGGCTGCACCGTGCCGGGGAGAACCACGTCGAGGTAATCGCGCTTGCCGCCGATAGCCGCGACGATGTCGATGCCCTGCAAAGGCAGGTTGCCGATGCGGGATGCAGGATCGTGCACGAGGCGCGGGAACTGGACGCACCCGGAGGTGGCTACGGCTTCCGCTTCTTCAGCCCCGATGGCCTCCCGTTCGAGATTTCCGCCGATGTCGCGCGCGGTGCAAAGCGCGAACTGGCCGCCTGGGAAGGGCTGCCGCTCAAGATCAGCCACATCGTCCTGCACTCGCCCGATCATCACGCGCTCGCAAAATTCTTCACCGATGTGCTGGGGTTCAGGCTCTCGGACTGGCTGGGCGATTTCATGTGCTTCCTGCGCTGCAACGAAGCGCACCACCGGCTGGCTATCCTTCCCGGACCGCCTTGCCTCAACCACGTCGCCTATGACATGCCCACGATCGATGACATGATGCGCGGCGCGCACCGGCTCAAGCAGCGCGGGACCGATATCCGCTGGGGACCGGGGCGACATACGGCCGGCAACAACGCTTTCAGCTATTTCGTCACCCCGGCGGGTTTTGCCGTGGAATATACCGCAGAGCTCGAACTGGTCGATTTCGAGAAACACGAGGCCAGCGTGCACGAGCCGGCGCCGCTGGTGATGGACCAGTGGGGAATCGGTGTCGGCGGTCCGCAGACGATGCCGCATCCCGCGCCCGATCCGGCGCTTTTCAAACCTTCGGAATTCTGAGTCGCCGCCAGCGGCGGGCTGGCTGGAAAGAATAATCGGTTGCGTCGCTGTTGCCGCCAAGGCAATCTCGACGCCTATGGGAGAAGAGAGCTTGGAACCAGTGCGCTATGGCATGATCGGCGGCGGGCAGGGCGCCTTTATCGGCGGCGTGCACCGCACGGCAGCGGCGATTGCGGGCAACTGGCGGCTGGTCGCGGGCGCGTTTTCCTCGACGCCCGAAAAGGCGAAGGCATCTGGCCGCGAGATCGGCCTGGCCGACGATCGCAATTACGGTTCGTGGGCCGAGATGCTGGAGCGCGAGGCGGCGCTGCCCGAAGGTGAGCGGATCGAGGCGGTCTCGATCGTCACGCCCAACCACATGCATGCCCCGCCGGCCATCGCCGCGGTTGAGGCGGGTTTCGACGTCATCATCGACAAGCCGCTGGCGGACTCCATGTCCAATGCGCAGGCCATTGCCGATGCGGCGCAGCGCTCTGGGCGGCGGATTGCGATCACCCACACCTATACTGGCTATCCGCTGGTCAAGCAGGCGCGGCGCATGGTCGCCTCGGGCCAGTTCGGCAAGGTGCGCCGGGTCATGGTCAAATATACGCAGGACTGGCTGAGCCGAGCCGAAGACCTTGTCGACAACAAGCAGGCGGCCTGGCGCGTCGATCCCGAGAAGTCGGGCGCGGCGGGCGCGTTTGGCGATATCGGCACCCACGCGGCCAACCTCGTCGAGTTCATCACCGGCGAACGGATCGAGGAGCTCGCGGCGGAACTGACCATGCTGGATGGCCGCGCGATCGACGATGACGGCGCGGCATTGTTCCGCCTGTCGGGCGGCGGCAAGGGCACGCTGACCGCATCGCAGGTTCTGGTCGGCGACATCAACGACCTCGCCATCGACGTCTATTGCGACGAGGCCGGGCTGCACTGGCGGCAGGAAGAGCCGAACACGATGCGCATCGGCTATCGCGACAAGCCGACCGAAATCTGGCACGCGGGCGCCAACCGCGCCTACCTTGCCGAGGACATCCTCGCGATCCAGCGAACGCCGGGCGGCCATCCCGAAGGCTATCTTGAGGCTTTCGCCAATATCTACCGCGCGTTCGGCAATTCCCTGCGCGGGATCGTAGCGGAGGGCGATGAGCCGGGCTATGCCACCGTCGAAGATACGCTGCTCGGCATGCGCTTCCTCGATGCCGCACTCGAATCGAGCCGCAACAACGCGGCATGGGTACGACTCTAGAAAGGACACCCGATGAAAGGCCCCGCAATATTCCTGGCGCAGTTCGCCGGTGACGACGCGCCGTTCAACTCGCTCGACGCGATCACGAAATACATGGGCGGGCTTGGCTACAAGGGCGTGCAGATCCCGACATGGGACGGGCGGCTGTTCGACCTTGAGAAGGCCGCCGAAAGCGCCGACTATGTCGACGAGGTGAAGGGCATCTGCGCCGCCAACGGCGTCGAAGTCACCGAACTTTCGACCCACCTGCAGGGCCAGCTTGTCGCGACGCACCCTGCTTATGACAAGCAGTTCGACGGCTTCGCCCCGCCGCAGTTCCATAACAACCGCGAGGCGCGCACCGACTGGGCGGTGAACCAGCTCAAGCTTGCGGCAAAGGCGAGCGAGCGGTTCGGCTGTACCAGCCACGCGACCTTTTCCGGCGCGCTGCTCTGGCACACGATGTATCCCTGGCCGCAGCGGCCAGAGGGGCTGGTCGAGGAAGGTTTCGCCGAACTGGCGCGCCGCTGGAAGCCGATCCTCGACACGTTCGACGAACACGGCGTCGACGCCTGTTACGAACTGCATCCCGGCGAAGACCTGCACGACGGCGTGACCTTCGAGATGTTCCTCGACGCGGTGGACAACCACCCGCGCGCGAACATCCTCTACGATCCCTCGCACTTCGTCTTGCAACAGCTCGACTACCTTGCGTTCATCGACATCTATCATGAACGCATCCGCGCGTTTCACGTCAAGGATGCCGAGTTCCGTCCCAACGGGCGTTCCGGCGTATACGGCGGCTATCAGGGCTGGGTCGAACGCCCGGGCCGGTTCCGCTCGCTGGGCGACGGGCAGGTCGATTTCTCGGCGATCTTCTCGAAGATGACGCAGTACGATTACGACGGCTGGGCGGTGCTCGAATGGGAATGCGCCTTGAAGCATCCCGAGCAGGGCGCAGCCGAAGGCGCGCCGTTTATCGCGAAACACATGATTCGCCGGGCGGAAGGCGCATTCGACGATTTCGCCGCGACCGGCAAGGACGAGGCCCTGATCCGCGAAGTGCTGGGGCTGAACTGACGACAACGATGCGCCGCAACGAGCGCAGGGGGAGAATGACGAATGCAAGGCCAGACCGATAACCGCCGCGCGATCTTCTGGATCGGCGTACTTGCGCTGTTTACCGCAGCGCTTGCCAATGCGATCCGCACCGGCGCGTCCGATGCGATCAAGCAGGAACTGTTCGATCCGACTGCCGCAGCGCGTTCGGGCGAGCTGATCGGTTCCGCGCTCGGCAATGCGTTCCTCGGCTTTGCGCTCAGCCTGCTGGTCATCAGCCCGCTGCTCGACAAGATCGGGGCCAAGCGCATCCTGCTGTTTGCTGCGGCCTGCTTCATCTTCGGCCCGGTACTGCTGCTGCTGGCGCCGAACGCGGGCAGCTTCGATGCGGTCTATGCCGTGCTGACTGCGGGCATGGTGCTGACCGGGTTCGGCTGGGGCGCGACCGAAGGGTCGATCAATGCGCTGACCACCACGATCTATCCCGAAGACAAGACCGGCAAGCTCAACATCCTGCATGCCTGGTGGCCGGGCGGCATCATCGTCGGCGGGCTGCTGGCCGTGCTGCTGCTGGGCAGCGGGTTCGACTGGCGGGTGCTGGTCGCGCTGCTGATGATCCCGGGCGTCGTGCTCGGCATCTGGGTCATGCGCAACGAGTTTCCGCAGACCGAAAGCACCGTGCAGGGCGTCTCGTTCCGCGAAATGATGATCGAACCGTTCCGCCATCCCGGCTTCTGGATATTCCCGGCGATCATGTTCCTGACCGCATCGGCGGAGCTCGCCCCGGGTGCCTGGGTACAGGTGGCGCTGACCGAGACAGTCGGCATGCAGGGCATCCTGCTGCTGGTCTATGTCTCCGCGATCATGTTCGCGATGCGCCACTTTGCCGGGCCGCTCGAACATCGCTTTTCCGACATGGGCCTGCTCTGCCTCTGCACGATCCCGGCCGCGATCGGGCTTTACCTGCTGGCAACGGCGAACTCTCCCGTCACAGCGCTTTTCGCCGCGACACTCTGGGCGATCGGCGTGTGCTTCATGTGGCCGACAATGCTTGCCGCAGTGGCCAAGCGCTATCCGCGCAGCGGTTCGTGGGGCATCGGCATCGTCAATTTTGCCGGCGCGCTGGCGATTTATCTCGTGCTGCCCGAAATCGGCAAGATCTACGACAAGGCCAAGCTTGCCAAGGCGGGCGGTGAAGAGGCATTCGCCGCGCTCGCGCAAGGCAGCGCGGGCCTGCACGAGGCGCTGGCGCATGCCGCCGAGGTTTCGTTCAAGACCATCTCGGTTGTCCCGGTGATCCTGTTTTTCATCTTCGGCGCAGTCTGGCTTGTCGAGCGCAGCCGCAAGCGCCCGCTTGGCACAGACATGTCGGGGGAGTCGGTCTGATGAAAATCGGCATGAACCTGCTGCTCTGGACGGGGCATGTGACAGAAGAGCATGTCGCGGTGCTCAAGGCACTGAAGGACACCGGTTTCGACGGCGTCGAAGTCCCCGTGTTCGATCCGTCCGATACCGGGCATTACCGAAAACTGGCCGGCCTTCTCGATGACCTGGGCCTTGAACGCACCGCCGTCGCGCTGATCCCCGACGAGGCGCACAACCCGGTCTCGCCCGACCCGGCGGCGCGGCAGGGCGGTGTCGATCACCTTTCCCGCGTCATCGAATGCTGCGATGCGCTCGGCGCGCAGGCGCTGGTCGGGCCATGGTATCAGCCTTTGGGCCTGTTCACCGGCGAAGGCCCCACCGGCGCGGAGCTTGACCGCTGCGCCGATGTTCACCGCAAGGTGGCGGGACAGGCGCGCGATGCCGGGCTGATCTGCGCGCTCGAACCGCTCAATCGCTTCGAATGCTACCTGCTCAACACCTGCGAGCAATCGAGCGCCTATCTCGACCGGCTGAACGAAGACGGCTTCGGCATCCTCTACGATACCTTCCACGCCAATATCGAAGAAAAAGACCCGATCGCCGCGCTGCATGCCGCCTATGCAAGAGGGCATGTCAACCACGTCCACATCAGCGAGAACGACCGGGGCACGCCGGGGCGCGGCCATGCCGCGATCCGCGAGACCATCGCCGCGTTGAAGGCGCTTGGCTACGATGGCTGGCTGACGATCGAGGCGTTCGGCAAGGCACTGCCCGAACTGGCGGCGGCAACGCGCGTCTGGCGCGATTTCTTCGCCAGCCCGGAAGAAGTCTATACCGAAGGCTATCGCTATATTCGCGAGTGCTGGGACAGCGCCTAAACCACCAGCGTTTCGAGGAACTGGTAGCCTTTGCGCGCCGCATCGATCCGCGCCATCGTGAACGGCGGTTCCTGCTCAAGGTAGAAGCGGCGCACCCCGGCCGCATGGGCGGCGGGCAGGATCCTGCGCCAGTCGAGCGTGCCATAGCCGACCTCGGCGGGGATCATCTGCAAGGCGGTGTTGGGGCTGGTGCCTGCGGCGATATCCTTGACATGCATCCAGCGCACGCGGCCGATGTGATCGCCGAAGAAGGAAACCGGATCGCGACCCGAGGCGGCGATCCAGCCCACATCGACCTCGAACTGAACCAGTGCAGGATCGGTGCGCGCGATCAGGATGTCCCAGCCGGTTTCGGCGCCGAAGAGCATGAATTCGACGTTGTGGTTGTGATAACCGAGCGCAATCCCGTGCGGCTTGAGTGCGGCAGCGCTTTCGTTGAGGGCATCGGCGGTTTCCTTCCAGAGGTCCGGTCCGGCTGCCTTGATCCCGCGGGTAAGCGACTGCAGGAATGTCTCGCCTTCGCGCGGGCGGGCATCGGCGGGAAACTTCATGATCGGCACGACCATCTCGGTAATCCCGAGCGTCTGCGCTGTCTCCACGATTTGCGAAGTGCTGCTGGCGAGCGTGAGTGCGCCGCCCGGCGTCATTCCCGCCATCGGAATATGCATACAGCTAATCGCCAGCCCCGCCTTGTCGGCGGCGCGGCGCACCTCGGCGGCGCTGCGTCCGTACAGGCCGGGCAGCTCGATCTCGCCAAACCCGATCGCCGCGACCTGCGCAAAGGTTGCGTCGAGGTCTTTGCCCGCCTCCTCGCCAAGCGTGTAGGTTTGCAGTCCGATGGGCAGCTTGGCTTCTTCGAAGAAAGGCTTGTTCCTCACAGGCACGGTCGCGCATCCGCCGAGCCCTGCCAGCGTGACCAGCCCCATCCCTGCGAGCATCGTCCTTCGGCTTGTCGAAAGACTGACAGAATCCACCATGACCTCATCCTCTTCAAATCGTCGCCGCTGCCATAGCCTCTGCGTCGAAACGCTGCCAGCTTTCAGAACTTCATCGCGAAGGGATCGCGCTTGTCGCCCGAATAGTCAATGAAGACGGTCTTTGTCTGCAGCCATTCGAGCAGGCCCGCATGCCCGCGCACGCGGCCATAGCCTGAATCCTTCATGCCGCCGAAGGGCAGCTGCGGCGCGGCCTGCCGGTAGGTGTTGACCCAGACCACGCCCGAGCGAATGCTGCGCATCATCCGCATGCAGCGGTCGATATTCTGCGACCAGACGCCCGAGGCGAGGCCGTAGGGTGTGTCGTTGGCGATGGCGACGGCCTCTTCCTCGTCCGCGAAGGGGATGATCGAGAGCACCGGGCCGAAGATTTCCTCGGCGGCGACCTTCATGTCGTTGCGTACGTCGGCGAAGATCGTCGGCTGGACGAAGAAGCCTTTGTCGAGACCCGGTCCGTCGGCGCGCCCGCCGCCCGCGACCAGTCTTGCGCCATCGCCCTTGGCCGCTTCGATGAACGAGAGGATTTTCTCGAACTGCGGCTCGTTGGCGGCGGTGCCCATTTCGGTTTCGGGCAGGCGCGGGTCGCCCATCCTGATCTGTGCCGCGCGCGCGGCGAGGCCTTCGACCATCCGGTCATAGACGCCGCGCTGCACCAGCAGGCGCGATCCGGCGATGCAGGTCTGGCCCGTCGCACCGAAGATGCCTGCCAATGCGCCGACCAGCGCGCGGTCGAAATCGCAATCGTCGAAGACGATGTTGGGCGATTTGCCGCCCAGTTCGAGCGTCACCGGCTTGAGGTTTGCCGCGCCCGCCTGCGCGATGGCACGGCCCACGCCGGGGCTGCCGGTGAAGCTGATCTTGTCGATGCCCTTGCTCGCCGTGAGCGCCTGCCCGGTCGCCGCCGCACCGGTGACGACCTGGAACACGCCCGCCGGAAAGCCCGCCTTCTCGACCAGCTTTGCGATTTCCAGCGTCGTGACCGAGGCATGCTCGCTCGGCTTGGCGATCACGCAATTGCCGGCCGCCAGCGCCGCCGGCATCGTGTTGCACAGGATCGCGACTGGCGAGTTCCAGGCGGTGATCGTTGCCACCACGCCATAGGGTTCGCGGATCGCAAGGCCCGCAGTATCCTGCTGGTCGAGCGGGACGAGATCGCCGGTCACCTTGTCCGCCCATGCCGCGTAGTAACGGAACAGCCGCGCGGCATAGCCCATCTGGCTGCCCGTCTCGCGGATCACCTTGCCGTTGTCGGTGGTTTCCAGCAGCGCGAGGCGCTCGGCGTCGGCGTCGATCAGGTCGGCAAGCCTGTTCATCAGCGCGGCGCGCTGGCCCGGCGTGGTCTTGCTCCACTGGCTGTCATAAGCGCGGCGCGCGGCGGTGACCGCCTCTGCGACATCGTCTGCCGTCGCGACCGGGATATGCGCATGCACCGACTGGTCGAACGGATTGATCGCAGGGATCGTCTCCCCGCCCAATGCCGCGCGCCAGCCGCCGTCGATGAATAGCTTGTAGGTCTCCGCCATTGTCCTGCCTCCCTTTGCGCCGGTCTTTGGCGGGATCGCCTGCGCGCGTAAAGGCTGCCTGCGCAATCCCCGCCCGCGCGATTGCATTTTTCCTTGCCTTTCGCTGCGCAAAGTGGTCTGACCAGTTTGCTTGCGAGAGGGGGCGAACGTGCTTAGAAAGATCGGGAAAATTGTCCTCTGGGCGATCCTTGGGCTGCTGCTCGTGCTCGCGGTGCTGGCCGCGGCCAATTGGAATATGGTGCAGCGTATCTTCCTGGGCGGCGTGAAGGTTTACGAAAGTGAGCCTCCCGCGATGCCCGCCGAGATCGAACGGCCGGCAATCCTCGTCTTTTCCAAGACCAACGGCTTTCGCCACGAAGAAGCGATCCCCGTGGCCAATGACCTCTTCGCGAAGTTCGCCAGCGACAATGGCTGGGGCCATTTCCAGACCGAAAACGGCGCGACCTTCAGCCCGGAAATCCTCGCGCGCTTCGATGCGGTGGTGTTCAACAATGTCAGCGGCGATGTCTTCACGCCCGAACAGCGCGCGGCGTTCAAGGCCTTCCTTGAGAATGGCGGCGGCTTCGTCGGCATTCACGGCAGCGGCGGCGATATGTCCTATGACTGGGACTGGTACGTCAACGAGCTGATTGGCGCGCAGTTTATCGGGCATACCATGGACCCGCAGTTCCCGAAGGCGACGATGCGGATCGAGGATCGCAGCCACCCGGCAACGGCGGAGCTGCCCGAGACGTGGACGCGGACGGAGGAATGGTACTCGTTCGACAAGTCGGTGCGCGAGAAAGGCTATTCCGTCCTCGCGACCGTCGACGAGGCGACCTACAAGACCGAGGGCATGTGGGGGCAGGAGCTTGCCATGGGCAAGGACCATCCAATGGTCTGGTGGCATTGCATGGGTGAGGGCAGGGCGCTTTACTCGGCGCTGGGTCACCAGGCATCCGCCTATGCAGAATCGAATTACCAAAAGCTGCTGCTTGGTGCTACGCAGTGGGCGCTCGGGCTGAAGGGCGAAGGCTGTCGCACGGCCGCCCCCGATACCGCGAACGAGGGAGAGTGACCGGAATGGAATTTTCAATGGAAATGTCGCGCCGCGCGATGCTGGAGCGGGCGATGCTGCTGGTCGGCGCGACCGTGGCGGTCGGCGGCTGCAAGCTGTCGCCGGGTGACGGTGCCGATCCGAACTTCAAGTTCGCCGAAGCGCAGTACAGGACGCTGACTGCACTCGCCGATACGCTGCTGCCCAAGGGCGATTCGGTCGGCGCGCTCGACGCCAAGGCTCCCGCGCAGATCGAGGGACTGATCCGCAACTGGGCGTCGAAGGAAACGCGCGAGAAATTGCTTGGCGCGATCGATGAGGTCGGCGCGCTGGGCGAAGGCGGCGATTTCGCCGCGCTCGATCCGGCGGCGCGCGCCGCTGCGCTAAAGCCGTTCGATGCCGCCGCGCTGGAGAATGTCCCGCCTCCCGAAGGCGTGAAGGTGACGCCGCCGTTCTCCGGCCCGTTCCACGCCAATCCGGGCTATTCCAAGCTGCGCCAGCTGATCGTTTTCGCGTTCTACTATTCGCAGGCCGCGCTGACCGAGGAACTGCCCTACGAGCATAATCCGGGACGCTGGGATGCGTCCGTACCGGTTACGCCCGAAACCCGCAACGCGGGCGGCCTTGGCTTCATGTAAGCCGCAACAACTCAAGATCAGGAACTGACATGCAATTCGATGCAATCGTAATCGGCTCGGGCATGAGCGGCGGGATCGCCGCCAAGGAACTTTGCGAGGCCGGCCTCAAGACATTGGTGATCGAGCGCGGGCGCGACGTCGACCCCACCGAAGACTTCACCGACATGAAGCAGCCCTGGGAACTCGACAACCTCAACATGATTCCCGAGGAAACGCTGGCGGAGGACTATCCGGTCCAGCGTCAATGCTATGCCGTCAACGAGGCGACCAAGCACTGGTGGGTCAAGGACAGCGAGCATCCCTACACCACGCCCGAAGGCAAGCCGTTCACCTGGATTCGCGGCTATCACAAGGGTGGCCGTTCGATCATGTGGGGGCGCCAGTCCTATCGCATGTCCGAAATGGATTTCGCGGCCAATGCCAAGGACGGGCACGGCTCCGACTGGCCGATCCGCTATGCCGACATCGCGCCATGGTATGACAAGGTCGAGAGCTTCATCGGCGTATCGGGCACGCGCGAAGGCCTGCCGCAACTGCCCGATGGCGAATTCCTCCCCGGCTTCGAGCTCAACGATGGCGAGAAGATCTTCAAGTCGGCGGTCGAAAGCGAGTTCCCGGGGCGCAAGGTCATCATCGGGCGCTGCGCCAACCTCTCGAAAGCCGGACCGCAGCATGAAGCGCAGGGACGCGCGTCCTGCCAGGTGCGTTCGCTTTGCGAGCGCGGGTGCAGTTTCAAGGCCTATCACTCCAGTCTCAACACCTCGCTGCCCGCCGCCGAAGCGACCGGCAACATGACGCTGGTGACAGACGCCATCGCCGCCGAGATCGTTTATGACCCGGCAAGCAAGCGCGCGACCGGCGTGCGTGTGATCGACGCCAAGACCAAGGAAGGCCGCACCTACGAGGCCAAAGTCATCTTCTGCTGTGCATCGGCGCTCGGCACCGCGCAGATCCTGCTGAATTCTGCCAGTGAGGCGATGCCCAACGGGCTGGCCAATGCGTCCGATCAGGTCGGTCGCAACATCATGGACCACCTCTATGCGCTTTCGACCGCAGGGATCCTGCCGAACGGGCCTGACACGACGACCTTCGGGCGGCGACCGACCGGGATCTATATTCCGCGCTTTCGCAACGTCACCGAGGAATCGGACGGTTACCTGCGCGGCTATGGCTATCAGGGCGGGGCATCGCGGATGGGCTGGACAAGCTCGGCGAACCAGCCCGGTGTCGGCGAGGAGTTCAAGGAGAGAACGCGCCGCCTCGGGCCATGGATGATCTATATCTCCGGCTTCGGCGAGATGTTGCCCAATCCCGAGAACCGCCTGACGCTGGGCAAGGGCAAGGACAACTGGGGCCTGCCGATTCCGCATATCGACGTGTCGCTCGGGCCGAACGAAATGGCGATGGTCGGCCAGATCCTTGCCGACGGCAAGGCGATGATCGAGGCTGCGGGCGGGCAGGTCGTGGCGCAGGCGACCGAACCGGGCGTTCCGGGCCTTGGCATCCACGAGATGGGCACCGCGCGCATGGGCACCGATCCGAAAACATCGGTGCTGGGCAAGTTCAACCAGGCGCATGACGTGCCCAACCTCTACATCACCGATGGCGCGGCGATGGCTTCGGCGGGCTGCCAGAATCCCTCGCTGACCTATATGGCGCTGTCGGCGCGGGCGGCGGATCATGCGGTGCAGCAGCTGAAGGCGGGTGCGTTCGGCTGAACCTGCGGCTGGCCGGGTCACATTGCAATCCCGGCCAGTCGACCTTAGGTCAAAGCTTTCGGTTCGCGCAGGAAGCCCATGACCCATTTCGACTTCGCCCTTGGCGAAACCGCTGACATGATCCGCGACACGACGGCGCGTTTCGCCGCCGACCGGATCTCGCCCATTGCCGCAGAGATCGACGCGGAAGACCGCTTCCCGCGCGATCTCTGGCCCGAGATGGGCGAACTTGGCCTGCACGGTATTACCGTCGAGGAAGACTGGGGCGGGCTGGGCCTCGGCTACCTCGAACACGTTGTCGCGCAGGAAGAAGTCGCGCGTGCCTCGGCCTCGGTCGGGCTGTCCTATGGCGCGCACTCGAACCTCTGCATCAACCAGCTACGCCGCTGGGGCAGCGACGAGCAGCGCGCGAAGTATCTGCCAAAGCTGATTTCGGGCGAGCATGTCGGCAGCCTTGCAATGTCGGAAACGGGCGCGGGCTCGGACGTGGTCGGCATGAAGCTGAAGGCCGAGGCGAAGGGCGACGGCTTCGTGCTGAACGGCACCAAGTTCTGGATCACCAATGCGCCCGAGGCCGATGTGCTGATCGTCTATGCGCGTACCGGCCAGGGATCGGGCGGGATCACCACCTTCCTGATCGAGAAGGACATGGCGGGCTTTGCCATCGGGCAGAAGTTCGACAAGGTCGGTATGCGCGGCTCGCCGACTTCCGAGCTGGTCTTCGACGATTGCTTCGTGCCGGGCGAAAATGTGATGGGCGCGATCAATGGCGGTGTCGGCATTCTGATGTCGGGCCTCGATTACGAGCGCACCGTACTCGCCGGCATTCAGCTTGGCATCATGCAGGCCTGCCTCGACGTCGTGCTGCCCTACGTCCGCGAGCGCAAGCAGTTCGGCAAGCCGATCGGCGCGTTTCAGCTGATGCAGGCAAAGGTCGCCGACATGTATGTCGCGCTCAATTCGGCGCGGGCCTATGTCTATGCCGTCGCCCGGGCCTGCGATGCCGGGCAGACGACGCGCTTCGATGCGGCGGGCGCGATCCTGCTGGCGAGCGAGAACGCGGTGAAGGTCTCGCTCGAAGCGGTGCAGGCGCTGGGCGGTGCGGGCTATACGAAGGACTGGCCGGTCGAACGCTTCATGCGCGACGCCAAGCTGCTCGATATCGGCGCGGGCACCAACGAAATCCGGCGCATGCTGATCGGCCGCGAGCTGATCGGCGCTAACTGAGCCCGGCGCTTCGCCCCGCCGGTTTCGATGAGACTGACCTTGTTTCTGGTGGCCGGGTGAGGTCATGCAGATGGGACAGTGAACGCGGTCCGGCGGAACAGGGAGAAGATTGTGGCCTACGAAGGTTTCGGGAAGATGCTGATCGAACGGCGCGGAGCAATCCTCGTCGGCACGATGAACGAGCCGCCGATGAACCCCATCGGCGCGCAGCTCGATGCTGAAATCCTGCGTTTCCTGCGCGAGGCGAACGCGGACAACGAGGTCAAGGTCATTGTCCTCACCGGCGCGGGCGACAAGGCCTTTTCGGCAGGCGGCGATCTCAACTGGATGAAGGAAGACTTCGAGAAGCCGACGCGCCCGCACTGGTCGCTCGGCATGCCCTATGTGAAGGACATGCTCTCGACGGTGATGAACCTGCGCAAGCCCTTCATCACCCGCGTCAACGGCCATGCGATGGGGCTGGGCGCGACGCTGGCGGTGCTCTCCGACATCTCGATCATGTCCGAGCGTGGCAAGATCGGCGATACGCATGTCAAGGTCGGGCTGGCGGCGGGCGATGGCGGCGCGCTGCTCTGGCCGCTGCTGATGGGCTTCGCCAATGCGCGGCGCTACCTGCTGACGGGCGACCTGATGACTGGCAAGGAAGCTGCCGAGCTGGGCCTTGTGACAATGGCGGTGCCGCCCGAGGAACTGGACGCGGTGACTTATGATTTCGCGGAACGCCTTGCCTCTGGCGCGACGCAGGCGATCAATGCGACCAAGATCGCGATCAACCTGCTGCTGCGCAACATGACCGAGAGCCTGATCGAGGCGAACTACGGGCTGGAGATGCAGTCCGCGCTCTCCGCCGATCACAAGGAAGCGGTCAACGCCTTCCTCGAAGGCCGCGAGCCGACCTTCACCGGCGACTGACAGGCTCCTAAGCCGCTCTCCTTTAGGGGAGGGGCAACGAGACTTGGTGACGCGAAGCGGAACCTAGTCGCAGTGGGGTGGGGCGTTCACCGTATGTGACGCCTGATTGCGTAACCCCCACCCCCGTCCCCTCCCCTGAAGGGGAGGGGTGAAGGTTGCTCAGACCAAAATTTGATCTCGATCAATTCCCTTCTCGATCGCTGTAACTAATCAACAGTGGTGTTGATTAAAAGCGAATCGAGAGAGGCCCCATGATCTGCGAACACAGCGATTGCCCGACCGTTACCCCCGAGCAGATCGAGGCGCTGCACGCGAAGTACCTCGCCGAGCGTGACCGGCGGATCAAGAAGGACCACAACGACCAGTATATCCCGACCTCGGGCAAGTGGGCCAAGATATACGAGGAGGACCCCTACACCCCGGTGGCCCCGCGTGAACCGATCACCGGCGAGACCGATGTCGTCATCCTCGGCGCGGGCTATTGCGGCATGATGGTCGCCACCCAGCTCAAGAAGGCGGGGATCGACAACTTCTACAACGTCGATCACGGCGGCAACTTCGGCGGCACCTGGTACTGGAACCGCTATCCCGGCATCCAGTGCGACAACGATGCGCTGGTCTATATGCCGCTGCTCGAAGAGACGGGCTACATGCCGTCGAAGAAGTTCTGCGACGGCTACGAAATCCACGATCATTGCCAGATGATCGCCGACACCTTCGGCCTGCGCGAGAACGCGCTGTTCCACACGCTGATCCAGCACCTCAAGTGGGACCCGGAAATCAACCGCTGGCACGTCGGCACCAATCGCGGTGATGACATCAAGGCGCGCTTTGTCGTGCTGGCGATGGGGCCGCTCAACAAGCCCAAGCTGCCCGGCATTCCCGGCATCGACCAGTTCAAGGGCAAGGTCTTTCACACCGCCCGCTGGGACTATGACTACACCGGCGGCGAATGGCGCAATCCGGTGCTCGACAAGCTCAAGGACAAGAAGGTCGCGATCATCGGTACCGGTGCCACCGCGATCCAGGTCGTGCCCTATCTCGCCAAATATGCCGAGCAGACCTACGTCGTGCAGCGCACGCCTTCGACGATCGACGCGCGCAACAACACGCCGATCGACCCCGACTGGTACAATTCGCTCGAACCCGGCTGGCAGGAACGGCGGATCAGGAACTTCCATCAGGCCGCGATGGAACGGATCACACCGGGCGAGCCCGACATGGTGCAGGACATCTGGACCGAGATCAGCCGCAATGTCGCCGCCGATCTCGAAGCCGAGGGCTGGCCCAACGAAACTCCGGAAGACTACGCCGCGCGCCGCGAGGTCTGGGACTATCGCGTGATGGAGCGGCTGCGTCAGCGCTGCGAGATCGTCAAGGACCCGAAGGTCGCCGAGGCGCTGAAGCCCTACTACCGCTATCTCTGCAAGCGCCCGGCATCGAACGACGATTTCTACCCCTGCTTCAATCAGGACAACGTCACCCTGATCGACGTTGCCGAGACGCGCGGCCTTGAGCGGCTGACCGAGAACGGCTTCGTCCACAATGGCGAGGAATACGAGATCGACTGCCTCATCATGGCGTCGGGCTACGAGGTTACCAACGATCTCGACCGGCGCTGGGGCATCGACACGATCGAGGGGCGCGACGGCCTGTCGATCTACGACTACTGGCGCGATGGCTTCAAAACCTTCCAGGGGATGATGGCGGCGGGCTTCCCCAACATGTTCTTCACCGGCTTCACGCAGGCCGGGACGAACGCCAGCAATTCCAAGACCTTCATCGATCAGGGTTTCCACATCGGCTACGTCGCCTCCGAAGCGCTCAAGCGCGGGGCCGAGCGGATCGAGCCGACGCAAGAAGCGCAGGACGGCTACATCAGCCATCTGCGTTCGGTCGCGGTCGATAACTCGCAGTTCCAGACCGAGTGCACGCCCTCCTACTTCAACAACGAAGGCGACCAGAAGAAGAAACGCAGCATCTTCGGCGAGCCCTGGGGCGAGGGGTACTACGCCTTCGAGGCGATGATCGGAGCCTGGCGCGATGCGGGCAAGCTTGAGGGCCTCGATCTCACCATCGCCAAGCCACAGCTGCAACCCGCCGAATAAGCGCCAGCGCGAGGAGAGGACAGATGAACGAGATGCAAAAGGTGCCCTTCCCCACCCTGTCGGAGGAGCTTTCCGGCCCGGTCGTGATTTCGCCCGAAGCCTATATTTCGGCGGATTACGCGAAGGCCGAACAGGACAAGCTCTGGCGCAAGGTCTGGGTGCAGGCGGGCCGGGTCGAGGACATTCCCGAGCCGGGCAACTACATCACCTATGACCTTGGCGACGATTCCGCGCTGATCCTGCGCGACAGGGACGGCGAAATCCGCGCCTACTGGAACGTCTGCACCCATCGCGGGCGCAAGCTGGTCGAAACCCCGGCGGGCGAGCGCAACGCGCAGGGCAGCCGCATGAACTTCGTCTGCGGCTTCCACGCCTGGACCTTCGAGCTCGATGGCTCGTGCTCCTACATCATGCAGGACGAGGACTGGGGCGGCGCGCTCTGCGACGAGGTGACCCGGCTCGGCGAAATCGCGGTCGATACCTGGGGCGGCTTCATCTGGGTGAACTTCGACGGCAAGGCGGGGCCCCTGCGCGAATACCTCGAACCCGCCGCAGCCGCGCTCGATCCGTTCGAATTGCAGAACATGCGCGCCCGCTGGCGCAACTGGACGGTGTTCGACTGCAACTGGAAGGTCGCGCTCGAAGCGTTCAACGAGACCTACCACGTCCCCGGCACGCACCCGGAGTTCACGCAATTCGGCGACTTCACCGGCTGGGGCCGCCAGCAGGGGCTGCACAGCCACATCGGCTACGATCCGGCAACCGGCGTCGACGAGGACAAGGGCAAGCTGCGCCTCGGCATCGGCGATCCGCGCATCTCGACCGCCGAGATGCAGAAATACACCTGGGAAGGCGTCAACACCAACACCACGCAGACGCTGGTCGATGTCGCGCAGACGCTGCCCGATGTCCTGCCCGAAGGCACGCCCGCCGCCGAGGTCTCGAAGTACTGGCTCGAAACCGCGCGCAGGATCGATGAGGAGCGCGGCGTGTTCTGGCCGAAGGTCGATTCCGCAGCGGTTGGCAAGAGCGGGACCAGCTGGCAGATCTTCCCCAACCAGCAGATCGGCCACGCGGTTAACAACATGCTCTGTTATCAGGCGCGGCCGTTCGGGACCGATCCCGACAAGTGCTATTTCGAAGTCGCGGTTTACGAGCTCTACCCCGAGGGCGAAGCGCCCGAGACGGCCTGGACCTATGCCGATCCCGGCGATTTCCCGCATGTCCTCAAGCAGGACTTTTCGAACATGGCGCAGGTCCAGAAGGGCATGAAGATGGCCGGCTATCGCGGCAACGTGCCCAATCCGCGCTCCGAAGGGGCGGTCATCAGCCTGCACCGCAATCTCGCAAAATACATGGGAACGGGCGAGCCGCGCCCGCTGGGAGACAAGTGATGCAGGACGAACTTTCCCCCGAACTCTCGCAGGCCGTCACCTATCCGGTCGATGCCTTCATCAGCCGCGAATACGCAGAGGCCGAGCCGGAAAGGCTCTGGTCCAAGGTCTGGCAGCAGGCCGGACGCGTCGAGGAACTCAAGGAAGTCGGCGATTACATCACATACAACATCTGCCACGATTCGATCCTGATCGTGCGCGATACGCCCGATAGCCTGAAGGCGTTTCACAACGTCTGCCCGCATCGCGGTCGGCGGCTGGTCGGCAACAACACCGGCGGCGGGCCGAAGACCGTGGCGCAGGATACCGGCGCGCACTCGGCGAAGGGCAACAGCCTGAAATTCGGCTGCAACTATCACGCCTGGACCTTCGGCATGGACGGCGAGGCGGCCTACATCCCCGACCGCGAGGACTGGAACGGCGCGCTCGACCTTGCCTGCACGAGCCTGACGCCGGTCAATGTCGATACCTGGGGCGGCTGGATCTGGATCAACATGGACCCGGACTGCATCCCGCTCGCCGAATACCTCGACCCGATCAATGCGGTGCTCGACCCGTTCGAATTCGACAAGATGCGCTACCGGTTTCGGTTCTGGGGCGTGTTCGACTGCAACTGGAAGGTCGCGCTCGAAGCGTTCCTCGAATCCTATCACGTGCAGGGCACGCACCCGCAGCTTATCAAGTACGGCGACTTCTACTCCTATTCGAAGGTCTTCGGCCTGCACAGCCAGACCGGCTTCGATTCCAAGGAGCACCGCGAGGAAGGCACGGCAGTCGAAACCTCGGTCCACCGCGCGGCGGGCAACGAGGACCCGCGCCACACAATCGCGCGGATGCAGCAGGAATACTGGGACACGATCGGCGCCAGCACGACCGAAACGCTGGTCAAGACCGCGCAGCGCCTGCCCGAGGAACTGCCCGAAGGCACCCCCGCATCCGAAGTTCACGCGCACTGGATGGCGCAGGCCAAGAAGCTGGATGCCGAGCGCGGCGTGATCTGGCCTGAGCTAACCGATGAGCAGGTTGGCAAGGCGGGGCTCGCCAATGCGATCTTCCCCAACATGAACATGATCCCGGGGCCGACATTCTCGCTTTACTATCGCGTGCGGCCATGGGGCACCGATCCCGACAAGTGCCTTTACGAGGCGGTGGCGCTCGACCGGTTTCCCGAAGGCGAGGAACCTGAGACCGAGTGGACCTATCTCGAACAGGACCTCGACCTCTGGCCGCATGTCATCGCGCAGGACATCTCGAACATGGTCGAGGTGCAGCGCGGCTACAAATCGCAGGGGTTCAAGGGGAACCTCCCCAATCCCTGGCAGGAGCGCAAGGTCACCAACCTGCACCGCAATCTGGCGAAATACATGGGTGCGGGCGGGCTCGAATTGCTCCCTGAGACAAGCACCGGCGAATCCGGTTTGACCGAGATCAAGGCAACCGCGCCAGCGGGATAATACTAACCTACCTTATCAAATCTGGAGAGAGACATGGCTGTCACCGAAATGACCCGGCTGAAGGCGGAACCGATCAAGGACAAGATCGGCAGCCGCATCCTCAACACCAAGGAAGAGCTGCTTTCGGGCAAGCTCACCGACGAGATCAACGACCTGCTCGAACAGCGCGGCGTGCTGGTCTTCAAGCAGCTGCACTTCACCGACGAGGAGCAGATCCGGTTCACCAACCTGCTTGGCGGCAACGCGACCGAGATCGGCGTCGATGGCGGCGCGATCTTCTCGATCTCGCTCGACGAGAAAGAGCATGACAAGTCGGTGATCGACTACCTCAAGGGCTCGCTCTACTGGCATGTTGACGGGACGATGAACCCGGTGCCGGTGCGCGGCTCGATCCTGACGAGCAAGGTGCTGCCGACCTGGGGCGGCAATACCGAATTCGCCAATTGCTATGCCGCCTATGACGATCTGCCGCAGGAAACCAAGGACCAGATCGACGACCTGCGCGTCATGCACGCGATGTGGGTCTCGCAGCTTTACTGGTGCCCCGAGCCGACACTGGAACAGCTCAAGGACTGGCAGTCGAAGGGCGCGCAGGAATTGCCGCTGGTCTGGCACCACAAGACCGGGCGCAAGTCGCTCGTGCTGGGTAACACCGCGCGCAACGTGGTCGGCAAGGACATGGAAGAGTCCGCGCGCATCCTCCACGGCCTGCGCGAACACGCCACCAGCGAAGCCTATCACTACGCGCACGAGTGGGAAGTCGGCGATTCGGTGATGTGGGACAACACCGGCACGCTGCACCGCGCGATGCCTTACGACCCGGACTGCGGCCGCCTGCTGCGGCGCACGATCCTGCTCGGCGAAGAAGCCTTTTCCTGAGCCCGCAACGATAAAAGGAGAGGGCAGATGGCCGATTTCGATGCATCAGAACTGGTCGCCGGAGCCAATCCGCTGGCGATCACCGACCCGGAAATGGTGCCCTCGGCGCGCTATTACGACGAGGATTTCTACAAGCTCGAATGCGAGCACCTCTGGCCGCATGTCTGGCAGATGGCCTGCCGTCTGGAGCAGATTCCCGAGGTCGGCGACTGGGTGGAATATTCCAACGTCGGCAAGTCGGTAATCGTCGTGCGCACGAATGACGGGATCAAGGCCTATCACAACCATTGCCGCCATCGCGGCGTCCCGCTGACCGGCGGCCCATCCGGCAATTGCGCGAAATCGGGCTTCATCTGCCCGTTCCACGGCTGGAAGTGGAACATGGATGGCGAGAATACCTTCGTTTACGGGCGCGACCTGTTCAGCGAGGACAAGCTCGACCCGGCCGAACTGGCGCTGCGCGAGGTGCGGGTGGAAACCTGGGGCGGCTGCGCGTTCATCAATCACGATGCCGATGCGCCCTCGTTCCGCGAATCGATGGGACCGGTGCTCGGTGCCCTCGAAGCGCGCGGGATGGACAAACTGCGCTCCGAATGGTGGTTCGCGACCGAGCTGCCCGCCAACTGGAAGATTGCGATGGAAGCCTTCATGGAAGGCTACCATGTGATGAAGACGCACCCGCAGCTTCAGCATGCGCAGCCTTCGCTTTATGGCGCGCGCTACGGCAGCGAGACAGACGGGCTGGGGCCGCAGATCAACCCGAACATCACGACCAAGGAACTGATCGCCGAAATCATCCAGTCGATCGAACTCCTGTCCGAGGGGATGGCAGGGCTTGCCCATGCCAAGGAAGTCGAGATCGCGAAGCAGTTTGCCGATGTCGAACTGCCCGACGATCCGCAGCAGGCGATGATGACGTGGTACGGCATGGTCAACGCCGCGATCACCGAGCAATTGCGCGCGCGCGGCGAGGACGTGCCCGATCTCAACCAGGTTGCCGTCGAGCACCCGATCGAGGCGGTCTCGTTCCTGTTTCCGCACTATTTCCTGCTGACCTACTTCACCTCGATGTCGTCATACCGCATCCGTCCGACGGGTCCGGAAACCTGCCTGTTCGAGATATGGTCGCTCACGCAGTTCCCCGAAGGCAAGGAACCCGAGCCGCCGATGGAGCCGACCGTGCTTCCTTTCGACAGCCAGGATTTCCCGATGATCCCGCGACAGGATTATTCGAACATCCCGCTGCAGCAGAAGGGGCTGCATTCCGAAGGGTTCGATTACATGCGGCTGGCGAAGTCGGTCGAAGGGCTGGTCTCCAACTACCAGCGCGTGATCGACGGCTACATCGCCGAAGCGCCGAAGGACAAGCTGGCCGAGGCGACGACGCACCTTGGGATGAATTTCGATGGAAAGATCGTCGATCTCGGCCTGTGATGAGCGGTGAGCGATGAACGAAGGTGATTGAGATGGAAGGCTTTTTCGACAGTCCGCTATGGGCCGATTACCATGTCCTGCTTTCGCTGGCGGCGTTCGTCGGCATCCGGCTGGTGACATGGGTGCTCGGGCGCATCGCGCTGCTCAACCCGACGGTTGCGGCGGCGGCGGATGCCAATGTCACGATGTACGAAAGCAAGATGCAGAAGGAGAGCTACGCGGCGAACCAGAAATGGAATCGCAAGTGGGGGCTCGTCTTCACCACGGTGATCTTCCTCGGCATCGTGCCGTTCTGCATCACCGCAGAGGCGCAGCCGATCTGGCAGATGCTGCTCGATGTATTCGTGATCCTGATGGTCTACGACTTCTTCTACTACCTCGTGCACCGTTTCCTGTTCCACGACGAGGGATTCCTTGGCGGTCCGCTGATGTGGGTGCATGCCGTGCATCACCGCCAGAAAGACCCGTGCCGGGGCGATTCCAGTTTCATCCATCCGCTCGAAGTGGCGCTGGGGCTGGGGCTCTATGTCGCGACGATCTTTGTGCTCTCGCGCTTCATGGGCGATTTCCATATCGCGACGATCATCGTCACCTGGATCGCGTTTTCGGAGATCAACCTGCACAACCATGACCAGTGGTCGGCTGACAGGTTTCCCTTCAAGTACCTCAACACGATGTCGGTGATGCACCACCATCACCACGCGCGTTTCACCGGTGGCAATTTCGCGACGATCTCGCTGCTTTACGACTGGATGTTCGGCACGCTCGATTACGGCAAAGCCCCGCGCAAGGCCTCGCGCCCGCGCGGTGTGGGGAAGGCGGGGCCGACCGACTGATCCAGCGGATACAGGTTCAGGTGCCTCCTGATTTCTCTCCCCGGGAAGGTGCCTAGCTTAGGGGTCGGCTTTGTCCGGCCCCCTTTTTTTGTGCGCGGTGCAGGCTATGGCGTTTGGAGAAAATCGGGAGACGAAGATGACTGCCTCGCTTCAGAGCCATCTCGAGCAGATGGCGCGGTATCATCACTGGGCGACCGCGCGGCTCCTGTCATCGGTCGATCTGGTGCCAGACGAGGACTACCGGCGCGATTGCGGGCTGTTCTTTGCCTCGATCCACGGCACAGTGAATCACCTGCTGCTCACCGACAAGATGATCTGGTTTCCCAGGTTTTCCGGGGGAGAGGTGGCGAGCCGCTCACTGGACGCAGAGGTCGAAGGTGATCGCGCGCTGCTGGCATCGCGGCTGCTGGAGGCAACGGCGGTCTGGAGCGGGTTTGTCGGCGCTCTGGACGAGGCTACGCTTGCCGGAGAACTCGCCTACCGGATGACCACTGGCCAGCAGCGCCGCCTGCCGATGGCTGCAGCGCTAAACCATGTCTTCAATCACGCAACGCATCATCGCGGGCAGGTGACAGCCGCGCTGTCGCAGATGGGGCATGACTATGAGCCGCTCGACCTGCCGTTCATGATCTTCGAAGAGAAATCGGCCAGCTAGCAAAAGGAAACGCGCCCTCCGGCCAGTGCCGGAGAGCGCGCATTCCTTGCTGACCGTCAGGGCGTCAGAAGCGGAACGCGAGGCCCGCGCTGACCACCCAGGGATCGAGCTTGTGCTTGGTCTGGATCGCCAGCGTATCGCCCGCGTACCAGCGCGCCGTGGTATCGACGAAGTACTTCTTGGCATCGACCGTCAGCGCCATGCCGTTTTCGTTGATCGGCACATCGACACCGGCTTGCAGCGCGATGCCGAACTCGTTCGAAAGCGATTGCTTGGTCACGCCGAGCGGGATCGTCGCCGCGCCGGGCTTGTCCTTGATCCAGAGGAAATAGGTCGGACCCGCGCCGATATAGGGCTTGATCGCGCCGAGGTCGGCATGGAACTTGGCGGTGACCGTGGCCGGGATGACCTGCGCGTTGGACACCAGCTCCGCGCCGGGCAGGCCGGAGACCGCATCGACGTCATGCTGCGTGACGCAGCAGATCGTCTCGATCGAGAAATTGTTCGAAACGAAATATTCGATCGCGACCGTCGGCACGACATTGTCGTTGGCTTCGGTCTGCGTATCGGCGGGAAGGCCGACGATGTCGGTCTGGACCTTCTTGATCTTGCCGTCGGGCAGGACGCCGGTGCCGAGCAGCTTGACCTGGATCGAACCTGCGCGGTCCTGGGCTTCGGCCTGTGCCGGGCTGACCAGCAGCGCTGCTGCGGCTGCGCTTGCGAACAAGATGTGAGATTTCATTACTTTCTTCCCGGCGATGCATCGGCCACCCCATGCGGCCCGATTCCTTGCATCGCGATCTGGGGAAAATGATCTCGCAGACACGGAATGTCTTTGATCCGGATCAAGGCTTTGACACGGAATTTGTAGGAAAAAGTGGAATACCGCGCTGCAACATTGGCCAGTTTGCGTCAGGTCAATGTACGGGGCTAGGCAAGTGACTATGGGCAGCCATCAAGGCTAGGGAGAATTCAATGCAGGCTGAAACTGCACTCGCGCGGACCGGGCTCTGGTTCGGCGTTCTCATTTTGGCGGTTATCGTCTGGGCTGTGGCTCACGATGCCGGTTTCGCTGCGCATGCCGCGATCGTCGGGCTGGTCGCGCTGGGGCTGATGATTGCCTCGGCCACCCGCTTCGATCCGCTGGGCAAGGCGCAGGGTTTCTTCAAGATGCCCGAGGGGCCGTCGAAATACGATGACGATCCCGTGCGCTGGGGCGTGCTGGCGACGATGTTCTGGGGCATGGCGGGTTTCCTCGCCGGGCTTTACATCGCCTTGCAGCTGGCCTTCCCGCAGCTCAATTTCGAACCCTACCTCAATTTCGGCCGCCTGCGCCCGCTGCATACCTCGGCGGTGATCTTCGCATTCGGCGGCAACGCGCTGATCGCGACGAGCTTCTATATCGTCCAGCGCACCTGCCGGGTGCAGTTGGCGTTTCCCTCGCTCGCGCGGTTCGTGTTCTGGGGCTACCAGCTGTTTATCGTGCTCGCCGCGACGGGCTACCTGCTCGGCATCACCCAGTCGAAGGAATATGCCGAACCTGAATGGTACGTCGACCTCTGGCTGACGATTGTCTGGGTGGCCTATCTCGCTGTCTTCGTCGGCACGATCGTGCGGCGCAAGGAGCCGCATATCTATGTGGCCAACTGGTTCTTCCTGGCCTTCATCGTCACCATCGCGATGCTGCATATCGTCAACAACCTCGCGCTTCCGGTCAGCCTCGTCGGCTCGCGCAGCTACTCCGCCTTCTCGGGGGTTCAGGACGCACTGACGCAGTGGTGGTACGGCCATAATGCGGTTGGCTTCTTCCTGACCGCCGGCTTCCTCGCGATGATGTACTACTTCGTGCCGAAGCAGGCCGAGCGCCCGGTCTATTCCTACCGGCTGTCGATCATCCACTTCTGGTCGCTGATCTTCCTCTACATCTGGGCGGGGCCGCACCACCTCCACTATACCGCGCTGCCTGACTGGGCGCAGACGCTGGGGATGGTCTTTTCGATCATGCTCTGGATGCCTTCGTGGGGCGGCATGATCAACGGCCTGATGACGCTCAACGGCGCATGGGACAAGGTCCGCACCGATCCGATCATCCGCATGATGGTCATGGCGCTCGCCTTCTACGGGATGAGCACCTTCGAAGGGCCGATGCTCTCGATCAAGGCGGTCAACTCGCTGTCGCACTATACCGACTGGACCATCGGCCACGTCCACTCCGGCGCGCTGGGCTGGAACGGGATGATCACCTTCGCCTCGGTCTATTTCCTCGTGCCGCGCCTGTGGAACCGTGAGCGGATGTACAGCCTGCGCATGATCAACTGGCACTTCTGGCTCGCGACGCTGGGCATCGTCTTCTACGCCGCCTCGATGTGGGTCGCGGGCGTCATGCAGGGCCTGATGTGGCGCGAATACGGGCAGGACGGCTACCTGCTCTGGTCCTTCGCGGACACCGTCGCGGCCATGTTCCCGATGTATGTCATGCGTGCCTTTGGCGGCCTGCTCTACCTCTCGGGCGCAGTCGTCATGGTCTACAATATCTGGATGACGCTGGCCGGCAAGCTTCGTGAGGAAGCGCCGATGACCGTAACCCCGTACGATCCCGACCTGGATCGCCCGATCACCAGCGCCGTTCCGGCCGAGTAGGACTGAACCCGATGAGCGATACGAACGCCAAAGAAGCATTCTCGGGCCACAAGAAGCTCGAGCGCAACATCACGCTGCTGGGCATTGCCACCTTCGCTGCTGTCGCCATCGGCGGCATCGTGGAGATCGCGCCGCTGTTCTGGATCGACAATACGATCGAGGAAGTGGAGGGCATGCGCCCCTACACCCCGCTCGAACAGGCCGGGCGCGATATCTACATTCGCGAGGGCTGCTATACCTGCCACAGCCAGATGATCCGCCCGTTCCGCGACGAGGTGGAACGCTATGGCCACTACAGCCTTGCCGCCGAATCGATGTACGACCACCCGTTCCAGTGGGGCTCGAAACGCACCGGGCCTGACCTCGCGCGCGTCGGCGGGCGCTATTCGGACGAATGGCACGTCCAGCATTTGCAGAACCCGCAATCGGTGGTGCCCGAATCGGTGATGCCGCAATACGGCTTCCTCGCCGAAAACGACCTCAAGGTTGCCGATCCTGCCGCGATGCTGAGCACCCTGCGTGCCGTCGGCGTGCCCTATAGCGATACCGACATCGAACAGGCCGCTGCCGACCTAAAGGCGCAAGCCGATCCCGAGGCGGACGCGGGCGATCTTGCCGAGCGCTATCCCAAGGCGCAGATTCGCGACTACGACGGCGATCCCGCGCGGCTGACCGAGATGGACGCGCTGGTCGCTTACCTGCAGATGCTCGGCACGCTGGTCGATGTGAACAGCGCCGCCGCGCAGGAAGAACTGGCCGAGGAGAAGGGCCGGTGACCTTCTACGAAACCTTCCGCCACTTTGCGGACACCTACTGGCTGGCCGTGATGTTCGTGCTGTTCCTGATCCTGTGCCTCTGGCCTTTCCGGCCGGGGTCGAAGCACCGGAACTCCGCAGCTGCTCACTCCATTTTCAAGGACAATGACGATGGCGAATAAGCGCATCGACCAGCCAACCGGCACCGAAACCGTCGGCCACGAGTGGGACGGCATCGAGGAACTCAACACCCCGCTGCCGCGCTGGTGGCTCTGGACGTTCTACATCACGATCGTCTGGGCGATTGGCTATGTGATCGTCTATCCGGCGATTCCCTTGCTCGACAAGGGCACCGAAGGGCTCTGGGGCTGGACCAGCCGTGGCCAGCTGGCCGAGGAAATGAGCGTCGCCGATCAGGCGCGCACCAGCGTGCGCGAACAGCTCGCGCGCATTCCGATCGAGCGCCTGCCCGAAGACAGCAACCTGATGGCACAGGCGGTCGCAGGCGGTGCAGCGGCATTCAAGGTCAACTGTGTGCAGTGCCACGGTTCCGGCGCGACCGGCAGCCCGGGCTATCCGAACCTGGCCGACGATGACTGGCTCTGGGGCGGTGACCTGAAGGCTATCGAATACACGCTGACGCACGGCATCCGCCAGCACGGCGATGACGAAACGCGCGACAGCCAGATGCCTGCGATGGCCGGGATCTTCGACCAGCAGCAGCTCAATTCGGTCGTTGGCCACGTCCTCTCGTTCAGCGGCAAGGGCAAGAGCAACGCCGTGGGCGCACAGCTTTACACCGACAACTGCGTAACCTGCCACGGCGTGGCGGGTGAGGGTGACCGGGCGCAGGGCGCGCCTGCGCTCAACGACGCGATCTGGCTCTATGGCAGCAGCCGCGAGCAGATCGCGCGCCAGATCCTCAATCCGCGCATGGGAATGATGCCGAAGTGGGAAGGTCGGCTCGATCCTGTGACGATCAAGATGCTGGCGGCTTATGTCCATTCGCTGGGGGGCGGGGAAGACTTCGTGGAGGTCGCCGAGGACCCGGCGGTAGAGGTAGATGAGCAACCCTGATCCCGATGCGGTAAACGAAGACGGGGTCGTCAAGACCGTCGATCCCGTCTCCAGTGCCGTCGCCAAGCCCGAAGCTGCAACGCAGCGGCACGAGCCTTCCGAGCCCGAACGGCAGCACCTGCCTGAAAAGCTCTACGAGGCGCGCAAGACCGTCCACAACAAGCGGATCGACGGACCTTTCCGCCGCTTCAAGTGGTTCGTCATGCTGGTGACGCTGGGCATCTACTGGGGCACCCCCTGGCTTCGCTGGGATCGCGGTCCCTATGCGCCCGATCAGGCGGTGCTGGTCGATATGGCCAACCGCCGCTTTTACATGTTCGGCATCGAGATCTGGCCGCACGAGTTCTATTTCGTCGCGGGCCTGCTGATCATGGCAGGTATCGGGCTGTTCCTCGTGACCAGCGCGGTGGGCCGCGCGTGGTGCGGCTATGCCTGTCCGCAAACGGTCTGGACCGACCTCTACCAGCACATCGACCGCCTGATCGACGGGGATCGCAACGCGCGCATCCGGCTTGAGGCCGCGCCCTGGACCTGGGGCAAGGTGATCCGGCGCGGGGTCAAGTGGCTGATATACCTCGCGATTGCCTTCGCAACCGGCGGCGCGTGGATCATGTACTTTGCCGACGCTCCGACGCTCGTGCACGATTTCTGGCGCGGCGAGGCGGCACCGATTGCCTATATCACTGTCGGCGTCCTGACGCTGACCACCTTTACGCTTGGCGGGTTCATGCGCGAGCAGGTCTGCGTCTACATGTGCCCCTGGCCGCGCATCCAGACCGCGATGCTCGACGAGAAATCGCTGCTTGTCACTTACAAGGACTGGCGCGGCGAACCGCGCGGTTCGGTCAAGAAGGCGCAGAAAAATCCCGGCCAGTTCGGCGACTGCATCGACTGCAACCAGTGCGTCGCGGTCTGCCCCACCGGGATCGACATCCGCGAAGGGCCGCAGATCGGCTGCATCACCTGCGCGCTCTGCATCGACGCCTGCGACAAGGTCATGGCCGACATCGGGCGTCCGCGCGGGCTGATCGACTATGCCACGCTTGAGGATTGCAAGAGCGAGGCGGCGGGCGGCGAGCCCAAGCCGGTCATCAAGACGCTGCTGCGCCCGCGCACTCTCGTCTATTTCTCGATCTGGGGCGCAATCGGGCTGGCGCTGCTCTTCGCGCTCGGCGTGCGCACGCATACCGACCTCACAGTCTCGCCCGACCGCAACCCGCCCTACATGCTGCTGCGCGACGGCTCGGTGCGCAATTCCTACACATTGAAGCTGCGCAACATGGAAAGCCGCCCGCGCGAGATGGAGATCGCGGTCGAAGGGTTGGCGGGCGCGAAGATGTGGACCGGCACGACGCGCCGCGAGGATGCGGCGGAAAAGCTGACCGTCGAGGTGCCTGCCGATGCGACGCAGACGGTGCGCGCCTATGTCATGGCGCCCGAGGGCACGACTGGCGGGCAGTTCAGTTTCCGGGTAACCTCGCTTGACGAGCAGCGTGAGACCGACAGCCAGGAAACGCGCTTCGATGCGCCGGGAGGCGACTGATGAAAGGTGAGTTTACCGGAAAGCACATGCTCGCCGTCCTCGTCGGCGGGTTCGGAATCGTCTTCGCCGTCAACTTCACGATGGCGGCCTATGCGACCGGGAGCTTTTCCGGCGTGGTGGTCGAAAACTCCTACGTTGCCAGCCAGAAATACAACGGCTGGCTTGAGGAAGCGCGCGAATCCGACAAGCTCGGCTGGTCTGTCGATCTCGACCGTGAGGCATCGGGGCGGCTGGCGGTCCTGACCGCCGACGTGCCCGAAGGGGCGCAGGTTTCGGCGGAATTGCGCCGTCCGCTGGGCAAGGTGGAGCATCGCTCGCTGGCCTTCGCGGCGGATGGTTCGGGGCGCTTCGTCTCGGGTGAGGCCGTGCCGGACGGTCGCTGGATCGTGCGTCTATCGATCGAATACGCCGGTCAGCGCTGGGCCGAAGAACGCGAAGTCCGGTGAACGCGCCCGCTGTCATTAGCGCGGCAACAACGCGCGAATTGACCGACACGCGCTTCACTGTGCCCGGCATCCGCTGCGCCGGGTGCATCGCCAAGATCGAGCGCGGGCTGAGCGCTATTGAGGGCGTTGAGGCGGCGCGGGTGAACTTTTCCAGCAAACGCGTCGCGGTGCGCCACGACGCCCGTGTCAGCGAAGACGACCTCGTCGCAGCGCTGCTCAACGAAGGTTTCGAGGCGCAGCCTGTCGCCGACAACCCGCTGGCGATAGACGACCGCGAGGCCAAACGCCTGATGCGCGCGCTTGCGGTGGCGGGCTTCGGCATGATGAACATCATGCTGCTCTCGGTCTCGGTCTGGTCGGGCGCGGAGGGCGTCACGAAGGAGCTGTTCCACTGGCTCTCGGCGCTGATCGCGCTGCCGGTGGTCGCCTATTCGGGCCAGCCGTTCTTTGCCTCGGCGCTGATGGCGCTGCGCCACCGGCGCACGAACATGGACGTGCCGATCTCCATCGGCGTGCTGCTGGCGACCGCGCTTTCGGTCTATGAAACGCTGACCGCGGGGGAGCATGCCTATTTCGATGGCGCGGTGATGCTGCTGTTCTTCCTGCTGGCAGGGCGTGCATTGGATGCGACGATGCGCAACCGTGCGCGCGCCGGGATCGGGGCCTTGCTCAAGTCGATGGGCCGCTCGGCGCTGGTGATCCAGCCAGACGGCAGCACGCGGCGGGTGCAGGCGGAAAACCTCGAACCCGGCATGGTCATGCTCGTCGCGGCGGGCGAGGCACTGGCGGCGGACGGCCTCGTCACCAAGGGCCGCTCGGGCATCGACAACGCCATGCTCACCGGCGAAAGCCGCGCCGAACCGGTGACGGTGGGCGACGCGGTCCACGCGGGCGCGATCAACGTCCTCGACCCCATCGAGGTGCGGATCACCGCCACCGGGCAGGACACCGCGATTGCCGAGATTGCGCGGCTGATGGACGAAGCAGGCCAGTCGCGCAGCAAATACGTGCGCATCGCCGACCGCGCCTCGCGGCTCTATGCGCCCGCCGTGCATTCGCTCGCGGCGCTGGCCTTCGTCGGCTGGATGATCGCCGGGGCCGGGTGGCACCAGTCGCTGGTGATCGGCATTGCCGTGCTCATCATCACCTGCCCCTGCGCGATGGGCCTCGCGGTGCCCGCCGCGCAGGTCGTTGCGAGCAATGCGCTGGTGCGCGTCGGCCTGCTCGTGAAGGACGGATCGGCGCTGGAGCGGCTGGCCGAGGTCGATGTCGCACTGTTCGACAAGACCGGGACGCTGACCCTGGGGCAGCCGGTGCCTGACCTCTCCGCAATTCCCGAGACCGCGCGCCCGGTCGCGCTGGCGCTGGCGCGGGTCAGCCGCCATCCGCTGAGCCGGGGGCTGGCCAGGGCGCTTGACGCACAGGGCATCGAGGCGGCGAGCATCGATGAGGTTCGCGAAGTGCCGGGCGAGGGCATCTTCGCGACGCACGCGGGCACCTCGGTCGCGCTGCGCAAGGCGGACGTCGCGAGCGAGAAGCTGGCATCCTGTCTTCAGGTCGGCGACGAGGCCTGGACGGTCGAGTTCGACGATCCCTTGCGCGAGGACGCCGCCGAAGTGCTGACTGACCTGCGCGCGATGGGCATCGAGAGCGAGGCCGTCTCGGGCGACCGCGCGGAAGCCGTTGCTGCTGTGGCTGCCCAGCTTGGCATCGCGGGTAAGGGCGGGGTCTCGCCCTCCGGCAAGCTCGACATGCTCGAAGCGCTCAAGGCCGAAGGGCATCGCCCGCTGATGGTCGGCGACGGGCTCAACGATGGCCCCGCGCTTGCCGCCGCGCATGCCTCGATTGCGCCGGGATCGGCCAGCGACACCAGCCAGCAGGCTGCCGACGCGGTTTTCATCGGCGAACGGCTCGAACCTGTCGTCAAGGCGGTGACGGTCGCGCGGCGGACGATGGCGGTGGTGCGACAGAACTTCGTTTTCGCGGTGGGTTATAACGTGCTTGCCGTGCCGCTGGCGCTCGCCGGGATGGTGACGCCGCTGATCGCCGCCATCGCCATGTCGCTCAGCTCGCTGGTGGTGGTCGGCAATTCGCTCCGGCTGGCGAGGGCGGCGAAATGACCGTGCTCGCGATCCTCATCCCCATCGCGCTCGGCATGGGCGCTGTGGGCCTTGCGATGTTCTTCTGGGCGATGCGCGACGGGCAATTCGACGACCTCGATGGCGCGGCGCAGCGTATCCTGATCGACGACGAGGATGAGGAATAGAGCCTAAAGCTCCCGTAATGCCCGCGCGGGTTTGGCGCGCAGCAGGGGGAGCGAACCGGCCATCGCAAAGCCGGTCACCAGTACCAGCCCGCCGCCCAGCACCGCCAGCACCCTCGGCCAGTCGGGCAGCCAGTCGAACTCGAACATCTGCGTCACCACCAGCCAGGCGATAAATCCGCCCAGCCCAAGCGCGACCAGCGCCAGAATGCCTGCCAGCAGCCCGTATTCCGCCAGCTGCAGCAGGAGCAGCTGCTTGCGGCTCGCGCCCAGCACCCGCAGGATGACGTTGTCATAGGTCCGGCTCGCGCGCGCGGCGGCTATCGCGCCGAACAGCACCGCGAGGCCCGCCAGCACTGTCACCGAGGCAGCAGCAAGGATCGCCACCGACATCTGCGAGAGCAGGCCCCGCGCCTCGCGCAGCAGGCCGCCGGTCTCGATCACCGAGCTTGACGGGAAGGCGCGCACCAGCCGCCCGAGCAGCCCGTCGTCCTCGGCACCCTTGGGAATGTCGATCGTCGCGGCAAGGTTGTGCGGCGCATCGCGCAGCGCATTGGGTGAGAAGACGAGGACATGGTTGAAGCCGAGGTCTTCCCACTCGACCCGCCGGAACGAGGCGATCCGTGCCGAGCGTTCGACGCCGAGCAGGCCGATGGTAATCATGTCACCGACCTTGAGGTCGATGGCCTGCGCGAATTCCTCGTCGAGCGAGACCAGCGGCTCGCCCTGCCAGTCGGCGGGCCACCATTCGCCTGCGGTGACGACATTGCCATCGGGCACGTTGTCTTCGTAGGTGATGCCGCGCTCGCCGCGCAGGGGCCATGCGCCATCGGGGATTTCCTCAAGCTCCGCGACGCGCGTCATCGCGCCTTCGGGGCCATAGGCGAGGATCCGCCCTCGCATGTTCGGTGTGGTGCGGATGTCGGCCTGGGGCACCACCGATTTCACCGCCTCACGGAACTCGCCTTCGCGGTCGAGCGGCACGTCGAGCACGAAATAGGCGGGCGCGCGCTGCGGGATGCGCGCCTGGATATTGGCGTCGAGCGAGGTCTCGATGGCGGCGAGCAGGACGAAGGCCGAAAGCCCGAAACCCAGCGCCGTGACCAGCGCCCCGGTCTGCGCGGCGGGGCGGTGGAGGTTCGCAAGGCCTGCGCGCAGCAGCGGATCGGAGGGACGCGGCGCGCGGGTGGCGGCGGCGCGGATCGCAAGGCCAAGGCCCGCGAGCAGCGCCAGCGTGGCGGCGGCTCCGACAAGGAACAGCGCGGTCGGCCCCGGCTGGCTCGACGTCAGCAGGATCAGCGCGACCAGTGCGGCAAGGCCCAACCCGACCGGCAGCAGGATTTCGCGGCGCGGCAGGCTGAGCGGTGACCCGCGCGCGCATCAGCGCCATCGCCGGGAAAGTCCGTGCGCGCATCAGCGGCGGCGCGGCGAAGATCAGCGCTACCAGCGTCCGTATAGCGCCGCGCGGATCAGCGCGCCGGGATCGAGCGTGAACTGCGTGGTGACCGGCAGCAGGCCTTCCAGTGCAGTGGCCAGCAGCGGCGTGATCACCGTGCCTGCCGCCAGTCCCGCGAGCTGCCGACCAGCGCCGCCGTGCCGATCTGCAGCAGGTAGATGCGCGCGATGTCGCCGCTCGTCGCGCCGAGCACCTTGAAAGTGGCGATCGAATTGCGCCGCGCTTCGAGGATAGGAAGACACGCCGCCGCCGATACCGATCCCGGCGATCACCAGCGCAGCGAGGCCGACGAGCACGAGAATTCGCCCATCTGCCGCACGAAGCGCTCCGCACCGGGTGAAGCGCGGTCGCGGGTGCGGAACTCGAACCCGGCGGTGGGGAACCGCGCTTCCATCGCGTCGCGCACTGCTTCCGGGTCGGCGCTGAGCGGCAGCGCGAGGCGAGTCTTGCTGCGATACATCGCGCCGGGTGTCGTCAGGCCCGCCTCTGCGGGAAGTCGAGCCGCGAGATACAACATCGCCGAGCGAGAAACCTTCGCCGAGCTGTTCTGGCTCGGTTTCGATGATCCCGCCGATTGCGACGGTTTGCGTGCCGATTTCGATCTTGTCGCCCTGGGTAACTTCGAGCCGCTCGGCGGTGCCTTCGGAAGATAGACCTGCCCCGCAGGCGGCGGGCCGGTCTCGCGGCCATCGGCGAGCAGGAGCTTGCCGTAGATCGGCCATTTGTCATCAACTGCCTTGAGCGCGATGGGCGCGGTCAACTCTCCCTTGCGCGCGATGGCTTGCGAGGCGCAGGCCGGGAGACCGGGCCATATTCCGCCAGCGCAGCGTTCACTCGGCATTGAGGTCGCGCTGCCAGAGGCGGACTTCAAGATCGCCGCCGAGGATTTCCGCCCGCGCGAGTCCAGCTCGCTCTCGATCGAGCCGGTCAGCGTGCCGATCGCCGCAATCGCGCCGACGCCAGGAACAGGCAGACGAGCAGCAGCCGCAGCCCCTTGAACCGCGCCGAAAGATCGCGCCGCGCGATGCGCCAAGCGGTGGACCAGGAGGGGGTCATGATTTCTCCCCCTCCTTTTCAAAGGAGGGGGCCGGGGGGTGGTTCAGGCCGCAGAGCTCGTTGCCCGCCAGCACCACCCCCAACCCCCTACTCTGAAGAGGAGGGGGCTTTGAGGTTGACGCCCTAACCCCCGACATCGCTCGCCACCTTGCCGTCGGCCAGCGTCATCACCCGCTCGCAGCGGCCCGCCAGCGCGGGATCGTGGGTGATGATGAGCAGCGTCGCGCCGGTCTCCTCGCGGCGGGCGAAGAGCAGGTCGATAATCGTCTCGCCGGTCGCGGCGTCGAGGTTGCCGGTCGGCTCGTCGGCGAAGATCAGCGCCGGGCGCGGCGCGGTGGCGCGGGCGATGGCGACGCGCTGCTGCTCGCCGCCCGAAAGCTGCGTCGGATAGTGATCGAGCCGGTGGCCAAGGCCGACCGCCTGCAATTCCGCCTCGGCCCGGGCACGCGGGTTTTCCATCCCGGCCAGCTCCATCGGCGTCGCGACGTTTTCCACTGCGGTCATCGTCGGCAGCAGGTGGAACGCCTGCAGCACGATCCCGATCCGTCCGCGCCGCGCCTGTGCCAGTGCGTCTTCATCCATGCCCGCGAAATCCTGCCCGGCGACATCGAGCGCGCCCGATGTCGCGCGTTCCAGCCCGGACAGCACCGCCATCAGCGAGGACTTGCCCGAGCCGGAGGGGCCGAGCAGCGCAAGGGTCTGGCCATGCGGGACGGTAAGGTCGATGCCGCGCAGGATCTCGACCGGGCTGGCGGTATCGCCAAGCGTCAGCGTCAGGCCCTGGGCATGAATTGCGGGGGAGGGACTTGTCACAGGGCGCAGATGGCATAGCTATTGCCGGTCGGGCAAGGAGATAGGTGTATGAAATTGTACGGGCTTGCCGCCGCGCTGGTTTTGTGCCTCGCCGCCTGTGGAAGCGAAGCGCCGCCGACGGTCGCCGAGACCCGGCAGGGCGCGGAGATGCCGCCCGATGTGCCGGTGATGGGCGAGGAGCGGACGGTGCTCGCGCTGGGTGACAGCCTGTTCACCGGATACGGGCTGGGCGAGGGCGAGTCCTACCCCGCGCTGCTCGAAGCGGCCCTGCGCGCACGCGGGATCAATGCGCGGATGGTCAATGCCGGGGTTTCCGGCGATACCACGGCGGCGGGGCGCAATCGGCTGGCCTTCGCGCTCGATGCACAGGCCACGAAGCCGGACCTTGTCGTCATCAGCCTCGGCGGCAACGACATGCTGCGCGGCCTGCCGGTCGAACAGACGCGCGAGAACCTCGACGCGATCCTTGCCGAGCTGAAGGAGCGCGGGATCGAGACGCTGCTGCTCGGCATGCTCGCCGCGCCCAACCTTGGCGAGCCCTACGCGCGCGAGTTCAACGCGATCTACCCGGCGCTGGCGAAGAAATACGGCGCGGCGCTGGTGCCGTTCTTTCTCCAACCGGTGATGGACCGCCCCGAACTGGTTCAGGCCGACCGCATCCACCCGACGCGCGAGGGGATCGAGGCGATGGTGGCCGATACGGTGGATGATGTCGCGGGGGCGCTCGGGCAAGAAAATTAGCCTCGGCATTGACTTTATGTCGCTTTGCGTCCAAATGCTGCATCAGCGAAGCGCTTTTGCAGCGTGAACTGGCGGTAATCCCCGCCCCGGCTGCGCCTCGCTCCTGTTTTCCAGAGCCTCCCTTTTCACGCGGGTCGTTCAGACACCCGCTGCCCCTGCGCGCCATTCCGGCTGCGCGGGCGCCGCGCTCTATGTGAGTTAATTAAACAATGTCATTCAATGAATTAGGGCTTTCGCAGCCCGTCCTCCAGGCGCTCGACATGAAGGGCTACGACAAGCCCACGCCGATCCAGCAGCAGTCGATCCCGACGCTCCTGGAA
Organism: Sphingomonadaceae bacterium; assembly: GCA_041396945.1. GTDB lineage: Bacteria > Pseudomonadota > Alphaproteobacteria > Sphingomonadales > Sphingomonadaceae > Novosphingobium. Next base: position 20,655 of record JAWKXP010000002.1, on the reverse strand, counting down.
GGCCGCGACCTGCTGGGTATCGCCCAGACCGGCACCGGCAAGACCGCTGCCTTCATGCTGCCCTCGATCGACAATCTGCGCGATGCCGACCGGCAGACGCCGTACAAGTCGTGCCGCATGCTGGTGCTTGCGCCGACGCGCGAACTGGCCGGGCAGATCGCCCAGTCGGCCAAGGATTATGGCGCGCTCGCGGGTCTCAAGGTGCATTGCATCGTTGGCGGCACCTCGGTGAACCGCGACCGCGAGAAGCTGCACCGTGGCACCGACATCCTCGTCGCGACGCCGGGCCGCCTGCTCGACCTGATCGACCAGAAGGCGTTCAACCTCAAGGGCGTCGAGATCCTCGTGCTCGACGAGGCAGACCAGATGCTCGATCTTGGCTTCGTCCATGCGCTGCGCCGTGTCGTCCAGCTGGTGCCGCCCGAGCGCCAGACGCTGCTGTTTTCGGCAACGATGCCCAATTCGATCAAGCAGCTTGCCGGGCAGTTCCTCAACAATCCCGCGCATGTCTCGGTCGCGCCTGCCTCGACCACGGCGGAGCGTGTGGAGCAATACGTCTGTTTCCTCAATCAGGCAGAAAAGCAGGCGCTGCTGACGATCACGCTGCGCGAAGGTTTCGCCGCCAAGGAAATGGACCGCGTGCTCGTCTTCACGCGTACCAAGCACGGCGCCGACCGCGTCGTGCGCAAGCTCGGCCAGCAGGGCATCCGCGCCACCGCGATCCACGGCAACAAGAGCCAGCCGCAGCGCGAACGCGCGCTGGGCGAGTTCAAGCAAGGCCAGGTCAAGGTGCTGGTGGCGACCGACATCGCCGCGCGCGGGATCGACATTTCGGGCGTCAGCCACGTCATCAACTTCGAGCTGCCCAATGTCGCCGAACAATACGTCCACCGCATCGGCCGCACCGCGCGCGCCGGGGCCGAGGGCGTTGCGATCGCCTTCTGCGCGCCCGACGAGCGGCCCTACCTCAAGGACATCCAGAAGCTTACCAAGGTGACGCTGGAAAAGGTCGAGCTTCCCGAGAACTTCATGAAGGAAGTCGCCAAGGTCAACGCGCGCCAGCCGGGCGACAACGCGGTGCGCAACGACGAGCCGCGCGAGGAACGCTCGGGCCAGAACCACCGCCCGCGCCGTCCCAAGAAGAAGTACGACGCGCGCCCGACCAATGGCGAGCGCAAGCCGGGCGGTGGCGGGAACCGTCGGCGGGGGAACCGCAACCGCAATCGTTCCGGCGGCAACGGTCAGGGCCGGGCTGCGGGTTGAACTGACGACAATCCTCTCCCCTTGTGGGAGAGGATACGCAGGCTTGGCAGCTTGCTGCCTAGCCGCCGTTGGAGAGGGGTTTCTTGGGTGCCCCCTCTCCAGGCTCCGCTAGCTCGCTATGTGAGCAAGCTGCGCCATCCTTTCCCGCAAGGGGAGAGGATTTATGTCACGCGTACAACCTGACCCCCACGCACTTCCCAGATCGCGGCTTCCTCGCGGATCGCCTCGAAGGGCGCGAGTTCGGTGCCGGTCAGCCAGACCTGCGCCGAGCCTTCGCGCAGCCGGTCGAACAGTGCCTCGCGCCGGACAGGATCGAGATGCGCGGCGACCTCGTCGAGCAGCAGCAGGCGCGGGCGGCGCTCGCCCGGTTCGGCCTCTTCCAGCAATTGCGAGTGCGCCAGCACGATGGCGATCAGCATCGCCTTTTGCTCGCCGGTCGAGCAGTCTGCGGCTGGCTGCCCCTTTCCCGCCATCGTCACGGCCATTTCGTCGCGGTGCGGGCCGGTGAGGGTGCGCTGCGCGGCGATGTCGCGCGGGCGTGCTTCGACCAGCGCAGCGGCCAATGCGCTGCGCTCGGTCGGGCCACCCGGCTCATAGGCGAGCGAAGGCCGCGCGAAGGGCGCGTCGGGCAGGGCGGCCAGCGCCTCTTGCAGATTTGCTATCGCCTGCCCCCGCGCCTGCGCGACCTCTGCACCGACCTCGGCGATTTGCGCCTCCACCGCATCGAGCCAGGCCGGTTCGGGCGGGGGAACTTGCGAGAGCAGCCGGTTGCGCTCGCGGATCGCGTTGTCGAGCCGGGTTGCGCGCCGCGCATGGGCCGGGTCGAGTGCCAGCACCAGCCGGTCAAGGAAACGCCGCCTTGCGCCCGCGCCTTCGACGAACAGCCGGTCCATCGCCGGGGTCAGCCAGCCGATCGAGAGCCATTCGCCCAACCGCACCGCAGGCGCGGTCGCCTCGTTGACCTGCACGATGCGCTTGCCCGGCTGCGCTGCGGTGATCCCCGTGCCCAGTTGCACCGGCTCGCCGCCCGCCAAGAGCCGCGCGCTCACCGCAAAGCCACCCGTGCCGCCGTTCGCCGCCATCTCCTCAAGCTTTGCCCGCCTGAGGCCGCGTCCCGGCGCAAAGAGCGAGATCGCTTCGAGCACGTTGGTCTTGCCCGCACCGTTCTCGCCGTAAAGCAGGTTGAACTTCGCGGTGCCCTCGATCCGGGTTTCGAGGTGGTTGCGAAAGGGGGAGAGGATGATGCGGTCGAGCGCCATGCGTCAGCGGGCGGCCTGATCCTCTGGGGCCTTGGCGAAGGGCGAGAAATCGGTGCCGTCGTCATAGACATCGACGCCCTCGCGCGCCTTGAGCCAGCCGACGACGATGTAAGTGACGGGCGTCAGCACCGCTTCCCAGAGCACCTTCATCGCCCAGTTGGTGACCATTACGATCAGCACGTCGCGCGTTTCCCAGATGCCGAGGAAGGCGACCGGATAGAAGATAAGGCTGTCGACCGCCTGCCCGAAGACGGTGGAGCCGATGGTGCGGCTCCACAGCGCCTTGCCCTTGGTCCAGATCTTCATCTTGGCGAGCACGAACGAATTGACGAACTCGCCCGCCCAGAAGGCCAGCATCGAGGCGAGCACGATGCGCGGGACGAGGCCGAAGACGGTTTCGTAAGCGGCTTGTCCGTCCCAGCTCGCGGCGGGCGGTATCGCGACCACCACGACGCTCATGAACGCCATGAAGATCATCGCGACAAAGCCCGCCCAGATGCAGCGGCGCGCGTGGGCATAGCCGTAAACCTCGGTCAGCACGTCGCCGATGACATAGCTGACCGGGAAGAACAGGATGCCCGCGCCGAAGGTAAATCCCGCGACGGTCGAAAGCTTGGCCGCGCCGATCAGGTTCGAAAGCAGCAGGATCGCGACAAAGGCCGCCATCACGAAATCGAAATAGCGGAAATGGCGGCGCGCGCCCGCCTTTCCGTCGAGATGCTTGAGATCGTCCCCGCTCATGGCACCGGCCTAATCGCAAACCGCGCCGGTGCAAAGTTTTCACAAGCGGTTTTCAGCCGCGCGCAACCGGCCTATGCGGAATCCCGCGTGCGCCCGTAGCTCATCTGGATAGAGCGCGAGACTTCTAATCTTGAGGCAGCAGGTTCGAGTCCTGCCGGGCGCGCCATTTTTTGTTTCCTCGCTGCGTTCCCTCCGCCGGACTTCGTCCGGCTGCGGGGCAGCTGCGGGCGGCCGGTCGGCCTTGCGAACCCTGTCGGGTTCGAGGACTGCGCCGGTGGGCACTTAATCCGTCAGGCGCAGGTCGCCCACCGAGTCGGAGATCACTTCGAACGCATCGGCCAGCTGCGAGGCGTTGGCGGCCTCGAACCAGTGACCGTTGCCCGCGCATTGCTGCATGAAGGCGGGTACTGCAGTGCCGAAGCCGATGGTCCAGACCGTGATATTCTTCTTCTTGATCTCGCTGCATGCCACGGAGAAACGCTTCTCCACGACTTGCTGGTGCGAGAGGCCGCCTGCAGGGGCCGAGGGATCCCAGCGGCGCAGGTCAAGCGGTTCGACGCCATAGGCACTGTAGTTGATGTCCAGCGGCATCGTCTGGCCGTCGGTCAGGAAGATCAGGTGGCGTTTGGTTGCCTTGCCGTCGATATTGGCATTCTCGTCGGCGAAGAGGCCCGTCGGCGAGATCAGGCGGCCGCCCCAGATCATGCCGATGTCGTGATGCGTCTCGCCGCCCAGCTCCATGCTGTCGAGATAGAGCGCGACATCGTTCTTGGTCATCTCCGCCAGCTTCTGCGCCGGATGCGGGCAGGCCGCGAGACCTTCCCAGCCCGGATTGAGGAACCAGTCGTAGCTGGGCACGGGATCGACGGTGAAGAACCCGCCTTCGCTGCCGTCGCCGGGCATTTCGCGCTCGAAGATCAGGTTGGGGAATTGTGGCCGCCATTGCGTCGCCGGGTTGCCGGGCGTCGGCACAAGGTCGATGTCGAGGTCGAGCGCGCGGGTGAAATCGACGTTGTCGTAGTCGTCGATCTCGTAGGTATCGCGTTCCTCGATGCAACCGACGTACCAGTGCTCCATGATGCCGTCGTCGCTGCCTATCGGCGCTTCGGTGTCGAGATCGATGCCGGCTGGCTGCGTCGGATCGCTGCCTGCAGCGCCCTTGACCGCGGATACATCGATCGTGCGCGGTTCGTAGATGTACTGATAATTGTCATCGGTCGTATTGTGCGACCAGGTCCAGATATTTTTCTTGTCGTACCCGCTGTACTCGGTCCCGCTGACCGTCACGACGCCGTCGGAATAGGTGCATTCGTAGTCGATGCCCTCGCGGTGCGTGATAAAATAATACGAGTTTGCGTCGATATCGACCGTCGGGTCGCTTGTGTAAACGAGTGTGTCTTCGGGGCAGGTGTCGTCCTGGTAGGGTGCGATCGGCGTTGACGTGCCAGCAAGGATTTCGACGCTGGTCGTGTACCATGACCAGGTTGTTGTCGTGCCATCGGCTTCCGGCCTGCGCGACTGGTAGGTCCATTCGTCCACCATCCAGTCCGATTGCAACAGGTGCCCGACATTGACGTTGGTCGAGTAGGGCACGAAGCCAAAGCGGATGCGGGTGGACGTGGCCGAACCGTCGCCAAGCGCGTCGTAGAAATCGAGCACCGTCGATTTCAATACCTCGATGCGCGGTTCGCTATCGGTGGGATTGGTAACATTCATCGAGGCGGTGGTGTCGACTACCAGCATCACATCGACGTTGGCAAAATTGAGCTGCGCTTCGCAGTCCACCGTCAGCGGCATCTCGGTGTTGCCGAAGATCTTCATCAGCGTCATCGGCACAGAGACCGTCGCGGTGCCGCTGATCGAATAGTCGGGTTCCAGCGTCATCGTGAACGCGCGGTTCTCGGTGCCATAGGCATTATCGCGGAAGTTGATGTTAAAGAACCGCTGGCCCGCTTCGGCCACGCCTTCGGGCATCACGCCTTCGACTGCGGCAGTCGAACCCAGCTTCTTGCGCGCGGCGAGCACCCCGGCATCGCAGGCCTGCTGCAGGCGGGATTCGGCGAGGTAGGAGCGGCCCATGTCGACCCCGCCGCCGACCAGTGCGATCAGCGGAATGACAGAAGCGGTGACAAGCGCAAGCGCATTGCCCGAGCGGTCTGCCGCCAGCCCGGAAAGGAACCCTCGCTTCTGCGGGCCGGTATGATCGATGGATTTCTGCATTGGCAAGTCGGTCGCAAACTTGCCGATCTTTTTGCCTGTGCAGTGCGATTGATTAGTAAATGCGCATGCTTAAAACTGCGCAAACCCTGTAAAAAATAGTAAAGAAGCCGGGCCTGTCAGTTGCCGATGGATTGCTCGCCCGACCGACTGTTCAGAAGGAATGAAGCGCCACGCCATCGAGCAGGACGTTCACGGATAGCATCGGCGTACCACCACTGGCCAGATAGAAGCCCAATGCGAAAAGTGCGCCAATGGCGATCCACTCTTCGTAAATGAACCCTGCCGTATCGACAAATGCCTGCTTCACTGCGACCCCCCGGTCATTACGTGTTTCCCGTTCACGCAATCTGGCGCTGCACGGTTAATTCAGCACCAAACGATTAGGTTACCGGCTCGGTCACCATAAGTTTCCGTGCGTCAGGTCTGTGCCTGCTCGCGCAATTCCCTCGCCGCAGCGTTCAGGCGGTCGCGGTCGTGGCCGAATGCGCGCATCAGTTGGCGCGCCTGCGGTTTGGATATGCCATGCTTGCGGGCGAAATAGGTGACGTCATAGCCCTGTCCGGCATAGGTTCGGCTGTTGCTGTTGGTCGGCATTCTTCTCTCTCGTATCGCGGCTGTCGATGCGCGCGATAATCGGGCAGCGGTGATGAAGCGCGCCTGACAACGGCCAACGTTTCGGCGCATTTTCAGGGTGATACGTCGCTTCACACCGCAGGTTGTCGCAGCAGCGGCGCAGTCTGGCGCAGCGCTGTCTTCGAACCTGAACGGCGGCCGGGCGATCGGCCGGATTCGCCGGAAAACGCAGTTAACGCGGCGTTTACCAAGCCGTGCGAAGATGCAAGCATGGAACAAGGACCCGATCAGCGAAAGGATATGCGACGGCCGGTGATGATGGCCGCGCAATGCCGTACGCAATCGGGGCTGCGCGATCGTGGCGAGATTTCCGACATCTCCGAAACGGGCTGCTGCCTCAGGGCGCAGAGCCTGTTCTTCCGGGTTGGCGCGCGCATCGTTATCAAGCCCGAGGGGATCGAGGGACTGGTCGGGATCGTGCGCTGGATTTCCAACGAATGCGCTGGGATCGAGTTCGAAACGCCGATTTACGGTCCGGTACTCGACCACCTTTGCGCCCAGAATGCTGCGGGGGCGTCGGTAGGCCTCAGGGCTTATTGAGCAGCCGCGTCAGCCGCGCCTCGCGCTCGCGAGCGTTTGCCCGCGCACCGGATAGCCCCGGTCTTCGGGAATCATCAGCCAGGTCTCACCGTCGCGGTCTTCCTGATAAGGTTTGATCCGCTGCATCGGGAACTGCCGCGCCTGCTCTACAGCTTCCGCGAAGCTGCCGAACAGCGCCAGCCGGTCGAGATTGCGGCGGGTGGGGAAAATGACGCTGATATCCCCGGCGTCGGCCATCTCGAGCGCGGCGCGGGCGCTGGTCCAGAACAGCCGTGTATTCTCCGTCTCGTCGACGGCGATGTCGACCGCGCCGGTGCCAAGGTCGGCGAGGAAGAAGCGCGTGTCGAAGGCTCCGTCCATCGGCGGGCACCAGTGCGCAAAGGGCTCGATATCGTAAGGGGCCAGCTCCCAGCCATAGCGATCGAGCACGGGCGCAAGCAGTCCGCAATCCAGCAGCATGGCCCGCGCATCGCGGGCTTGTGCCGCGCCGACAGGATCGCGTGTAGCGATCATCAGGCCGGTTTCCTCCAGCGTTTCGCGGATCGCCGCGATCCGGGCCGCGGCGACTTCGGATTCCTCGTCGGGGATGAGCCGGGCAGCGAGTTCGCGGTCAGCCTCATCGACCCGCCCTCCCGGGAAAACCGCTGCGCCGCCGGCAAAGCGCATTTCCTTCGCGCGCTGCACCATCAGCAGCTGCGGCGGCCCGCCATTGGGTTCGTTGCGAAAGATCACGACGGTGGCGGCGGGAATGACTTTCGGACCATCGGGCGGCATCGGGCCATCGGGGGGATAGAGGCTCATGCAGGTGGCCATTGCGCGAAGGGCCGTGGCAGGCAAGCGGCAATTTGTGGCGAGGGATGTCGGGGCGCTTTACACCTTGTAACATCGGCGCGAGCCTGGAAACACTCAACACATTGATTTATATATAAAAGACAGTTTTGGCACGGTGCCTGCATATACTGGTCGCAACCCAAGCAGTCTCGAACCGGGCGGGGTCCAACAGTCTCCAGGACCCCGCCCCCTCGAAACCCTCCTCAAAATTCGACAGAACCGGCCGCGACGCAAAGACGCGTTCGCGCCATGACGTCATGGCGGCGGATTTGTTGGAAAGCCGGGTTGATTGCTGCGCTGCCAACACCACTGCGTCGCCCCGTGCTCGACACGGGGCAAGGCTTGCTCCTCGGCACCAAGTCAAAACAGCCTTGGCCCGCATCGAGTGCGGGCCGACGCAAATGGTCAGGTTTTCGGGAGTTGGCCAGATCAGGCCGAGGTCGGGATATTCTTGTCCGCGACCATCTGGTGCAGTTCGCCGGCCTCGAACATTTCCATCATGATGTCGCTACCGCCGACGAATTCGCCCTTCATGTAGAGCTGGGGGATCGTCGGCCAGTCCGAATAGGACTTGATGCCCTGGCGGATTTCCTGGTCCTGCAGCACGTCCACGCTCTCGTAGCCCACCCCAAGGTGGTCGAGGATCGCCACCGCACGGCTCGAAAAGCCGCATTGCGGGAAGAGCGGCGTGCCCTTCATGAACAGGACGACATCGTTTGCGTTGACGATGCCATCGATGCGCGTGTTGACGTCGGACATGGTGGACGGACCCTTTTTCAGACTGCTTCGCGTTCTCAGGTGGGAACGGCAGTGGTCAGTTGCAAGGCGTGGAGTTCGCCGCCCATCCGGCCGCCCAGCGCCTCGTAAACGAGCTTGTGCTGCGCCACCCGCGTCTTGCCCGCGAAGGCAGGCGAGACGACATGCGCCGAATAATGGTCGCCGTCGCCGGCAAGGTCGGTAATCGTGACCTCGGCTTCGGGCAGCGCGGCCTTGATCAGCCGCTCGATTTCGTCAGCCTGCATCGCCATGGATTGAGCCTCAGGCTTCGCCCATCAGCTGGCGGCGCGCTTCGACCGCTTTTTCCTCAAGCGCGGCGCGCACGTCGGCGTCGCTGGTCTCGATCCCGGCAGAGGTGAGGTCGCCGAGCAGCTTGCGGATCACGTCTTCGTCGCCCGCTTCCTCGAAATCGGCCTGCACCACCGCCTTGGCATAGGCTTCGGCTTCGGCTTCGGTGAGGCCCATCAGGCCCGCGGCCCATTCGCCGAGCAGGCGGTTGCGGCGCGCAGCGATGCGGAACTGCATTTCCTCGTCGCGCGCGAACTTCTGTTCTTCGCCCTTCTCGCGGTCATTGAACATCGTCATCTGGGAATCTCCGTGAACTGTTTATCTGCGCGATAAGCCGCCTTCGCGACCGGTTCAATGCCTCACGCGCCGGTGCGGGCGAGAAACGGCAGCGAATCGGCCATCTTGGCCTCGTGCGTCGCGATTTCCTTGTCCTGCTGCATCGTCAGGCCAACCTCGTCGAGGCCGTTCAAGAGGCAATGCTTGCGGAACGGGTCGATCTCGAAGGTGAAGCGGTCCTGGAACTGCGTCGTGACGGTCTGCGTCTCGAGGTCGATGTCGATGGGATCGGTCTCGGCCACTTCCATCAGCCGGTCGATCGCTTCCTGTGGCAGCGCGACCGTCAGGATGCCGTTCTTGAAAGCATTGCCCGAGAAGATGTCCGAGAACGACGGCGCAATCACGCAGGTTACGCCCATGTCGAGCAAGGCCCAGGCGGCATGCTCGCGGCTCGACCCGCAGCCGAAATTGTCGCCCGCAATCAGGATCGGCGCGCCCTGCCATGCGGGGTCTTCGAAAACATTGCCCGGCTCCTTGCGCACCGCCTCGAACGCACCCGCGCCCAGTCCTTCGCGGCTGATCGTCTTGAGCCAGTGCGCGGGGATGATGACGTCGGTGTCGACATTCTTGCGCCCGAAGGGGATCGCCTTGCCCGATACTTTCGAGATCGGCTCCATCAGTCCATGTCCTCCGGAAACGGCGGCGCCTTGCCCGTCGGATGCGGACGCGCGTCGTTCGCCTTGTCCTTGCGCTTCTTCACGAAAAGCAGCGCAGCAGCGATCGCGGCCGAGCCCACGGCAGCACCCGCCGCAACGGCTGCTTTCGATTTCCAGTTGTCGTCGTTCTTGCTCATGCTTCTTGTCCTACCAGTTCGCGTACGTCGGTTAAACGCCCGGTGACGGCTGCGGCTGCAGCCATCGCTGGCGACATCAGGTGGGTGCGGCTGCCCGGTCCCTGACGCCCGGTAAAGTTGCGGTTGCTGGTCGAGGCGCAGCGTTCGCCGGGGGGCACCTTGTCGGGGTTCATCGCAAGGCAGGCCGAGCAGCCCGGTTCGCGCCATTCGAGGCCCGCTTCGGTGATGATCCTGTCGAGCCCCTCGGCCTCGGCCTGTTCCTTTACGAGGCCCGATCCGGGGACGATGATCGCCCACTTCACGTTGTCCGCCTTCTTGCGGCCCTTAAGCACGCGCGCGGCTTCGCGGATGTCTTCGATGCGGCTGTTGGTGCACGAGCCGATGAAGACGTTCTGCACTTCGACATCGGTCAGCTTCGTGCCGGGCGTCAGGCCCATGTAATCGAGGCTGACCTGCGCGGCCTTTTGCTTCGAGGCATCGGCAAAGCTCTCGGGAGCAGGCACGGTGCCGCCGATGGCGACGGTATCCTCGGGGCTGGTGCCCCATGTCACGGTCGGCTCGATGTCTTCGGCGCGGATCGTCACCGACTTGTCGAAGGTCGCGCCCTCGTCGGTCGCCAGCGAAGTCCACCAGGCGACGGCCTTGTCCCAGTCCGCGCTCTTCGGCGAATAGGGACGGCCCCTGAGATATTCGAAGGTCTTCTCGTCGGGCGCGACAAGGCCCGCGCGCGCGCCGCCTTCGATCGACATGTTGCAGACGGTCAGGCGGCCTTCGATGCTCATTTCTTCGAAGACGTTGCCGCGATATTCGATGACATGGCCGGTGCCGCCCGCCGTGCCGATCACGCCGATCACATGCAGGATCACGTCCTTGGGCGTCACGAACGCGCCCAGCTTGCCCTCGACGCGGACCTCGAAGGTCTTCGACTGCTTGAGCAGGAGCGTCTGCGTCGCCAGCACATGCTCGACCTCGGTCGTGCCGATGCCGAAGGCCAGCGCGCCGATGCCGCCGTGGCAGGCGGTGTGGCTGTCACCGCAGACAATCGTCGCGCCGGGCAACGAAAAGCCCTGTTCGGGGCCGACGACATGGACGATGCCCTGCTCGCGGTCGGTCGCGTCGATATAGCGGATGCCCGCCGCCGGGGCGTTGGCGCGCAGGGCTTCAAGCTGCTGCGCGGACTGCGCATCGGCGATGGGGACGGGGTTGCCCGCGCTATCCAGCCGCGCGGTGGTCGGCAGGTTGTGATCGGGAACCGCCAGCGTCAGGTCCGGCCGGCGGACCTTGCGGCCCGAGGCGCGCAGGCCTTCGAAGGCTTGCGGGCTGGTAACCTCGTGGACGAGGTGGCGGTCGATATAGATCAGGCAGGTGCCATCGTCGCGACGGTCGACAACATGGGCGTCCCAGATCTTTTCGTAGAGGGTGCGGGGTTTGCTAGCCATGCAGGGCAGCTAGTGCGCGGGGCGCGCGGGTGCAATAGCATTCTGGCGATGATCGCAGGGCGAACGGGCGGACCTGCCCCGGAGGAAGGCAGGCCCGCCCTGACCGGTCACCAGGCGCGGGCCATGCGGTCGCGCTTGTTGGGCCGGCGATTGTTATCCGCCATCTCGAAGCGAAGCTCGCGATCAAGGCGGGTGATGCGGGCCTCGATGGCGCGGGCTTCGTAGCGGGTGAGGCCGCCGCGCTGGGCGCGCATCATCTGGCGCTGGAGCTGGTCGACATCGCGCTTGAGGCCGCGTGCCTCGCGCCAGGAAATCTTGTGCCGGGCCAGCGCGCGGTCGATATTGTAGTCGAGCCGGGCGATGTCGCGGCGCAGGTCCGATGCCTGCCCGAAGCTGGCATAATGCACGCGGGCATCGCGGCTGTTGTGCCAGCCGTTCTGCTGCTGCGGCGCGGCGGAGGCGGGGACGGCGCCGACTGCTGCTGCGGCGAGGATCGCGGGAAGGGCGAGGGTAGTAATCCGGGGCATGTGGTCTCTCCTGACTATCGCGGATGAGGGGGTGATCCGCATGTTCAGGTTTAGAGATGTTTTCCTGAACGGCCTGAGAATGCCCGTCACATGGCTGTGCCGATTTGTCGCCAATTGTATCACCTTTGGGGCGGTGACTTTTGGCCTGTCAGGCCCTAAATGGCCCCCATGTCACCGATAGCCGCAATCCTGATCGTGCTGGCCACAATCGCCGCGATGGAATGGGTCGCATGGGCGAGCCACAAGTACATCATGCATGGCTGGGGCTGGGGCTGGCACCGCGATCATCACGAGCCGCACGACAATTTGCTGGAGAAGAACGATCTCTACGCCGTGGTCGGCGCGGCGATGAGCATTTCGATGTTCGCCATCGGCAGCCCGCTGGTCTTGGGGACCGATGCCTGGGAGCCGGGGACGTGGATCGGACTCGGCATCCTTGGCTACGGGATCATCTACACGCTGATCCACGACGGCCTCGTCCACCAGCGCTGGTTCCGCTATGTGCCCAAGCGCGGCTACGCCAAGCGGCTGGTGCAGGCGCACAAGCTGCACCATGCGACGCAGTCGAAGGAAGGCGGGGTGAGCTTCGGCTTCGTCTGGGCGCGCGATCCGGTAGCACTCAAGCAAGACCTGCGCCGCCAGCGCGAGCAAGGCATTGCGGTCCTGCGCGAGGCGATCGAGGATTGATGGAGGGGTAGACCGCCAAATCCCCTTCTCACCTGCTAATTATCGTCGCCCCGTGCTCGACACGGGGCAAGGCTTTTTCCGGCGCGCCGATCCGGAAGAAGAGCCTTGGCCCGCATCGAGTGCGGGCCGACGAGATGGGCGGGCGGGGGAACGCTCCTCAAATAGCGTGCAACACACCCGCGTAGTGCGGTTCTTCCAGCGCGCGGCCTGCGCCGAGCGCCACGCAATCGAGCGGCGATTCGGCGACGAAGACCGGCAGGCCCGTCGCATCCGAAAGCACAGCGTCGATTTCCGCCAGCAATGACCCACCGCCGGTCATGATGATGCCGCCCTCGATAATGTCGGCGGCGATCTCGGGTGCGGTCTTTTCCAGTGCCGAGCGCACGACCTCGACGATCTGCGAGACCGGCTCGGCAATTGCCTCGCAGATTTCCGCACGCGTCACCTGAAGCTCGCCGGGATTGCCGCGCACCACGTCGCGGCCCTTGATCGTCGCAGTCATCCCACCCGATCCGTTGATCCGCCCTGCTGCGCCGATTTCCTTCTTCACGCGTTCCGCCGTCGATTCGCCGATCATCAAATTGTGATGGCGGCGGATATAGCTGGCGATGGCCTCGTCCATGTGATCGCCGCCGACGCGCACCGAGGTCGACATGTGCATCCCGCCGACCGAGATCACGCCCACCTCGGTCGTGCCGCCGCCGATATCGACGATCATCGAGCCGACCGGGTTGGTCACCGGCAGGTTCGCGCCGATTGCCGCCGCCATCGGCTCGTCGATCAGCCAGACGCGTTTTGCCCCCGCGTTCGAAGCGGCATCGCGGATCGCGCGGCGCTCCACCACGGTCGAACCAGACGGCACGCAGATCACGATTTCGGGCCGCGAGAGCGCTGCGCCGCGCACGCCCTGTGCCTTGCGGATGAAGTGCTTGAGCATCTGCTCGGCGACATCGAGGTCCGAGATTACGCCATTGCGCAAGGGGCGGATGGCGCGGATGTCATCGGGTGTCTTGCCCATCATCAGCTTCGCCTCGTCGCCCACGGCCAGCACCTTGGGAATGCCGTTCTCGATCCGCAGCGCCACGACCGATGGCTCGGACAGCACGACGCCCTGATCGCGCACATAGACGACCGTGTTGGCGGTCCCCAGATCGATGGCAAGGTCTGACGATGTCAGCGTGAACCACTTTGCAAATGCCATTGAATTCCCTGAAACCCCACTCGTGTAAATTCCCGATTGGCCCCGCGTAGGGGGTGCGAACCTTTCTGCCAGGTGAACGGATCGCGCCGCGCTGACGAGCGGAGCGCCTGACGCGACAGCCGCCCCGGATTTGCGACGGACCGAGCGCGCCTGCGACGAACCGAGAACGGCATCGGGCGTTGACTGGCTTGCGGCATCTGGGCACCAACGCTGGGCATCTGGACTGGAGAGGAGCCGGGCAATGAAGGCAGGAATCATGGGGCTCGCGGTGGCGCTGCTTACGCCGCTTGCCGCCGCTCCCGCACAGGCGCGCGAGGCGGCGATGGTCGAGACGACGCGCAGCCTTGTCGACGAGACGCGCACGATCAGGGCGTCGATGGGCTTTGCCGGATCGGAAACCCGGCGGCTCGACGTGAAGGTCTGGTTTCCCGCCGGGGACAGGGGGCCGCTGCCGCTGGTCATCTACAGCCACGGCACCTTCGGCTTTGCCGGCAACGCCATGCATATCGTGCGCGCGCTGGTCGATGCCGGTTATATCGTCGCCGCGCCCGACTATCCGCTGTCCTCGCGGCAGGCGCATACGAAGATCCGGTTTGCCGACATTTCCGACGTTGCCAACCAGGTGAAGGATGTCTCCTTCGTGATCGACAGCCTGCTTGCCGATCCTGAACTGGGCAAGCTGATCGACGCCGATTCGATCGGTACGACCGGGCATTCGCTGGGCGGGGTGACGAGCTATTTCGCCTCTTACGGGCTCCAGACGCGCGATCCGCGCATCGTCGCGACTGCACCCATCGGCGCGGGCGATCCGGTGCAGACGGCGCTCTCCGCCGATATGGGCCTTTGGGGCACGGGCCACGCCGCCGTGCCGGTGCCGGTCCTCTCACCGCCGAGCACGATGTTTTCGCGCGCACCACGGGCTGTGCCGCTGGCCGCCTTCTCGCGCCTCGAAAGCCCGAAGTACGAGCTGATCGTCGCGGGCGGCTCGCATGTCTGGTTCCGCGACGGCACCGACCGCCATCCGCAGGGCAAGAACCCGGACTGCCTGTTTTTCGAGGCAAACATGCCGCAGGTCACGATGCCCGGCTGCGAGGGGCCGGAAACGCTAACCACGCCCGAACGCCAGCAATATGTCACCCGCACCGCGCTGCTCGCCTTCTTCGACGCTTTCCTGAAAGAGGACGCCGCCGCGCTCAGCGGCTGCGCGGGCTGGCATGAATTTCCCCGATGCGGAGCTGTTCTTCGACGAGCGCCAGCAGCGGTAGCCATTCGGGCCGGGTCCACAGATCCAGGGGCCGAAAATCGCGAGGATCGCCACCGAAATCCAGGCTATCGGGAACCCGACGGTGAACCAGGTGAAGATCACGCCTGCGCTCATCCCGCCAATCGCCAGATACTTTGCGCGCCGCCCGATGGCGCTGCGATCGCGCCAGTCGCGCAGCGATTTGCCATAGGTGGGGTGCTGGTACAGCCGCTCGGCCAGCTGCGGATGGCTGCGCGCAAAGAAAAATGCGGCGACGATCAGGAACGGCACCGTCGGCATGATCGGCAGGACCGCGCCGATCAGGCCAAGCCCGACGAAAATCGTGCCGAGCGCGAAGTAGAGCGGGCGTTTCACGGAGAGCCGCGCAGGGAATTAGCTCCCGGCATAACGCGCCGCCGTCTCGCGGATCAGCGCGATCATGTTGGGCACGCCCTGGGTGCGGTTCGAGGAGAGCTGGTTTTTAAGGTCGAAAGGTTCGAGCTGCGCCGCGATGTCGGTTTCCGCCACTTCGGCGGCGGGCCTGTCCTGCACCGCCGAAAGCACCAGCGCGACGATTCCCTTGGTGATCGCCGCGTTGCTATCGGCAAGGAAATGCAGACGGTCGCCATCGCCCTGCGTCGGATAGACCCAGACCGAGGCCGAACAGCCGCGCACCCGCGTCGAATCGGTTTTGAGCGCATCGGGCATCTCGTCGAGCTCGCGGCCCAGTTCGATCAGCAGCCGATAGCGCTCGTCGCCATCGAGAAATTCGTATTCTTCGCGGATGTCGTCGAGGCTTCTCATGCGCGCGATTTAGGGGCTGCGCGCAAGAGCACAAGGGCCAACGCGCCGGTTGTGCCTGCGCGACCGGGGTGGAGAGGGGGCGGCGGGGCAGGGGGCGCTCCAGCCCCCTCTCCAGGCTTAGCCAGCCGCCGGGGCAGCAGGCTGCACCATCCTATCCCGCACAGGCCGCGCGACGGATGCGCGCCGGTCAGGTGCAAACAGATGTAACCGGGCGGTTAACGGGCCATTAGGTTTCCCCGCCTATTCCTTGCCCGGCAAGCAAGATGGAGGAACCATTGAGCGCTTTCATGAACGCCTTTTCGCAGTTCAAGCTCGGCTTCGTTGCCGTGGTCATCACTGCGGTTGTTTTCTACAACGGCTGAAGCCGCCGCATTTTGCCGCGTCAGCTCGGCAGCCAGATCCGCTTCGATTCGTTCAGTTCGATCGGCGGGATCGCCGCGAAGGGAATTAGCGGCTCAAGCTTGTATTTGATGGAAATCTGCCCGTAGTCCGCGCCCGCATCGGTGCCGCGTACGACCTTGATCTCCTCGATCCGGTCAAGGCTGACGCCCGCCATGCTGGCCTTCACCTTGGCCTCGATATCGCCCGACGAGGCGGAGGTCTGGACCTTCGCCATGCGCAGTCCCTCGCCGATGCCGTGGCGCATTGCCCCCGAAGCCTGCAGCACCAGCGCGAATTGCAGGATGCCGATCATGATCGTCGTCAGCACCGGCAGTGCGAAGGCCATTTCGATGGCGACGGCACCGCGCTCGTTGCGGCGGAGGGAGTTGAAAAGCATCATTGGAACCTCACCGTGCTGTCACCGCGAACGGTGATCGACGAACCCATCACGTTCGTGCCGAACAGGGCGGAAAACGAAGACCAGTCGAACAGGAATTCGACTTTGCGGTCGATCGCGACATTGACAAAGCGCGCACGGTCCTGGCCTGCCGGACAGCTGCTCTTGAAGCTGTTCATGCGCTCGCCATTGCATTCGAGGAAGACATCGACCGTCACGTCCTGCGCATCGAGACCCGATGCCCTGACCGCTTCGGCCTTGATATAGGCGCTCTTGTCGTCGCTCGGGCGAATGGCGAGGGCATAGTCGGTGGTGCGCTGGGCGGCCTGCTCGGCATCGATCCGCGCCGCGACGAGCCGCGAGACATCGACCATGCCGACCAGCAGCAGCATCAGGATCGGCAGCGCCAGCGAAAGCTCCATCGCCCCGGTGCCGGCCTTGTCGCGGAAGAGTTTGAGTACGGTCATCGCGCTTACTCCACGACCCGGACGATACGCGCGGAAGTGTCGAACTCGCTGTAATCGGCGGGGCAATTGTTATCGAGCGAGGAGTCACCCGAGAAGGTGACCCGGTAGGAGACCAGCAGCAGGCAGTCGGCATGCTGGCCCGAACTGCCGTTAAAGCTGATGTTGCCGCTGGGCATATAGACCACGCCCTCCAGCTCGAGATCGGAATCCCCGGCAATCTTGTTGTCGGGGAAATCGGCGGTGGGATCCTGGAAGAACAGGATGTTGTACCAGTCGGCATCTTCCAGCTTGGTCGGCGCGCGCAGGTCCAGTTCCGCGCCGCCCTGAATATCGAGCGTGGCGATGGAAGACGGGTTGTTGCCCGTCAGGATGAAGGTCACGCCCTCGCCAGTGATCTTGGCATGGCTGTTCACTTTGAAGTCGCCGCCGTCGATGATGTAGACACCGGGTTCAAGGTTGAGCGTGCCGCGCACCGTGAGGCCGTTGCAGAAGCGCGCGATCTTGTGCACCGGATGGCCGAACGTGTAGTTCACGGTCGTGTTCGGGTTCACCGTGAAATTGTTTTCAGCGCAGGTGTTGGGGCTGTTCGGCACGGTCAGCCCGCGCGCGGCAATCGGATCTTTCTGCACCGCGCCGTATGACTGGATCGCGGTGCCGTTCTGGATGTTGGTGGTCGAATACTGCACCCCGCCAACAGCCGAGAGCGGCGAGCCCTTGAGGTAGCTCGTGCCGTCGAGGTCGATCGCGCTGTAGCCATCGGAATTGGCCGCGACGCCGCAGCCCAGCTGCACGTCGGCATTGCCCTGTGTCGAGACGCCGATGCCGGAGGGGGCGAGCGAGATGACGCAGTGCTCGCCATCGGAGACCGAGGTTGCGACCGCGCGGGCGCGCAGCGTCGGTGCGACATCGATGAGCAGGCTGGAGAAGGGCAGCCGCTGGCTCGTCGTCGCGACAACCTCGACCGCGCCGTTATCGCCGGTGAACGCGCCTTCCTGCGGCGGGTTGACGATGCGCACGGTGGTGAGCGTGGTGTTGGCGTTGCGGTTCAGCTCGCGCTGAGCTTGCGTTTGAAAGCCGACGCCCTGCGACTTTGCCTGCCCGCCCGCGAGTGCGGCGGAATCGACCGCCTGCTGCAACTGGCGCTTCCAGAGATACCATTGCACGGTATCGACGCCGAGCCCCGCGCCGCCGACCAGCGCCATGCTGCCCGCGCCCGAAATGACCAGCACGTTGCCGGTGGCGTCTTTCGCCAGCTTCTTCAGGAATGCTTTCATGCCCTGAGTTCCCGTCACGATGTGATTTCGTGATGAGCGGTTTGCGCGTGTGAATCTTAAGGAAAATTAGGAAATCGCGGTTCACCCGGTTTTAACCATGCGCGGCAAGGCGGCGTTTGGCATCGCTTGGCAGATGCCCTCCAAAACCATTGGAAAACGGCGCGTTTACCCTTGTCCGGGCCGCAGGGCGCGGGCGGCGAACCGTTAGCGCGGCGGTAACACTCGCGCGCTAACCTGCGCATCCGGGATTGAAATGAGGCCGCGAATGCAGACCATAAAAAATCTTGCGAAAGTGCTTTCCGCGCTCTGGCTCATTGCCGTGCTGGCGCTGGGAATCGGCGGTGCCTGGCTTACCAATGGCGGCACCGAACAGCTTTTCGCAGCGGCAACCGGCGTCGATCCGCAAGAAGCACAGGCCGAGTTGCGATCCTACGACACGAGGCGGGAAGCGCGTCGCGATACGGCGCGTTACCGGGCCGATGGCTGGGGCGACGATGCCATCCGGAACCAGCGGTCGAGCGGCGACTGGGGGCCGGGCAGTTGACCGGCAACGGCAGCCTGCGCGAACGGCTGACTGAGGCCTGGGAAGCGTTCCGCGAGTTCGAGGAGGATCTGGTCTGGGAGGACTGGATCGAGAAATTCCACGAGAACATCGTGCCGATCACGATCGTCGCCATCCCGATCCTGATGCTGACGACCTGCGCGGTCTCGCTGACCAGCGCGGGCTTCAAATACGCGCTTGCCGACGAGAAAGCTGTAAAGGCGGAAAAAGCGCAGCGCGAAGGCTCGAAACGCAATCCCTGGTCGCTGGATGAGCCGACGCGGCGCTGATGCACTGGCCGGATTAGGCCAAACTTAACCCCTGTAACTTAACCTTTCCGCGATTGCCGCAAACGGGGGGCACCAATGGGCAAGGTTATCGCATTCTTCCTGCTGTTCGGGATGTTCATCTTCCTCTTCGCGAAGGCCGAGGATGATGGTGCGTCGTCGCAGCCGAGGACCATCGTCATCAAGCGCGACCGCCAGCTGGAAACCGGCATCGATCGCAGCCGCATCATCAGCAACGAGAGCCAGCCGAATGACTGGGGCCCGGACAGCTAAGTCCGGACCTAGTCTCTCAGCTTCTCGATTTCACGGGCGAGGTCGCGTTCGTCGCGTTCTTCGGTGGCGATGCGTTCGAGGACGGTGACGCGCTCGCGCAGCCGGACCACTTCCTTTTCAAGCTCGCTGTAGGCCGCGCCGGAAGGTGCGTTCTCGCCGCCCTGCGCGCGGTATTTCTGGCCGCGCAGGTAGGCAAAAGCGGCAATCGCGATGATGACCACCAGGGCGTCGAAAAAACCCATCGTCAGCCTGCCTTTCGCTCGTCGGTGCCGGCGCGGCGGTCGCGCAGCGCCTCGATTTCGGCGGCGACGTTGTAACCACGGTCGGTGATGACTTCTTCGAGGACGCGGGTGCGCTCTTCCATCCCGGCCAGCCGCGCTTCGAGGCCTTCGATCGTGTGCTTCAGTTCGGTCGCCTCGCGGCTCTCGGAACGCGGCGACTTGCCGCCCCATTCGTCCTCAAGGTCATAGCCGTGCTTTGCCCTGATCCAGTTGTTGATGAGCCATCCGCCATAGCAAACTGCGATGATCGCGATGACAAATCCGGGTCCGCCCCAATTCATGTCCAGTCCTTCCTAGTTTACGTCCTTGCCGCCCGCGCGCAGCGCCTCGATCTCGGCGGCGACGTTGTAGCCGGAGTCGGTGACGATGCGCTCGATGGTCGCAAGGCGGTCCTTGATCGAGCCGAGTTCGGCGCGCAGCTGCGCGTTTTCCTGCGTCAGCAGCTGGATGCGCGCCTTGGCCTCGTTGTCGGTCTGCGGATAGACCGCCTTGCCCCAGCTGTTTTCGAGCGGGTAGCCGTGCTTGATCCTGAGCCAGGTGGTGAAGATCCAGCCACCGACCGAAAGCAGCACGACCACGGCGATAAGCGGGGCATAATATTCGAGAGGGAAGTCCTGCATCGGCTTATCCTTCGGGTTGATCGCGGCGCTCGGCCTGCTTGCTGTCGCGCAGCGCCTCGATCTGGAGCGAAACGTCGTAGCCCTTGTCGGTGACGATCCGTTCGAGCACGCGTACGCGCTCTTCCAGCTTGGCGTGATCGACCGCGTACTGCGCGGCTTTCTCGGCGGCGGCGTTCGATTGCAGTTCGGCCATCTTGCTCTGGTGCTTGGTCCAGATGGCAAGCCCGCCGATAGCGAAAGGCGCGAAGCCGATGATCCAGGCCATATCGCCCATTGTCAGTCTCCTTCAGGCCGCGCCGATCAGCGCAGTCGGTCGATTTCGGCCGAAAGCGTGGCGTTGCTCGGCGTCGTGTACGTATAGCTGGCGGAGCCGCGCTCGATGTCGCGCACCCGTGCGGCGGTCGCGTCGCGGTGCGCGTTGCGGTTGAGCCAGGACGCCTCGTGCTCGTCGCCGATCCGGTAAAGCGGCTTGTTGTCGGCCAGGATGGCGGTGACGATGTAGAGCGGGATCGTGAAGAACGAGACGAACAGCGTCAGCATCACCACGCCCAC
>JAWKXP010000001.1:0-242168 GCA_041396945.1 Sphingomonadaceae bacterium | reverse complement strand
ATCGAAACGGCGAGGTAAAGCAGCGAGTCCGCCGCGCGGCCCCCTGCCTTGTCGGACTGATAGTTCTGCAGGAACCACTTGGCGGCCTCACGCGGATTGCCTTCGTCGAGATAGGCGCGGCCCAGCAGGTTCCGGCCCCACGAAGCGCGCCAGTGACTCGGGTACTTGTCGAGGAACAGCTTCAGCTGCTGCTGCGATTCGGGATAGAATTTCGCGTCCCAGAGGCGGAAGCCGTAGCTGTATTCGTCATCCGCCGGATCGTCGGTCTGCGGCTTTTCGATCGCGCGCACGGCTGCGACACGCGCTGCGTCGGGCGCGGGCGTAGTGGCCGCAGGTGCCGGTGCGGGTGCAGCCGAAGCGCCGCCCGACATCGTATCGAGATTCGCCTGCGGCGCGGAGGTCGGGGCAGGCGCTGCCGCCGCCGTTGCCGGTGTCGCGGCGACCGGCGTGGCAACCGCGGTGGCAGGCTCCGCCGTCGCCGTCTGCGGCGCGATCCCCGCTGCCGTTTCAAGCTGCGCGATGCGGTTGCTGTTCTGCTCGACCTGTCCGGTCAGGCGCGCCAGCTGCGCTTCCATCGCGTCGAGCCGGGTGAGGATATCGGTGACCGCGGTGGTCGAGGCAGGGCTTCCGCTCGCCCCCGTTGTCGTGGAGCCGCTGCTGATCTCGGGCTCGAAGAACCGCTCGTCGCCGCCGGGGAAGACCTTGCGCTGCAAGGCGCGCACTTCAGCCTCGATCTTGCGGATACGCGTTTCGGCCAGCGTATCCTGCGCAAACCCCGGCACAGCGGGCACCGCAACCGCTGCGGCAGCCATGGCCAGCACGATTGCCTTTGCCTTGCCCTTGCGCCCCTCATTCATAATCATCGCCCGAATCTCCGTTTCAGCCTACCCTGCCCCCGGCATGCCAGCGGGCGGCAGAACCGCGAATGAACCGGCGATTCTGGTAACCGCCCATGCCCGCCGCTGTCGAGGCCGGAAGGGCGCGAAACAGTGGATGTCTGCGCGCTTATTCGCTCGCCGCTGCGGTCGCGGTGCTTGCGGGCTTCGGCGCACTGATGCGTTCGATCAGCGCTTCGGCGGTGACCGGCATGTCCTTGACCGTTGTCGGCACGTCCGCGAGCCGGGGCAGTTCCTTGCCTCCGACCGTGATCTTGAATGCATCGGCGCGCCCGGTCCAGAGCTGCGGCCCTTCGGCATCGGCGGGAACGGTATACGATTCGCCCTCGGCCATCTGCTTCTGCATCAGCTGTTCGCCAGAAGCATCGTAAAACTTGACCCAGATATCGGGCTCAAGCGCGGTGAAGACGACTGCACCACCGGTTGGCACGGCGTCTTCCTGCGCCTTTGCGGGGGCGGCCTGCGTCTCCGCCGGTTTCGGCTTGAGCAGGTCGGGCATCGTACCTGCCGGTGCCAGAAATCCCGGCCAGACAAAGGCCAGCACGACCAGCACCGCAATCGCGGCAAGACCGGCGATCCACGCCAGCCGCGAGGGCGGCACACGCGCCGGATCGCCCGGCTCGAACGGCTCGACCGAAATCGTATGCTGATAGGGCTCGGCATCCGCAAGCTGGGTGCGAACGGCATCGGCGATCTTCTTGTCGTCGAGACCGACCGCGCGCGCATAGGTGCGCGAAAACCCGATGGCATAGGTCTTGCCCGCAAGATTTTCGAAATTGTCGGCTTCGATCGCTTCGAGCTGGCGCTCGCCGATCTTGGTGCGCGCGGCAACCTCTTCCAGCGAAAGCCCGGCTGCCTTGCGCGCGTTGCGAAGCTGCGTCCCGGCGCTTTCCAGCGGTAATTGCGCTTCTTCGAAAGTTTCTTCAGGCATCCCGATCCGCACCATGGTCGCGCCTCCCCTCGGCGCTGGCGGTCGCCACAGAACGCATGCCGGACCGCGATGTCAATGTTTCGTTAGCCAAACCGCCATTTTTGCTGCGAAATTCCGGCTCTGGCGCGGTCTAAGGGGAAAATCCGGCCTATTCGGTGGGAATATCGCGGCTTTCGGCCCAGGCG
This sequence comes from Sphingomonadaceae bacterium, assembly GCA_041396945.1. Lineage (GTDB taxonomy): Bacteria > Pseudomonadota > Alphaproteobacteria > Sphingomonadales > Sphingomonadaceae > Novosphingobium. Next base: position 240,156 of record JAWKXP010000001.1, on the reverse strand, counting down.
CCGAGCTGCCCGCGCAGGTCTTCGATCGGGCTTGCCAGCCAGCCACGCATGGCCTCGCCAATCTCGTTCATGTCGACCAGCCGGACCAGTTCCTTGACCGGACCGACCGACGCCGGGGTAATCGAGAGGCGATCGATCCCGAGGCCGAGCAGCGCCAGTGCTTCCAGCCTGCGCCCGCCCATCTCGCCGCAGACGCCGATATCGACGTTGTGCCCTTCAAGCGTTGTCACTACGCGCTGCAGGAAGCGGAAGATCGCCGGGCTGAGCCAGTCGTAGCGCTCGGCCAGCTTGGGATTCGAACGGTCTGCGGCAAAGAGGAACTGCGTCAGGTCATTGGTGCCGATCGACAGGAAGGAAATCTTCGGTGCGAGGATATCGAGCTGCTCGGCAAGCGAGGGCACTTCGAGCATCACCCCGTAACGGATCGCCTCGGGCAGCATCTTTTTCTTGCTTTTCAGGAATTGCAGCTGGCTTTCGAACACGTCCTTGGCGGCGTCGAATTCCCATGGCTCGCTGACCATCGGGAACATCACATTCAGCGTCCGGCCCGCCGCCGCTTCGAGCAGGGCGCGTGCCTGTACCTTGAGCAAGCCATCGCGTTCGAGCGCAACGCGCAGCGCGCGCCAGCCCATCGCCGGGTTTTCCTCGATGTCGTCCTCGTTGTGGCGCAGGTAGGGCAGCGTCTTGTCGCCGCCGATATCGACGGTGCGAAAGATCACCGGCTTGTCGCCCGCAGCATCGAGCACGTCGCGATAAAGTCGCGTCTGGCGCTCGCGCGAAGGCAAGGTCGCGGCGACGAGGAACTGGAATTCGGTTCGGAACAGGCCGATGCCGTCAGCCCCGGTCAGGCTGAGATTGGCGACATCGTCGCGCAGGCCTGCGTTGATCATCACCCGCACACGGTGCCCGTCGCGACTGAACGGTTCGACATCGCGCAGCTTCGCATAGGTCGCCTGCCGCTCGCGCGACTTGGCAAAGCGTCCCTCGAAAGCTTCGATCATGGCGGGCGCGGGGCGCGCAATTGCCATTCCCTGGTCGGCATCGACCAGAACGTGGTCGCCCTCGCGGATCATGCCGCGCAGCCCCCTGATCCGCCCGAGCACCGGCACGCCCATTGCCCGCGCGACGATTACGACATGCGAAGTGAGCGAGCCTTCCTCGAGGACAACGCCCTTGAGACGGCGGCGATCGTATTCGAGCAGTTCCGCCGGACCGAGGTTGCGCGCGATCAGGATGGCATCCTTGCGCAGGCCGGTCGATGCGGCGGTTCCCAGCTGCCCCGAGACGATGCGTAGCAGGCGGTTAGCCAGATCCTCGAGATCGTGCATGCGGTCGGCGAGCAGCGGGTCGTCGATCTGACGCATGCGCATGCGGGTGCGCTGTTGCACGCGTTCGATCGCGGCCTCGGCAGTCAGTCCGGAATCGATCGCCTCGTTGATGCGCCTTGCCCAGCCTTCGTCGTAGGCGAACATCTTGTAGGTCGCGAGCACCTCTTCATGCTCGCCGCCGACACCGAATTCGGCCTGCCCGGCCATGCGGTCGATCTGTTCGCGCATCTTGTCGAAGGCAAGAAACACGCGCTGACGCTCGGCCTCGGTATCCTCGGCAACGACATGTTCGATGGTGATGCGCGGCTGGTGATAGACGGCGGTGCCGCTGGCCAGCCCCTTGACCAGCGCCAGCCCCTTGATCTGTTCGGGGCCGGTCAGCTGCGCGGCGGAACTGACGTCATCCTCATCGACCAGTTCGGCATTGGTGATGAGCTCAGACAGGACCATCGCGACGGTCTGCAGCGTCTCGATCTCGACCTCTTCGTAACGGCGTGGATCGACATGCTGCACCGCAAGCACGCCGATGGCGCGCTGGCGGCGCACGATCGGGACGCCGGCGAAGGAATGGAACATGTCCTCACCCGTTTCGGGGCGGTAGGAGAAGTCCGGGTGCGCCGCCGCCTCGGCAAGGTTTAGCGTGTCGATCTTGGCGGCAATCGTGCCGACAAGACCCTCGCCGATACCCAGCCGGGTGACGTGAACTGCTTCCTGCGCAAGGCCGCGCGTCGCGAAGAGTTCAAGCATCCCCTCGCGCAGCAGGTAGATCGAGCAGACCTCCGAATCGAGGCATTCGCCGATGATCTCGACGACTTCGTTCAGCTTCGCCTGCGCATTGCTGAGCGAGGCCATGACCTCGTGAAGGCGCGTGAGAATGGTGCGCGAAGCGGAAACGGCGGTGCTGTCCATGGTGCAAGCTTAGACGAAACGCGCCTGCATGGGAAACGCAAGCGACGCGGCTCGCACGAAATTTCTCGTCCCTGAAGCGGGCGCGCTCAGCTTCGCGAAATCTCTTCCTTGATTCGCAGCTTGCGGCGCTTCAGGTCCTGGACAATCGCATCGTCAGGCATCGGTCGGCTCATTTCCTGATGAAGCTGGCGTTCGATGCCGTCATGCTTGAGCTGAAGTGCGCTGATGTGCGAATTTTCCATTCCTGGACCTCCTTCATAATGGGTCGGTCGCGCCGAGACGACTCGCCATCGCGAGGGAGCGGCGCGAACACATGAAAACATATTCGCGATGTCTTGCGAAGGAGATAATTGCCGCATATCCGCTTTTGCGGGCGGCCCGTCGCGAACGGGCCTGAACGAAGGAGCAGCGCGTGACCGAAGAAGAGATGCGCAAGCGCCTGGAAATCCTGCGCATCGAGCATCGCGACCTCGACGCGGCAATCGATGCGCTCATGGCGGCGGGCGCGGGCGACCAGCTGCAACTGGCGCGCCTGAAAAAGCGCAAGCTCGCGCTGAAGGACCAGATCTCGCAAATCGAGGATTACCTGATCCCCGATATCATCGCTTAGTTCTGGGCTCATACCTCCCGCGCGGAGTCTTTTGATTAGGGCTCATACCTCCCACCCCACCTCCCCGCCCGACCACCAAAGCCTAATGGTATTGTTGGTGGTCGGGCGGGGAGGCGGGGTGGGAGGTATGCTATCCAACAAAAACCAAACCGTTCCGCTTTCGGACAGTGGAGAGATTTCCGACCCGCCTGCAGATACCGCTCTTGCCCTTGCCCCCACCGGGGCAATATCGCGGGAGCCAATGTCCCAGCCGGCAACCATAAACCCGAGGATCGTCGAAGGCCTCTATGCCGAAGCGCTCGTCCTGTCGGACGAGGTGCGCGCGGCTTTTGCGTTGTCCGGCCGGATCGACGATGCGACGCGGTACGAAGACCTCACCCGCGTGGCGCTGTCCTGCGAAGGGCTGCGCACGACGACGCGGATGATGCATGCCATTGCCTGGCTGCTTAACCACCGCGCCTTTTTCATGGGCGAGCTGTCCGAATTCCAGCTGCGTCGCAACGGGCGGCTTTCGCCCGAACTTCTCGGAACCGATCAGGCGAATTTCGAACTGCTGACCACCGACATGCAGGACCTGATCGCCGCGACCGAGCGCTTCTATGCCCGCCTGCTGCGACTCGACAAACGCTGGCGGCAGCGCGATCCGGGCCAGATGAGCGCGATTGCGAGCCTCAGGAAACGGATGGGTTCGCGGCCTAGGGCTTGAGATCCCATTGCCCCTCTCCTTCAGGGGAGGGGCAACGAGACTTGGCGGAGCGGAGCGACGCCTAGTCGCAGTGGGGTGGGGAGCGTAAGACGAAAACCGCCCTGTTTACGATCCCCCACCCCCCGCCCCACCCCAGGAGGGGCGGGGTGAGAATAGGGGCAAACAACTTCCAGCGCTTTCCGCCAGCGCGCGTGATTCGCTCGTCGCGCACCGCGTCCGCCATCTCCTGCACGAACCTGTGCACTGCGCCGCGCATGGCATTGGCAGCCTCGTCAAGCGAGCCAAACAGCCCCGCCCCGACTCCGGCGAGCATCCCCGCGCCCAGCGCAGTTGTTTCGACATTCGCGGGCCGTTCGACCGGGAGCGCGAGGATGTCGGCGAGATCCTGCGCCATCCAGTCGTTCGCGCTCATCCCGCCGTCGATCTTCAAACTGTCCCATTGCGCCCCGTCGGCGGCGAAGGCTTCGGCAAGGTCGAGCGTCTGCATCGCCATCGCCTCAAGCGCGGCACGCGCGATCTCGGCCCTGCCGGTCGCAAAGCTGAGGCCGGAGATCAGCCCGCGCGCCTCGGGCCGCCAATGCGGCGCACCAAGGCCAGAGAGCGCGGGAACGATCACCACCCCGCCCGCATCCGCAACCGAACGCGCCAGCGCCTCGGTGTCGGCGGATTGGGCGATCAGGCCAAGACTGTCGCGCAGCCACTGGATCAGGCTCCCGGCAACGAAGACCGAGCCTTCGAGTGCATAGGTCCGCGCGCCGCCCTGCTGCATCAGCACCGTGCCGAGCAGGCGGTTCCGCGATGTGGGGACCTCGCCGCCCATGTTGGTGAGAACGAACGCGCCGGTGCCATAGGTCGCCTTGGTCTCGCCGGACGAAAGACAGCCCTGCCCGATGGTCGCCGCCTGCTGGTCGCCCGCCAGCCCGCAGATTGGCAGCGAATGGCCGAACACACCTTCGCGCGTCTCGGCCAGCATCCCGGCATTGTCAGTCACTTCGGGCAGCGCCGTAACGGGCACGCCGAACAGATCGCAAAGACCCTCGTCCCAGCCCGCCCCTTCGAGCGGCAAAAGCAGCGTGCGGCTGGCATTGCTGGCATCGCTCAGGTGCGCGCCCGAAAGCTTGTAGACCAGCCAGGATTCGACCGTGCCGAATGCCAGCCGCCCTGCATCGGCAGCGGCCTTCACCTCTGGCACGTTGTCGAGCAGCCAGCGCATCTTGGTGCCAGAAAAATAGGGATCGAGCAGCAGCCCGGTCTTCGCCTGCACCGCCTCCTCGTGCCCCGCCGCGCGCAATTCCTCGCAGAAAGGCGCAGTGCGCCGGTCCTGCCAGACGATCGCGCGCGCCAAGGGCTCGCCGCTCTCGCGATCCCAGGCCACCACCGTCTCGCGCTGGTTGGTGATGCCGATGCAGGCGATCCGGTCCGCCCCGCCCACCGCGACAATCGCATCGCGCGCGCAGGCCAGCGTCCGCTCCCAGATTTCGCCCGCATCATGCTCGACCCAGCCGGGCCTGGGATAGTGCTGCGTCAGTTCTTTCTGCGCGACCGCCCGCTGCGCGCCCTCGCGGTCGAAAACAATCGCGCGGGTCGAGGTCGTGCCCGAATCGAGCACGAGGATCAGCTCTCCGACAGGGTTCATCGCTTTGCTGTTCTCCTGCTCACTGGCCGTGATTGCTCGACAAGCCCGCCTCCGATCACCATATCGCCTGCATGGCCGATCCGGAAATCCATCGCCCTTATGCGAGCGCCGAGCAAGTCGCACCGTTCGTACGCCGCGTGCTGGCGCGCAATCCGTCGCATTTCACCTATACCGGCACGCAGTCCTATGTCGTCGGCGATGACAGGAACGTTGCGGTGATCGACCCCGGCCCCTCCGAAGGCGAACACCTCGATGCGCTGATCGAGACGATCGGCGATGCGAAGATCGTTGCGATCTGCTGCACCCATACCCACCGCGATCACTCGCCCGCCGCCGCACCGCTGGCCGAGCGGCTGGGCGCGCAGGTGATCGGCTGCGCCCCGCTGGTGCTCTCCGACGATGGCCCGCGTTCGGACGATGCCTTCGATGCGACCTACGATCCGCACCATGTTTTGAGCGAGGGCGAAGAGGTCGGCGCAGACGGCTGGCGGCTTACCGCCATTGCCACACCCGGACACACCTCGAACCACCTTTGCTTCGCGCTCGATCGGGGTGGCGCAGTCTTTACCGGCGATCATGTCATGGGCTGGTCGACCTCGGTCATCGCCCCGCCCGACGGCGATATGAGCGACTACATGGCCAGCCTGCAAAAGCTTTACGCGCGCGAGGATGACAGCGTCTATTTCCCCGCGCACGGCCCGCAGGTCGACAAGCCGCGCCAGCTGGTGCGCGGCATGATCGGCCACCGCCGCAGCCGCGAAAACCAGATCAGGAAGCTGCTCGCGGAGGGCCTGCGCGAGATCGAGGCGATGGTCCCGCGCATGTACAAGGGCGTCGACGAGCGGCTCTGGCCCGCCGCCGGTCGCTCGGTGCTCGCGCATCTCATCGACATGGAACGCCGCGAGATCGCCCAGCGTTCGGGCGAGGAGTGGTCCCTGGCCCATGCGTAAGCGGGCGATACTGGTCGGACTGCTCGTGCTGCTTGGCGCACTTGCCTTCGCCTGGCACGCGCATCGCAAGCAGCAGGAGGCCGAACTGCAACTGGGCCTCGACAGCGCCCGGGTGCTCTCGCAATCGTTTGCCGCCGCCAACAGCCTCAAGGTTTCCACCCTGACCGGAGAGCTGGTCGCGCGTTCGACCGACGAAGGCCTGTTCGACGTGCTCGACGTCGACCAGGCGATGCGCGCGCCCTTCACCGCCGACTATTTCATCGAGATGTCGCAGATCACCACGTCCGACTTCGCCTGGAACCCAGAGACAAAGACGATGATGATCCAGATTCCCGATCCGGTCGTGGCAAAGCCCAATATCGACCTGTCGAAGGCGCAGGTCCGGCAGAGCGGGCTGTGGGTTTCGCGGCGCGCCGGTCAGCGCCTCCAGCGCAAGTCCGCCGAAACGATTGCGGCAAAGGCGCGGCAGACTGCCAAGGCGCCCGAGAACATGAAAAAGGCCCGCGCCGCTGCGCGCGAAGCGATCAGCGCGAACGCCCGCGCGCCGCTCGATGCCGCCGGGATCGACGATGTAAAGATCGAGGTCCGGTTTCGCGGCGAACTCAACACCAATGACGATGTCTGGGATTACACACTGCCTTACGAGGAAGTCGTCCGGCGGCGCGAAGCCCTGAACTAGGGGGGCGGGCCTGCTTGACCGCGCAGACCCAAAACGCCTAGCCTTTGCCCCGGGTCAAAAGGGGGAAAGATGGCGACGATCATCTCGCGCGAAGCACCGGCAGAGGGCGGAACGCGCTTTTACACGATCATGGCCTTCGTCATGTCGGCGGTGATCGTCGGCGGGTTCGTCGTGAACTTCGCCACCGGCCGCTCCACCTTCGCTGTGCCGCTCGCCTATCACGTCCACGCCGGGGTCTTCATGGGCTGGATCGCGCTTTACCTCGCGCAGCATCTGGTAATCGGTCGCGGATCGCTGGCGATGCATGTGCGGCTCGGCAAACTCGCTTACCTGTGGATTCCGGCGATGCTCATTTCCGGGCTGGTCCTGATGGTCGTCGTCACCCGGCGCACGGGCGGGCCGTTCTTCTTCAATGTCAGCGAATTCCTGTTCAGCAATATCGCCATGCTGCTCTGTTTCGCAGGGCTCGCGTGGTGGGCCTTGCGCGCAAGGCGGCATAGCGGCTGGCACCGGCGGCTGATGCTCTGCGCGATGACATCGCTGCTCGGGCCGGGGCTTGGCCGCCTGATGCCGATGCCGCTGCTGATCCCTTATGCCTGGACGATCACCCAGCTGATGGCGGCGGCCTTCCCGGTGATCGGCATGATCGCCGACAAGCGCCGCGACGGGGTGGTGCATCCGGCTTACAAATGGGGGCTGGCGATCTACCTTGTTGCCTTCGCCGCATCGATGGCGCTGGCCTTCTCGCCGCTGGGCTATGCACTCACCGAAGCGCTGGTTGCCGGGACGCCGGGCGCGGAGCGTCCGATGGATGCCTTCATTCCCGAAGGCCTCGGCCTATAGGCTCGCCAGAGCGCGATTTCTTCCTATATGGGGAGGGTCAACGCCACACGGGGAGCCACATGACCGCACAAGACACCAGCCTGCCGACCGGGACCGACCTGCTTGCCGAGATCGACCGGCTTCGCAAGGAGCGCAATGCGGTGATCCTGGCGCATTATTACCAGAAGCCGGAAATCCAGGACCTTGCCGATTTCGTCGGCGATTCGCTGCAGCTGAGCCAGAATGCGGCGGAGACCGACGCCGATGTCATCGCCTTTTGCGGCGTCAAGTTCATGGCCGATACCGCCAAGATCCTCTCGCCCGACAAGATTGTCGTGCTGCCCGACCTCGAAGCCGGATGCAGCCTTGAGGATTCCTGTCCGCCCGAAAAATTCAGGGCGTTTCGCGAGGCGCACCCCGACCATATCGCGCTGACCTATATCAACTGCTCGACCGAGGTGAAGGCGCTCTCCGACGTGATCGTCACCTCGTCCTCGGCGGAAACGATCCTGCAGCAGATTCCCAAGGATCAGCCGATCATCTTCGGCCCCGACCGCCACCTTGGCGGATACCTCAGCCGCAAGTTCAACCGCGAGATGCTGCTCTGGCCGGGCGTCTGCATCGTCCACGAAGCCTTCAGCGAGACCGAGCTTCTGAAGCTCAAGGCGCAGCACCCGGACGCGCCGATCGCCGCGCACCCCGAATGCCCGCCGACGATCCTCGACCACGCGGACTATGTCGGCTCGACCAGCGGCATCCTCAAATTCTCGCAGGAGTTCGAGGGCGACACGCTGATCGTCGCGACCGAGCCGCACATCATCCACCAGATGGAAAAGGCGCTGCCGAACAAGAACTTCATCGGTGCCCCCGGCGCGGACGGCCAGTGCGCCTGCAACATCTGCCCCTACATGGCATTGAACACGCTCGAAAAGCTCTACATCGCCCTGCGCGACCTCGAACCGCGCATCGAGATCGAGGAAGGCCTGCGCGTCGCGGCCAAGAAGAGCCTCGACCGCATGCTGGAAATGGCCTCTGCCTCGGTCGGCAAGGGCGACATCGGCGCGGTGCAGATCGAGGACGTGCCCGAGAACGAGGTGCCCAGCGGGGATTGAGGGGGCGCGGTGAACTTCGATGGACTGGCAGACGATCCTACCTGTCTTTGCAGCCACGCTTACGGCACTACTTGGATGGCGGGTTGTTCACCATTTAAATTTGCGTCGCGAGCTAGCGGCCGAGAAACGAAAACTGCGAGTGACATACTTGCTTGAAGCCTATCGCAGGATCGAGGGCGCCTGCAATCGACCTCTGACAAAGGACAGTCAACACCTTGAAAAAATCCAATCGGCGATTGCGGATATACAATTGCTTGGAACACCTGAGCAAGTTCAATTGGCGCAATCATTCGCGGTGGAATTCGCTGAGCATGGAACAGCGTCGTTCGATCAAATGTTGATCTCTCTGCGTCTTAGCCTTCGAAATGAACTGGAACTCGAACCAGTTGACGAAACTCTGAAGTTCTTGCGGATCGTTAACGACGGCCCAGAGATCACCCCCCCATCACCCGCTTCACCATATCCGGTTCGGCCTCGATCACCTTGAGGTAGGCCTGCACGGCGGGTGAAGGCATGTGCCTGCCGATCTCGTATTGCTTGATGCTGCTGACGGGAATGCCAAAGGCTTCGGCGAACTGCTGCTGCGTCATGCCCAGCCGGTGGCGCAGTACGCGAAAGCGGCGCCCCATATGGGCACGCTCAACGCCCGCGACCGAGACGTCGAAGTCCTCGGGATCGTTCGGATCAGCCGGGATAGCGATCGTAGTCTCTTTGTTCACCCATATTGCTCCTTCGCACCGAGATCAGGCGAATGCGGCCTTCGCGAACGACATAGACCGCGGTGTATAGTCTGGCGCCCACGATCCCGACCGCCTTGTACCGATCCTCGCCATCGACCTTCCGAAAAGACGGAAGTATCTGATGGAACGGATCGTCGAAGATTTGCGCCCCGAACATGAGCCGCAGCCCGTGTTTGAAACGGTTGGCTTCATCCTTGGCCGGATCGAAATCGAACTCCATGCCGACAAACTATGTGAATCACATATATCAGCCAAGGTAAACCGCGTCCAATACGGATTAATCCCTATGTACGGCGCAGCACACAAAAAGGGCCGCCCCGGAGGAGGGACGGCCCTTTCTTCCAAGCGACCCGCTTGGTTGGGGGAGGTTGGCCCTCCCCTCTCTTGATTATCCGAAGTAGACGTCGGCGCTCGAAAGCGTCGCGCCCGGCGTCAGGATCGTCAGGTCGATCGAGGCGATGGCGATATAGTCCGCGCCATATTCGACATCGGCGTTGGTCACGCCCAGCGCCGAAAGGTCGATCAGGTCGCCGCCGACTTCGAAGTCGGTGATCGTGTCGGTGTTGCCGCCATCGAGCATGATGAACACGTCGTCGCCGCCGTTACCGGTCAGCACGTTGTCGTGCTCGTTGGCGATGATGAGGTCGCGGAAATCGCCGCCGACGGCGTTTTCGATGACCGTGTCATAGGCAATCGCGATGTTCATGTACTGCGCCGCGAAGACACCCGCGTGGCCCCATTCGGCTTCGATATCGGCAGCGTTGAGGTCGCTGTAGAAGTCGATGAAGATATCGATGATGAACTGCTCGGGGACGAAGCCGCGCGTGGATGTATAATCGGCGAATGCCGGGCCGTAAGCCTCTTCGATTGCAGCATCGATGCCTTCGAGGCCTGCGATGACGTCGGCAACGGTAATGTCCGCCTGACCGCCCGAGGAAAACTCGCCGTCGTTGAGGTTGATGACGACCGACGAATTGAAGCCCGACAGGTCAAGCGTGTCTTCGCCGCCGGCATCGTAGATTGCGAGGAACGGCTGTTCGTTGACCGCGAAGTCAAACACGTCCTTGCCCGCGGTCGAACCGAAGCCGTAGATCGTATCGTCGGCGCGGGTCGTCGGGTCGGCCCCGTACTTCTGCTGCGCGACATAAATGTCGTGGAGCATCGGCGTCTGCGAGTTGGCCCATTCGGCGAGGAACGTGGCACCGTCGGCAAGGCGATAGGTCAGCGTGTTCCAGTTGAACACACGCGCGCCAGTCTCGTACTCGTCCCAGTAGGACATGATCGAGAACTGCTCGGAATCCTGCGCGTATTCGGCCTGATCGGCATAGTTGGTTGCGCCCGCACCGTTGTAGGCACCCGGGTGCGACAGGCCGATGGCGTGGCCCAGTTCGTGGACGATGGTCGACTGGCCATAACCGCCGATCGAGAGGTCACCATTGGTGAAGTTGCCGCGATGCAGCAGGTTGCCCTCATCATCGAAATAGGTGCGCGGGTCGGCGATGAAGACGTCACCGAAGAACTTCCAGCCCTGCGCATTGGTAAAGCCGTTCTTCGCGCCGGGGACATATTCGGGATAGTAGGCGTAAGCCTGACCGGGATCCCACGAATTGGCGAACTGGATGTCCGCGCCGCGACCGTTCTTTTCGACAAAGGTCGGCGCGATCAGGTCGTCCCAGAGGTCGATTGCCTGGCGCGCATAGTCGATCTGCTCCGCGGTAAACGCGGCAAGGCCGGTGCCGGCGGTGAAGCCATAGTTGGGGTTGTTGTAGAGGCCGGTGAGATCCTTGCCTTCCTTCAGGAAGGTGTAGGTGATCGTGCCGCCGTTGACCTTTTGCGAATTGCCCGTGTCGATCTGCTGGACAACGCCATCGAGATCGAGAATTGGCTTGTCGCGATAGGTGCCGCCTGCCTCGTTATCGAGATTCAGGTAGACCGGATCGAGGTCTGCACCCCGTTCGTGGTTCAGTGTAAGATTTCCCATCAGCAACCCCTGGTAATTCAGAGGGACTGCCGGGATCGCGAAGCGTCCCACTTTAGAATGTCGTCAAGCGCCCGACCCGTTTGAATGCGATCCCGTAGCGGGAAAGGCACCATGCTCTTTTCTTGCTATGCGGCGGGTATAGGCGGTTTTTACAGGCTGGCCAGAGAAAAATTACCATTTCCGGATATTAATGATTAACCTGTGATTCCTGTCCGAATCCGGCACAGGTAATTTATTTCAAGCCAAAGTCGCCAACGGCGCAATGCTCATTCACGCGCGCGCACGATTACGAGCGATGCGGCGAGCAGGACCATTCCGAAAATGTCGCTGGCAGAGAGCGTCTCGCCGAATGCCAACCAGCCGGAAGCGGCGGCCACGGCGGGCTGCGTCAGCAAAGCGAGGCCGATCACCAGCGGCGAAAAGAATCGCAGCGAATAGATCAGCAGCCCCTGCCCGATCACCTGGCTACCGAGCATCAGCGCAACGAGCGGCGTCCAGTCCCCCGGCCAGACCGATTCGCGCAAGAGCAGCGCGATCAGGAGCAGCACCGGCGCGGAGGCGAGCGACGATCCGGCCAGCACGGACCACGATCCGAACTTCGCGCGCACCGGGCGCAACGCGAGGATATAGACCGCGTAGAACATGCCCGCTGCAAGGCAGAGCAGGTCGCCGACAAAACTGTCGACCGAAATGCTGAGAGATCCGCCCATCAGCAGCGCCGCACCGGAGATCGCGGCGACCACCGCGACCAGCTCGAACAGGCGCGGCCTGCGTTGTGCCGCGATCAGGCCCCATGCCATCAGGATCACCGATCCCGCATTGCCGAAGAGCGAGGCATTGCCCAGCCGCGTCCGCTCGATGCCGAGGTGCCAGCTGGCAAGGTCGAGCCCGAAGGCAAGTCCTGCAAGCGATACGGCCCAGATCGCCGCCTTGCCGAAGGTCCAGGGCAAAGCCCCCTCGCGCGCGGAGAAGAGGAACAGGATCGGCAAGGCCAGCGCGATCCGCCAGAATGCAGAGGAAACCGGCCCGGTATCGGCCAGCCGCACCAGCCAGGGCCCCAGTGCCAGCGAGACATTGGCAAGCAGCAGCGCGCCCACTTGCAAGGCGCCCGCGCGCCGGTCCTCCCCCTCATGCTGCTGCGCGATGGCCATTGCCTGCCCATAGGAGCAGTGCAATCCTGCGGGAACCCGCATTCGCCTCGAACGCTAGTCCGATGGAGGTAGTAACCGACGATGGCGCGTATTCTCTCGACATGGTTCTCGATCCGCGCGAGCTACTGGTTCTATCCGGCGCTTTTCGCGATCGCCGCGTTCGTGCTCGCGCTGGTGACGATCCAGATCGACCGCAGCGGCGCAGCGGCCTGGCTGAGCGACATTCCCGAGCTGCATCCGGCGCGGCCCGACGGGGCCAGCAATATGCTCACCGTGCTTGCCGGATCGATGATCGGCGTCGCCTCGACGGTCTTCTCGATCACCATTGCCGCCGTCGCCTATGCCAGCGGCAATTATGGCCCGCGCCTGCTCACCAATTTCATGGAGGACAAGGGCAACCAGTTCAGCCTTGCGACCTTCATCGGCACCTTCGTCTATGCATTGACCGTCCTGCGTACCGTGCGCTCGGAAGACGAATCGCCGCTGCTCGGTGCCACCGCCGACAGCGCGCCCGGGTTCGTGCCGCAATTGTCGCTGCTGGTTGCCTTTGCCTTGATGCTGGTCGCGGTCGCGGTGCTGGTCTTCTTCCTACACCACATCCCCTCGAGCATTCGCATCAATTTCGTGCTGGAGGGGATCGGCAAGCGCCTGCTCGGCAAGGTCGATCACCTCTTCCCGGATGACTTCGAGCGCGATGCAGGCTTGCCCGACAGCCCCGATGGCGCGGCGGTCGAGGCCCGGGACACCGGCTATGTCCGGGTGATCGATTTCGACGAGCTGGCCGACTGCGCCGATGACAAAGACATGCGCATCGGCCTGCGCCTGCGCACCGGCGATTTCGTCCATCCGGGCAAGCCGCTGGTCGCCACCGACATGAGGGAAGTCGACGACGAGATCGCCGGGCGCATACGCGATTGCTTTGCCCTCGGCGGATCGCGCACGCCCGAACAGGACATCGAATTCTCGCTCGACGAGCTGGTCGAGATTGCCCTGCGTGCGCTTTCGCCGGGCATCAACGACCCGTTCACCGCGATCTCGGCAATCCACTGGATCGGCGCGGCAACCGCCCGGCTCGGCGCGCGCGACCTGCGCAATGTCATCAAGGGCGAGGATGGCGTGTCCGAGCGCGTCGTCCCGCTCGCCGACGATTTCGCGCATTTCCTCAAGCGCGGCTTTGGCGCGGTCCGAGTCGCCATAGCCAGTTCGAAAATCGCCACGCTCAAGACCTTCGACGCGCTTGCCGATGCCGCCCATGCCATCGACGATGCGGACCGGCGTGCGCAGGTCGAAGGCGAGGCGCGCGCCCTGCTCGAACAGGCCGAGCACCAGCAGCGCGGGCCGGAAATCGAGGATATTCGCGCGCGATTCCGCGAGATTTCCGAGGCTTTCGAGCAGCGGAAATCCTCCAACGATACCGAGACGGATTCAGGCGAGGACCGGTAAGCTCTGGTCGCGCCGCTGTCCCGCAATCGGACGCGGGCAATCGCGCACGATGCCAGCCGCTCCAATCGGGCATATATTCGCGCCCATGAAACGCGCTTCTCATACGCTCGCGGCCCTTGCCGCGCTCACCCTTTCCGCAGGCCCTGCCCCCGCCCAGCGCGGCGAGGCTCCCTATTTCGTCGTCGAGAAGAATCGGGGCTATGCGCGGCTGCAAGACGCCGTCGATGCCATCGGCAACGGGCGCGGCACGATCCGCTTTGCCGCGCGCAGCTTTGCCGATTGCGCGGTGCAGCAGGGCGGCGAGATCACTTACGTTGCTGCCGTGCCGGGCAAGGCGGTGCTCGACGGCGTGACTTGCCAGGGCAAGGCGGCGCTCGTGCTGAAAGGCCGCTCGGCGCGGATCGAGGGCCTCGTCTTCGCCAACATGCGCGTGCCCGACAAGAACGGCGCGGGCATCCGGCTGGAAAAGGGCAACCTCTCGGTTTCGCAGGCATGGTTCCGCGACAGCGAGCAGGGCATCCTCACCGCCGCCGATCCCTCGGCCACGATCACGATCGACAAGTCGACCTTCACCCGGCTCGGCACCTGCGCAGGCGGCGGGGGCTGCGCGCATTCGATATACGTTGGCGGCTATGGCGGGCTGACTGTCACCCGCAGCCGGTTCGAGGCCGGAACCGGCGGGCACTACGTCAAGAGCCGCGCACCGCGCATCGCGATTTCGGGCTCCAGCTTCGACGACACTGCCGGGCGCGGGACGAACTACATGATCGACCTGCCCAACGGCGCGCATGGCGTGGTCGAGCACAACTGGTTCGTGCAGGGCCGCGACAAGGAGAACTACTCCGCCTTCATCGCGGTCGCCGCCAACGACACGACGCACAGCTCCGAAGGGCTGACAATTCGCGACAACGACGCGCGCTTTGCGCCGGGAGTCTCGCGCCGCAGCGCCTTCGTCGCGGACTGGTCGGGGCAGAACCTTGTGCTGGCAGACAATGCGCTGGATGCAGACCTGAAGCGCTACGAGCGGCGGTAGAGCCTCAGTAAAAGGCAGGTGCGTAATGCACCTCTCCCTCGGGCATTTCGCCATCGATGAGGAGCGCGCGGTAGTAAATTGCGTGTGGGCCGGGGATGAACATCGCATCGGTCTTCGCAAAGCCGAAACGTTCATAATAGTTCGGATCGCCTTCGACCCCGACGCCTTTTGCGCCGCGCGCCCGCATTTCGGCAATGCCGGCATGGATCAGCGCGGAGCCGACGCCGCAGCGCTGGAGCGGCGGCGTGACCGAGACGGGGGCCATCTGCACCCAGCCCGCATCCTTGCCGCCAACGGTGATCGGCGAAAAGCCGATGTGCCCGATCACCGCGCCAGCCTGTTCGGCCACCAGCGAGAGCAGGAGGTCGCCGTCGCGGCGCAGCGCCTCGACAAGCTGCGCTTCGCTGCCATCGCTGAACGGCATCGGCGCGAAGGCCTCGGCCACCAGCCGGGAAATAGCGGTGGCATCCTCGGGTTCTTCCTCGCGGATGATCAACATGCTCATTCCAGCAAATGCCCCGTGCGGTCGCGCTTGGTTTCGAGGTAGCGGCGGTTATGCGGGTTGTCAGGCAACTGGTGCGCGACGCGCTCGGTGACGCAGAGGCCCTCGGCCGCAAGCGCATCGACCTTGGCGGGGTTGTTCGTCATCAACCGCACCGCATCGACGCCGAGCAGCGCCAGCATGCGCGCGGCCACGGGGAAGTCACGCGCCTCGGTCGGGAAACCGAGGCGGTTGTTGGCATCCACAGTGTCGAAGCCCTGATCTTGCAAGCGATAGGCGCGCAGCTTGTTGATAAGACCGATGCCTCGCCCTTCCTGCCGCAAATAGAGCAGGACGCCCCAGCCGCCCTCGCTTGCCTCATCCGCCATCGCCGAAAGCGCGGCATCGAGCTGCGGCCCGCAATCGCACTTGAGGCTGCCGAGGATGTCTCCGGTCAGGCACTCCGAATGCAGCCGCACCAGCGGCGGCGCGGCGCTGTTCGGCTGGCCGATCACCAATGCAACGTGCTCGCGCATATCGTCGGGCGAGCGGAAGGCGACGATTTCGGCATCTTCGCTCGCCGAGACGGGCAGCCGCGCGCGCGAGGCAATGAACAGCCGCCCGGTATCGCGCCACGCGGCAAGGTCGGCAGGGGCGACCTTCGTAACTTCGCCAACCGGAACCGGATCGACAAGAAACGCGGGCAGCACCCCGGCAAGCCGCGCCAGCTCCATCGCCGCCTGCGCCGCATCGGCATCTTCCAGCGGTTCGGCGAGGAACGGCCCCTTCATCGGATGCGCGAGATCGAGCGCGGGATCGGCCACCGCGCGCGCCAGTTCCAGGTCGAACGGTTCGGCCGCGCGGATCAGTACCGGCGCATCGGGCCGCGCCGCCTCGCGCTGGTTGGCAAGCTTGAGCGTCGCCGCGCGCGCCGCCGAAATCAGCATCCGGTCTGCGCGAACGCCCTCGCCAAATCCGGTCTCGGCAGGCAGCAGGCTCAGCGCCTCGCCGACCTGCAACGGCCAGCCGTGGCGCAGCGCGTCGATCGCCAGCGCGGCGCGGCGCGAAGAGGCCGCCGCCTCGCTCAGAGCGCAAATTCCGTGATGAGCGGAATGTGGTCAGAGGGCTTTTCCCAGGTGCGCGTGTCCTCGACGAAGCGATGCCCCGTCGCCTGCTTTGCAAGGTCTGGCGAGGCCCACATGTGATCGAGCCGCCGCCCGTGATCGCCGCCGCGCCAGTACGCGCGGTAGCCCCACCACGAATAATTGCGTTCGGGCGCGGGGATGAACTCGCGCCCCAGATCGACCCAGCCGTGCGCATCCTTGAGACGGCCCAGCGTCTCGACTTCCAGCGGCGTGTGGCTGACGACCTTCAGCAGCTTCTTGTGGTCGTAAACATCGCATTCGAGCGGGGCGATGTTGAAATCGCCGACGAGCAGCGTGGGCGCATCGACCTTTTCCGCCCAGCGCGTCATGCGTTCGAGGAAATCGAGCTTCTGGCCGAACTTCAAATTCACTTCACGGTCGGGAATATCGCCGCCCGCCGGGATATAGACGTTTTCGAGGACCATGCCCTGCCCGGCCCCGTCAAGCTGAACGCCGACATGGCGCGCCTCGCCATTGTCCTGCCAGTCATGCCGCGAGATCTCGCGCATCGGCAGGCGGCTGACCGTGGCGACACCGTGGTAACCCTTCTGCCCGTGGATGGCGCGGTGGCTATAGCCCAGCGCCTCGAACGCCTTGTGGGGAAACGCCTCCTCGACGCACTTGATCTCCTGCAGGCAAAGCACGTCGGGCGCATGCTCGCCGACAAAGCGCTCGACCTGATCCATGCGAATGCGGACCGAATTGATGTTCCATGTGGCGATCTTGACCATGCCGGGGGCTTTACGAAGGCCGCGCGGTAATTGCCAGTGGGGGAAAAGAAGAATGTGTTTCGGGAAACTCACTCCTCTCCCCTTGCGGAAGAGGATTGTCGGACAACTATGGCTTGGGAAAGTCCGGCGCGCGACCAGCGCGCCGCAAGCGCGACCGCGCGCCCGCAGGTGCCCCGCAGCGCAGCGGAGGGATCAGCACCGAGGACGCCCGCGCGGATGCGCGGGCATGAGACAAACACCAAGCGCGTGCGCGAGGGGCTTCAGGGGCGAGCGAAAATGTGGGCTGCCGAGAACCGGCGCGCAGCGACCTTTCGGGTCGTGAGCACCGGAAGCGCAGGCAGGCTGCATTTGCAGCCGTCCATGAAGCCGCTCTCGTGCGCGCAAAACAAAACCCTCGTCCCGGGGGCAGTGGGACGAGGGTTCCTTGTTAGCGTTCGTCACGCTTCGTCCAACCGACCGTTTTCAGGAGGCGCGGGCAACAGGGGGGAAACCCGCCTCTAATCGATCAGACAGTCGCAATTTAGGAAACTTGTGCTTTCTGGCAAGTGAACGGGGCATTCGATAACCCGCATTCCGTCGCATCCGGCGCACGGGTTGCGCCAGTACGTTTTTTCCTATCGACGAACTCTCGGGCGCGGGTCTTTCCAGCGGAACGTGCTGTCGGGGACCGACGCGCCATATCGGTGATTCGTCAGCACGATCGAGGTGCGCTTGTTCTGCGAATCGAGCGAGACCCAGCGGTCAAGCTGCCATCCGCCGGGGGCCGTCGGATTGCGCATGAAGATCAGGGTGATGATGCCATATTCGGGGTGCTTGGTATCGCGCACCTCGACGCTCATCACGTTGGGATTGCCGGTCGGCAGGAGCTTGCCGTACTTGCCGACATCGCGGCTGGGATCGAGCAGCGCGCCAAGCGGGCTGTTCTTGATCGGCCAGCGCTGCACCTGCTGGACATCGTAATCGACCAGCGTCAGCGACTTGCCATCGCCGACAATCAGCATGTTGACCGACTTTTCGTATTCGAAGCGGATGCGCCCCGGCCGTTTCAGCGTCAGTTGGCCGCGCACGCGCTGCCCGGAGCGGTCGGTCTGCTGGAAATCGGCCTTGAGCGTCGTGATACCGCGCAGTGCGGCAACGGCGGCATCGATCTGGCCTGCAGAGGCCTGCGCGGCGGCCTGACCGCCGACCAATGGCAGCGACAGCGGAACGGCAGCAACGCCCAGCGCAAGGGCACCGGCGAGCGAACGGAATCGGGATGAGATGCGTTTCATGCGGCTTTCAGTAAGGGTAAGGGGTTGAACAGCCCATGAATTCTTGCGTCACGAAGAAGCAAGCGGCGCGCGATCAGGCCTCACCGATGCGGTCGGCAAAGAGCAGCCGCCCGAACGAGAGGTTGTAGAGCACTTCGTTGAAATCGCTATCGGAAAGCGCAAAACAGCCCTCGCTGCGCCCGATCTTGCCCCACTTGTCGATCATCGACTGACCGACATACCAGGCGGGGTGGACCACGATCAGGCGTTCGAGCGCGGTCGCGTTATCGGGGTCGAGTCCGACAAGCCGGATCGAGGTGCCATACTTGCCGGTGTACCACTCGCAGGTGAGGTAAGCCCCGCGCGAGGTCGCTTCGGAACCGGGAACCTGAGAAAAGTTCTGGAGATAACCGGTGTGCTCGGGGTCCGAACCCTTGCCATGCGCGGTCAGGAACGAACGCACCGTGCCGGCTTCGAGGTCGACCATATGCATGCGCGGCTTCCACGAGGGCTGCGCGAAATCGGCAATGCCGACCTTGTCGGTGCGCCAGAGCTTGTCGGCAACGCGCTCCTTGTGGAACTGCGCTGCGGCCAGTACGCGCCGCTCATAGGGCGTAGCGGCAGAGGCGCGCGCGGGCACAGCGGGCAGCGCAGCGGCTGCCCCCGTGGCCATGGCTCCCTTGAGGAGCGTG
Source organism: Sphingomonadaceae bacterium (assembly GCA_041396945.1). Lineage (GTDB taxonomy): Bacteria > Pseudomonadota > Alphaproteobacteria > Sphingomonadales > Sphingomonadaceae > Novosphingobium. The sequence goes on along the minus strand of JAWKXP010000001.1, from coordinate 220,757 downwards.
CGTCTGCCTAACGGGCCTTTCATGTGTGCAAAATAGCAAGTCCGCGCGCCCGTTTCCAGCCCGCAAGCGATGCGAAGGTTAACGCGCCTCGGCAAAACGACGCGATTTTGCGCCAAACTGCGCCTTTCCCTTGTCCGCGCCAGTCTGTATGGGCGCGCGGATGGACGCTGTTACAACCACCGACGAAGACCTGCCCGCGCCCGAATCGCAACCTGCGGAGAAAAGCGGCAAGGAAAAGCGCAGCCTTGGCCCGCTGCGCATGGTCTGGCGCGGGATCGTGCAATATCCCGGCCGCGTCGTTACCGCCGGCATTGCGCTGGTCGTGACCTCGCTGGCGACACTGGCGATTCCCGCCGGTTTCCGCCTGATTATCGACCGGGGCTTTGCGGCAGGCGGCGATTCCGGCGACATTTCGCGCTGGTTCGAATACCTCCTGATGATCATCGCGGTGCTGGCGGTTGGTACGGCGGTGCGTTTCTATACCGTGTCGTGGCTTGGCGAGCGAGTGATTGCCGACATCCGGCTGGCGGTGCAGCGCAACCTGCTGCGGCTTTCGCCCTCCTATTTCGAGGCGAACAGCCCCAAGGAAATCTCCTCGCGGATGACCTCGGATACTGCGCTGATCGAGCAGGTCGTCGGCACCACCGTCTCGGTCGCGCTGCGCAACCTCATCATGGCGATCGGCGGGGTAATCTACCTCTTCGTGCTCGCCCCGAAACTCACCATCGGTCTGGTCATCGCGATTCCCGTGGTGGTGCTGCCGCTGGTCTGGTTCGGGCGGCGGTTGCAGGCGATCTCGCGCACCAGCCAGGACCGCGTTGCCGATATCGGCGCGCTGACGACCGAGGTGCTTTCCGCGCTGCGCATCGTACAGGCCTTCAACCAGGAAGGGCGCGAGGCCGGGCGCTTCTCCTCCGCGGTCGAGAACACCTTCGCCACCGCCAAGCGCCGCATCACGATCCGCGCGCTGATGACGATGGTCATCATGTTCGTGGTCTTCGGTTCGATCACGCTGCTGATGTGGCAAGGCGCGATCGGCGTTGCCTCGGGCGCGATCACCGGGGGTACGATTGCCGCCTTCGTGATTACCGGCGGCCTTGTCGCGGGCGCGTTCAGTTCACTGACCGAAGTCTATGGTGACCTCGTGCGCGGCGCAGGCGCGGCCAGCCGCCTCAACGAGCTGCTCAACGAGCGCCCGGTGATAGCCCCGCCTGCAAAGCCCGTCAGCCCCGAGCCGCCGCGCGGCCAGCTGGCCTTCGAGAATGTGACCTTCCGCTACCCCTCGCGGCTCGAAATCGCCGCGCTCGAAAAGTTCACGCTCAAGATCGAGCCCGGCGAGACTGTCGCCATCGTCGGCCCGTCGGGCGCGGGCAAGTCGACGCTGTTCCAGCTCGCCGAGCGATTCTACGATCCGCAGGTCGGCACGATCAAGCTCGACGGCGTGCCGCTCGCCTCCGCCGACCCAGCGGACATCCGCCGCCGCATCGCGCTTGTCCCGCAGGAAGGCGTACTCTTCGCAGCCGACGCACGCGACAACCTGCGCTATGGCAACTGGGACGCGAGCGACGAGCAAATCTGGGATGCGGCGCGCGCGGCCAATGCGGAAAGCTTCATCCGCTCGCTGCCGGAAGGGCTCGACACCTTCCTTGGCGAAGACGGCGCTCGGCTCTCCGGCGGGCAGCGCCAGCGCATCGCCATTGCCCGGGCGCTGCTGCGCGACGCGCCGATCCTGCTGCTCGACGAGGCAACCTCCGCGCTCGATGCCGAAAGCGAGAAGCTGGTGCAGGACGCGCTTGAGCACCTCATGGAATCGCGCACCACGCTGGTCATCGCCCACCGGCTGGCGACCGTGCGCAAGGCGGACCGCATCGTCGTGATGGACGAAGGTCGGATCGTCGAGGAAGGCACCCACGACCAGCTGGTCGAGAACAGCGGCCTTTATGCCCGCCTCGCCTCGCTCCAGTTCGACGCGCCGCTGGCAATTCCCGCCGACTAGGCCCGATTTTACGCCGCAAAGCTTGAAAATCGGCGCAAAAGGCTCAATTCATCGCAGCATAAGCACGCGCCGGGTAACACCGGATGCATCCGTTCGAGTCGCCAAGAACAAGGAATTGCCATGCCCATTACGCGCCTTCGCCGTCCCCTGACGCGCGCCCTGCTGTCCGTCGCCGCCATTGCCCTAACCGCGAACACCGCCTCCGCGCAGGAAGGCGAAGACTGGGGCAGCTTCGGCGTCCAGACGCAATGGGTCGACACCAAGGCCGACCCCGGCGACGACTTCGACCGATACGTCAACGGCCTGTGGAACGACGTTACCGTCATGCCCGCCGACAAGACGCGGATCGGTGCATTCTTCAACCTGCGCGACCTTTCCGAAGCGCGGCTGAAGACGCTGTTCGACGAGTTGACGACCACCGAACATCAGGCCGGTTCCGCCGAAGCCCGGCTTGCCGATGCCTACCGCGCGTTCATGGACACCGACCGCATCGAAGCGCAGGGCATGGCCGCCGCGCGCCCGTATCTCGACAGGATCTATGCCGCGAAGACCACCGACGACATTGTCGAGCTTTTCGCGACAGCAGGCTACGAATCGCCGATCTCGGTCGATATCGATGCGGACCGCATGAAGAGCGACATGATGACGCTTTATGTGGGCCAGGGTGGGCTCGGCCTGCCCGATCGCAACTACTACCTCGTCGATAACGAGAAGAACCGCGATATCCGCAAGAAATACAAGGAGCTGCTGACGCTTCTGCTTGGCGAGGCGGGCTATCGGGATGCGGCGGCTGCCGCCGAAGCGGTCTATTCGCTCGAACAGAGCATGGCGCTGGAGATGTGGGATCGCGGCGTGCGCCGCAACCGCGAGCTGACCTATCAGCGCCTTGAAGGCGACGAGACAGGGCAGATCGGCCCCGATGGCATCCTTGCGACCTTCCTCAAGGACTATGGCGCAGGCGAGGCAGACTATGTCGTCGCCACCCGCATGCCGCCGGGCGACGAGCTACTCGCATCGGTCGGTATCGACGCCGCCGAAGCTGCTGCGAAGATGGGCGGCGGACTGCCCGCGACGCTTGAGCTGATCGCGAAGGCACCCGTGGCGACCTGGCAGGCTTACCTCGCCTCGCGATTCCTCTCGGATCATTCCGAGTTCCTGCCCGCGAAAATCGACAACGCCCGCTTCGCTTTCTACGGCACTACGATACGCGGACAGCAAGAGCAGCGCGCACGCTGGAAACGGGCAATCACGGCGGTCGAGGGCCAGCTCGGCGAGCAGCTTGGCCGTCTCTACGCCGAACGCCACTATCCGCCCGAAGAGCGCGCGGCGATGGAGGAACTCGTCGCCAACTTGCGCACGGCGATGACCGCGAACCTCAAGGACCTCGCCTGGATGGGGCCGGAAACGCGGATCGAGGCGCAGAAGAAGCTCGACGCATTCACGCCCAAGATCGGAACGCCGGTCAAGTACAAGCAGTACGAAGGGCTGTTCATCTCGCCCGAAACCCCGCTCGCCAACGAGATGGCAACCGAGCGCTGGGAGCATCATCACGAGCTGCTGAAGGTCGGCGGGCCGGTCGACGAGACCGAGTGGTTCATGCACCCGCATACGGTCAACGCCTATTACAGCGCGACGCGTAACGAGATCGTGTTTCCCGCCGCCATCCTGCAACCGCCGTTCTTCAACCTCTCTGCAGACCCGGCAGTGAACTATGGTGCGATCGGCGCGGTGATCGGCCACGAGATCGGCCACGGCTTCGACGATCAGGGCGCGAAGGTCGATGGCGATGGCAACCAGCGCGACTGGTGGGCTCCCGAAGACAAGGCGAACTTCAAGGTGCTGCAGGACAAGCTCGGCGCGCAGTACGCCACCTATTGCCCGTTCGACGAAGGCAAGACCTGCCTGAACCCGCAGCTGACGATGGGCGAGAATATCGGCGATCTTGGCGGGCTGAGCCTTGCCTACCGCGCCTATCGCCTCTCGCTGGACGGCAAGGAAGCGCCGGTGATCGACGGCTTTACCGGCGACCAGCGCTTCTTCATGGCCTGGGCACAGGTCTGGCGCTCGATGGTGCGCGAGCAACAGGCGCGCGAATTCATCGTCACCGACCCGCACTCGCCGCCGAAGTACCGCACCAATGGCATCGTGCGCAACTTCGACGAATGGTACGAAGCGTTTGGCGTCACGCCAGACGACGAGCTTTACCTGCCGCCCGAAGCGCGTGCGGATCTGGTAGTAAGCCCGGTCTCCCGAGATCGACATGCCTTAGATCCTCCCCTTTGGGGAGGTGGCAGATCCGAAGGATCTGACGGAGGGGGTGTCGCAGCGCCAGCCCCTCCACCGCCCTGCGGGCGGTCCCTCCCCGAGGGGGAGGAATTTCCTCGCCGAACTGCAAACCTGGACCGTCTCCACGCTTGACATGGCCGCCGCGCGCGCCAAGGCATCGCGGCACTTCTTGGCGGTAACGGATGCCCGGCTTCGATGACATTTTTCCAGCAATTGCTGATCGCGGTGGTCCAGGGGATTACCGAGTTCCTGCCAATCTCCTCGTCGGGGCACCTGATCCTCATCCCCTACCTGACCAGCCTGCCCGATCAGGGGCCGCTGATCGACGTGGCGGTGCACATCGGTTCGCTGCTGGCGATCATCATCTACTTCTTCCGCGATGTCGTCGGCCTCGCGCGCGGCGGCTTTGCAACCGTCGGCATCGGCAAGGCCCCGGCGGAAAAGAAGCTGTTCTGGTGGGTGGCGCTGGGCACGATCCCTGCCGTGGCGGCCGGACTGTTCCTCAAGACGGGCGGCTATCTCGAATCGTTCCGGATCACCGATCTCGTGGCGATCAACCTGATTGCCTACGGCGTGCTGCTCGGCGTGGCGGACAGGGTCGGCAAGCAGGAAAAGAGCTACGAAGACCTGACGATGCGCGATGCGATCATCGTCGGCATCGCGCAGGCAATGGCGCTGATCCCCGGCACCAGCCGCTCGGGCGTGACGATGACGGCGGCACGATTCCTTGGTTACAAGCGCGTCGAGGCGGCGCGCTTCTCGTTCCTGCTGGCGATCCCGGCGGTGGCGGGCGCAGGACTGCTCGCCGCGCTCGACCTTGCCGATGCGACCGCCGATATGCAGTGGGACGCGATCGTCACCGGCGCGCTGACCTTCGTCGCCGCCTTCGTGACGATGGCCTTCCTGATGAAGTTCCTTCAGCGCGCCTCGATGATGGTTTTCGTGATCTACCGCGTCCTGCTTGGCATCGGGCTGCTTATCTGGTTCTAATCACCCTATGGGCGATATGAAACGCAAGGAATACGAAGAGCTCCTCGAACCGATGGAGGAGGAGCTGGTCGGCATGGCCCGCTGGGCCGCGGCGACGGGCGCGCGTATCTGCGTGCTCTTCGAAGGGCGCGATACGGCGGGCAAGGGCGGCGCGATCAAGGCGGTGTCCCAGCGGCTCAACCCGCGCCAGTGCCGCACCGTGGCACTCTCAAAGCCGACCGAAAGCGAACAGGGGCAATGGTATTTCCAGCGCTATGTCCCGCACCTGCCAACGAAAGGCGAGATCGTGCTGTTCGACCGCTCGTGGTACAACCGCGCGGGCGTCGAAAAGGTGATGGGCTACGCCAGCGAGGATCAGGTCACCGCGTTCCTGCATCAGGCACCGGTGTTCGAGAAAATGCTGGTCGAGGATGGCATCCTGCTGTTCAAATACTGGCTCTCCTGCGATCAGGAAAAGCAGGAAGAACGCCTCGCCGAGCGGCTCGAAGACCCGCTGAAACGCTGGAAGCTCTCGCCGATCGACCTTGCTGCACGCGCCAAATACGACGATTACACCAAGGCGCGCGAGGCAATGCTGGCGGCAACCCACACCCCGCACGCGCCCTGGACCCTGGTCGATTTCAACGACCAGAAGCTCGGCCGCCTGACACTGGTTCGCGACCTGCTCGACCGCCTGCCCGATACCGATGTCGAACCGGCCGAGATCGACTTCGCCCCGCTCGGGCACGATCCTTACAAGGAAGAATTCGGCGTGTTGCAGCCAGTACCCGCATTCCCCCTTCCTTCTTGACTTTACCCCGCGATTGCCCCAATGGCCGCGCCTTAACGGGCGGCGCGCAATGCCGCCCCTTTCGTTTTTTGAACCGAATCGATGATCGAGGCCGCATTTTGCGCGGTCCGCACTAACAGGATTGAGCCATGGCGAAGCCCGCAACTGTCAAGATCAAGCTGGTCAGCACCGCCGACACGGGTTTCTTCTATGTCACCCGCAAGAACCCGCGGAACACGACCGAGAAGATGAGCTTCCGCAAGTACGATCCGGTCGTGCGCAAGCATGTCGAGTTCAAGGAAGCGAAGATCAAGTAAGGTTCTCGCGAACCTCGCTTTCCCATCGCGAATCGACAGCACGGCGGGCCGGTGTTACGGCTCGTTGATGGCGACCAGTATCCTCAGCCCGAAACGCGATGCGCCCGGCGATGCGCGGCAATTGCGTTCGCGCCGTGCGCTTTCGGGCGCGCTGCTGGCCTTGCTTGAGGAACGCCCCTTCGACCAGCTGACGGTGCGCGAGATCACCGCGCGCGCAGGCACCGGCTACGCCACATTCTTCCGCCATTACCCGACCAAGGAGGCGCTGCTCGGCGACATTGCCGCCGACGAGATCGCCGAACTGCTCGCGCGCACGACGCAGATCATGGCCGACAACGGCAGCTACGATTCGACCGAAGCACTCTGTCGTCATGTTCATCAGCATCGCCGCCTGTGGAATGCGCTGCTGACCGGCGGTGCGCGCTCGATGGTGCGCGAGGAATTCATTCGTCAGGCGCGCGATCTCCTGCCGCATGCCGATGGCCAGCTCGACTGGCTGCCGCCAGACCTTGGCGTGTTGCATGGCGCGGGCGCGACGATCGACGTGCTTGCCTGGTGGCTGGAGCAGGACGGCAAGTACGATGTCGAGGACGTCGCCGCGATCCTGCACCGGCTGGTCATCGCGCCGCTTACCGGCGGCCTTTCCACCTGAGGCCATTCAGCTTGTCGCAAGCGCGCAGGCGCTAACCTTCCTCATCATTTCACGCCTATGGAGCCATAATGAAAAACGCCGTCCTTCCCCTGCTTGCCGCCGCGACCTTCTCGGTGGCCACCTATGCCACGCCCGCCAGCGATCCCGCGCCAGACGCGGACGAGGCAATGGCCGAGGAAGTGGTGGAAGCCGAAGCGCTGCCCGGCGAAGGCATTTTCGCCTCGCGCTGCGCGGCCTGCCATTCGAATGCTCCGGGAGGACCGGCGATTGTCGGTCCGAACCTCCACGGTGTCTATGGGCGCGCGGCAGGATCGGGCGAGTTCCGCTATTCGCCAGCGCTCAAGAACTCCGGCATCACCTGGGACCGCGAACAGCTCGACGGCTACCTGACCTCGCCGATGAAGCACGTTCCCGGCACGCGCATGGTCGTGGGGCTGAGCGATGCGGACCAGCGCGGCGCGGTCATTGACTATCTGGAGAGCCTCTCCGAATAAGCCGTCCTGATGACGGACCTCGATTACGGACCGATTGCAGGCGGCGACTGGCCGACATTCGGCTGGGCAGATGACGTGCGCCCTGCGCTCAAGGCGGCATTGGCCACTGAAACGCCCTCTGTACTGGCGACGCTGGTGCGCGTCGAAGGCTCTGCCCCGCGCGGTCCTGGCGCGCAGATGCTTTTCGCGGGAAAGACGGCGTCGGGCTATTTCTCGGGCGACTGTATCGAAGGCGATGTCGCGGGCCATGCCGCCGAGGTGCTGGATACAGGCCGTCCCAAGCTGCTGCATTACGGCACCGGCAGCCCGTGGATCGACATCCGCCTGCGCTGCGGCGGCGCGCTCCATATCCTGCTTGAGCGGATCGCGGGCGATTCGGTTGCGGCGCAGGATCTGATCGTGAACGCAGACAAGCGCCGCGCCTGCGTCTGGTCGAGCGACGGCATCGTCCAGACCATTGAGACGGGCGATGGCGATGCTCTCTTGGAGTTTTCCGAAGCCCCGCTGCATCTCAAGCGCCGCTACGATCCGCCGCGCCGCCTGGTCGTCTCGGGCGGCGATCCCGGCGCGCTGGCTGTGGCGAAGCTGGCGAGCGAGGCGCAGTTCGAGACGATCCTGATCCGCCCCGGCGGACCCGAGGCAGCGCCGCCCTTCCCCGTCGCGCAATATCTGCGCGGCGAGCCCGCCGAGGCGCTGGCGGAAATCGGCGTCGACCGCTGGACCGCCTATGTCGGCGCAACGCACGAGGACGAGCACGATCTCGGCGGCTGCCTTGCTGCCTTGCAGGGCGGCGCGGGCTATGTCGGGATGATCGGCGCGAAGGTCCGCGCGGACGGCAGACTTGCAGCGCTGAAGGCAGCAGGCGCAAGTGAGGACCAACTGGCGCGGCTGTCGCTCTCCCCCGGCATTCGCGGGCTGGGCAAGGCTCCGTGGGAAGTCGCCACCGGAATTCTCGCCGAGGTCATGCAGGCGCTCACAAGATGAACCGGGTCGCCATCGTGCTCGCGGCAGGATCGTCGCGGCGCTTTGGCGGAGACAAGCTCTCGGCAGAGTTCAGGGGCGAACCGCTCCTCCACCACGCCATCCGCGCCGCGCGCGCTGCGCCGGTGGAACGGGTGATCGTTGTCGCAAAACCGGGCCTCGACATCGACGCATGGGATGGCGCGACGCCCGTTGAAACCGTTCGCATCGAGAGCGGGGCGCTGTCCGAATCGCTCAAGGCCGGGATTGCGGCGGCGGGCGATTGCAACGGCGCGTTCGTCTTCCTCGGCGATATGCCGCTTGTACCCCGCGACATGGCCGCAATGCTGGCCGCGCAGATCGGCGACGCCTTCGCCGCGCAGCCGACCTTCGAAGGCAAGCCCGGCCATCCCGTGCTGCTTTCGTCCCGCGCCATCGCGGCGGCGCAAGCGCTCGAAGGTGACGAAGGCCTTGGCCGCATCCTTCGCGCCCGCGATGATGTGCTGCTTGTCCCTTGCGCCGATCCGCATATCCTTCTCGATATCGACAGGCCCACGGACCTCGCGAAGATCGAGGCGGGCGGAGAGGACATGCAATGACCGATTTCAGCGGGCTGTTCGAGCCATTCAAGCTGGGCAAACACACCCTGCCCAACCGCTTCGTCTTCCCGCCGATGGGCCTGCAGGTCTGCGAGAACGGGGTGCCGGGCGAGGCCGCCGCCGACTATTACGCGCGCCGCGCCGAAGGCGGGGCCTCGATGGTCTTCACCGAGGGCGTCTATATCGACCACCCCTCCTCGGGCGACAACCCGCTGCTCGGGCGCTTCAGCGGCGAGGACGCCTTCCCGGCATGGCAGCGCGTTGCCGAGCGCGTGCATGCGGCGGGCGGGCTGGCGATCCCCGAGCTCTGGCACGTCGGCCTGATCTATTCGGGCGTCGCCAAGCTGGCGGGCGAGGAACTCGCGTTCCGGCCCGAGCTGGGACAGGTCAGCCCCTCGGGATACATCGACCCGGCGAACAAGGTCTGCGACGGCATGACGCAGGCGGAGATCGACGAGGTGCTTGCCGCCTACGCACGCGGCGCGGCCAAGGCGGTCGAGCTGGGCTTCGATGGCGTCGAAATCCACGCGGCGCACGGCTACCTGCCCGATCAGTTCTTCTGGAAAGCGCTGAACCACCGCACCGACAAATACGGCGGCTCTCCCCGAGAGCGCGGACAGTTCGCCGCCGAAGTCGTCGCTGCCTGCCGCGCCGAGATGGAGCCGGGGATGCCGCTGATCATGCGCATCTCGCAATGGAAGATGGTCGATTTCGACGCGCGCATCGCCGAAACGCCGCAGGAGATGGAAGAACTGCTCGCCCCGGCGGTCGAGGCGGGCGTCGACCTGTTCGACTGTTCGCAGCGGCGCTTCTGGGAACCGGCCTTCGACGATGGCAGCGACATGAACCTTGGAGGATGGGTCAAGAAGGCCACCGGGGTGCCGACCTGCACCATTGGCTCGATCGGGCTCGATTCGGATTTCTTCGTCAGCCTGGGCGAAGGCACCACCGCCGAGCTTGACCTCTCGCGCCTCGACGACCTGATGCGCCGCTTCGATCGCGGCGATTTCGACCTGGTCGCGGTGGGCCGCGCGATGATCGCCGAGCCGGACTGGCCAAAGATCGTTCAGCGCGGCGCGTTCGAGGAGTTAAAACCCTTCACCCCCAAGGCGCTCGACGACGCACTGATCGCGCATATCGACTGACCTTCAACGCTTCAGTTTGTTTCACGCAGAGGAAGCAGAGACGCAGAGAGATAGCGCCGCAGGCCTTTAAGGTTGCTCTGCAGAAACTCGAAGAATGATCGCGGCTTCGCCGCAGCCTCCCGGCAAAGCGCACTCCGCGTCTCTGCCAACTCTGCGTCTCTGCGTGAAACCCTTATCCCAACCGCTTGCGGGCTTCCTCAAGCTTCGCCGCTGCCTCATCGAGCAGCGCGCGCGTTTTTGCGTCGCCTTGCCCACCGCCCTCGTCGAGCAGGCCGTGCAGCAACAGGTGCACCGAATAGCGCACATGCCGCTCAATGGCGTCGGGGTCGATGGTCATGCCCCAGGCCGCATTGCTGGCCGGGCCGCCGACGACGATGTTGAGGAAAGCCTGCGCCGCTTCCGCCCCCTCACCCTTCGCATCGAGCCCCAGCCGCCGTGCAAACAGGTCGGCGAGATAGGCTACGGTCGGTTCGGTCCCGCGCTGGACCGAAAACGTGCTGATCTCGGGCATGCGCACCGATTCGGCGTTGGTCAGCCGCATTAGCCTGAGCCCCGCCGGGCTGAGCACGTTGGCGACGAGGATTTCTCCGATCCCGCGTAGCGTTTCCTCGATGTCGGCAACCTCGGCAGCGCGCAGTTGCCCGACCGGCACCACCCAGTCCTCGATGGCGCGGGTCAGCGCAGCGCGAAACAGCGCGTCCTTGTCCTCGTAGCGCGCATAGACGGTGCGCTTCGCCATCCCCGCCGCCGCCGTAATCGCGTCGATCGAGGTGCGCTCGAACCCGTTTTCGAGGAACAGGTCCAATGCGATATCGAGCAGTTCCTCGTTCGACAGCGTCGGCCGCCCCGGCTTGCGCCGCACTGGCGACTTGCCTGTCGCTTTGCTCTCCTCGGCTTGCGTAGTTGCCACCAGAAACCGTCCCTTCTAATCCCTCACCTGCCGCCAAACAGAAACCCGTTAGTCTCGAGCGAAGTCGAGAGACGGCAGGTCTGCGCTTTTTCAACGTGTCTCGACTGCGCTCGACACGAACGGCGGAGCGGATGATCGATGCTTCGCAATCTTCCTAGCCGCTCGCGCCGCGCGACAAAAGTCCTTTGAAACGATTGCGGTAACATTTTAGGGTGACGGGCGCATTTCCGGCTGTTATTGAAACGATCAAGGTAACAATCAATCGAGTCGGGAAAGGACGGGTAGAGGCACGATGGCCGAGCTGGCAAGAACCGACCTGACACCGCTGATCGGATCGCAGGTTCATCTGGAGAAGGCCGCGCTGCTTTCGGGCGATCATGCCCCCGAAATCCGCGCGCTCCTCGTCGAACGCGGCGCGATTGTCGTGCGCGATGTCCACCTTTCGGGCGACGAATTGCGCAATCTCGCGCGCACCCTTGGCGATCTCAGGCTGGGCACGGCAAAGCGCGGTTCGGATGGCAAGACGCTGACCGAGGGCGACGAAGGCGTGATGCGCATTACGCTCGACCCGGAAAAGAACCCCGAATACGCGCGCTTCCTGTTCGGCAACGAGCTCTGGCACATGGACGGCACCTATTCCGAAGGCACACCCCCGTTTGCCACGATGCTCGCGCCGGTCGCGCTGTCGCAGCGGGGCGGCGATACCCTGTTCGCCAACACCTATGCCGCGTTCGAGGCGCTGCCCGAGGCCGAGCAGCGCGAACTTGAGCAGCTCGAAGTCGTCCATTCGTTGCCCGCCGCGCTGTTTCCGGGCAAGCGCGATGTTTCCGCCGAAGAGTACGCCGTCTGGGCGTCCTATCCACGCAACGCACACCCGCTGGTCTGGCAGCACAAGTCGGGCCGCAAGTCGCTGGTCATCGGCACGCAGTGTTCGCACGTCGTCGGCATGCACCGCACCGAAAGCCACGACCTGCTGCACGACCTGATGCGCCATGCGACGCAGGACCGGTTCGTCTATCGCCACAAATGGCGGCTGGGCGACGTGGCGATCTGGGACAACACCGGCACGATCCACCGGGCAATGCCCTATGAAGAAAACAGCGAGCGCGAGATGCTGCGCGCCACCCTGAACGGCGAGGAGCCGGTCACGGGCGTGGGCCAGCGCGCCGCAGCGACAGCCTGAACAAGACGAGAGAGGAGACCGGGACATGCAAGTCGGCGTACACATGGGATACCAGAACCTGCGCGGCGAATCGGACATGGAGTTTTTCCGCAAGGAAACGCAGCTGATGGTCGAGGCCGAAGCGATGGGCTTCGATTTCGCCGCCTGCGTCGAACACCATTTCACCGACTATGCCGCCTGCCCCGATCCGATCCAGGCGCTGAGCTGGGTGGCGGCAAAGACCGATACGATCAAATTGCTGCCTGCGGCGGTGATCCTGCCGTGGAACGATCCGCTGCGCGTGGTCGAGAAGATGGCGATGCTCGATTCGCTGTCCGAGGGCCGGGCATGGCTGGGCATGGGCCGGGGTGCCGCGCGGCGCGAGTTCCGCTCGTTCAACCGCGAACTGGCCGACAGCCGCGAGATCTATGACGAAGCCGCGATCATCATCATGGAAGGGCTGATGACCGGCGTGGTCCAGGCCGATACCAAGTGGTTCCAGATCCCCGAAACCGTGATCCGCCCCAGCCCCGAAAACTGGCACCCCGACCGGATGCTGATGGTCGCGATGTCGGGCGGCTCGGTCAATGTCGCGGCGGACTATGGCCTCAAGACACTGCGGTTCAGCCAGGGCGACTGGTCGAAATCGGTGCCCGAAATTCAGGGCTATCGCGACGATTACCGCGCCAAGCACGGGCGCAAGGCCCCGCCCTTCGTGATCAGCGATTTCATGGTCTGCTTCGACGATCCGAAGAAGGTGACGGAATATACCGACAAGTATTTTTCCGCTCAATTCCAGCAGGTTGCCGAACATTACGAGTTCATGAGTCCGCACTTCAAGGAGCTGCCATCCTACTCGACCTACGCCTATATGGGCGAAGCCGCCGAAGCGCGCGGCGGGGCGCACAACGCCTACAAGGATTACATCGGCGGCAACCTGATCGGCACCCCCGACGAGCTTTACGAAAAGCACCTCGAACGCAAGAAGATGGTCGGCGACTACGAAATCATCGCCAACTTCAGCTTCGGCGGGATGCCTTACGAGGACGTCTACGAGCAGATGAAGCTTTTTGCCGACAAGGTCATGCCCAGGCTCAAGGCCGAGACTTTCGACGACGAGGAAATTCCGGCAGAATAATCGCCTGATCGGGTTCGGAGAAACAGATGACAGAGATCGCAGGCAGGGTTGCCGTTGTCACCGGGGGTGGCAGCGGGATCGGCGCGGGGCTGGCGCGGGCGCTGGCGCGCGAGGGCGCGAGCGTAGCGGTGGCCGACATCATGCTCGACAATGCCGAAAAGGTCGCGGGCGAAATCCGCGAGGCCGGCGGCAATGCCATCGCGGTCCACTGCGATGTCTGCGAACGTGCCTCGATCGCCAGCCTGCGCGATGCGGTTCAGGACCAGCTTGGCACCGCAACGCTGGTCTTCGCCAATGCCGGGGCCACCTCGTTCGACCCGCTCTGCGAAATGTCGGACGACGATGTCGACTGGATCCTGCAGGTAAACCTGCACGGGGTGATGAACACCACGCGCGCCTTCGTTCCGGCGATGATTGCGGCGGGCGGCGGGCATGTCTGCGCGACGGCCTCGATGGCTGGCCTGCTGCCGGGATGGATTCCGACCCACGCGCCCTACTCGGCGGCGAAGATGGGGATCATCGGGCTGATGATGAACGTCGCGCTCGAACTTGCCCCGCACAATGTCTTTACCACCTCGTACTGCCCCGGCGGGGTTGCCTCGGGGATGAAGGACAACAATGCGAAGTATCGCCCGGCGCGCTTCGGCGGGCCGACCGATACCGAACTGCACGTCAGCGAGGAATCGGCAGAGGTCGCCGCGGCGCACGCGTTCTATTCGCCCGACGCAGTCGCGCCGATGGTGCTCGATGCCGTTCGCAACAACCGCAAGTTCGTCTTCGACCATCCCGATCAGCGAAAGTGGTTCCGCGAGACCTACTCGGGCGTGGTCGAGGCCTGTTACGATGCCGCCGACGATTGGGAGCGCGCGCACGGCGAACCCGAAGCGAACCCGCACGGCGTGAAGCTCGCCGAGACGTGATCATCGTCGTCGCCACGGTCCGGGTGCATAAGGGGCGCGAAGGCGAATACGAAGCAGCGCTCGGGCCGATCATGGCCGATGTCCGGGCCGCCAATCCCGGCATCCTCTTCTACCACACCGGCAAGGCGCGCGAGGAGCCGCAGACCTACCGCGTAATCGAAGCCTATGCCGACCAGGCGGCGATGGACGCGCATGTGGCCAGCGAGCGCTTGCAGGCTTCGCTGGGTCAGCTTGCCGATTTTATTGCGGACCTTGAGATCAGGCTGCACGACTGCGTTGCTTGATGCGATTTCCGTTCAAGCTGACGCGAACGGAAATGCAACGCTCAAACGCCGCGCGGGCTTATTGGTGCGCTGTTCGAAGGCGCTCTCTCAAGCATGCCCCGTATCGGGCGCGAGCAGCGCCGGGTCGATGCCCTCTGCACGCCAAGTCGCCATCCAGCGTGCTTCGGCCTTCGTATCGAACAGGATTTCGCGCCGCCCCTCGGCGACATACCAGCCGTGGTGGTGCATCTCTTCCTCAAGCTGGCCTCCGCCCCAGCCGGCATAGCCCAGTGCGATCAGCCACCGGCTCGGCCCACGCCCCTCGGCAATCGCACGCAGGATATCGACCGAAGCCGAAAGCGAGCAGAGCGGGTGGACCTCGACCGTGTCAGTCCCGCCCCAGTCGTTCGAATGGAGGATGAAACCGCGCCCCGGCTCGACCGGGCCGCCGTGATGCACCGGTACGTCGGGCGCATCGCCGGGGTCGATATCCAGTTCTTCGAGCAGTTCGCGAAACCGGATGCCTTCGCGGATGTGGCCGATACCGATGCCCAGCGCGCCGTGCTCGTCGTGCACGCACATGACCGAAACCGAATGTTCGAAGCGCGGATCGAACATGCCCGGCATCGCGACGAGGAATTTTCCGGCAAGGTACTGCGGTTCGACTGTCATCTCCTTGCGATCCTAAGCGGATTCCGGCGCGCGGCAAGGCGGGACTGCGTGAATGCGATGGACCGGGCAGCATCCGCGAGCTAACCGGCAGCGATGAGCCAGCTTTTCAACCTGCCGCCCGCCCCCGTCCTTGCCGTTACCGGCGAGAACGCGACATTCCCCGTCAACCGCATCTTCTGCGTCGGCAAGAACTATGCCGATCATGTGCGCGAGATGGGCGGCGAGCCGGATGCGGAGAAGGGCACGCCGATCTATTTCACCAAGTCGCATCCCGCGTTCTGCGCTTCGGGAGCGACCATCGCCTATGCGCCGGGCACCGCGAACTTTCATTACGAGATGGAACTGGTCGTCGCCATCGGCAGCCCCGGCTTCCGCATCGCCGAGGCGGACGCGATGGACCACGTCTTCGGCTATGCCTGCGGCCTCGACATGACCCGGCGTGACCTGCAATCGGCGGCAAAGGACAAGGGCAATCCGTGGGACACCGCCAAGGATTTCGAGAATGCCGCCGTGCTCGCCCCGCTCACGCGCAAGGACGCGTTCGGCACGCTGGCCGACCAGCCGCTTAGCCTGATGCAGAACGGCGAGACACGTCAGCAGGCGGCGCTCTCGCAGATGATCTGGTCGGTGCCCGAGGTGATCGCCGATCTTTCGCGCATGTACCACCTCACCGCCGGAGACCTGATCTTCACCGGCACCCCGGCGGGCGTCGGCCCGGTCGCGCCGGGTGACGAGCTTACCGGCTCGATCGCAGGGCTTGAGGACGTTCGGCTCACCATTGGCACGCCGGAATAGGTTCAATGCCTGCCATGCCCACCCCCGCCCCCTCCCGTAAACGGGAGGGGTAGCGAGGCTTGCCGAACTGGAAGTGAGGCTAGCCGCAGCGGGGTGGGCCGATGGCGTCCAATAACGCCCGAGCGGCTTGCGCTCCTGCGGCAATGCCATAGCCTGCCCTCACTCTGGAGAGGACTGGCATGAGCGACGCAATCGACCCATCGATCCTGCATTACCTGCGCGATCTCGAAGGCGCGGTGGATAACCTCGCCAATACCTGGCGGCCCGACGATCCGGCCTATCGCGCCGACATCTACCGTCAGACGATGACGAGCCTGTCCTATGCCTATTTCATGTATTTCCACGCCGATGCCGAGCATCCCGACTGGGCGCCGCTGTGGAACCCGGTTTACACATTGCAGCCCAACCCCGACGACATCTACGTCCAGTCGCCGATCCGGGGCGACCTGACCTACCGGGTTTCGGGCAATCGCGGGACGTGCAAGATCCTCTCGTTCACCTCGCAAAAGGCGCTCTCGGGCACGGTCGACGAAATGCCGCAACCGCCGGGCCATAACGAGGTCGATTGCAACGACCTTGGCATCCCGCTCGGCGCGGATTTCGAAATCCTGTTCTCCGCCGAAAAGCCAAAGGGGTATGACGGCCACTGGGCACCGATCGATCCCGAAGCGCGCGGCATGTTCACGCGCTATCGCATGTACGACTGGAACCACGAGGTCGATCCGGTGCTTTCGATCGAATGCCTCGATCCGGTGCCGCCCAAACCGCGCCTGACGCCCGAGCAAATCCTTGAGCGGATCGGGGAAATGGCGAAGTTCCCCGCGCGCAAGACGAAGATGTATTTCCGTCTCCAGAACGCGGTGAAGGATGCGGTCGGCTTCAACGTCTTCCAGCCGGTGAGGATGCCCGGCGCGCTGGTCAAGCAGACCTACTGGCCCGCCGTGTTCCAGCTGGACGACGACGAGGCGCTGATTATCGAGACCGAGATTCCCGAGCGCGCGCCCTACTGGAACATCCAGCTTAACGACCCGCTCTTCAACGCATTGGAATATGTCCACCGCCTGTCGAGCACCAACGGCGCGATGGCGACACTGTCGAGCGACGGCAGGTTCCGCGCAGTGATCGCGCTGACCGATCCGGGCGTTCCCAACTGGCTCGACCCGGCAGGCTATAACGAAGGCGGCATCTACGGGCGCTGGTACGACTGTTCGAGCGAGCCGCTGCCGACGATCAAACGCGTCAAGCTGGCCGAACTGCGCCAGCACCTGCCCGCCGATACGCCGACGATTACGCCCGCACAGCGCGCCGAGGAACTGCGCATCCGGGTGCGCGCCTGCCAGCGGCGGCGGCGCTGGTGATGCTCACCGAGAGCCTCGATTTCACCGGTCGCGTCGCCATCGTCACCGGCGGGGCAACCGGCATCGGCTATGCTACGGCGCTGCAACTCGCACGGCTGGGCGCATCGGTCGCCATCGCCAGCCGCACGGTCGACGAGCTTGAGGCGGCGGCGCAGCGCATCGCCGATGAAACCGGCGCGCAGGTCATCGCCGTGCCGACCGATGTGAAGGACGAGGCCGCATGCACCGCGCTGGTCGAAAAGACCATCGCGGCGTTCGGGCGCATCGACGTGCTGGTCAACAACGCGGGCGGCACGCGGATGGGTCCGCTCGAAGCGATCCCTTCGCGCGGCTGGCATTCGATCTTCGAACTGAACACGCATTCGACCTATTACCTGACGCGCGAGGCGGGAAAGCACATGATCGCGCAGGGCTCGGGCGCGATCGTCAACATCTCTTCCGGCGCGGGCGTCAACGGGGTGAAGGGCGGCGCGCATTATTCGGCGGCCAAGGCGGCGGTGCAGATGTTCACCAAGGTCACGGCGACCGAATGGGGCCGATACGGCGTGCGCTGCAACTGCGTGGCGGCAGGCGCCATCGCCAGCGAGCGCGTGCTCGACGCCTGGCAGGTCGCGGGGCTCGATCCCGAAGAGATGGGCCGCACCATCCCGCTGCGGCGCACCGGCACGCCGCAGGACATGGCCAACATGATCGTCTTCCTCGCCAGCGATGCCGCCAGCTATGTCACCGGGCAGACCATTTCGGTCGATGGCGGCCCGAACCTTGGCGGAATTTCGCTTGATTAAGGACGCACGATGGACCTGAGCTACGACCCGCCCGCAACCTTCCGCAATTCCGCCGACCTCGCGCACGAGATCGTCGCGAAGGAAATCGGCAGCGACGATTTCGGGGCGAGCGACTACCTGCCCGGCCTCAAGGCGCTGTTGCAGGCCTACGATTACGACCCGCGCTTCCACGATCAGGGCAAGCGGATTGCCTGGGGCATGGTCGTCGGCGTGCTCAAGGGGCGCGCGCAGGCGATCAAGTCGATGAAGGAGAACCCCGGCTTCGACTCCTGGCCCGTCGCCAGCCCGGTGGTCATCGTCGGCGTGCCGCGCACCGGCACCACGGCATTGCACCGGCTGCTAGCGGTCGATCCGCGCTTTCAGGGCCTCCAGACCTGGCTGCTCGATTCGCCGATGCCGCGCCCTGCCTTCGAGACATGGCCCGACTATCCCGAGTTCCAGAAGACCGCCGCCGTGCTTACCGCGCAATACGAGGCCGCGCCGGGCCACAAGGCGGTGCATTACCGCGCCGCCGAGGAAGTTCACGAATGCTGCATGCTCTTGCGCCAGTCGTTCGTCTCGAATCTCTGGGCCTGTGGTCCGTCCGCGCCGACCTATGACGCATGGTGGCAGCGCCAGAGCGAGGAAGCAGCCTACCGCCACTATTACAAATGCGTGCAACTGATCGGGATGAACGATCCCGACAAGCGCTGGCTGCTCAAGAATCCGGGGCACATCCACCATCTCGACCTGCTGCTCGCGGTATTCCCCGATGCAAAGGTGATCCAGACGCACCGCGATCCGGCCAAGGCAGTGCCCAGCCTCGTCTCGCTGCTGATGCAGATGCACCCGCTTTACGAGGAAGGCCGGATAGAGGAGCGCGGGGCAGTGATGCTGACGCGCGAAGTCGCCAACTGGGCCGATGCCGTGCGCCGCTGCGACAAGGTGCGCGAGGCGCATCCGGGCAAGGTGCTCGACGTGGTCCACGGCGATTTCCACCGCGAGCCGATGGCGGTGGTCGAGCGCATCTACGACTTTATCGGCATGGACATTCCCGGCGAGACCCGCGCCGCGCTGGCGCAGCGGATCGAGGACAAGCCCGAACTGCAACACGGCGTCCACCGCTACCGGATCGAGGATTACGGCATGAGCGCGCAGGAAGCGCGCGAACCGTTCGGCGATTATGTCGAACGGTTCGGGCTGGTGGAGAACAAGCAATGAAAGCCGCGATCTATCCCGGCGGGGGCAAGGCTCCCGTGATCGAGGACCTGCCCGATCCGAAACCCGGCGCGGGAGAGGTGCTGCTCAAGGTCCACCGCTGCGGCATCTGCGGCACCGACCTGTCGATGACCAAAGGCGAGATGTTCGACTTTGGCGAGAACGTGCAGTTCGGCCACGAATACGCAGGCGAGATCGTCGAGCTTGGCGCGGGCGTCGAAGGGCTGACCAAGGGCCAGAACGTCGCGGTCAATCCCTCGGTCGCCTGCGGCGTGTGCCGCACCTGCGTGGCGCATGGCAACAACGTGCTGTGCCAGGACATGCAGGGCGGGGCGATGCTGGGCTTTGCCGAATATGCCGCCGTCCCGGCCTCGGTCATCACGCCGCTGCCATCGGTCCTGTCGCTCGCCGATGGCGCGCTGATCGAGCCATTGGCGGTCAGCCTCTACGGGCTGGAACTTGCCGCGATCAAGCCGGGCGAAACGGTCGTGGTGCTCGGCGGCGGCACGGTGGCGCTTTACGCGATTTACTGGGCGCGGCGCTTGGGCGCAGGCAAGATCGTGGCGATGTCACGCTCGCAAAGGCGAGCGGAGCTGTGTCTGGCGATGGGAGCGGACAAGTTCATCGCTTTTGGCGACACCGAAATTCCCGAAGTCATCGAAGCATTGGGCGGCCCCGCCGATCATGTGCTCGAATGCGTCGGCGCGGTCGGCATGCTGCAAAAAGGCGTGATGCACGTAAAGCCGTTCGGCAAGGTGATGAGCCTTGGCTTCTGCACCGCGCCCGATCCGGTGATCCCGGGGCTTGCCGCGTACAAGGGCGCGACGATCCAGTTCGCGGTCGGTTATGGCATGCGCCACTTCCATTACATCGCCGACCAGATGGACAAGGGCCATGTCGATCCCAAAGCGATCGTCACGAACGAAATCCCGCTAGCCGCCTTGCCCGAGATGATGGCGACTTTGCGGGGAAGCAACAACGAGACCAAGGTTCATGTGACGATGGTTTAGCTGGCCAAAACGTCACCATATCCCTTCGTGTCGAGCGCAGTAGACACGTTGGCGCTTGCGTGTCTCGACTGCGCTCGACACGAACGGGAACAGGGAAGAGAAACATACATGACCGACGAACGCGAAAAGGGCCTCGCGCTGTTCCGCGAAATCTATGGCGATGCGATGGCCGACGGGCTGATGGCCAACGTTGCAAAAGGCACGCCGTTTTCAGCCAAGCAATCCGAATGGACGATCGACTGGGCCTTCGGATCGGTCTGGACGCGCGAGGCGATGGAACGCAAGATGCGCTCGGCCGCGGTGCTCGGCATGCTGGTGGCGCAGGGCGCGTCGGACGAAATCCGCTATCACACCAAAATGGGCGTCGCCAACGGCCTGACCCGCGCGGAGATAGAGGAAATCTTCTACACCGCGATCCCCTATTGCGGCTTTCCCAAGGCCAACACCGCGAAACAGGCGATGCTTGCCGGGTTCGCCGATCTCGACACGGCAGGCGGCGACGGGGCAGGCTGAGCCCGCCCCGCCAGCGCGATCAGAACTGCACGCCGAGACGCACCCAAAGCGCGCGGCCGGCAGCCGAAGAGCAACCCACCTCGTCAAGGCCAGATTCGTTGCGCCCATTGCCGCCCGCAATCGGCGCGTAGAAGATCGAAGCGCCTTGCGAGTTGTAGCTCGAGCAATAGCCGGGCCGCAGCTTGTCGGTCAGGTTCTTGCCGATCAATGCGATGTTCCAGCTGTCATCCGGGCCATAGAGCGTGAGGCTGGCATCGACCTTGAGCGACTTGGGCTGGACCGTGTAGGGCCGCACGTCGGGGTTGCCGAGGATCGTCAGGTAGGACGAGGAGAACTGGTTGTCGTTGGCAAAGACCAGCCGCATCTCGTCGCCCACCGGCATCTCGTAATCGAAACCGAAGTTGACCTGCCATTCGGGTGCGCGGACGAAGGGGATGCCCGACAGGTCCTGCGAACTGTATCGCCCGAGCAGGCCCGAACCGCCGGGATCGAGGATCGCGCCCGGACCGGGGTTGCCCTGCGTATAGGCCGCGCGCGGGGTGCCGTCGGGCGGCAGCGGGTTGAAGAACTGGTTACAACCCTGGCTGATCAGCTGCCCGCCAAAGCAGGGCACGTTGTTCAGGTCGGTAAACTTGGTCTTGTTCCAGTTGACCGCAAGATTGAAGCCCAGCCCGTCGATCGAGGAGGGCCGGTACGATGCCTCGAAGTCGATGCCATAGACCTCGGCGGTGCCCGCATTCACCGTGCGCAGCACCGGCAGGCCGTTCTGCGCCGGTTCGTTCACGCCGGTCTGCAGGCCCTTGTACTCGTAGAAGTACCCGGCGAGGTCGACCGAGAGGTCGCGGTCCATCATCCGCGTCTTCATGCCGATTTCGCCGCCGAAGACCTTCTCGTCGCCAAAGCTCTTATCCTGCCCCGGGTTGCCGGGAATGACGATGACGAAAGAGCCGGACTTGTAGGCCTGCTTGACCGCGCCGAAGAGCGTGAAATCATCGGTCGGGGTGTAGGTGATGGTGAATTCGGGCGACCAGTTCTTCGACCTGAGCTTGTCCGATCCCGGCGCCAGCGCCACGTCGTAAACCGCGCCGGGGGTGCCGGTGACAAGGCCGAAAGGATCGGTCTGGGTCACACCGAGATTGCGCTTTTCGTCGGTGTAGCGAACGCCGCCGGTGATCTCCAGCTGATCGGAAAAGGCATAGCGCAATTGCCCGAAGCCCGAGACCGATTCGACATCGATCACCGAAGTGCCCTGCGTCAGGATCGGCGGCAGCGAGAGCGCCCCATTGCCGCCGAGCGTGAAGAAGTTGGAAATCCGCCCATCCTGATAGAAGAACCCGCCGGTAAAGTTGAATGGCGAGGCAAAGTCGCTGTCCAGCCGGAACTCCTGCGTCCATTCGCGCCGCGTGAAATGATTGTCGGCAAAGAACGCAGGCGCGGCATAGCCCTGGAACGTGCCATTGATCATCGTGTCGGCAATCGACTTGTAAAAGCCGGTGACCGAGGTGAAATTGATTTCGGGCGTGACGTCGTAGCTGATGTCGACCGTCCCGAAATACTGGTCGAGATCGAGGAACGGCGTTCCCTGATTGCGGATCGTCGGGAAAGAAGCGGGATCGAGATCGACGAAGTAGACCGACTTGTCGAACTGGCAGCTATCGTCGGGGTGGATGAACGGCGGTGCGCCCGGCAGCGAGCCGGTGCCATCGGGGCAGAACGAAAGCTGGTTAAGCCCGCCCTGCCGCATCCGGTCTCCCGCGTAGTTGGCCTTGATCCGCACCGTCAGGTCGGGTTCGGGTTCCCAGAGCACGGTGCCGCGAAGGAAGAAATTCTCGCCACCGCCGATGGTCTTGTACCGGGGATCCTTCGCCCCGGTGCCGGGCAGCGCGGTTGCCCTGTTCCTGAAGATACCCTTGGAATCGCCATAGAAACCGGCAAGGCGCAAGCCCACCGTTTCGGAGACCGGCGTCGAAATCACAAGTTCGGCGCGCTTTTCTTCGGATTCGAATTCGTAACCGACATTGGCCTTCACTTCGAGATCATCGCCCGGATCGGCTGAGCGGAACGAGATCACGCCCGCGGTCGAGTTCTTGCCGAAATAAAGCGCCTGCGGGCCTTTCAAAACCTCGACCTGCGCAAGGTCGAAGGTAGCGGCGCGATAGGCGAGGCCGTGGGTGACGGCGAGGCCATCGACATTGAGCGAGACCGACTGGTCGACGCCCTGGTCGAGCGAGTTCGAGCCGACACCGCGCAACGACATCTGCTCGCCGATCGCCAGCACCGCATTGCCGCTGACAAGGCCGGGAATTTTCGAGGTGATGTCGGTCAGATCGTTGATCTGGAAGCGCTCAAGCGCTTCTTCGGTCAGCACGTTTTCGACCACCGGAACCTTGAGGATCGATTCCTGCCGCTTGCGCGCGGTCACGATGATGTCGCCGCGACCAAAGCCTTCGTCGCTTTCCTGGGCAAGCGCCGGCTGTGACATCGCGACAAGCGCCACTGCGCTGCTCGCCAGAAGAATGTCGCGCTTTGTCATGATCTCTCTCCCTCTGTACTGTTTGCGAGCGAGGCTACGCACGCGTTTCGGTCGGTTCAAGACGCTGGCCAATCGTAAAGACGCCGAGTCAATTATGGCTGCGCGAAGGGTCTATTTGCCGAGTATCCGGCTTGCCAGCGCGCGTGCTTCGGCGGGTTTGATTTTCGCCGTGCCGGTCATGCCGAGGTCTTCCTCGCTGACGAAGAGCACCTTGCGCGGCACCTTGTAGCTGGCGAGGCGCTCTTTCAGGAACGCGACAATCTCGCCCTCGCTCACCGGCGTCGCCGGGTCGGGCACGACCAGCGAGACGACCATTTCGCCCAGCGTCTCGTGCGGGACGCCGGTCGTCTTGCAGACCTTTACGCCGGGGCAGGCGCAAAGCGTCCAGTCGACCTCGACCGGAGAGACATTCGCGCCGCCGGTCTTGACGATGTCGTTGATCCGCCCCTGGAACACGAGCCGCCCCTGCTCGTCGAGATAGCCACCGTCGCCTGCGCGGTAGTACCCCTGGGCATCGAGCGCTTCCTCGGGCGGAACGCCAACGTACCCCATCATCAGCGTCGGCCCCTTGACCGCGATCTCGCCCGTCTCGCCGCGCTTCAGGATGCGGTCCGTGCCCGGATCGACGATCTTGATCGTGTTGCCCGGCAATACCTTGCCAAAGGTGCCTTCCCATTCCTCGCGCGGGGTGCCGACGGGCACCGAGGCCGAGATCGTGAAGGTCTCGGTCGAGCCATAGGACGAGCGCGGATCGAGGCGTCCCTTGCCGATGTCCTTGTGCGCCTTGCGCAGCATGACTTCGGCATCGATGTAGTGAAAACTCGACAGGTCCGCATCGGGCCAGCCGGGCTGCTCCTCAAGCTGCGCCCACTGGTGCGGCCAGCAATAGGGCAGCGTGATCGCTTCGGCCTCGAACAGGCGCACGGCTTCGGCCGGATCGAACAGGCGTTGCAACACCATCGTCCCGCCCGCCGCCAATGTCCCGCCGAGCGCAAGGCTCCAGTTGCCCGACCAGAACAGACCGTTCGCCGACCATGTGCGGAGCGGCACGTCGGCCTCGAAAGCATAGATGCGCCGCCAGCGCCATGACTGGATATTGACCGCGCGATGCGAATTGAGCGTGCCCTTGGGCTTGCCGGTCGAGCCGGAGGAATAGAACAGGATCGCCGGGTCCGCAGGGGTGACCGAGGCAGCGGTCGCCTCGACCTGCGCGGGCGGGGTCGCCTCGCCGTGCATAAGGAACGTTTCCCACGGCTCCACCGCGCCACTGCAGTCGCCCTCGCCCAGCATGACCAATCGCCGCAGGAAGGGCAGGCCGGGTGATAGCAGTTCGCCGGGAGCGCCACCGGCAATCATCGGGTCGATGCCCTGCAGGATTTCGGCGAAGTCCTTACCCGCCACCTCGCGCTCGAACAGCAGGATCGAAACGCCCGATTCGCGCAGCAGGTGTTCAAGCTCCGCGGGTGTCGAGAAGGTCGAAATACCGACCGATGTCGCGCCAGCCAGCGCGATCCCGAAACAGGCCGAAACCCATTCGAGCCGGTTGCTCATCAGGATACCGATGCGCGCGTCCTTGCCGGTGCCGCAGGCAAGCAGCGCGCGGGCGACGGCGAAGGACTTGTCCCATAGCTCGGCATAGGACCAGCGCTCGGTCTCCGCGCCGTCGCGAAACAGCGCCAGTGCCTCGGCCTCTCCGTAACGCTCGCAGACTTCGCGCAGGAAGCCGGGCAGCGTCAGCGCGCCAAGCCCCGGTTCCTCCGAAAGCGGGATGCCGCGCGCAATGGCCAGGTCGGTTTCGCTCACATGTCTCTCCCGTACCAAGGCATAGGTGCTGCGCGCCAGTGGAGCAATCGGGGGAGCGATGCCCGTTCAGGCCATTGGCCATTCAGGCAAAGATGCCTATCTGCGCGCCATGATTTGCGTTCCGTCCCGCCTCGCCCATGCCTCGCTGCTGGCGCTTGCCCTTGCCGCGCCCGGACAGGGCCGGGCAGAGGAAGCACCCGATGGCGCGATCATCGTCACCGGCGCAGGGCTTGAGCAGACGCCTTCCGGCCCCGCCTATGGCTCGATCGAGCTGGACCGCGAGGAGGTGACGACATCGGCATCTGGCCGGATCGAGGACGTGCTGTCCTCGGTCGCCGGTTTCCAGCAGTTCCGCCGCTCGGACAGCCGCTCGTCGAACCCTTCGGCACAAGGCGTGACGCTGCGCGCGCTGGGCGGCAATGCCAGCAGCCGCGCGCTGGTACTGCTCGACGGGGTGCCGATGGACCACCCCTTCTTCGGCTATATCCCGCTCTCCGCCATCGACCCGCAGCGCCTCGCGCAAGTCCGCGTAACACGCGGCGGCGGTGCGGGTGCGTTCGGCGCTGGCGCGGTGGCGGGCACGATCGAACTGGAAAGCGCGGGGCCGGAAACGCTCTCCGCCTTTCAGGGCGCCGCATTGGTCAACGGACGCGGTGAGAGCGAAGTTTCCGCCATCGGCGCACCGCGCCTTGGCGAAGGCTTCGTCGTCGCATCGGGCCACTGGGACCGGGGTCGGGGCTTCCAAACCACGCCCGCCGACCAGCGCGTGCCCGCCTCGGCGCGCGCCGCGTTCGATTCCTGGTCAGCCTCGCTGCGCGGCGTCGCCCCGCTCACCGATACAGTCGAACTGCAGGTCTCGGGCCTCGTCTTCGAGGACAGCCGCACGTTGCGCTTCGATGGTGCAGACAGCACCTCGGACGGGGCCGATGCCAGCCTGCGGCTTGTCGGGCGCGGTGACTGGCAGTTCGATGCGCTCGCCTATGTCCAGTCGCGCAATTTTTCGAACGTGGTGATCTCCTCGACCCAGTTCCGCCGCGCCCTCGACCAGCGCAACACGCCCGCGACCGGTCTCGGCGGCAAGGTCGAGCTGCGCCCGCCGCTGCCCGAAGGCCATACCCTGCGTCTCGGCACCGATCTGAGGATTTCTGACGGACGGCTTGAGGAAGAGGCCTACAACGCCTTTTCCGGCGCGCTGCGATCCAGCCGCCGCGCGGGAGGACGCAATTCCGACCTTGGCATTTACGCGGAGACGGACTGGACGCTGGGCCCGGTGATGCTGACCGCTGGTGCGCGTGCCGACCGCTGGACCGGGCGCGACGGATTCTACTTCGAATACGCCCCCGACGGCACGGTGATTACCGACGAGACCTACGCGAACCGTGCGGGCTGGGACGCCTCGTTTCGCGGCGGCGCAGTCTGGACTGCAAGTGATACGCTGGCCCTGCGCGCGGCGGCCTATTCGGGCCTGCGGCTGCCCACGCTGAACGAGCTTTACCGCCCCTTCGTCGTCTTCCCGGTGGTGACGCAGGCCAACGCGGCGCTGCGCAACGAGCGGATCGAAGGTTTCGAGGCGGGAGTCGACTTTGCGCCATCGCCGGGTGTCTCGGTCTCGATCACGGCCTTCGACAACAAACTCAAGAACGCCATCGCCAACGTCACGCTGGAGGAGAACCTGCGCCAGCGGCAAAACCTCGATGCGATCCGCGCGAAGGGTCTGGAAATCGGCGCGGCTATGGAGCTGGGCGCGGTCTCCTTCACCGGCTCGCTGGCGCTGACCGATTCCGAAGTGGAGGCAACGGGCATCCAGTCCGCACTCGACGGCCTGCGCCCCTCGCATGTGCCGAAAATCGCCGCATCGGGCACGCTGGCATGGCAGCCGCGCGAGGATATGCGCCTTGCGCTCACCCTTCGCCATACCGGCAGGGAGTTCGAGGACGACCTCGAAACCGACGTCCTGCCCGCAACCACGACGCTGGGCGCCTATGCCGAGGTGCCGCTGGGCCAGACGTTCAGCCTGATCCTGCGCGGCGAGAACCTGACCGACGAGCGCATTGTCACGCGCAACCAGTCCGGCTCGATCGACCTCGGCGTCCCGCGTACGATCTGGGCGGGGATCAAATTGCGCCTCGGGCGCTGACCGGGTAACAGCGAGATACGATGCCCCGCCTTACCGTCAACGAACGCCCGGTCGAATTCGATATGGATGCGCAGACCCCGCTGCTCTGGGCGCTGCGCGATGCGGCGAACCTGACGGGCACGAAGTTCGGTTGCGGCGAAGGCGATTGCTCGGCCTGCATGGTGCTCGTTGATGGCGAGGCACTGCGCTCCTGCCTCATCACGCTGGCTGAATGCGAGGGGCGCTTCGTCACCACGATCGAAGGCCTCTCGCGCGACCGCTCGCACCCGGTCCAGCAGGCGCTGGTGGCCGAGCAGGCGATCCAGTGCGGGTTCTGCACGCCGGGCATCGCGATAGCGGCCGCGGCGCTGCTCAATCGCAATGCCAATCCATCGGTGCAGGAGATCAGGGACGCGATCCCGAACCTGTGCCGCTGCGGCGTCTATCCCCGCCTCGTCCGCGCCATCGAACGCGCAGGCCGCGTCACCCGGCGCGAGGAAACGATCAGCGCCGCGCCCGCGCCCGGCATTACCGGCGAGGATGCCGCCGAGGCCGTCCCGGCAATGCGGGCGGATTAGGCCTCGTTCTCTCCGTTCGTGTCGAGCGCAGTCGAGACACGTTTGACCGCGCCAGCGTCTCTCGACTTCGCTCGAGACGAACGGGACTTCATGCCTAAAAACTCACCGTCGCGCCCACCGAGACCGAAAACGGCTTCGCGGGCTGGATGTTGTTGTCGCCATGCGCCGAGGGGTAATAGGTCTCGTCGAACAGGTTCTCGATATTGACCTGCAGCGAGAGGCGTTCGCTCGGGGTGAAATAGACCGCCGCATCGACGCGCGTGTAGGCGGGCAGCACCACGTTGTTGCTGAACGAGGCGAACTGCTTCGAGGAATGGACGATGCCCGCGCCCAGCGCGAAGATGTCGCTCAGGTCGTAACGCGACCAGGCCGCAATATGGTGTTTGGGCACCTGCTGCAGCGTCGTCCCGGCGGGCGCGGCGTCGGTGTCCGAGCGAATTGTGCCGTCGAGGTAGGTATAGCCGAGGTTCGCATGCCAGCTATCGGTCAGGTTGCCCTGCACCGACAATTCGATGCCTTTGGTGCGGCTTTTGCCGGTCAGCACGGTGAGGCCGAGGCCGTCCGGGTCGGGGGCCTGCGTGTTCGATCGGTCAAGCTGGAACAG
The DNA here is from genome assembly GCA_041396945.1 of Sphingomonadaceae bacterium. Lineage (GTDB taxonomy): Bacteria > Pseudomonadota > Alphaproteobacteria > Sphingomonadales > Sphingomonadaceae > Novosphingobium. Next base: position 192,192 of record JAWKXP010000001.1, on the reverse strand, counting down.
CGCAGCATTGACCAGCACATCGGGGCGCGGCGCCCATTTCACGCCGATCTCGTAGTTGTCGAAAACCTCGGGCGCGAACTGCGCATCGCCGGGGCTGAGGATCACGAACTGGTCGCCCGCCTGCGGCAGGAAGCTCTTGGTATAGCTGGCATAGACCGAGAGGTTGTCCTGCGGCTTGAGCACGAGGCCGAAACGCGGGCTCCATTTCTCGTCCTTGCGGTTTCCGGGCGTGGCCGAGAGCAGGTCGGTGCTTTCAAGATCGAAGCTCTCATAGCGGATACCGCCGATCAGCTGCACGAAATCGCCGATTTCCAGCTGGTCCTGCAGATAGGCGGCCAGCACGGTCAGCTTCGAATCGCGGCTGCGCGTCGTCGGCGTGAGCGAAACGGCGGGGATCGTCAGCACGCGATCGAGCGCTACCGAAACCGAAGACTGGTCGCCTGCAAAGCGCAGGTTCTGCCGGGCGTTCTGAGTATCCTGCCGCGAGGCCTCGAACCCGGCGAGCAGCGTGTGCCCGATCGCGCCGGTGCTGCCCTGCCAGACGAGGTTGCCCTGCGCGATCAGGTTCTCGCGCTTCGTCGTGTCGCGATAGCCGGAGAGTGACACAGTCGTGCCATCGGTGCTGCCGGGCACGACATTCTGATAGGCCTTGTCGTAGTTCGCATATTGGCCGGTGAAGTTGATCGAGAGGCTGTCGCTCGCCTCATGGTCGATGCGGAACCGCGCGATATGCGTTTGCGAGCTGGCGTTGTTGAAATCGGGATCGCCGAACAGCGTCTTGTCGAAGCCGCGCAGTGGGCCGCCGTTGAGCGAGGGCACGCCGCGATCGGTCAACCGTTCGTCGTCGTCGTAGGAATAGCCGAGGATCAGCCGCGTCGAATCGCCAAGCCCGAAGGTCGCGGTCGGCGCGATGCCTAGGAAGCGGCCTTCGTAAAAGTCGCGGTGCGAACCGAACTCCTCGTAGGTGGCATTGAGGCGGAACGCGCCGCCGTCGGTGAGCGGCTGGTTCACATCGGCCGAGAGCGAGAAGGCGCCGAACCGGTCGAGCGAGCCCGAACCGCGCGCGAACGCATCGAGCGGGTCGGCAGTCTTGCTGACGCGGTTGATGACCCCGCCGCCGCCGCCGCGCCCGAAGGTCAGCGCGTTGGCACCCTTGAGCACCTCGATCCGCTCGACGTTGTAGAGCGAGCGGTAATACTGCGCATCGTCGCGCAGGCCGTTGAGGAAGAAGTCGGCGGTGGTTTCCTGCCCGCGAATGAAGACCTCGTCGCGGTGACCCTCGCCCGATTCCATCGAAATGCCCGCGACATAGCGCAGCGCTTCGCCAAGCTGGCGCACGCCCTGATCGTCAAGCTGGTCGCGCGTTACCACCGAGACCGCCTGCGGCGTGTCGATCAGCGGCGTCGGCGTTTTCATCGCGGTCGAGCCGTCGTCGGCGATATAGCCGTCCCAGTGGCCCGTCACGATAATATCGGTCGGCGCGTAGGAGCGCTCGCCCGGGTCTTCCGCCTCTTCTGCCACGGCGATGGCAGGCATGGCGGCCAGCGCCAATAGAGATGTGCAAGCGGCCATGCGGGCCGTAGTGAGTTTAAAGGATCGCAAGGTTCCACCCCGTTAATGCGAATGATTATCAATTACAGAACCGCGCTAATGCGAGTCTTTCGCAATGGCAAGCGGTTTTCTCACTTTTCTGCTTTGACAACGATCAAACCGGCGAATTAATGCCTCGCCGATGGATAGAGCCGGAACCCCGGCGGCAGGACAGGAGCCCAGCGATGAAGGCCACGATCTGGCACAACCCGAAGTGCGGAACCTCGCGCAAGACGATGGCGATCCTTGAGGAAACGCCGGGAGTCGAGCTGACCGTGGTCGAATATCTCAAGGACCCGCCCTCGGCCGAAAAGCTGGCGCAGCTTTACAAGGATGCCGGAATCACGCCGCAGGAAGGGCTGCGCATGCGCGGCACCGATGCCGAGGAACGCGGCCTGCCCGATGCCGACGATGCCACCGTGCTCGCGGCGATGGCCGCCGAACCGATCCTGATCGAGCGCCCGCTCGTCGAAACCGGCAAGGGCGCGCGGCTTTGCCGACCGCAGGACAAGGTCCACGAGATCCTCTGATCCGGAGAGCGGACAACCCGCCCCGCTTGCAAAGCGCGGCGCGATCTGCAAACCCGGAAAACACGTAACGGGCCGATAACGAGCGGGGTTTTCTCGATAATGACCAGCACTCAAGCCGCGCGCGAGACTCTGCCGCGCCGGATCGGCAGGCGCCTGAAGCAGGCGATGGGACCCTGGGGCGTGTTTTTCGAAGGCTTCCTGCGTCACCCTGTGATGGTCGGCTCGATCATCCCTTCCTCGCGCTACACCATCGACAAGATGCTGGAGCCGGTGGACTGGGAGAACTGCAAACTCTTCGTCGAATATGGCCCCGGCGTCGGCACCTTCTGCCAGCCGGTGCTCGACCGCCTGCCGCGCGACGGCAAGCTGGTGGTGATCGACACCAACGAGCTGTTCATCGACTATCTGCGCAAGACGATCAGCGACAGCCGTTTTCACCCGGTTCTCGGCTCGGCGGCGGATGTCGAGCAGATCGTCCTCGCGCATGGCCACGAACACGCAGATTATGTGCTGTCCGGCCTGCCCTTCTCGACGCTGCCCGATGGCGTCGGCCCCGCAATTGCGGCGGCAACCCACCGCGTGCTGCGCACCGGCGGCGCGTTCCTTGTCTATCAGTTCTCTGCCAAGGCCCGCGACTACATGGCGCGCCACTTCCGCCATATCGACAACGGCTTCGAAGCGCTCAACATCCCGCCCTGCCGCCTGTTCTGGGGCTGGAAGGAAGAGGGCTAGAGCAATCTCACCCCTCCCCTTCAGGGGAGGGGAGCAATCAACTGCTACTCAAACGTTTCCGTAATCACCCTGTCGCCCGGCCCGGCAAGCTGGCGATGGATCGCGGCCCAGATCGCCACGAAGTAGAGCGCCATCACCGCTGAGATCAGCGCCGCGACCACCGCGCCCGCAATGCGTGTCGCTTCCGGTCCGGCGAGCAGCGCGAAGACGATCCCGATCAGCGCCGATGCGATGATCAGCACGATCATGAAGGCGACAAAAACGAGCAGCACGAAAACGCCTATCCGGGCAGTGTTGCCTTCGACCAGCCGCCACGAACGCTTGAGCGCCTCCACCGGATTGCGCTCGCCCTCTATCGCGATCACCGGCCCGGCCAGCGAGGTACGGATGAACAGGAAGACCGCCAGCGCAATGACGATCGCCGCCCCGATCGCGACCAGCGCAGCAACACCGGTCAGGCCGGAGACGCCAAGCACAAGCGTGCCGAACAGTCCAAGCCCCAGCCCCAGGATCAGTTGCGCCAGGAAATAGGGGATCAGCCCCCCGGCCCCGGCCTTGATCGCCTCGCCCACCGTGGGCCGCGACCTGTCGGTCAGGAGGGTCAGCAAGGACAGCGTGCCGAGTAGCTGGAACAGCGCCAGCGGGATCATCACCGGCAGGATGGAGAGATAGTAGTCCTTCACCATCGCCATCACTTCGGCCTCGGCCATCCCGGCCTGCTGCTCAGGCTGCGGAAAAATCAGCTCAAGCGCGAGCGAGGGCAGCATGAAGAACACGCCCGCCAGCACCAGCACGACATCGCGATTGGCGGAAACCGCCGTCGATGCCTCGCGCCATGCCAGGTTGCTGTCGAATTTCGTCACGCGTCTCTCCTGCCCGAACCTTGCCCCTTGATAACCGCAACGTTTGCCGCCACGCAACGCGGTATGGAGCTTGGCCAGGACATAGAGCTGAAAATCGCACGCGAGCAGGTCCCTTACCGCGAGGCGCTGGACGCGATGACGACGCGCAATGCGGCGATTTCGGATGGCTCGGCGCGCGAGCTGATCTGGCTGCTCGAGCATCCGCCGGTCTATACTGCAGGCACCAGCGCGGCGGAGGACGAGCTGCTCGATCCGCGCTTCGAAGTGGTCAAGGCCGGGCGCGGCGGGCGCTATACCTATCACGGGCCGGGCCAGCGCATCGGCTACGTCCTGCTCGATCTCAAGCGCCGCTCACGCGACGCGCGCGGCTATGTTCACGCATTGGAAGGCTGGGTCATCCGCACACTCGCCGATTTCGGCGTCGAGGGGTTTCGCAGCGAGGGCCGCATCGGCATCTGGACGCTGGAGCCGGACGGCAGCGAGGCCAAGATCGGCGCGATCGGCGTGCGCATCCGCCGCTGGGTGACGATGCACGGCTTTTCGGTGAACCTGGCGCCCGACCTCTCGCACTTCACCGGCATTGTCCCTTGCGGAATTGCCGAATACGGGGTTACCAGCCTTGCGCGGCTCGGCGTCGATATCGATGCCGAAACGTGGGACAAGGCGCTGCTGTCGCATGCCGAAGCGTTCCTGTCCGAACTCGATCGTGCCTGCCCGGAGACCTGATGCCGATGACCGCCCTTGCCCGCCACGCCCTGATCGGCCTTTCGCTCGCGCTGCTCGCCGGATGCGGCGGGGAAAGCGCGCCCGCTGCCGGGGAATCGGCTGCCAAGGGCGATGTTCAGGGCGGTACGATCAGCGACGAGATGCTGCCTTACGATACGGTCAGGTCACAGCCGCCGCTCGCCAAGGGCAGCGACGACGATGAGGACGACGCCAGCGGCAGTGATTCGGGCGAAGCTAAGCCGGACGCAGAGTAGCGCCGCCGAATACGCGCCTGCCACCGATCACCGGCGGCGCCTCGTCCATTTCCTCGTCGGCCTCTTCCGGCACCAGATCGAGCACCGGCTTGCGCACAGCGTGACCGGTCGCCGCGCTACCTGCGGAAAACGCCGCATTGACCACCGGCACCTGTCCCGGATCGTCGAGCAGCATTCCGGCAAAGCCATCCGCACGCCCTTCGCGGGCAAAACGGGCGAGGATCTTGCTATCCTCACAGCCCGGCCGGAGCGCGTCTATTGCAACCAGCCCGCTGGCATGCGCGGCGAGCAGCATCTGCGCGCGAACCTGCGCAAAGGCACAGGTCCAGCCGCCGCGCGCATCGACCTTGCGGCCGGCACCGATCTCGCCGGCCAGGTCGCCCGGCTGCCAGGCAAAGGCAAAGAGGCGCTGGTGCCCGGCCTCGACAAATTGCGGAATCGCCAGCGCCGCAGCGGGCGTTTCGCCGAGGATCGGGACGATGCGGATCGAGTTGGCCTCGATCCCGTTGCGCTGCTCGATCTCGTACATCTCGGCGGCAAGCTGGCGGACCATGTCGGGACCTGCGGCGCGCGGCAGCACGATGCCATCGGGCGCGGCGGGGATCACCGCGAGCAGGTCGTCGCGCCAACGCGCGCCCGAATCGAGCGCATGGATACGCACCCAGCGCGACATCGCGCGCGATTCGAGCACATTGGTGCGATGCGCGGTGAGCCATTCGTTGGTCATCGCCAGCGCCTGCCCGAGCTCATCCTGCCCGACACAGCCGATATCGACGACCACGGCATCGGCCCCCGTGCCCATGGCAGCAGCCAGCCGCTCGGCATCGTTACCCGGAACCTGTAGCCAGGACCTGACCTTCATCGCGCTCATCCGTCTTTTCGCACGGGCACAGATGCCATGCGGTGTCGGATAATTTTACGTTTGCGAGAGTTAAGATTTGGTGGGCGCGATCCGCGGTCGGACCCTACAAGTCCTTTTGATAGATCCGGTATTCGCGATTGATATCGCTCCTGATGGCATCGGCGATGGCAATCATCCCCTGATTATCATCGAGAATCCAGCCGATTTCCGCCGTTTCCGCGCCGAACACATCGACCGCCGGGCGGCGGATATATTCGATCATCATGAAGGCCAGCTGGCTTGCCATGCGCGAGTTTTGCAGGCTCTTGCGCACGCCCATCAGCGGCACGCGCATACGCTTTGCATAAGGTTTGCGGATCCAGCGCAGCAGCTTGATCCAGTTGAACGGGAAAAGCTTGCCGCCGAACGGCGCGGTCACCTCGTTCATGTCCGGGAAGGTCAGCATGAACGCCATCGGCTCGCCATCGACCTCGGCAAAGCGCAGGTATTCGGGCCGCACCAGCGGGCGCATTTTCTTCGAGATATAGGCGATTTCGCTATCGGTGATCGGCACGAAACCCCAGTTCGCCGACCAGGCATCGTTGAGGATGTCGAAAAGGATCGCCGCTTCCTCGGCGACACGTTTGGTGTCGGCCTCGCGGATAACGATGCGCGCGCTCTTTTCGCCCGATTTGACGATGCGGTCGATCAGCGGCGGGAAGCCCTGTGCAATCTCAAGGTCGTAGGTCAGCAGGTTCTTGGCGGTCGCGTAACCCGCAGCCTCGATCCAGCCCTGATAGGCCGGGTTATGGTGCCCCATCATGATGACCGGCGCGTGATCGTGGCCTTTCACCAGCAGCCCCGGCTCGTCCCAGATAGACAGGCTGAGCGGCCCCATCGAACGGGTCATGCCTTTGCCGCGCAGCCATTCCTCGGCCCTGGCGATCAGCGCGGCGGCGACTTCGGCATCCTCCGCCTCGAACAGGCCCCAGTTGCCAGTGCCCGGCCCCATCCCCTGTTCGGGCGGAAGCGTGTGCTGGAGACGGTCGATATGCGCCGAAATCCGGCCCACAACCTTGCCCGCACGGCGCGCGAGGAACAGCTGCATCTCTGCATGCTCGAAGAAAGGGTTCTTCTTCTCGTTGAGCAATTCCTCGATATCCATGCGCAGCGGCGGCACCCAGTGCGGCAGGTCCGCATTGAGGCGATAGGCAAGGTCGATGAACTCCTTGCGGTCCCGCTTGCTGGTGACCGGTTCGACAACGAGCGCGTCAGTAGCCAAGAATCTGTCCCCGTTCCGGTGTGCGTGAATGCCCGCGCGACCTGTGAGCAGAGCGCGCGACTTGTCAATATCGCGCCGACGCACCACATCTTTGCCGCAATTGCGCGCGAAGGGCCTTCGCGCCGAGGACAGGAACCGGGACACGCGAGAATGACCGCGCACGACAGCAGCTCTTTCAGCGCCGCAGCGCCGATCGCCGACGACAAGGCGATGCTGCGCGCTGCACGCGAGCTGACGCAGGACATCGCCGAAGCGCGGGCCGGCATCTACTGGCCCGACATGCTGGCATCGGCCCTGCTTGGCTATGCCGGGCTGGCGGGCGCGATCCTGTTCGCGAATCTCTGGCTGGCGATTGCCTCGGGAGTGGTCGCGGTCTTCGCGCTTTATCGTGCGCTGCTTTTTATCCACGAGCTGACGCATATTCATCGCGACGCGCTGCCCGGTTTCCGGTTTGCGTGGAACCTGCTCGTCGGCATCCCGATGCTCACCCCCTCGCTGATGTACGAGAATGTCCACACGCTGCATCACGCGCGCACGCGTTACGGCACGGTGGAGGACCCCGAATACCTGCCACTGGCCTTGATGAAGCCCTGGTCGCTGCCGGTCTTCCTGCTGACGGCGATCCTGCTGCCGCCTGCGCTGCTGATCCGCTCGGCAGTGCTGGTGCCATTGGGCGCGATCCTGCCGCCGGTGCGGCGCTGGGTCTGGCAGCGCATTTCGGCGCTGGCGATCAACCCCGCCTTCCGCCGCCGCGCACCCGAAGGCGAATTCCGCCGGCAGGTCTTCTGGCAGGAGCTGGGCGCATCGCTCTGGGCGTTCGCGCTGATCGCGTCGGTTTTCGTGATCGGCTGGCAGCCGCTGGCGATTGCAATGGGGATCGTCTCGGCCGTCGCGGTGCTCAATCAGGTGCGCACACTGGTCGCGCATCTCTGGCAGAACGAGGGCGAGGCAATGACGGTTACCGCGCAGTATCTCGATTCGGTCAACGTGCCGCCGCCCGGCGCGATTGCCGCGCTCTGGGCTCCGGTCGGCCTGCGCTATCACGCAACGCACCACCTCTTGCCCTCGATGCCCTACCACTCGCTGGGCGAGGCGCACCGCAGGCTGACCGCCGAATTGGGCGCAGGTTCGACCTATGCAAAGGCCTCCTACCCCGGCCTCATGCCGCTGGTCGGCAGGCTTGCCGCGAGCACGATGCGGCGGCGTTAAGAGCGGCGACAGCCCGACTCCCCCTCCCAACCACCCAGAGCACGATACCTCTATGGATGGTTGGCAGGGGGAGTCGGGAAGCAACAGTCTTCCGTGTCCAAGGTGCCAGCAATCGATACCTCGTCACGCGCCGGATCACTCGGCTTCGCGGACTTCCGCGTCGGGGCCGTTCTTCAGGATCGACTTGATCGCGTTCTTGGCCGATGCCTTCGACGAGTACCCTTCGGTCCAGAAGATCGATTCGCTGTTGTACTTGAAGTAGGCGACGAACTCGCCCTTCTTGTTCTTCTTGATCTCGAAGTAGTGCGGCATTCGGCCCTCCATGTTTTAGGTTGCGCGAACCTGCGTAGCGCCCGCTTGCGAGTCAAGGGCGAGTTGGCTGGTTTTACAGGGTTTGCGGTCTTCTCTTGAGGTTCAGACCTCCCACCCCGCCTCCCCGCCCGACCACCAAGGATACCCTTACAGTTGGTGGTCGGGCGGGGAGGCGGGGTGGGAGGCGTCCGGGTTCGCGCCAGCGAACCTTGATATTGAACGCCTACTCTTCGGTGCGGATCAGCACCGTCTCGCCGATCAGCGCGAAGAGCACGAAGGGTGCCCAGGCCGCGATCAGCGGCGGGTAGCCGCCAAAGTTGCCCATCGCCAGCGCCGCATTGTCGATCACGAAATAAGCAAAGCCCAGCGCCATGCCGAGCACCGAGCGGATCAGCAATTGGCCCGACCGCGCCAGCCCGAAGGCCGCAACCGCGCCGAGCAGCGGCATCAGCACCGAGGACAGCGGGCCGGAAATCTTGTGCCACCATGCCGCCTCAAGCTCGCTGGTGCGACGCCCGGCAGCCTTGAGCGCATCGATAGAGCGCGACAGCTCGAAAAGGTTTTCTGCATCGGCGTCGACCTTGCTGAGCGCGATCTGTTCGAGCGTGATGCCCTTGCCGACCACGGTGTCGGGCAGTTCGCCTGCCTCGGTCTTGCCGACATCGAAGCGCACCGGCTGTTCCAGCAGCCAGCCCGGATTGGCAAAGGTCGCGCGGGAGCTGCGCAACTGCTCGACGATCATCCCGTTCTCGTCGCGTCGATAGAACGTGACCTGCCGCATCGTCCGCCCCTCACTGGCGCTGCCGACCGTCGCGGCGAGCAGGATGTCGCGCCCGTCGGTGACATAGACGTTGCTGCGCGTGCCCGAATCCTCGGGGATCGGGCCGTAATCGACCGCGTCCCATGCCGAGAGTGTCGCGGTGGCGCGGGTGACGATCCGCTCGTTGAAGGCGAAGCTGACGATGGCGACGCCAAGCGCGGTCAGCATCAGCGGGGCAAGCACCTGATGCGCCGACAGCCCCGCCGCCTTCATCGAAATGACCTCGCTGTTCTGGTTCAATGTCACCAGCGTAATCAGCGTTGCCAGCAAGACCGAATAGGGCAGGAACTGCGCGATCAATTGCGGCACGCGCAGGCTGGCATAACGCAGGATCTCGCCCTGCCCGTTGCCTTCGTATTCGAGGATGTCGCCGCTGGTCCCCAGGAGATCGAGCGCGAGCAGCACCAGCACCAGCATCACCAGCACCGCGAAGATGCGCACGATGAACAGGCGCGAGAGGTAGAACGTCAGCGTCCTGGACGGAAAGAATTCAAGCTGCATCTCAGGACGTCGCCCCGGCCGGCGCATCGTGGAGCGCGATACGCTTCTTGCGGCGCAGCAGTTTCTTGAACCACTTGGTAACGTTGGCGGTGAGACGCTCGAGCCAGCCGATCGCCTGCCCTCCCGGCACATAGGCGACGCGGTAATACATCCAGAGGATCAATGCGGCAAAGATCGCGAAGGGCCCCCAAAGCGCCAGCCATGGGTCGATCTTGCCCAGCGTCGCCACGTCCTCGCCGTACTGGTTGATCTTGTGATAGGCGACGACCATCACGATCGAGACGAACAGGCCGAGCGCAGAGGAACTTCGCTTGGGCGGGATCGCCAGCGCGACGGCCAGCAACGGCAGGAGCAGCATCATCACTACCTCGACCATGCGGTAATTGAACGAAGCCTGGCTGGCATTGCGCTCGTCGAAGGTGCTCTGGCTCGACCAGCCGATCCTGAGCAGTTCGGGCAGGATATATTCGCGGTTCTTGTCGCCGCGCGCGCGGAATTTCTCGACCGTCGGCAGGTCGATAGGCAGGTCGTGGCGCGTGAAGGTCAGCACGCGCGGGCTGTCTCCCGGCACGTCCTGCACGATTTGCCCGTCGACCAGCCGCAGGATGATCGTGTCGGGTGCGTCCTGCAGCGCAAGGAACTGCCCCTCGCGCGCCGAGATCGAAAGCACCTGCCCTTTCGAATCGGCCACGCGCGCGAAGATGCCGACCAGTTGCCGCCCCTCGTCGCGGCTTTCCTCGATGCGCAGCGCCATGCGGTCCTTGAGCGTGGTGAACTCGCCGACCTTGATCGAGGCGCCGAGCGCGCCTGACCGCAGCTCATACTGCAGCTGCTCGTAATAGTAGCGCGAAAGCGGCTGGATATAGCCGACGATGGCGAAGTTCACGCCCACAAGCAGCAGCGTGATGAGGTAGGGCACGCGCAGAAGCCGTGTGTAGCTCAGCCCCACCGCGCGCATCGTATCGAGCTCGCTCGACGTCGCCAGCTTGCGAAAGGCGAGCAGGATGCCGAGCATCAGCCCGAGCGGGATCGCGAGGCTGGCATATTCGGGCAGCAGGTTCGCCAGCATCTTGAACACCACGCCGACCGGCCCGCCCTCGGTCGCCACGAAATCGAACAGCCGCAGCATCTTGTCGAGAATCAGCAGCGAGGCCGCGAGCACAAAGATCGCGAGCATCGGCATCAGCGTCAGCCGGAAGATGTAACGGTCTATGGCGGTTATGAATTTCACGCGGGAAACGGCAACGTCCAGAGAGAGGAAACGGTTTCCCGCTCCCTAGGCGTTTGGCGCAATTCCGGCAAGCTGGCGGTGGTCTGCACTCGGAGCGGGCCGACCGGTTTGACCGAACCACCAAACCCGCCCATATGTATTGTCATATGACAATCCAAAGGCGTGCCGGATGCGAATTGTGCAATTCGAAGTGAGCGAGACAAAGCTGGCCGCTGCGCTCGATGCATTGCGACCTTTTGGCGTGCTCCGACCCAAAGTATTTCAGCCAATGCCCCTCCCGCTCTCCCCTGTTTCGGAGGCCGAATTCGAGCGGAAGGCACAAACAATCGCGACGGAAATAGCGCCGCGCCCGCACCACATCGGACGAGCGGATGCTATTCGGCTTGTTCTGGGTGGCGGCGACACGTTCACCGCTCAGCAAGGCGAAGCCAACCCGGCCATCCGCAATGCAATCGGTTCATTATCGAAGGTTTTGCGTCGCTTCGATCGTTTTGCAGAATCGCCGCTGGAAATCATCTGCGACCGCAAACGCGAGGTCTTCGCCAAAGGCGATGCGCATGGCGAGGGCCAGTACAAGGGCATCAGGTATGTGCCCAACCGCCTCGGAGAGCGTGTACTACAAATCCTCGAGGAACGCGGCGCGCTCTAGCCAGCGGCCCCGAATCACGCCTTTTCGAGAGTGCATTGCAGCGGGTGCTGGTTCTGGCGGGCGAAATCCATCACCTGGTTCACCTTGGTCTCGGCGATTTCGTAAGGGAAGATGCCGCAGACGCCGACGCCCTTCTGGTGGACGTGCAGCATCACCCGCGTCGCCTGTTCCATGTCCATGCTGAAGAAGCGCTTGAGCACGAGCACGACGAATTCCATCGGCGTGTAATCGTCGTTCAGCATCAGCACCTTGAACTGGCTGGGTTTTTTCGGCTTGGTACGGGTCTTGGTGGCGAGACCGACCTGATCCTCACCATCATCGTCCGCATCCTTGTCCGGCCCGGCGCTCGGGGCGCAAGGCTGCAACGGGCGGGAAATGTCTTTCGTTACGCGCATTGGAGACAGAATATCGTAAGCCGGGGCCAATCTACAAGTGCCCCTTTGCCACTCCTCCCTTACCGAATTGCAAATCAGCGGGTCATGACATAGCGGCCCGGCGCGTCTTCGAGGCTCGCCTCGCCCTTTCCGCCCGGTTTTCGCTTGCCCTTCGCATCGACTTCGGCGGGGTCCTGCTCGCGCAGCCAGGCCTGCCAATGCGGCCACCAGCTGCCCGGATGCTCGGTTGCGCCGGCCCTGAATTCCTCAAGCGAGGCGGGATCGCCATCGTTGGTCCAGTACTGGTACTTGTTGGCAGACGGGGGATTGACCACGCCCGCGATATGGCCGGATCCGGCCAGCACGAAAGTCCATGGTCCGCCAAGGTGCCGCGTCAGCTTCCAGACCGATTGCGGCGGCGCGATGTGATCTTCCTTGCCCGCCTGGATATAGGTCGGGGTCTCGATCCGCCGCAGGTCGATCGGGGTGCCGAGCGCGGACAGCTCGTCGGGCAGCGCCAGCCGGTTGTCGCGATAGAGATCGCAAAGGTAGGCGTGGTGCCACTTGGCAGGAAGGTTGGTGTAATCGCTGTTCCAGTAGAGCAGGTCGAAGGCCTTGTAGTCCTCGCCGCCAAGGTAGTTCTTTTCGACATAGGGCCAGATCAGGTCACGCGGACGCAGCAGGTTGAATGCGGCGGCCAGATAGCGTCCGTCGACATAGCCCTCGGGCGAGAGCTTCTCGATCAGATCGACCTGGCGCTCGTCGTCGATGAAATGTTTAAGGTCGCCTGCCTCGGTGAAATCGACCTGCGCAGTAAAGAAGGTCGCGGATTTCACCTTCTCCGCCTCGCCCCGGCGCGCGAGGATCGCCAATGTCGCGGCCAGCGTCGTCCCCGCCACGCAATAGCCGATGACATGCGCCGAAGGCACTTTCAGGCGCGCGCAGGCAACGTCGATCGCCTCGATCTGCGCGGCGATGTAATCGTCCCAGACTACCTCGCCCAACGTCGCATCGGCGGACTTCCACGAGGTCATGAAGACGGTGATGCCCTGATCGAGGCACCAGCGCACGAAGCTCTTCTTCGCATTGAGGTCGAGGATATAGAAGCGGTTGATCCAGGGCGGGAAGATCACCAGCGGCGTCCTGAGCACACGCTTCGTGGTCGGCGTGTACTGGATCAGCTGGAACAGCGGCGTTTCGTGGACGACCTTGCCCGGCGTATCGGCGATATTCTCGCCCAGCACGAATTCGCTGTCGGAGGTCTGCGTCAGCTGGCCCTTGGACAGGTCGGCGAGCAGGTGCTCCATGCCGTCGATCAGGCTTTGCCCCCTGGTCTCCGCCGCCTTGTCCAGCGCAACCGGATTGGTCAGCGCGAAATTGGCGGGGCTCATCGCATCAAGCAGCGCGTGCGTTGCGAAGACCAGCTGTTCGTGCTGCCAGGGGGTTGCCGAGGCGGTTTCCTCGGCCATGTCCGAAACGCGCTCGGACAGGAGCAGGTAAAGCTGATGGACCAGCGCGAAGAACGGCCCCTGCCGCCATTTCGGATCGGCGAAACGCGCGTCCCTGCGCGGCAGGGTGGGTTCTTCCGGCGCGTCCTCGCCTTCGCCGACGCCATACTGGCCGAGCACCTCCTGCACGAGGCCAAGCACATCCTGCCAGATCTCCGCCTGCTTTTCGGGATCGGCGAGCGGTAGCTGCGACAGGACGCCCTGTGCCGTCGCCACCCATGCTACAGGGTCGCCAAAGACCGACGGCGCGCGCGCTTGTCCGGTCATCGCGCCCATATGGCGGGTGACCATGTCCTGCATCTGCGCCATGACGCCGGCCCAGGGCACCTGCGCCTGCGCTGTCTCATCCGCAGCCGCCGCGAACTGGCCAAAGAAGCCCTGCACCATCTCGTTTTGCGCGCGCAGGGCATCGCTGAACATCGCGTTCAGCGCATCGACGGGATCGGGTTCGTCTGCCATATTCGGGCCTCGCGGGGCGACATCCTCGTAAGCATGGATTTCGGGAATCTCGATTCGGGATACCGCGACGCCGACACTAGCCATGTTCATCGACCATTTGCCAGCGGCGTTTTATTGCCTACAGGACAAGCCCGTAACGAGTCTTTCTTTCACTAACCGGACAAGAGGTCATGGATACCGAATTTTACCGCATGAAGCGCCTGCCGCCCTACGTTATCGCTGAAGTCAACGCGATGCGTCATGCGGCACGCCAGGCGGGTCGGGATATCATCGACCTTGGCATGGGCAATCCCGACCTGCCGCCGCCGCAGCATGTCATCGACAAGCTTTGCGAAGTGGCGCAGAATCCCGACGCGCACGGCTATTCGCAGTCGAAGGGCATTCCCGGGCTGCGCAAGGCGCAGGCGAATTACTATGGCCGCCGTTTCGGCGTCGATCTCGATCCCGAGACCGAGGTCGTGGTCACGCTCGGCTCGAAGGAAGGCCTCGCCAGCCTCGCCACCGCGATCACCGCCCCGGGCGACACCGTGCTGGCGCCCAACCCGTGCTACCCGATCCACACCTTCGGCTTCATCATCGCCGGGGCGTCGATCCGCTCGGTGCCGACCACACCCGACGAGGCCTATTGGGAAGCGCTGGAAAAGGCGATGCACTTTACCGTGCCGCGCCCGACCGTGCTGATCGTCAACTACCCGTCGAACCCGACGGCGGAAACCGTGGGCATCGAGTTTTACGAGCGGCTGGTGGCCTGGGCCAAGGAGAACCAGATCTGGATTCTCTCCGACCTCGCCTATTCGGAGCTCTACTACGACGGTCAGCCGACGCGTTCGATCCTCGAAGTGCCGGGCGCGAAAGACGTTGCGGTCGAGTTCACCTCGCTCTCGAAAACCTATTCGATGGCCGGCTGGCGGATGGGCTTTGCGGTGGGCAACCAGAAGCTGATCGCCGCGCTGACGCGGGTGAAGAGTTACATCGACTATGGCGCTTTCACGCCGATCCAGGCCGCTGCCGTGGCCGCGCTCAACGGCCCGCAGGACATCGTCGAGAAGAACCGCAACCTTTACCAGAAGCGCCGAGACGTGATGGTCGAGGCGTTCGGTCGCGCCGGGTGGGACATCCCCAGCCCCCGCGCTTCGATGTTCGCCTGGGCCCCGCTGCCGCCGGGCCTCAAGGATATGGGCAGCCTCGAATTCTCCAAGCAACTGCTCACGCAGGCAGACGTCGCGGTCGCGCCGGGTGTGGGCTATGGCGAGGACGGCGAAGGCTTTGTGCGCATCGCGATGGTCGAGAACGAACAGCGCCTGCGCCAGGCTGCGCGCAATGTAAAACGCTACCTCTCCACAATGGGGGTAAATAGCTCGGCCGCCTGAGTACTTGCGGGCCGGACTCCTGTTCATCCCATGCTATTGCTGTGCCACGGTTGGGACCGGGGCGGCGAATCATGCCTGTCGCCCTTAGGCATTGAGGACATCAAGGGGAAAGGAAGCAGGGCGTGCACGCCTTTCGCTGGCTCAACGAGGGAAAACCGCCGAACGCGCTGGATTTGCGCGTGCGCGGCTGGTCCTTGCTCGATGCCCGCCAGCGCGATGACGAGCGAATCGGTATCGCCTGTTTCTCGCGAATGGGCACGGCGGAATGGATTCGCTTCTGCTCGGTCTATCGCCACGCAGCGCGCAAGCTGGTGATCCTCACCGGCGTCGCCGATTCGGGCGAGCGCGCGCGGATGCTGCGCATGGGTTTTGGCGATGTCACCGGAGAGATCGTCGAGATCGCCGAGCTGGAAGCACGCGCGCTCAAGCTGATCGAGCTTGAACATATGCTGCCCCGGTTCAGGCAGGCAGGCCGCCTCAGGCTCGACCTGCTCTCGCGCGAGGCCTTTGTCGATGGCGAGGCGGTGGGCCTGCACCCGCGCGAGTTCGGGCTGCTCTGGCGGCTCGCCGATGCACCGGGCAAGCCGTTCAGCAAGCGCCGCCTGATCGAGGATGTCTGGCACATGCGCTTCGTGCCCGAGACCAACAGCCTCGCCGTCCACGTCTCGCGCCTGCGTTCCAAACTCCGCCCCTTCGGCAGCGACGGGCTGCTCAGGACGACCGGGGATGGCGACTACATGCTCGATCTGCGCAGTGAGGACACAGCGCACGCGCCGCCGAACCCCGTGAGCGAACAGACCTGACCCGCAGGCCCCGGTTTGAAGCTGAAACTTTCTCCCCTCCCCTCGGGGAGGGGCCGGGGGTGGGGGAGCGAGGCCGAAGGACTCGCGTCCAACATCCGCCGTACACCCCCACCCGGCCTCCCCCTCAAGGGGGAGGAGTCGGGTCTTGCTCAATCTTTCAATCGCGCCGCGTGCCAGCCGACATGCCCGGCCATGAAGGTCGAGATGAAATAGTAGGAGTGGTCGTAACCTTCCTGCATGCGGATCGTCGCGGGCTGCCCGGCGGCATCGCAGGCCTCTTGCAGCAGATGCGTCTTGAGCTGTTCCTCAAGAAAGCCGTCCGCCGTGCCCTGATCGACCAGCATGTCGGGCACCCGCGCGCCGTCGGCGATCAGCGCGCAGGCGTCGTAGGCGCGCCACGCCGCCTTGTCGCCGCCGATATAACCGCCCAGCGCCTTTTCGCCCCAGGGACAGGACAGCGGCGAGACAATCGGCGAAAACGCGGAGACCGACCTGAACCGCCCGGGATTGCGCAGCGCGATCGTCAGCGCGCCGTGACCGCCCATCGAATGCCCGGTGATCCCCTGCCGCGCCATGTCGACCGGGAACTGTTCGGCAATCAATGCGGGCAACTCGCTCTCGATATACGAGCGCATGCGGAAATTCGTCGCCCAGGGTGCCTCGGTCGCATCGACATAGAAGCCCGCGCCCTTGCCGAAATCGTAACCCTCGTCATCGGGCACTTCCTCGCCGCGCGGAGAGGTGTCAGGCGCGACGAAGACGATGCCGTGCTCGGCGCAGGCCGCACGAAACTCGCCCTTTTCGGTGACGTTGGCGTGGGTGCAGGTCAGCCCCGACAGATACCAGAGCACCGGCATCTTCGCGCCTTCCAAATGATCGGGCACGAAGACCGAGAAGGTCATCTCGGTCCCCGTCTCCGCCGACTGGTGCGTATAGACACCCTGCGTACCGCCATAAGCCTTATTAGTGGAAACCGTCTCCATCAGAAAACGACCACGCTCCGGATGCTCTCGCCCGCGTGCATCAGGTCGAACGCTGTGTTGATTTCCTCAAGGCCCATGACGTGCGTGATCATCAGGTCGATCTCGATCTTGCCCTGCATGTACATGTCGACGATCTTGGGCACGTCGGTGCGGCCCTTCGCACCGCCGAACGCGGTGCCGCGCCAGTTGCGGCCGGTCACCAGCTGGAACGGGCGGGTCGAGATTTCCTTGCCCGCCTCGGCCACGCCGATGATAATCGAGGTGCCCCAGCCGCGATGGCAGGCTTCGAGCGCGGTGCGCATCACTTCGGTGTTGCCGGTGGCATCGAAGGTATAGTCCGCGCCGCCGTCGGTCATCGCGACGATCTTCGCGACGATGTCCTCGCGGCTCATGCCCTTCGAATTGAGGAAGTCGGTCATGCCGAACTTGCGGCCCCATTCCTCGCGGTCGGGGTTGATGTCGACGCCAACGATCTTGTTGGCGCCCGCCAGCTTCGCGCCCTGGATCACGTTAAGGCCGATGCCGCCCAGCCCGAAGACGACGACATTGTCGCCCTTTTCCACCTTGGCGGTGTTCATCACCGCGCCGACGCCGGTGGTGACGCCGCAGCCGATATAGCACGAGGTCTGGAACGGCGCGTCTTCGCGGATCTTGGCGACCGCGATCTCGGGCAGCACGGTGAAGTTGCTGAACGTCGAGCAGCCCATGTAGTGATAGATCGTCTCACCCTTGTAGGAGAAACGCGAGGTGCCGTCGGGCATCAGCCCCTGCCCCTGCGTCGCGCGGATCGCGGTGCAGAGGTTGCTCTTGCCCGAAAGGCAGGTTTTGCACTTTCCGCATTCGGGCGTGTAAAGCGGGATGACGTGATCGTCGGGCTTGACCGAGGTGACGCCGGCCCCGACCTCGCGCACGATGCCAGCGCCTTCGTGGCCGAGGATCGAGGGGAAAATGCCCTCGCTGTCGAACCCGTCCAATGTGTAAGCGTCGGTGTGGCAGACGCCCGTCGCCATGATCTCGACCAGCACCTCGCCCTCTTTCGGCCCTTCGAGGTCGACCTCGACGATCTCAAGCGGCTTCTTGGCTTCGAATGCAACAGCAGCGCGGGTCTTCATCTCGGCGAATCCTCTCTGGATGGGTGCGGAATTTGTAAGCGGGGCATACGAAAGCGTTGGCGGCTGCGCAATCACTGTCCTGCAATGCTTCGGCCATCCTGTGGCAACCGAGCTTTGCGCGGCGCGCACTATCCGCTAGCCCCTCACCCATGAAAGCCCTGCGCGATCCGCAACAACTCCTCGCCGACGGCCTTGCCGATATTCGTGCGCAGTTCGATGTGCCCGGTGGCTTTGCGCCCGAGGTGCTTGCTGCTGCCGAAGAGGCCGCAAAGCGTGAGCCAGCCGCGCATGCCGACTGGACCGACCGCGCCTTCGTCACGCTCGATCCGGCGGATTCGACCGACCTCGATCAGGCCTTCTCGATAGAGGCGGCGGGCGCGGACATGCTGTTGCACTATGCCATTGCCGATGTCGGCTGGTTCGTGCGCGATGGCGACGCGCTCGATGCCGAGGCATGGGAGCGCGGCACCACGACTTACCTGCCCGATGGCAAGGCGAGCCTTTATCCTCCCATGCTTTCCGAAAAGGCAGCGAGCCTGCTGCCCGATGGCGAGCGACCTGCGGTGGTGCTGACGGTGCGGGTCGATCCGGCAGGCGAGGTCCGGCTCGACGCCGCAACGCGCGCCGTGATCCGCAGCCGCGCGAAGCTGGCTTATGCAAAAGTGAGCGAAGGCGATTTGCCCCAAGGCTTCGCCAGTCTCACCACCCGGCTCGCAGAGGCCGAGGCGCGGCGCGGGGCCGCCCGTGTCGATCCCGGCGAGCAGCAGCTTGAGCCCGACGGCAACGGCGGATTCGCGCTCTCGTTCCGCCCCTACTCGCAGGCCGAGGAGCAGAACGCGGCGCTCTCACTCGCCGCCAACATGGCGGTGGCGCGCGCGATGCTGGAGGCGGAGACCGGGCTGTTCCGGGTGATGGCCGCGCCCGATGCCGAAGCCATTGCCGAGCTGCGGCTCACAGCAGCCGCCTTTGCGCTCGACTGGCCGGCGGAAATGCCGCTGTTCCAGTTCGAAAAGCGGCTCGATCCGGCGCGGCCCGCCGATGCCGCCTTCATGCTGGCGATCCGGCGCGCGGGGCGCGGGGCCTCGTACAAGCCATTCGAGCCGGGCGTGCTGCCCTGGCATTCGGCCATCGCCGCGCCCTACGCGCATTGCACCGCGCCCTTGCGGCGGCTGGCGGACCGCTATGTCTTGCAGGCGGTGCTGGCGCTCTCGGACGGCGCAGCGGTGCCCGCGCCGGTGCTGGCCGCTTTCGAAAAATTGCCGCGCGTGATGGCCCGCGCCGGATCGCGTGATGGCCAGATCGACCGCGCCGTCATCGACCTTGCCGAGGCCGCGATACTGTCAAACCGCGAGGGCGAGCAGTTCGAAGCGGTCGTCACCGACCTGCGCAACGATCGCGCGAAGATCCAGCTTTGCGAGCTTCCGGTGGTCGCATCGGTCGCCGCCAACGGCACGATCCCCGGCGAGCGCCTGCAGGTCAGGCTCGAATCCGCCAACCCGCGCCAGCGCGCGATCTCCTTCGCCATCGCCGGATGAAGGGGAAGCCTTGCGCGAATCCGATTGCACCGCGCGCCAAGGGTTGTTAGGGGCGCTCTTCGCTGAAAAGGCGCACGCCTCCGGATGGCCCGATGGCGGAGTGGTTACGCAGAGGACTGCAAATCCTTGCACGCCGGTTCGATTCCGGCTCGGGCCTCCAATCCCTCGATTGGCAATGTCTGCCAGAGGTCGCCCCCCCCGATTTCCCCTGGTTTCAGGGCACTCACTGGTTGTCAGCGATTGCCTTCATTCGCCTGTAACCGCGCACGATGGGGGCCTTTCAAGGGGGCCTAATCCTCCAGCCCGAAACCGACCTTCAGCGTCACCTGGTGCGTGATCTCGCCCGCGTCGGAGACATAGCCGCGCTGCGCGGTCACCTCGAACCAGCGGACATGGCGCAGCGTCTTCTTCGCGCGTTCGAGCGCGACCTGGATCGCAGCCTCGTGGCTCCTGGTCGATGTGCCGACGATTTCGGTGAGCTTGTAGACATGGTCTGCCATGGCGTCCTCCTTTGTGCTGACCTCCTGCGAGTCGCGGCCCAGCATAGCCGCGAACGGGCGATGCGCCGAACTTGATTTGTGCCGACAAGCGCGGCAGCCTGCCCTGCATGGCATTCACCGGACCACTCGAAGACCGCATCGCCATTCGCGAACTGCACGGAACCTACGCCGACGCCAGCTTCCGCGCCGACAAGCAGGGCTGGCTCGATTGCTGGAGCGAGGATTGCCTTTGGCGAACGACCGTCGGCGATTTTCGCGGCAAGCAGGCGCTCGGCGAGCGATGGGACAAGCTCTGGCAAAGCCTGACCGCGCTCGCCTTTTTCACCGAGACCGGCGCGATCGAGGTCGATGGCGATCGGGCCACGGCGCGCTGCTACGTCCACGAAATCTTCACGATGGGCGATGCCCCCGCCGCCCGCATCGTCGCGTGCTACGAAGACAAGCTGGTCCGCGAGGCCGCCGGATGGCGCTTCGCCGAGCGCGCCTATTCGATCCTGATGCGCGACGAAGCGGGCTGATCGCTCCATTCCGGATCAATCGCGGAATCGGATTTGCGCGGGCCTGGCCCCCGCACCCTCAAACAACCGTCCAAACCGGAGCCAACCCCGCGTGAAGCGCCGGGCAGCGCTGCGCATAACCCCTAGGCAATCGTCACTAGGGGGAAACAACATGGACGAAACGTCGAATATCATCCTGCTCGATCCGGATACGCGCCGCCGCGCGGTGATCAGCCATGCGCTTTCTGCCGGAGGGCTGCATGTCGAGCCGTTCGAGACGATGGAGGAGCTGGCCTCGTCCTGGCCGCGCGCGGGCTATATCCTTGCCGATGCCGACACCTTTCCGATCGATACGCTGGTGCAGCGCATGGCGATGGATGGCGAGTGGTTTCCGATCATCGCGTTCGGCGAAGAGCTTGCGCCGCAGCGCATCGTCGAGATCGTCGTCGAAGGCGCGATCGACGTGATCGCCTGGCCGTTCACCGCGCGCGACCTGATCGAAACGCTGAAGCGCGCGCAGCTGCGGGTGCAGACCGTGGGCAGCATGCAGATGCGCAAGACCATGGCGCTAAGCCGGATCGAGCGCCTCACCGGGCGCGAGCGCGAGGTGCTCGACGGGGTCGCCAGCGGGCTGTCGAACCGGATGATCGCGCAGCAGCTGGCGATCAGCCCGCGTACCGTGGAAATCCACCGCGCCAACATGCTCAGCAAGCTCGGCGCGTCGCACAGTTCGGAGGCGATCCGGGTGGCTATCGAGGCCTCGATGATCCCCTGAACCGGTCCCGGCTTCCCGCCCGGCGCGCCATTGTCCCCTCCGAGATGGTGGCCGGGCGGGGAGTCCGGGCAAGCGCTGCGGTCTTGCCAGGTAGAAATACGAGGGGGGTTGGAAACCTTAAGGATAGAGCCTGTCGATTAACCAGCCTCCTGCGCCGCTCGCTGCCGGTCATTCTGGTTTGCATCCCACCTCTGGCAGGGTCAGCGCAGTCTCGGCCCCGGTCGATCCCTTCCCGTGACGGATCGGCCGGGGTTAGAGTTTGGCTCAGGCCGCGCCGCCGAGCGATACGCGCTGTTGCGGCAGGCCCACGTCCTGTTCGCACTCGGCAATCAGGGCTCCGGCATGGGCGGCGAGCAGGGCCAGCGCGGGGCTCGACGCCTCGGCCATCGCCTCCTCGCAACCATCGGAGAGCAGCACCGTGGCAAGGCAGGCCCCGTCGCTGCCGCGCGAGAGGGTGAAACCGAAATCGTCACCGACCAGCGTGAGCGCGGCGCTCTCGAAAGCCCCGAACGCGAGCATCGCCTCAAGCGCGTGGAAATTGTACGACAGCGGGCAGGCGCGGTGAAAGCGGTGGCCGCGCGAAAGAACCTGCGCGGCTTCGCGGATGCGTTCGGCCTGCTCTTCGGTTGCGGAGCTGACGCAATCGCCGTGGAAATTGCGCAGCCGCGCCATCCACACCGCGCGCAAGGAAGAGGTTCTGCGTCCGTTTGCCAAAGGGGTTGCCTGCCTTGCTACCTTACCCGTTCAAAACCGGACATGCCGCCGGGTCAGGGTAGCCCGCGGCGCTGCCGATCATGCTGTCGAAATTCGTGCGCAACCGTAACCGCTTGAGGTGAACCGTGGATTCACCAATTTTGCGCTGTACCGAAACGGGATGGTTTGCGCCGCGCGCATTGCCGGGTACGAGGCTGGACCAGAAGACAAAGCCACATCCGGGAGAACCATGCCGTGAACCGTCCATCGACCCGTCACCTCGTCGCGCCCGAACTGCTCCCTGCGCTGGACTTCTTTCCTTCGCTCGACATTTCCGGCGGGATCGAGACGGTACGCAATTTTTCCAGCCAGGCGGCGGCGATGCCTCTGCCCCCGGAGCTTGAGGCGGTGACCTGCGAGGAGCGTTTCATTCCCGGCCTCAATGACGCGCCCGACGTGCGCGTGCTGCATTACACCCCGCCCGGCGAGGCACAGTCTCCGCGCCCGGCGATGATCGAAATTCACGGCGGCGGCTATATCCTTGGCACCGCCGACATGAGCGATCCGGCGAACCGGGCGATGGCATTGGAGCATAGCTGCACGCTCGTCTCGGTCGATTACCGGCTCGCGCCCGAAACGCGCTGGCCCGGCGCGCTGGAGGATTGCTATGCGGCGCTCTGCTGGCTCGATGACAATGCCGATACGCTCGGCATCGACCGTGCGCGCATCGCGATCAGCGGCGGCAGCGCGGGCGGCGGACATGCGGCGGCGCTGGCAATCCACGCGCGCAACGTCAATCGCGAAACCGGCGGCGGGCCGAAGGTCTGCTTCCAGCTGATCGACTTCCCGATGCTCGACGATCGCACCGCCAGCGTCGGCGACCCGCACCCGGTCTGCGGCGAGTTTGTCTGGACGCCGGAGCACAACCGCTTCGGCTGGGAAGCGCTGCTCGGCATGGCGCCGGGCGGCGAGGACGTGCCCGCCGCAATGGTGCCCGCGCGGGTCGAAGACCTGTCGGACCTGCCGCCCGCGTTCATCTCGATCGGCGCGCTTGACCTGTTCCTTGACGAAAGCCTCGAATATACGCGCCGCCTTGCCCATGCGGGCGTGCCGGTCGAGCTGCACGTCATCCCCGGCGGCTTCCACGGCTTCGGCCTCGCCGCCGATGCGCCGCAATCACGCCAGGCGATGCGGCTGCGCAGCGAGGCGATCGCACGGGCCTTTGCATCGGGCTAAACCGCGCTCAGGCTACCACCTTGATGTCGTCTGCGGTCGCTTCCCAAAAAGGCTTGCGGCCCGGCAGCGGTTCTTCGGAGATGATCCACTTCACGATCCGGCGCATCGGCTCGATGCCGTCCTGCGGACCGACGAGGCCGGGGCCGTTGAAGACGTAGCCGAGCTCGACGAAGCGCTGGCCGCCGTGGAGCGCGCCCTTGTGCCGCACCGTCTCGTGCAGCGAGGGCGGCCAGATGCCGACCGTCTGGGTATAGGCATCGACCACGTCGAGCACCTCTTCGAGTGTATCGACGGGCACTAGGTTGATCGTGCGGTCGGCAAGGTATTCCCAGAAGTCGACGCGGTCTTCGGTGTGGCTGACAATCACCGCGCCCTCGCCATCCTCACCGCCGATCACGGTGTAGAAATCGTCCGAAAGGCGCAGTCCGTCGACGTTGGATTTGAGGTCCGAATCGTAGCGCTTTGGCTTGGTGGTCAGCACTTCGGGCAGGCCGAACATGCCGTCGTAAGCCGCCTGCCCCAGCTTCTTGAGCTTTTCGATGCCCTCGTCGTCTGTGCCGCACATGACATAGACGACGCGCGCGGCGGCGCAGGCGGTCTGGTTGCCGGTGGCAAAGTCACAGGCGAGGCGCTTGCCGACTTCCTCGATCTCTTCGTCGGAATCGAGCGCGTCGCCGCCGATGATCGAGGCCGAACGCTTGGGATCGAGGCTGATGAGTTCGATACCCGGCTGGATATATTTTGTGACATGCTTGACCGAGGCGAAGCCGCCCCAGGCGCAGATCTTCTCGATATTGTGCGGCTGGTAGATCTGGCCCTCGATCGCCTCGTCGCCGCCGCGCCAGTAGGCCACCGCGAGGTGCTTCGTGAGCGGGTGATCGGGTGCCATGTCGACCATCGTGCGCGCAATCGCGCCGGTGGTGAAGGGATCGTTCGAAGGCACCTTGATCAGCGTATCGCCGCGCGTCACCGCGCCGCGCAGCACCGTCAGCGCGCCGAGCACCGGGCCGTTGCCGGCAACGATGTGCAAGGTCCGCGCGCCATAGGCACGGATCGCAACCTTGGAGCCATTGATCTTCTGCTCGACCCACGATTCAAGGTAATCGACGCCGATATTGAAATCGACCATCCCGCGAATGCGCTCCTTGTCGAACATGAACGGCAGGTCGTGGTAGAAATGGTCCATGATCGGCCGCGTCGTCGGCGCGGTGTCGTAGGAATACTCAAGCGATTCCTGCAGGTAGGGATTGTCCTCCAGCCGCAGCCGCTCGCCCAGTTCGGCAAGGAAATCGAGGATGTCCTCGAACGAAAGTTCGTAGAGGTCTTCCATCAGCCGGGGGCTGGCCAATGGCAGCTGGTCGACGATCTTCGCCGGATCGGGAGCGAGGAACGCCATGTCCCCGCCGCGCCCGCCGAATTCGATCAGGTCGCTCTCGATCACCTTACCGCGCAGCACGGCATAGGAAATGGGTCGCTTTGCCATCATGGTATTTGTCCTCTCTAAAGCCCCCTCCTCTTCAGAGGAGGGGGTTGGGGGTGGTGTTGGGCGCGCGCCTTCGCCACCACCCCGCTGCGACTAAGACTTGCTTCGCAAGCCCAAGTCTCGCTGCCCCTCCTCTGAAGAGGAGGGGGTATCGTCTATCTCACCCCCCGAACCCGGTCAGGAAGTCCATTGCATCGGCCTGCGCCTGCGGGGTTGCGGCGCAGGAAATCTTGTCGTCGCCGCCCTGCAGTTCGGAGACGCGGTTGATTTTCTTTTCGAGCGCGAAGCTGGTGCGCCCGCACTCGCAAGGGGTGTCCCAGTCGATCGCGACCATGTCGCCGGTGATGAGGCCGCCCCAGCAGGAATCGGCGGTCATGTCGAAGAACGCCGCGCGGCCTTCCTGTTTGCCCGTGCGCGGCAGCGGCTGCCCGGTTTCGAGATCGAGCAGGAACGGCGTCACCCAGGGCAGGACGTGGTAGCGGTCATGCTCGCAGAGCACCGAGAACGAGTTCATCTCGGTCATGCCATAGGCAGAGATCATCCGGTCGGTGTTGAAGAACTTGCAGATTACTTCCTCAAGGTCGTCGGGAAGCGGCACGCCCTTTGCGCCGCCGCCGCCCATGAAGACCGAGTCCGGCGCGAAGACGCCCGAAACGCCCTCGTCCAGCCCGCGCCTGGCGACCTGGTAAAGCAGGTTCGAGGTGCTCATCACGAAGACGCGCTCGCCCGCCAGTTCGCTGACCATGCGGTTGACGAAGGCAAGCTGCTGCGCGGGCATGTCCTTCTGCTGCTGTTCCCATTCCTCGCGCCGGGCGAGCAGCGCGGGCGGCACGTCGACCTTCGAAACATCGCCCTTGGCCTGCGCAGCGCGAAGGCGCGCGGCGAGCCACATCAGGTCGGAGCTGAGCTTGAAGTCGAAGGCATAGTGCCAGAAATCCTCATCGCCGTGGCAGAAGACCTGGCAGGAATACTTGCCGAACGCGCCCATCGATGCGTGGCCGTCCTTGTAGAGCGGGATGATCGCGTGGATCTTGTCCGCGATATCGCCGGGCTTGGGCTCGTCGCCGAACTTCTGCGCCAGCTGGACGCGAAGGCCCATCATCGAGAGGAAATAGTCGCGCTTCGACTTGGGATAGAACGAGGCGGTGCCCGACGATCCCGATGAGGCACCGACGTCGAGCGGGGTCTCTTCCCTGATCTTCGTCAGCCAGGAATCGATCGAATCGCAGTCCGAAACGTCGAGGCCGGAGATGTCATGCCGCGTCAGCTTGCCGAGCCAGCCTTGCAGCTTGTCGAACTTCTGCTTGGCGAGCAGCGAGACAGGATAAGACTTGTAGATGTCGTGCGGCATCAAGAGCGGGGCGAGCCCGTCGAGGCTGTCGATCCGTTCGATCCCCTGCCCGTCGGCAAGCTTTGCCAGCATCGCCACCTGCTCGCGCCGCTCGGCCAGCCGCTGGTTCATTGCGGCCAGCTGCACCGCCTCGACCTCCTCGCGCGGGAGCGAGTGGATCTTCGTGTTGTGATAGGAAAAGTGCTCGTAAGGATCGTTCATCCAGCGCTCGGCCTCGCGCTCGATTGCGGTGTCCTGCGGGGGTGCGGTCGTCGCCATCTCGTCTCTCTCCCATGCGGTTCGGGCAGCCCGGCTACCCTCCTCGAATCGCTTTATGCATCGCCCGCCTGATAAAATCAACCAATTGGTTGGTTGTTTTCTCGCCGCCGTCCTGCTAGCCTGATGACGAAGCAAATATCGGGGTAGCTGGCAGGATGGCGACAAAGGCGAAAACGGCAGCGAAAGATGGCGCAGCAAAGCGCACGCGCCGTGCCTACCTGCCCGCCGCAGAACGCAAGAAACAGATCATCGCCGCCGCGCAGAAAGTCTTCGCCGAAAAGAATTTGCAAGGCGCACGCACCCGCGACCTTGCTGAAGCGGCCGGGGTCAATCAGGCGACGATCTTCGAGCATTTCGAATCGAAGGAGGCGCTGTTTCGCGAGGCGGTGATCCAGCCATTGAGCGATGCCATGCGCGGCATGTACGACCGCGTGAAGGCGTACGACGCTGCCGCAACGCCTGACGAACTGGCGGACCTCGCCTTCGAATCCGCCAAGCGGCATACGCAGGACATGGCGGAGGTCCTTCCGCTGCTTGTCTCCGCCCTGTTCAGCGATCCCGAAATGGGCCGCGAATTCTATCGCAAGCAGATAGCCCCGCTCAATCGCCAGCGCGGCACCGTGCTCGACGGGCTGACGCGCGAAGGCATCGACCTTGAGTTTGTCGGCCTCGCCAACTTCGGGATGCTCTTCGCCATCGCGCTCGAAAACCACTTTGGCACTGGCAAGACCGACCTTACCCATATGGCGCGCCAGTTTGGCCGGATGTCCACCGGCGGCTTTGCGCGCGACAAGGAAAAAGACGCAATCGGGAAGAGGATTGATGACGATGAAGCTGGATGACTACCGCCTGCTGGGCCGTTCGGGCCTGCGCGTATCGCCGCTGGCGCTGGGCACGATGACCTTTCGCGTCGGTAATGGCGCGTCGTGGGGCAGCACCGACGAGGAAGCGCGCGCGATGGTGGACATGTTTATCGACCGGGGCGGCAACTTCATCGACACCGCAGATTTCTACGGCCAGATGGGGCAGTCGGAAGTGCTGCTGGGCGAAATCGTCAAGGGGCGGCGCGATTCGCTGGTCATCTCCACCAAGTATTCGCTGACCACCGAGCCGGGCAATCCCAACGCGGCGGGCAACCACCGCAAGAACATGATGAAATCGGTCGAGGATTCGCTGCGGCGGATGCAGACCGACTACATCGACCTGCTCTACCTGCACATGTGGGATTTCCGTACGCCGGTCGACGAGATCCTGCGCGGGTTCGACGATCTCGTGCGCTCGGGCAAGGTGCTCTATATCGGCCTGTCCGACACCCCCGCATGGCAGGCGAGCCGGATGCAGGCGATTGCCGAGCTGCGCGGCTGGACGCAGTTTTGCGCGCTGCAAATCCCCTACAGCCTGGTCGAACGTACCGTCGAGCGCGAGATGATCCCGATGGCGAAAGAGATGGGCCTCGGCGTTTCGCCCTGGGCGCCGCTCGGGCAAGGGATGCTGACGGGCAAATACACGCGCGATGACCTGCAAACGGGCGACATGAGCGACATTTCGAGCCGCAAGGCGATCAACGCAGTGACGGGCAAGCTGACCGAGCGCAATCTTGACATCGCAGATGTTGCCGTGGCGGTTGCAAAGGAAATCGGCTGCACCCCGGCGCAACTGGCGGTGGCGTGGACGCTGAAGAACCCCACTGTCGCCTCGCCCGTGGTCGGCGTGCGCACCCCGGCGCAGCTTGAGGACAATCTCGGCGCGCTCGACATGGTAATTTCGGACGAGCAGATGGCGCGGCTCGATGAGGTCTCGGCGGTGCCCAAGGTCTTCCCGATGGACGTGCTCAAATCGCCCGCCGAAGCGATGATGTTCGGCGGCGTAAAGGTCGTCGAGCGTTAGAGCTTGTCTTCTTCAGGCGGATAAGGGCCAAGCGCGAGGAACAGGACCGAGGCGACAAGGAAGATCGGCACGATGCACCAGAGCACCGTCTCGTAGGTTCCGGTCACGTCGTAGATGGCATTGGCGATCATCGGCGAGACACCTGCGCCCAGCCCTGCGAGCGCGCCGATCAGGCCGAACAGCGCGCCGAAGTGGCTGCGCGAGAAATAGCGTGTGCACAGATACGCGCAGGCATCGTATTCGGCCCCGGCGGCAAGCCCGAGAAACAGGCAGGCGAGCGATGCCGCCTGCGGCGACTGGTCGGTCAGCAAGAGGATAACCGCGCAGGCAATCCCCGCCATGCCGCAGCCCACCGCCACCAGCCGCCCGTCCATCCGGTCAAGCAGGAAGCCGCCGACGATCCGTCCGATGATCGTGCCAATGCCGATCAGCCCGACGATCTTGGCTGCATCGACCAGCTCGAAGCCCTCCTCGACAAGGATCGGCACGGCGTTGATCGCAAGGCCGGTCGAACCCAGCGTATAGATCAGCATCGCGCCCGCCAGCATCAGGTAACGCGGCGCGAGATAGAGGCCGAGCGCGGTCGCTTCCTGCTCTTGCACCGGCATGCTCTCGCGCAGGCGGCGATGGGTATCGTCGCGGTCGAAAGTAAAAATCACGAGCGGAAAGACGATAACGAACGTGGCCAGTGCCAGCCCGATATAGGCTCCGCGCCAGCCATGCGCTTCGAGCAGCAGCGAGGCAAGGTAAGGCACGAAAGCCGATGTGATCCCGGTGCCGGAGAGCGCAATTGCCAGCGCAAGGCCGCGATTCTTCGCAAAGCGGATGGCGACCGCCGCCGTCCAGACCGTCGGGAAAATCAGGATCAATGCAAAGGCGAGCAGGGCAAACAGCGCCAGCCACGACCAGATGCTCGGCCCGGCAGTGGCGATCAGCGCGAAAGCGATGCAATAGGCCGGAACGCCGATCAGCGCGATCCGGCGCGGCCCGTAACGGTCGAGCGCGCGCCCCGCGACCGGCGCCAGCAGCAAGGTACCGATCGAGGTGATCAGTGGCCCTGCCGAAATCTGCGAGCGGGTCCAGTGGAATTCGGCTTCAAGCGGCCCGATCATCACCCCGAGCGAATAGCCGTGCATCGCCACCATCATCATGCCGAGCACGCAGGCGGGCATATTGATGCCGTAGCGCCGCCACTCGTCCCAGGCGACGATCTGCGTGCCTTGCGTTGCAGATGTCATGCGGTCTTCAACTCCGGTTGGTGCGCATCCCAGTTGGGATAGGGGCCTAGCCCCAGCAACAGGAATGCACTGAGCAGCGAGCCTGCAACACCGCCGATGAGCAGAAGCGAGTAGTTGCCTTGCAGGTCATAGGCAACCCCGCCGAGAACCGGCCCGAGCCCGGAGCCTAGCGCGATCAGGCTGGCCATGATCGAAAAGATGGTCCCGAAGAACTTTTGCCCGGCATAGCGCGAGGTAAGGTACGCACAGATCTGTAACTTGGCCCCGGAAGTGTATCCGTTCACCAGCATGGCGAGCACGATCAGCCAGATTGCCCCGCCCGAAATCAGCAGAAAGCCGAAACCGAGGCTGCAGAATGCCAGAGTGAGAAATCCGATCAGGTTGGGATTGTAGAGATCGAGCATCCGCCCGGTGATGAGCTTTCCGGCAATGCCGACCGCCCCGGCCATGCTCGCCAGCCATGCAGCGTTAGTGCGCGAGACGCCCTCTTCGACCAGCAGCGGGATCTGATGCACGACCAGCGCGATGGTGAAAAGCATGATGATGAAGGTCGAGATCGCAATCCGCCACAACGCAATCGAGCGCCATGCTTCCTTGAGCGAGAGACCCGGCAGCGGGAACGCTTCCTTGGGCGCTTCGCCAGCCTTGCGCGCTTTGCGCGCATCGTCATGCGCGTCGAACAGGAAGAAAACGCAAAGCACGAACGCCAGACCGCCCCAGCCAAGCCCCATCCACGCGAATGCTTCGCGCCAGCCGAACTGGCCGATCAGGAAATTGCCCAGCGGCGGAACGATGATCTGCGCAAAAGCCGTGCCGGTCAGCACCGCGCCCAGCGCAAGCCCGCGTCCGGCATTGAACACTCCGGTCACCGCCGTAGTCCATACGGTCGACTTCACCGCCAGCGAGGTGAGCGCATAGACGAACCAGATCGCCAACCACTGCGTCACCGAGTTTGCGACGAGGCCGAACGCGGCAAAGGCCAGCGCCTTGAGCAGCAGCCCCGGCAGAGCCAGCCGCCGTGCGCCCCAGCGGTCGATCAGCACCCCGAAGAACGGCGAAAGCAGCGTCACGGTTATCGAGGACATCGACATGCCCGCCGTCACCTGCGTGCGGTTCCAGCCGAACTCGTCGCCGACCGGACCGATGAACAGTCCGGCATAAGACGTCATCACCGAATGGAACGAGAATCCGAATATCGAGGCCATGACCAGCGGCCAGCGCAGCTTCCATTCTTCCTTTGCAGTCAACGGTGCCACAGTTGCGCTCATACATTACGGCTCCCGAATATCGTGAAGATGCGGCTGGCGAAGCGCCATGTGCCGTCCACCTTGCGAAACGTGTCGCGATATTCGCCGAAGACGCGTTGGTCGCTGCCCTGGATCGGGCCGTCCATCACCGAATTGGCGGTGCCGGTGTCGCCCTCGACCTTGATCATCAGGTTGCGGATCAGCGGGATCGGATGCGGCTTGCCTTTGCCGGGCGCAAGGTAATCGTGGAGCGCCTGCGGGCTGTCGAGCCTCTCGCGCACGGTAAATTCCTCGCGGTCGGGGTGGCCGTCGCGGATCTCGAACCAGCCATCGGGCGCGAAAAGCTTGTGGACCTCCTCCGGCAAGTCACGGCGGACAAGTCGCGCGTATTCGTGGACGAGGTCGGCGATGGCGATCCGGGCTTCAAGCCGGTCGAGGCGTGCTGTGTCGTTCATGGGGCGGACTCCCGCAAGTCACAGGCAGCCTTGATCTGGGCGAAGCGCTTCTCGCTTTGCCGCCAGGCGCCCTTGTGGGTGACGATGTGCGAGGCATTGGCCTCGATCCCGGCGACAACCATTTCCCCGACATCGGCAGGCGTCACGTCGGATTCGGGCATTTTACCCGCATAATTGCGAACCTCGCCACCGACCTTGATGGTATTCTCGCCAAGGTTGGTCTGGACATAGCCGGGAAACAGGCACGAAACGCCAACGCCGTGCGGCTCCATTTCAGTGCGCAGCCCCTCGCTAAGCGCCGTGACCCCGAACTTGGCGACCGAATAGGCGCCGACGCCCGGCACCGTGGTCGACAGGCCCGCCTGCGAGGAGGTGTTGACGATATGGCCCGATCCGCGCGCGCGCATGTCTGCGGCAAAGGCGAAGACACCGTTGACGATGCCGACCAGATTGATTTGCAAGATGCGGTCGAAGCTTTCCGGGTCCATGTCGGCAAATTCGCGGCCATTGGGCGAAATACCCGCATTGTTGACCAGCACATCGACCGGCCCGAACGCGGTTTCGGCTTCTTGCTTCGCGCGCGTCCAACCCTCGCGGTCGCGCGTGTCCAGAACCACACCGCGAAACTGGTTGCCGCGCGTCTTGACGACCTCGGCCAAGGTTTCCGCGTCGATATCCGCCAGCGTGACCGAAAGTCCGCGCGAGGCCAGCGCTTCGGCAATGCCGAGACCCAGCCCGCTCGCCCCGCCGGTGATGAAGGCGTGCTTCCTGCCCTGTGACAGGTCCATAGTCTCTCTCTCCCAATCGGTCCAGCGATCAAAAAAGAGCTGCCCGATCCCGCATTGCTTGCAATCGGGGGCGGCTTTAAAATCAGAGCGAAGCGAGGGAGGACACAGCATGACCGTCAT
Organism: Sphingomonadaceae bacterium; assembly: GCA_041396945.1. Lineage (GTDB taxonomy): Bacteria > Pseudomonadota > Alphaproteobacteria > Sphingomonadales > Sphingomonadaceae > Novosphingobium. The sequence continues at coordinate 159,980 of JAWKXP010000001.1, read as the reverse complement.
TTCTGAGACCAATCGAAGCCACCAGCAAGCAAGACCAGGCTGACCGAAATCGGCGATCCTGACATCCTCGACGGGCTCTCGCGACTGCTCGACTCTTACGCGAATGAGGCGCAGTTCACCGAGCGCGGTTCGGCGATGGCGCATGGCTTTCTGGTACGGCCTGGAGAAGTAAGCGCACCGCATGCAGATCGAGGACTGGCTGCGGCGGCATCCGCCTGCTCGACGCACCGATCGAAAAGCCGCTGATCGTCTTCGGACTGCCGCGCCGGCGACGCTGATGGTCAACCTGCTCGCCTCCGACCCGGCATCGCGCTGCTTCATGCGCTGGGAAGGTCTCGACCCGATGCCACCGGCCACCGCCGACGAGATACACGCCAGGCCCTCCGACGACGGCGAAGGCGCAAGGGAGATGGCCAAACAGCACATGGCGCATATCGCCGCGATCCACTGGGAAGGCCCGACAGCCCGACCGAGTGCCAGTTCCTGATGACGCCCTCGTTCTGCTCGCAGGTTTACAGATCGCAGGCGGACGTGCCCTCGTACCGCCAGTGGTTCACATGCGGGCGGACTACATGCCCGCTTTCCGCTTCCACAAACGCACGCTGCAAACGCAGCACCATGTCGGCAGGCGCTGGACATTGAAGAACCTGGCACCCGCTGTTCACTCGACGCGTTGCACGAGACCTATCCCGATGCGCGCATGGTGATGACGCACCGCGATCCGGCGGACGTGCTCGGTTTATGGCCTGTTCGCTGATCAGAAATATGTCCGCGCGATCTATTCGGACCATGTCGATCTCGAAGGCATCGGGCGCAGCTTCATCGACACCTTCGAAACGATGATCGAACGCTCCGCGCTTTATCGCGAGAAGCACGGCTATGACGCCATTTACGACGTGCAATATGCCGACACAGAGTATACGCGATCCCATAGACTGCAGTCGCGGCATCTACGACCATTTCGGCGAACCGCTCGCCCGGGGCCGAAGCGGCGATGGAGAAATACATGGCCGACAATCCCAAGGGCAAGCATGGCAAGCACGAGTACAGCCTTGAGAATACGGCCTCTCGCGCGCGATGGTGCATGAACGCTTTGCCAGCTACATTGCGGCGCACGACATTCCGGTGAAAGGCTGACCCCATGTACCTTGGCAAACGCTACGGCGACCTGTTCCAGTCGAGCTACATCACCCGCGACATGGATGCCGCGCTGGACCATGCGCGCACCGAACTTGGGCTGGGGAAAACCGCCGGTGTCGGAACCCGTCGCGCAGATCTGCACTATAGCGGAAGACCGGCGACGCTGGTGGTGAAGGGCCGCGATGCTCAACATGGGGGTTCGCCAGTTCGAGATCATCCAGCCGGTCTCAAGGCCCGCCGCGACTGGCATCTACCGCGACGAGGTCGATCTCGACGCGCATATCCTCAACCTGCACCACATCGCCATCGCCATTCCGGTGCCTATTCCGAGTGGGAAAAATTCGTCGCGAGGTCGAAGCGGCAGGCGACCGGTTCGCACTCTTCGGCCCGACCATTGGGCGACGTCCCATGCTCTGCTTCTGCGCACTCGTCGATACCCGCGCGCGGATCGGCGGGACGTACACCGAGTTCGTCTGGGCCGACGCCGCGCCTCAAGGCGCGCCGATACGCGCCAGCTTCCAGGGCTGCCTTAATCCGCCGCGCCCTGCCCCGTTCGTGTCGAGCAGTCAGTTACGTCTGCGCCAACGTGTCTCGACTTCGCTCGACACGAAGGCAGGTATGTTGTACGTAACGCGGCCTGAACTGCGATTTCTGATTGATTGAATCGATTGGGGATTCCCAAGAGGTGTGAGTTCTGATTCAACCCTGCTGGCTGAGATGGAGGTCAGCATGGATGGCGAGACCGTATTCGAATGATTTGCGCGAGCGCGTTGCTTGTGCGGTTGCCGGTGGCGCGTTTGCCGTGGTGGCGGCGCTTTTCGATGAGCGTTTCGAGCGTTGTGAAGTGGTCGCAGCGTCAGCAGGCGACCGGGAGCCGCGGCGGCGAAGCGGATGGGCGAGCATCGCAAGCGGTTGCTGGAGCGCATCGAGACTTGTAATCGGACGCCTCAAAGGAAGAAGGCCTGATCGACGCTCAAGGCGCTGGTGGCCGAATTGGCCGAGCACGGCATCACGACTTGCCCGGCATCGGTGTGGCGGCTGGTGCGTTCCGAAGGAATGACTTCAAAAAAAGCCTGTTCGCCGAGAGGCAGGCGCGCCCGAAGATCGCAGGAGACGGCGAGCGCAATGGAAGAAGTATCAGGACCGGCTTGATCCTGCCCGCCTCGTCTTCGTCGATGAGACCTGGGCCAAGACCAACATGACCCGATCCCCGGGGCGCAAGGCACCGCGCAGGTCAAAGCTGGTTACGCACGCCCCGTTCCGGCAAATGGCGTACACTCACTTTCCTCGCCGCATTGCGTCATGACCGGATCGATGCGCCGTGTGTGCTCCGTGGACCCGATCAATAGTGTCGCTTCTGGCTTACGTCGAAACAGTTTCTCTCGTTCCCACGCTCACCGGCGGTCGTAGGTAAATGCATGGATCAATGTGGAAGCCATAAGGGAGCGGCTGTGCGGGCCATCCGCGCGGCAGGGCCAAGCTCTGTTCCTCCACCCTCTGGCCCCCGATCTCAACCCGATCGAACAGGTCTTCGCCAAGCTCAAACTGCTCATGCGCAAAGCAGCCGAACGCACCGTCGAAGATACCTGGAAGCGCATCGGAACCCTGCTCGACGCCTTCCCGCCAAACGAATGCGCCAACTACCTCAGAAACTCCGGGTACGCTTCAGCCTAAGTGAAAACGAGTCTAACTGCCGTCGGTATTGACCGATGTTGCGATGCCGGGACGCTCCGCGCCCATGCCGGAGAAGCCGATCGAGTAACCACCGTCGACCGGCAGGATCACGCCGGTGATGTAGGCGGCCTCGTCGCTGGCGAGGAATACGGCGGCGTTGGCGATATCGACGGCGAGGCCCCAGCGGCCCATCGGGATGCCCGCAAGCACGGGGTAATCGTCGGGCGGGGTGTCGTGCTCCTTGGAGGCCTGCACCAGCCCGGTCCACATCGTGCCGGGGGCAATGGCATTCACGCGGATGTTCTGGTCCGAATAGTCAAGCGCGGCTGCCTTGGTCAGCTGGTTCACGCCCGCCTTGGCCGAGCCGTAAAGCCCGTGGTGCTTCCAGCCGACCACGCCCGAGGCCGAGGTGGTGTTGACGATGGCCCCGCCGCCGGTCTTGAGCATCGAGAGGACGCCGTACTTTATGCCGAGGAACGCACCCTTGATGTTGGTCGCGTGCACCTTGTCCCAGGTTTCCACGTCCTGATCGGCAAGCGCGGCCATCGGCCCGCCGAACCCGGCATTGTTGCAGAGGATATCGAGCCGCCCGAATTCGTTCTCGGCCGCCGCGATCATCGCCTTGACGTCGTCTTCGCTGGAAACGTCGGCATGGACACCGATGGCCACCTTCGCGTTGTTGCCCGCCGCCGAAGCCTTCGCGTTCAGCGCTGCGGCAACCTCGTCCTGCGCGCCCGAGATGTCGGCGAGCACGACCTTCGCGCCTTCCTCGGTGAAGCGCTGCGCCATCGCCCTGCCCATCCCCGAACCGCCGCCGGTGATGACTGCGATCTTGTCCTGAAGCCTGCCTGTCATGTTTACTCTCCCCTCAATTTATGCTCGTCATTGCGCGGCAACGCAGTCGCCGCGCCAAGCCCGCGCGGCGCTTGAGCGTCGCATTTCCGTTCGCGCCAGCTTGAACGGAAATCGCATCACGCCGTCGTGTCGATCGTCGGGCGCACCGAGATCTCCGAGATGTTCACATTGCGCGGCATCGACAGCATGAAGACCACCACTTCGGCGGCTTCCTCGGCCTCGACCACGCCGTCCTTGCTGACATGCGCCTTGATCGCCTCGCGCCATTGCGGATCGGGGATCGATTCTCCGACCTCGCTGCGCGTCGCGCCGGGCATGAAGATCGCGACCCGGATGTTGCGGTCGCCAACCTCCTGTCGCAGGCCATCGGTCATCGCGTTGACCGCGTGCTTGCTTGCAGAATAGGAGCTGGTCATCGGCCCGCCTTTGCGCGCGGCGAGCGAGGAGATGTTGATGATATCGCCCACGCCCTGTTCGAGCATGTGCGGCACGGCGGCGGCGCAGCAATAGACCGTGCCCATCAGGTTGATGTCGATGGTCTGCTTGTAATGCGCGAGATCGACGCCTTCCATCCCGCCCGAGCTCATGATCCCGGCGGAATTGATGAGGATGTCGATGCGGCCCAGCTGCGATACGGTTTCCTCGACCGAGCGTTTCGCGTCGTCCTCGCTGGTCATGTCGGCGGTGATGGCGATGGCCTTGCCACCGATGCCTTCGATCCGTTCGACAAGCCCCGCCAGCCGGTCAGCGCGCCGCGCCGCGACCGCGACTGCCGCGCCCGCCTCTGCCAGGGCAAAGGCGATGGCCGCGCCGATCCCTGAGGATGCGCCGGTGACCAGTGCGACTTTGCCTTCGAGGGACCTGCTCATTGCGCTGCTCTCTCCCATGTCTTGTTTCGACCTCCGGGCTGCCAAGCCGTCACGGCCAAGTCAATGCAAATTTGAACAGGTGTTCAAACTCGCGAATTGTCATGGGCGGGCTGGCGGCGGATCGAAGCTGATCTTGAGGTGCGGCACGTCGCCTTCGATCGCGCCGTCCTTCACATGATAGTCCGCCACCGGCACACCGATGTCGCGTCCGACGTCGAATGTTTCGCCATTGCCCGCGAACATGATGATGTTGCCCGGCAGGTTGACCGAGGCAAAGTCCGTACCGCCGCTGCTGATCGTAACCGTCGCCGGACCACCCGGCCGCTGTGTCGCAAAGCGCAGGGTCAGGCTGGTTTCGCCCGCAGGCAGCGCCGTCTCGGACCGCGCGGACCAGATTTCCTGCGGATCGACCGCCTGCGCCCAGACGAAGACGGGTTTGCCCTCATCGAGATAGAGGCTGAGCCCGCCGAAGCGGCTGCCGGCGGCGAGCACCACGCCCGAGGCGGAGTCGCTATCGAGCACGAGGTCGGCCTCGATCGTGTAGGAGCGCGCGCCAAGATACGGCCCACCGCCCTGCGCGGGCACCGAGACATCCTTGCCCCAATATTCAATTTCATTGGTCGGCATCCCCGCCGCTGCCATGTTGGCCCGCGCCGCGCCGAAGCGGTGATCGAGCGGGAAGACGTTGTTCTTGCGCGCCTCGTCCTTGAAGGTTGCGATCAGTTCCTCGGTCTTCTCCGGCATCGCGCCCGACTGGTCATTCGCCTGCGAGAAATCCTTCGTCAGGTCGTAGATCGTCCAGTCGACTTCGGGACGCGGGCCGCCGGGGCCGATGCTGGTCCAGGAATCGCGCTTGTCCTCGCCCGAGAGGAACCAGCCGTCATCATAAAGGCCGACCTTGCCGGTAATCTCGAAATATTGCGTGCGCGGCTTGTTCGGCTGACAGGTCTGCAGGCTCGGCAGCAGGCTCTCACCGTCCATCGGCTTTTGCGCGGTGCCCAGCACCGAACGCGGCACCGGGACATTCGCCGCATCGAGCACGGTCGGCACGATGTCGTTGAGATGGCCAAACTGCGCGCAGACCGCGCCGGGTTTCGCCACCTTGTCGCCATAGGCGATGATCGTGCCCTGGCGGATGCCGCCAAGGAACGAGGCGTACTGCTTCACCCAGCGGAACGGCGTGTTCATCGCCCAGGCCCAGCCGACCGAGTAGTTCTGGTAGGTCAGCGGACCGCCCTGCTCGTCGAGCATCTCCATCCGCCACTCTTCGCGCTCTTTCCAGCCGTGAATGCCGTGCAGCTCGTTAAGCGAACCGGTGGGGCCATTCTCACCACTCGCGCCGTTGTCGCCGAGCACGACGGCAAAGAGCGTATTATCTGCCTGACCCATGCGCTCAAGCTCGTCGAGGATGCGGCCGAACTGCTCATCCTGATAGGCCATCTGCGCGGCGGCGACTTCCATCTGGCGCGCGTGGAACTTCTTCTGGTCGGGCGTGAGCGAATCCCATGCCGGGATCTGCTCGGGACGCTCCGTCAACTTGGTCCCTTTGGGGATCACGCCCATCTTCAGCTGGCGCTTGAACGATGCCTCGCGCATCGCATCCCAACCGCCATCGAACTGCCCCTTGAAGCGCTCGATATAGTCCTTGGGCGCCTGATGCGGCGCGTGGGTGGAGCCGGGGGCAAGGTAGATCAGGAATGGCTTGTTCGGCGCACCCGCCTTCTGGTTGTGAACATAGCGAATGATGTCGTCGGCGAGCATCTTGTCGACCAGCGTCCCGTCGTTATCGGACTGCGGCGCGCGCTGGACCCCGCGATAGAGGAGCGGTGAGAACTGGTCGACGTCGCCATAGGGGAAGCCGTAGAAGTATTCGAAGCCCAGCCCCGTCGGCCAGGCATCGAACGGCCCGGCCTCGCTGCGCTCTTCCGAAGGCACGTTGTGGTGCTTGCCGAACATCGCAGTGCTGTATCCGTTAAGCCGCAGGATCTGTGCCACGGTCGCGGTGTCGGGCTGGATGCGCCCGTTGTATCCGGGATAGGGCGAGGAGATATCGGAAAGCCAGCCGACGCCCGCGTTGTGGTGGTTGCGCCCGGTCAGCAGCGCGGCGCGGCTCGGCGAGCAGATGCCGGTCGAATGGAACCGGTTATAGCGCTGCCCGCGCTCGGCCAGCCGGGTGAAGTTTGGCGTCGGCACCGGCCCGCCGAAGGTGCTTGCCATCGCAAAGCCGACATCGTCGGACATGAACATGAAGACGTTGGGCGCGCCCTCCGGCGCCTGGACCCGATGCGGGCTGCCCGGCTTTGCGTCGAGCGCGTTTTCCGTCATCTCGCCGTCGAACGCAGGGCGCGGGACCGGCAGGATCGTGCGATCCTGTGCTCCTGCCGAGCCTCCCGCCAGTGCCGTCGAAACCATCGCCGCCAGCGCGGCCCGCCTGATTGCCTTCATCTCGCGAATCCTCTCCTCGTTGCATGGCAGGCTAGGCGGCATCGGCGCGCAGTCAATCGCCGTGGCGGCAAACAACGCTCTGGCGAATCGCGGGTGGCCTGTGCACACTGAACGGGTGAACAGCATGGCCGCAATGGCCAGCCCGGGAGAGAGTAGACGATGAAAGTCCAGCCAGCCGCCTTCCTGCGCACGACGCTTCCGTTGGGCATCGATGCGGTGGGGGATTACGATTCGGGGCGCTACCACTCGATCTGGCTGCCCGATCACTATGTCAGCTTCTGGCCCGATTCGATCTGGACGCCCGAGTTCACCGACCTTGCGGTGCATTCGCCCAGCCCGCACCGTCACCTCGACGGCATGGCGGTGGCGGCGGCAACCGCAGTGCTGACCGAAAACGCCCCGCTCGCCACCTGCGTCGTCGACACGATACGTCGGCAGCCCGCGATGCTGGCGCAGACCGCGCTGACGATCGATCACCTTTCGAAAGGCCGCTTCATCCTCGGCCTCGGTTCGGGCGAACTGGAAAACACCGTCCCTTATGGCTTCAACTTCGACAAGCCGGTCGGCAAGTTCGAGGAAGCGATCAAGGTCATCAAGCTGCTCTGGCATTCGGACGGCCCGGTCGATTTCGACGGGCAGTTCTTCAAGCTGGAGCATGCCCGGCTCGATACCGAGCTTTACGATGGCAAGGCGCCGCCGATCTGGACCGGCGCGGCGGGGCCGAGGATGCTCGGCATCACCGGGCGCGAGGCGGACGGCTGGTGGCCGGCGGGCGCCTATACGCCCGAAGACTATGCCGCCAAGCTGCAGACGATCATGGACGCGGGCGACAAGGCGGGGCGCGACATGAGCCACTTCGTCCCCGCGCTGACGCAAATCTGCCTGATCGGCGACGAGGGCGAGATCGAGGAGATCATTGCGCAGCCGATGGTCAAGTCGATCATCGCAATGCTGACCGCGAAGGATTTGAAGCAGTTCGGATACGATCATCCGATGGGGCCGGACTGGCGCGGGATCATGGATTTCGACCCGCACATCCTGACCCGCGAGCGCATGATCCAGTTCTGCGAAGACCTCGACACGCAGGCGATCCGCGATATCTTCCCGGTCGGCACGCCAAAGGAAGTGGCGATGAAATTCAAGGGCTTTGCCGATGCCGGAATGCGCGTCTTCAAGGTCATGGATTACGGCGGCATGGGCGGCGTCAAATACAGCGCCAATTCCGCGCAGAAGGTGCGCGAGGTCGAGGACGAAGTGCTGGCGCTGTGCTCGTGATGCAATCGGTTTCTTGGATCGTCATTGCGAGGGGCATCGCCCCGAAGCAATCCAGAGCGAAGCGCATCGGCACTGGATTGCTTCGCTACGCTCGCAATGACGAAATTGAGGTGAGCAATCTGAAATGAGCGATCTTGATGCCGCAGCAATGCTCGACCGCGCGAAGGCGGAAACCGGATTGTCCGACTGGGCCGACCCCGGATTTTCCGAACGCTTCGCGCTTGCCGTCGATCACATCGAGAAAATCCCGATGGACGCGGCGGGGCGCGCGGCGGCGCGCGAGAACATCCACTGGCTGCTGACCGACCGGCTGAAATTCTTTCAGGACCGCAAGGATTATCCGCTCGCCGAGGAGGTGATCGACCGGCCGCTCTTCGCCACCGGCGAGCCGCGCTCGGGCACCACGCTGATGCATGCGCTGATGTCGGTCGATCCCGATGCGCGCGCGCTGCGTTTCTGGGAGGTCATGCACCCTTCGCCGCCGCCGGGCATCGTTGCGGGCGATGACCGCCGCGCAGGCCGATGCCGAGTGGGAAGAGATCAACACGAAGATGTGGAAGGGTTGCACTGCCACCCTACAACGACATGCTCGGCGATGGCCTGCCCGAGGACGAGCGCCGCTGGGCGTTCGATTTCCGGGTGATGACGCCGACCGCGTGGTGGCGCGTGCCGATGCAGAACCTCTCGTTCGCTTGCCGATGGACGCGGCAGCGCAATACCGCATCCACAAGGCGATGCTGCAGGCGTTGCAGTACGGGCGCGAGGACAAGTACTGGGTCCTGAAGGGCTTTCACACTACGCGGCTGAAAGAATTCTTCGACGCTTATCCCGATGCCAGCCTCGTCTGGCTGCACCGCGATCCGGTGATGGTCGCGGCCAGCTCGACGATGATGATGAGCGACATCATGGAAGGCATCGTCGGCAAGATCGACCTCGTCGCCGAGGCGAAGATGCACCTCGAACGCGTGCGCTGGTCGGTCGGCAACACGATGAGCAATCCGCTTACCGACGATCCGCGCATCCACCATGTCCGCTACAAGGATTTCGTCGCCGATCCGATCGCGACGATCCGCTATTACGAATTCGCGGGCCGCGAGTATGGCGAACGTCAGGAGGCAGCGATGCGCGAATACCTCGCAAACAACAAGGGCGACCGCCACGGCAAGTTTCATTACTCAACCCAAGTGCTGGTCGACGCGGGCTACGACATCGACGAACTGAACGAAATTCCGCCCGTTCCGCGAGCGCTTCGATGTGCCGGTCGAGGTGGCGAAGTGAGTGCCACCTCAATCCTCCCCACGCGGGAGTGGCAGCGCGCAGCGCTGACGGAGGGGCTGCTCGGCGCTGCGCAGGCTCCTCCACCGCCTTCGGCGGTCCCCTCTCCCGATGGGGGAGGAACTGGCGCATGATTCACCCGCGCGTCTGCCTGCACCAGGTCGCGTTCATGGCCTCGCCTATGGCGGACTTCATGGCCTTCTGCGGCGAGGCGGGATTGCCAATGTCACGCTGGCAACGCCGCTGATCGGTGAACCCGCCGATCTCGATGCCGCGCGCGAGGGCGGACCGCGCATTGCCGTGCTCAACCACCCTTTCACGTTTGGCAGCGACCTTGAACGCGCGGGCGAAGCCGAGACAGCAGCGCTCGCCAATGCCGTCGCCCTTGCCGGGCAGGCAGGTGCGGAGGCGATCTACCTCGTGTCGGGCGGGCGCGGTTCGCTTTCGTGGGAAGCTGCGCCGAACGCTTCGCCTCGCTTGTCGAACCGTGCAAGGCGCAGGCGGCGGCAGCGGGCGTCCGGTTGCTGGTCGAACCAGCGATGGGCTTCAACGCCGACATCCACATCGCGCATACCTTCGACGATACGGTGAAGCTGGCCAAGCTTGCCGGGATCGGCACCTGCATCGACCTGCAGCAGGTCTGGTTCGAGAGCGACCTTCGAAGCGCATCGCCCGCGCCGTGCCGAACTGCGGGCTGATACAGGTTTCGGACTATGTCTATGGCGACAAGTGCACCCCTGCCGCGCGGTGCCGGGCGACGGCGTGATCCCGCTGGAACGCCTCATCGGCGCGGCGCTGGAGGCGGGGTATGCCGGGCTGTTCGACCTCAGCTGACCCGCGCATCGAGCAGAGGCGCGGCGGCGGCAAGCCTGCGCGCGGCGGAGCGGCTCTCGGAGATGTTGGAGAAACTGGGAGCCTGATGATGGCTTCATGGAGATTCCCCGCCGACGAGGCGCTGCATTCGGCATGGTATGCCTTTGGTGACCGGCTCAAGGCGGCGGGCGACATGGCGTTCAAGATGCCAACTGCCGATCCCCTGCTGCGCGCCGATGCCTTTCGGTTCCTGACGCAGAACCTCGGGCAGGCGTTCCCGCTGGCACTGGAAACCGCCGATCCGGCCTATCCGATGATCCACTATTTCACGCATCCGACGATGAAACTCGGCGGCGATGTCGCCGATTTCACCTATCGGCAGGCGTGGATTTCGGGCGAGCACGCCTATCGCATCATGGGCAGAAAGGGCACCGCGCGCTGGTTCAACCTGACGGTGCAGGGGCCGAAACCCGAGACCATTCCCGGCACCGAATTCCGCTCGCTGCACGAGCCGTTCGGCGACATTCCCGAGAGCAATATCCTCGGCAGCCAGATCGAAGCCGACGCGGAGGGCAATTTCGAACTCTGGATCGGCGGCGAGCAACGCGCCTCCAACTGGCTCCCGACAACGCCGGGATCGCGCAAGCTTTTCATCCGCGAGGCGTTCGACGCATGGGGCGAGACGCCGACAACGCTGACCATCGAGCGCGTCGGCATGGACGCCCCGCGCCCGATGCCCTCGCCCAGGCGCATGGTCGATGCGATGGACTGGGCGGGCGCGTTCGTCTCCGGCGTGATGCGCGACTGGCCCGAACATGCCTGGGCGACCTCGGGCGGGGTGGTCGATCCGGCCCGGCCCAACACTTTCCCCGGTGCGACCGCCGACTCTGCCGACGATGCCAAGCGCGGGCGCATGGCGGCGCATATGATCTGGCATCTCGAACCCGACGAAGCGCTGATCGTCGAGATGGACTGGCACGACGGCTTCTGGATCTTCGGCATGGGCTCGGTCTTCATGCAGTCGATGGACTTCCTCCACCGCGCCACGAGCTACACCCCGACGCGGACATGGGTTGGCGAAGACAAGGTCGTGCGCCTGGTCCTCGCGCACGACGATCCGGGCGTGGCCAACTGGCTCGACACGCAGGGTTTTTCGGACGGCAACCTGACCTATCGCAACCTGATGAGCCAGAACCCGGCCACGTTCAGGACGGAGCTGGTGAAGCGCGACGAGCTGATGGACCACCTGCCCGCCGATACGAAGCGGGTGACGCAGGAGGAACGCTCGGCGATGCTGCTGGAACGCTACCGCGCGATCAAGCTGCGCTTCGGGATTTAGGTAATTCCAATTCCTCCCCCTCCGGGGGAGGTGGCAGCCCGAAGGGCTGACGGAGGGGGCCTGACAAACGCTGTACCAGCCCCCTCCACCAACCTGCGGGTGGTCCCCCTCCCCCGATTGGGGGAGGATCTCTTTATTCCGCCGGTTCGGCTTCCTCGTAAGCCGCCGCGCCGTGCTTCTGGTACATTTCCATGACGTCCTGCGAGGTCACCGGGCGCGGCTTTTCGCCGGCGGCCAGCGGGGCAGCGCCACCCGAAGAGATCGGCGTCACATCCACACCCATTTCCTTCGCCTGCTGGCGCAGCGCTCCGACAGTGAGCTGCTCCTTCGGCACATGGTCGAACATCGGGAAGTTGAAGAGCTTCATCGCGTTGAGGTGCGTGATCTTGTCGATCTGCGAATCGGTGAGGTGCTGCGCGTCCTTCCAGAGGATTTCCGGCGCATTCGGCCAGGGCGCGTCGGAGTGCGGGTAATCGACTTCGTAGCAGATCGAGTCTTCGCCGATCTCGTCGATGTTCCGCAGGCCATAGCCGTCGTCGATGAAGCACGAATAGAAGTGGCGCTTCCAGACCTCGGAAGGCTTCATGCCGTTGAGGTACTGCTTCGAATGCGTCCAGGCGCTGTGCTGCTGGTGGCTGTAGTCGGCGCGTTCGAGCAGGTAGGGAATCCAGCCGATGCCACTTTCCGAGAAGCATATCTTGAGGTCGGGGTAGCGGTGCAGCGCCTCAAGGTTGATCCAGTCCGCCGCGCCGAAGGCCACCGCCATCGGCATCGTCGTGATGTTGGCCTCGACCGGCGATTCGGGCGAGCAGTGCGGCGCTATGTTGCCGGTGCCGATGTGCAGGCAGATCGTCGTGTCGCAGTCCGCCGCAGCCTTGAACAGCGGCTCGTAATAGCCGGTGTGGATGCCCGGCAGGCCGCCCATCGTCGGGTTCTCGCTGATCGAGATCGCGTAGCAATCCTTGTCGGCAAGGCGGCGAATTTCAGCGGCGGCAAGGTCCATGTCCCACATCGGCAGGATGCCGAGCGGGATGAAGCGGCCCGGATACTTCCCGCACCATTCGTCGATGTGCCAGTCGTTGTAGGCGCGCAGGTGGGTGAGCGCGAGGTCCTTGTCCTCGGCCTGCGTGAACAGGCGACCGTCCATGCCCGCGACCGAGGGGAAGTTGAGGCTGGCGGCGATGCCGTTGATGTTCATGTCGCCGATGCGCGCATCGACATCCCAGCAACCCTTGCGCAGCTGGTCCATGTTGGTCGGCTCGAAGCCGTACTCTTCCTTGACGCGGCCGGTGACCGAATTGAGCGCGACGTTGCGCATGCGCTTGCCCTGGTATTCCCAGAAGTTCGCGCCGTCGGGCGCAAGCTTCATCTTGGGCGCGGTTTCGTAATCCTTGCCCGAAAGCTGGTTGTCGAAAACCGTGGGCGGTTCGGTGATGTGATCATCGACCGAGATGATCACCATGTCGTTCATTTCCATATCGGCACTCCCGAAATTGTAGCTGTTGCAATGATAGAACGGTGCGGTTTTGCCCCGGCGCGCGCGAGCGAAAATTGATCTGGCGCAAATTCGCCGCGCATCGCCGGGGCGAAGCGGTCAGGTTGGTGCGGGCCAGTCAAGCCAGCGCCGTGCGGTCCCGCCAAGCACGGCGGCGCGCTCCGCGTCGGAGAGGTCGCCGCTCCCGCGCACCCCGAACAGCAGCTCCGCCCAGGATTCGCCGCGCTGGTTGACCGAATAGTCGCTCGCCCACATGACCCGTTCCGCACCGAAGGCGGTCAATGCGTGGCGCAGGATCGTCGCGAGTGCGTCACCGGGCCATGCCGGCTTGTCAAACATCGCCGAGCCGTGGCTCCATTTAAGCGCGATATTGGGATGCGCAGCAAGCGCGAGGATATCGTCGAACATCGCCATCTGCCCGGCTTCGTCGAGCGGTGGCAGCTGCGCGAATCTGCTGCGCATCGAATTGCTGTAAACGCCGCAGTGGTCGACGATCAGCTTGAGGCCGGGGAAGGCGCGGGCGGCGCGTGAAAAGGCATCGGGCGAATCCGGGCAGAAGACGAAAAGCGGCAGCCCCGCCTCGCTCGCAGCGGACATGATGTGATCGTAACCACCCCCGCCAAATGCCGCGCGGTTCGCGGGCGACAGGCCGGGGTCGATGCGCAGCGCGCGCCCTGATGGCGCATCGCGCACCTGCCCGATGATCGCCTTGTGGTCGGGATCGCGGCGGTCCACCCGCAGGAGCCAGGAAAACCGCTCGGGATGAAGCTGCGCGGCCAGTTCGGCGGTCGGCGCGACCGGGCGCTGGATGCCGCCTTCGAGCACATGGTGCGGCTCGTTGGCGAAGTTGCGCAGCCAGTATTCGTCGACCAGCACGCCCCTGATCCCCAGCGCGTTCATCGCCGCCAGAACCTCGTCGATGCCGCCCGGTCCCATGTGGATTTGCGCATCGACGATATCCATCTCAGCCCTCCTCGCCCGGCAGGTCCTTTGGTATCCAGTCGGGATCGCGCTTCTCGAGGAAGGCGTTCATCCCCTCGCGCGGCTCGCGGCCATGCGCGAGCGACGCGAACATCGTTTCATAGTCGATCGCAGCATACTGCTGGTTGAGCATGCGCTTGGTATGCGCGCGGCCCTCGGGCGGGGATTGCAGCAATTCGCGCGCTGCCTTTAGCGCTTCGCTTCGCAAGTCCTCATGCGGCACCAGTCGCGAGAACAGCCCCATCTGGTAAGCCTCGGCCGCATCGAACTTGCGGCACGACAGGATCAGGTCGCGCGCGCGGGCCATGCCGACATGCGCCGGCAGAACGGCCGCATATGTCGCGTCGATGATGCCGCGTTTCAGTTCGGGCACCTGGAAGGTCGCGCGTTCGGAAACGACCGCAATGTCGCTCATCATCGCGATCAGCAGGCCGCCCGCGTAGCAGATGCCGTTCACCGCCGCGATCACCGGCGCGGTCGATTCGCGCACCGCGACGAAGGGCAGCGATTCGTAGGTCAGGCCCGCAGGCACCTTGTCGTCGCCCTCGTCATAGCGTCCGCCGAGATCGCCGCCGGGCGCGAAGACATCGTCGGTGCCAGTGATGATCAGCGCCGCAAGCTCCGGGTCGGCGTTGACCAACCGCACCGCGCGCTTGATCCCGAAATACATCGCCGGGGTCAGCGCGTTGCGATAACGCGGGCGGTCTATCCGGCACCAGAGCACCGGCCCTTCCTTTTCCAGCACCAGTGACTTTGTGCCGACGTCGTATTCGCTCATCGCTTTCCCCTCTCGTGCCGGGGAGACTGGCCGCTCGCGCGTGGCTGGGCAAGAATTTCGCGAGGGTGTAACCTCACGCATCCCCACGGCGAACCTGCACATGAGGCCGCCGTGCCTCTGATCGAACAGCTGAAAGGACCACAAGATGCATGGATCGACCAAGATCGCGACCGCAGCCGGGCTGATGGCCGCGGCAGCGCTGGCGGCCTCACCCTCGGCCACCCTCGCCAAGTCGGGCGCAAAGGAAAAGTGCTATGGCGTCGCGCTGAAAGGCAAGAACGACTGCGCCGCCGGACCGGGCACGTCCTGCGCGGGCACCTCGACCGTCGATTATCAGGGCAACGCATGGAAATACGTCGCCAAGGGCACCTGCCTCGACATGGGCGGCACGCTGGCGCCGCACGCGGGTAACGCCGCACCCAAGCCAAAGAAGTAACAACCAGCTTCGACCGACGTGACGACCCCGCGAAACCCCTTGCCCCCCTCTGTCGGGGTCGGGCTCAAGCCGCAGCACTACCAGTCTGCGCTCGGGCATGCGTCGGTCGAGACCTCTTCCAGCCGGGATTCCTCCCAACCCTCTCCCGGCTGGTTCGAGGTCCACCCGCAGAACTATTTTTGCGCAGGCGGGCCGCCGCACCGCTGGCTGACGGCGGTGCGCGATGCATTTCCGCTCAGCTTCCATTCGGTCGGGCTTTCGCTGGGATCTGCGGAGGGCCTGAACGAGGAGGAACTGGATAACCTCGCGCGGCTTTGCGCGCGTTACGAGCCCGCTGCCGTGTCCGACCACCTCAGCTGGAGCGGGACGGCGAGCAATCGCTTCCCCGACTTGCTGCCGGTGCCTTATACGCACGAATGCCTTGACCATTTCGCTGCGCAAGTTGGCCGGGCGCAGGATCGCCTCGGGCGCATGATCATGGTCGAGAACCCCTCGCGCTATCTCGCCTTCGCGCATGACGAGATGGACGAAGGCGCGTTCCTTACCGAACTGTGCCGCCGCTCGGGCTGCTCGCTGCTGTTCGACATCAACAATGTCGAGGTTTCGGCCACCAACCTCGGGCTCGATCCGGTGGAGATGCTCGATGCGATCGACCCGGCGCTGGTTGGCGAGGTCCACCTTGCCGGGCATGCGCGCGAGGATCATGGCGGCATCGCGTTGCTGATCGACGACCACGGTTCACCCGTCACCGACCTGACCTGGCAGCTTTTCGCGCAGTTCATCGAGCGTGCCGGCCCGAAACCGGTGCTGGTCGAATGGGATACCGACGTGCCCGAGTGGTCAGTGCTCATGGCCGAAGTCGGCAAGGCGCAGGCGATCATGGCAGGCGAAGGCGCGCGCGATGCGGCTTGAGACGCTGCAACGCCGGATGATGGCCGCGATCGGCGGCGGGCCGCGCTTTGTCGAGGAGCGTCTTTATGTGGGCGGGCTGGAAGCCGCGCTGCGCGGTTTTGCGGTCCATGCCAACACGATCTCACACGCGCGGCTGGTCGCGCTTGAAGAGACGTTCTCGCGCACGCGCGCGTTGCTGGGTGAGGCGCGGTTCAATGCATTAAGCCGCGCCTTCGTCGAGACGCGCGAGGCGACGGCGCAGCCGCATTCGGGAATTGGCCGCCATTTCGCCGCCTATCTGGAAGAGGCTGGCGAAGCTTTGGCCGCACCACTCGCGCGGTTCGAATGGCTCTGGCTTGAAGCCTATCACGCCGCCGAAGCGCAGCCGCTCGCGCTGGCCGAATTTGCCGCGCTGGATGAAGCGACAGTGCTCGCCACCAGCCTCGCCCGCCACCCCGCCACGCGGATCGCGCCCGGCGAGGCCGCCACCGCGCTTGCGGAGGAAATCCCGTCGCTCGAAGGCGCGAGCGCGATCCTCATCACCCGGCCCGTAGCCGAAGTCGCGATCAATCCCGCCGACGAAGCGATGAGCAGCCTGCTGGCATTGCTCGAAAAACCCCGGCCCATCGGTAACCTTCTCGCCTCTCGCGGCGAACAGGGCAGTGAGGCCGCACTGGCGGCGCTGATCGCCTTGATCGAGGCAGGCGCGGTGATCCGCGCGGGGAAGGAGAACGGGGAATGCTGAAGCTTTACGACAAGGCCGTGGCGGCGCTTTCGGGCCACATTCCCGAGGCCATCGCACTGTTCTTCACGCGCGTCGCGCTGGCAGGCGTGTTCTGGCGCTCGGGCCGCACCAAGGTCGAGGAAGGCAGCCTGCTTTCGATCAGCGACACGACGTATTTCCTGTTCGAGGAAGAATACGCGGGTGTCCCGCTGCCGTCAGATTTCGCGGCAGTCATGGCGACATATTCCGAGCACCTCTTCCCGATCCTGCTGGTCATCGGCCTGTTCACGCGGCTCTCAGCGCTGGCGCTGCTCGGCATGACGATGGTGATCCAGATCTTCGTCTATCCCGAAGCCTGGTGGTCGGTGCATCTGCTCTGGGTCGCGATGGCGGGCATCCTGATCGTGCGCGGTGCGGGCGCATTCTCGCTTGACGCGTTGCTCGCCCGGAAGACGGCAGATGCGGACTGACGACGAAACCCTGCGCGGTCTGATGGCCTCGGCTCAGGGCGGCGACAGGCGCGCCTATGCCATGCTGCTCGACGAAGCGCGGCACTGGCTCGGCGGCTATTACCGCCGCAAGGTCACGCCCGACTACGCCGATGACCTGATTCAGGAAACGCTGGTCTCGCTGCACCGCAAGCTGGCCAGCTACGATCCGGCGCGCCCGTTCCTGCCCTGGCTCGCGGCCATCGCCCGCTATCGCTGGGTCGATCACCTCCGCAAGCTTTCGCGCGGCGACGATCCGGCGACCGATGCCGAAGTCGCCGCACCGTCGGAAGAACCGGCCATTGCCGCAAAGCTCAGCCTCGAACGTCTGTTCGAGCACTTGTCCGACGCACAGGCCGATGCCATTCGGCTGGTCAAGGTCGAGGGGCACTCCATCGCCGAAGCCTCGCAGGCGACCGGCCAGAGCGAATCGCTCGTCAAAGTGAATATCCATCGCGGCATCAGGAAGCTCGCCGCGCTTATCGAGAAAGACTGACACATGTCGCAAAGCACCGAATCCCTGATGACCGAACTGGTCGGCGATCTTGAGCCGGTAATACCGCTGCGCTTCTCGCGCGGGCTCGCGCTGGCAATGGGCGCGATGGCCGTCGCGGTGGTCTCGATCTTCTGGCAGGGCGATATCCGCGCCGATGTCATGGCAGGCCAGCCGCGCGAGATTTTCCTCGTTTCGACAGGGCTTTTCCTGCTTCTCGGCCTCGCCTGCACGGTCGCGGTGGTGCTCATGGGTAGCCCGCGCGTTGGCGCGGCGCGCAACGGCTGGCAATGGGCGCTGGCGATGGCCTCTGTGCTACCTGTTACGGCGCTGATCATCGGCCTGTCGCGCGGCGCATCGGCCTGGGCGGCGAGCGAGGCGGACCACGGCGTCGTCTGCCTCGAAGCCTCGGTCGGGCTGGGCCTGCTGACCGGCGCTGTGCTGACACTCTGGCTGCGGCGCGGCGCCCCCTCGATGCCCGAACGCGCCGGACTGCTCACCGGGATCGCCGCAGGCTGCGCGGGTGTCTTCGCATTTTCCTTTGCCTGCCCCATCGACAGCTTCATGCATACCGGCATCTGGCACGGGCTGGCCGTGGTCGCGAGCGCGCTGCTCGGCAGGCTGGTGGTGCCGCCGCTGGTGAGGTGGTAAGCTAAAGCCAGCGCTCGGCGCGATACCAGGCGGCGGTGGCCTTGAGGCCATCGCGCGTTTCGATCCGGGGCGTCCAGCGTCCTGCCGGTGGCCGCGCGTCGGCGCTGACCACCCAGTCGGGGTGGCTGAAATAGGCCGCGCGATCCAGTGTCAGTTTCGCTTTCGAACGCCGGACAAACCCGTCGACCTTGGCGGCGCGCTCCATCGTCTTGCGCGAGAGGCCCAGAACCTTGGGCCGACCGCCCATCGCGAAACCAATGGCGCGCGCCATCTCATAGTGGCTCCAGCCGTCCGCGCGCCCGTCATCCGGCTCGAAGACCTGCCCGGTGACTTCCTCGCCGCCGGGCAAAAGCGCAAGCAGCAGTCGAGACAAGTCCTCGACGTGGATCATCGAGACGCGGCCCTCCTCGGGCGTCGGGATCAGGCCCCAGCGCGCGGCTTTGAACATGTCGAGCGTGTCGCGGTCGCCCGGCCCGAAGACCCAGGGCGGGCGCACGATCGTCCAGTCGAGCCCCGAGGCCATGACCAGCTTCTCCGCCCGCGCCTTAGACGCGCCATATTGCGAGATTTCCGGCTCACGCGCCGAAAGCGAAGAAACGAAAACGAAGCGCGGCAACGCGACAGACGTGGCGGCCTCGATCAGGTTCAGCGTGCCGGTGACGTTGCCTTCCTCGAACCCGGCGGCATCGGGCGCAGAGACGACACCCGCGACATGCAGCACCGCTTCGGCATCCTCGACGAGCCGCGCCAGTGCGGCCTTGTTGGACAGGTCACCCTGCACCCATTCGACATGCGCGCGCGGTGGCTGTTTGCGGCGGGTCAGCGCCTTGACCGTCAGCCCGGCCTCGCCCGCCATCTCGATCAGCGTAGAGCCGACGAAGCCGGTCGCGCCGGTCAGCGCGAGGATCATTTGAGAACCATCTGGTCGCGGTGAACCACAGCCGGGCGCGGTGCATAGCCAAGGATCGCTTCGTGCTGCGATGAGCGGTGGCCCTTGAGGGCGGCGCATTCCACGGCATCGTATTCGGACAGGCCATGCGCGAGCAGCGCGCCTGCGGCATCGACGACCGCGACCAGATCGCCGCGCGCGAAGCTGCCGTCGACGGCGGTAATCCCGGTGGCGAGCAGGCTGCCGCCCTCGCCCAGCGCCCTGGCCGCGCCGTCATCTATGGAGAGCGTGCCCCTGGTCTTCATCCGCCCGCCGATCCAAGCCTTGCGCGCGCCGGTCTTGCGCACCGGCAGGAACAGCGTGCCGCGTTCCTGCTCCAGAGCACGCCCGATAGGCCGCTCGTGCGTGCCGTTAAGGATCGCCAGCGCAATCCCTGCCATCTCGGCAATTTCGGCGGCCTGCAATTTCGAGAGCATCCCGCCCGAGCCCATGCCCGATGCCGAGGCAGAGCTGGCCATCGCCATGACTTCGGGCGTGACGCCCTGCACCTCGGGGATCAGCTGCGCGCCCTTCTTCGCCGGGTCGCGATCATAGAGGCCATCGACATCGGAGAGCAGCAGCACCGCATCGGCCTGCACCGCCTGCGCCACCCGCGCGGCGAGGCGGTCGTTGTCGCCAAAGCGGATTTCCTGCGTCGCGACCGAATCATTCTCGTTGATGACCGGCACCGCGCCCGCATCGAGCAACCGCCCCAGCGTCGCCGTGGCATTGAGATAGCGCCGGCGATCCTCGAAATCGTCGAGCGTCAGCAGCATCTGCGCCGCCGTCAGCCCGTGCTCTTCAAGCAGCCCCGCCCAAAGGCCCGAGAGCGCAATCTGCCCCACCGCCGCAGCCGCCTGCGCATCGGCAAGGCTCGCGCGTCCGCCCTTCGCCAGCGAGAGCCGCGCTGCGCCCAGCGCAATCGAGCCGGACGAAACCACGATAACCTGCTGCCCGCGCGCCCGCGCTTCGGCGATCTCGGCCACCAGCCCCGCCAGCCAGTCGCGGCGCGGCGCGCCGTTCGCGATCAGCAGCGACGAGCCCACCTTGACGACAAGGCGCGGCGTTGCCGAGGCATCGGCAAGATCGGCAAGGCGGGCGATAGTCATGCCAGCCGATTAGCGGGCATTTTCCAAAGGGCAAAGCCCCGGCGCGATCAAAGCGGCGACCAGGGCTTGGCGTCGAGCTCGTCCTCGATCTCTCCGCTGGGCCGTTCGGTCGATGTCGCTGCGGGCAGGTAAGCCAGCACTGCATCGAGCAGGGCGTCGACACCCTCGCCCGAAACGCCCGAGATCGGGAAGACATCCTCCGCACCCGCCTCTTTCAGTTCCTTCGCAAAAGCGCTGGCCAGTTCGGCATCGGCAAGGTCGATCTTGTTCAAGGCGACCAGCCTCGGCTTGTCGGTCAGCCCCGCGCCATAGGCCTCAAGTTCGTCCTCGACGATCCGCATCGCCTCGACCGGATCGGTCCCCTCGATGTCGATCAGGTGGAGTAGCACGCGGCAGCGCTCGATATGGCCGAGGAACCGGTCGCCGATGCCTGCGCCTTCCGCTGCGCCCTCGATCAGGCCGGGGATGTCGGCCAGCACGAACTCGCGCGCCTTGTGCCGCACCACGCCCAGCTGCGGGTGGATCGTCGTGAAAGGATAAGCGCCGACCTTGGCGCGGGTGTTGGTTATGTAGTTGATGAAGGTCGATTTGCCCGCGTTGGGCAGCCCGACCAGTCCGACATCGGCCAGCAGCTTCAGCCGCAGCCAGACCCACATCTCCTGCGGCGGCTCGCCCGGCTGATGCTGGCGCGGCGCGCGGTTGGTCGATGTCTTGTAGCTGGCGTTGCCGCGCCCGCCCATGCCGCCTTCGAGCATGACGACGCGCTGGCCCACCTCGGTCATGTCGGCCAGCACGGTCTCGCGGTCTTCGTCGAGGATTTCGGTGCCCACCGGCACCCCGATGACCAGATCGTCCGCGCCCGCGCCGGTGCGGTCCTTGCCCATGCCGTGCCCGCCGCGCTTCGCCTTGAAGTGCTGGGCATAGCGAAAGTCGATCAGCGTATTGAGCCCGGGCACCGCCTCGAACACGATGTCGCCGCCCTTGCCGCCATTGCCGCCATCGGGACCGCCATATTCGATATATTTCTCGCGCCGGAAGCTGACGGCACCGGGGCCGCCCGCGCCCGAGCGAATGTAGATTTTGGCCTGATCGAGAAAATGCATCGCGGCTATCTAGGCGCTCTGCGTCCATTGGGAAAGGGCAAGGGGCAGGTCCGGCGCCCGTTCCCGATCTAATGTTCGCTGGTATTGGCCACCGCCTGCCGGAACAGGCTGCCTTCCGCTTCCCAGTCCATCCGCACGCGGCGGCGGGCGATCAGCCAGCGTTCGCCCACCTTGCGGAACTCGTCGAGGTAATAGCCCGCGTGGTCGGGGCCAATGTCGGTCCATGCCGCCCAGTAGGTGCGGGCGCGCGCGGTCTCGGGGCCGGTGAGGTCGATTTTCGAAGTCGATAGGTGATGGCGCACGAAGGTCGCGCCGTGGGTGCCGCCTTCGCCAGCCAGCCAGCGTTCCTGCCAGGCGCGGATCGCCGCGCGGCCCTCGTAGCGAAACGCGCGGGTTTCGGGCACACCGTCGGTTTCCATCACCGCGTCTTCGGTGAAGCAGGCGACGAAGGCGGCGATTTTCAGCCGGTCGCCGCTGGTGGTGTAGGCGGCAATCGTGTCGCGGATCGCTTCGCGTGCGAGCAACTCTTCGATGGTCATGTCATGAACTGTCCCGCGTCCACGTTCACCGACTGGCCCGTAATCGTGCGCGCCGCATCCGATGCCAGAAACAGCGCAAGGTTCGCCACGTCCTCCGGCGTCGAGAAGGTCTTCAGGGGCAGCGGCGCCTGTATCCCCGCCGCGATCTCCTCTGGCGACACGCCTTTCTCCTCGGCGATGCGCTTCATGTAGTTCTGCATCAGCTCGGTATTGATCGCGCCGGGCACGACGCAATTGCAGCGGATGCCGAATTGCCCGACCTCGCGCGCCACCGTCTTGGTGAGGATGCGCAGCGCGCCCTTTGCGGCGGAATAATGGCTCTTGCGCTCCATCCCGTCCCAGCCCGCGCCCGACGAGAAATTGACGATCGCGCCCGACTTGCGCTCGATCATCGAGCGATTGAGCACCTCGCGCGTACAGAGCATCGCCGCCATGCAATCGACCTTGTAGGTGTCGAGGAAGTTGTCGACCGTCTGCTCCCAGATCCACTTGTCGGTGCCCGGAACGGCGGCGTTGTTCATCATCACATCGACCTGCCCCCAGCGCGACATCGCCGCCTCGACCATCGCCGCGAC
The DNA here is from genome assembly GCA_041396945.1 of Sphingomonadaceae bacterium. Lineage (GTDB taxonomy): Bacteria > Pseudomonadota > Alphaproteobacteria > Sphingomonadales > Sphingomonadaceae > Novosphingobium. The sequence continues at coordinate 137,104 of JAWKXP010000001.1, read as the reverse complement.
GTCGCCCTCGTCGGTGACATCGGCGCGCACCGCGACCGCCTGATCGCCGATCCCGGCGGCAACCTCTGCCACCAACTCCTCGCGCCGCGCGGCAAGCACCAGCCTGGCGCCCTCGTCCGCCATCATCTTCGCCATCACCGGCCCTAGCCCGGTGCTCGCGCCGGTGATGATCGCGACTTTCCCCTCAAACCGGCTCACAGCTCGAGCACCTTCTGCATCGTCTCGTGGCTTTCCTTCGAGCCATCGAGCGGGCGGTTGAAGCGCTCGACGATGCGCCAGCCGTCAGCGGTGCGCGTCAGCGTCCAGTGATTGACCGCCGCGCGCCAGACGAACCAGCGCTCGCCCTCGCGCAGCACCACGAACGAATAGGCCAGCGCGCGCGCCGCGTCGCCATCGACCGCAATGCGCGGCGTCGCGGTCATATGCGCGCAGCCCGTTTCGGTCAGCTCGACATGGCCGGGCCAGGCATAGACCGAGGCGATCTCGTCCGGCGCGGTCATGCTGGCGGGTTCGCCATCGGGCTTGGTAAAGCTGTACTTGCCGCCCTCGATCCAGAGCTCGGCGGCTTCCTTTGCGGTGCAGCTGTCCACCAGCGGCCCGTAGGTGTTGAGCAGGTTGAGGATTTCGAGGTGATCCTCGGCCTTGCGGCACCGCGCCTCAAGCGCATCGAGCCGCTCTTCGATGGTCATTTGTCTCTCTCCCGGATTTGTTGAACTACTGTTCAGCGCGCGGGAGCGGCGGTCAATACTTTATAACCAGGCAGAGACCGCGCCGCCGTCAGGTCGCGCCGCCTCCGCTAACGTCTTTCCGTCAAGCACTTCGAGGAAGGCGCTCAGCGCCTCGGCCAGCATCGGGCTGGTCGCGCAGTCCGCGCGCAAAGCACAATGCGCGCAGTCGGCGAGTTGCAACCCGTTTTCAAGCGCCCGCACAACCTCACCCAGGGTGATCTGCGATGCCAGACGCGCCAGTTCAACGCCGCCGCTTCGCCCACGCCGGGTTACAATAAAGCCTTCGCGCCGCAACGCCTGAGCAACCTTGGCAATATGGTGGTACGAAATCCCCTGCGCGTCGGCAAAGGCGGGCAGGGAAACAGCGCTGCCATCACCGCGGGCGAGCATGATCAGCAGGCGCAAACCATAATCGGTGTGCTGGGTCAGTTGCATGGCGAACCGAGGATGATTCTGTCGCTTGCAAAATTCAAGCATTGTTTATACCGGTATTTTAGATACCACAATTAATATGGAAACAGTCCTATGCGTAAAGCCAGCCCCGAAGCCATCGCCATCGTCAAATCCACCGCACCTGCACTCGAACAGCATGGCGTTGAAATTACCACCGCAATGTACACCCGCCTGTTCCGGAACAGCGAGGTGAAAGCGATGTTCGACATGGCCGCGCAGGAATCGGGCGAGCAACCGAAACGTCTGGCAGCCGCGATCCTCGCCTATGCGAAGAACATCGACCGTCTTGAAAATCTGACGGCAGCGGTGGAACGCATGGTGACGCGCCACGTGGATACCGGTGTCCACGCCGAGCACTATCCGCTCGTTGCAGAAGCGCTGCTCCCCGCCATTCGCGACGTGTTGGGCAGCGATGTAGCGACTGACGCAGTGCTCAGCGCCTGGGGTGAGGCGTACTGGATGCTGGCGGATATCCTGATCGAAGCAGAAGCCCGTGAATATGAGCGCCGCGCGGCCTGACCGGATCGGCAACAGAGCCCGGCGTCTATAATCTCGGCAGCGTCACACCCTGCTGGCCCATGTACTTGCCCGCGCGGTCGGCGTAGCTGGTTTCGCAGGGTTCGTTGCCCTTGAGGAACAGGAACTGGCACGCGCCCTCGTTGGCGTAGATCTTGGCCGGAAGCGGCGTCGTGTTCGAGAATTCGAGCGTGACGTGCCCTTCCCATTCGGGCTCGAGCGGAGTGACGTTCACGATGATCCCGCAGCGCGCATAGGTGCTCTTGCCGAGGCAGATGACGAGCACGTCGCGCGGGATGCGGAAGTATTCGACCGTGCGGGCGAGCGCGAAGGAGTTGGGCGGGATCACGCAGACGTCGGTCTTGCGGTCGACGAAGCTGGTCGAGGAGAAATCCTTGGGATCGACCACCGCGTTGTCGACATTGGTGAAGATCTTGAACTCGTCCGAGACGCGCGCGTCATAGCCATAGGACGAGAGGCCGTAGGAGATCACGCCCTCGCGCTTCTGCGCCTCGACGAACGGCTCGATCATGCGGGCATGCCGCGCCTCGTTGCGAATCCAGCGGTCGGAAAGAATGCTCATGCCCGAAGTGATTCCCGATGGCGCGGCGGCGGGCAAGCACAAAGGCCGCGCTTATCCCCGTTAAGTGAGTTGTCTGTATACGGTGCCGGCCCACTCCCCCGCCCAACCACCCGATACCTTAAAGGTAGTTTATCGGGTGGTTGGGCGGGGGAGCGGGCTGGCACCGAACACTCAATTTGCCAGCACCTGATCCAGCCCCGGCACGAAGATCGTGCGCCCGCCGCCGTATTCCTCGCGCAGGACGATAAGGCCGGTGGTTTCGAGATGTTCGAGCAGGCGGCGGATGCGGCCCGGCGAGCTGGTGCCATAGACGCGGGCGAGTTCCTCTTCGTCGGGTGCGGTCATGCCTTCCAATGCAGCGCGGGCTATGACGAGGAACGGGGCGAGCAGGTCGTCATCGACCGTGCCCGCCAGCGCCTCGACCTGCGCGCGCTGCTCGTCCTCGAGCGCGTCCAGTCCAGCGACTGCGAAGGCGAACTGGCGGCGGAAGGCGGACATGTCCATGCCGGTGATGATGATCCCGTGCTGGCGGCAGCGGACCTGGAACGCCTGAAACAGGCTGCTGGAAGACTGGTAGGTCGCATTGGGATCGGCGGCCATTTCGCGCAGGGTCGCTTCGATCGCGACCTCGCGCTCGCCGGTATCGGGCGCAGCGGCGGCAGGGGCTTCTGGCGGCGCGACGGCAGGCTGCTCCATCGCCTCCATGTTGCGCGCGAGTGGCGCGGCACGCGGTTCGGCGGCAGCGGTTTCGGCGGCTTTCTCAAGGTCCGAATGGAGCAGCGCCTGCATGTCCTCGGGCGCAGCTTCGGGCAGCGGCAAGAGCCCGCCGCCCGACTTGATCGCGCCGGTGCGCACCGAACCGATGGCGATGGACAACGGCCTTCGCGAGATTGCCGGACCAAGGCCGAGGAAGCGCCCGCGCTCAAGGTCACGGATCTGTTCCGCCTGCCGCCGCTCCATGCCGAGCAGGTCCGCCGCACGCGCCATGTCGATGTCGAGAAAGGTGCGCCCCATCAGGAAGTTGGACGCTTCCGCCGCGACATTCTTGGCGAGCTTGGCGAGCCGCTGCGTCGCGACGATACCTGCCAGCCCGCGCTTGCGCCCCCGGCACATCAGGTTGGTCATCGCGCCAAGCGAAAGGCGGCGCGTATCCTCGCTGATCTCGCCCGAGGCAGACGGCGCGAACATCTGCGCCTCGTCGACCACCACCAGCGCCGGGAACCAGTGCTCGCGCGGGGCATCGAACAGCGCGTTGAGGAAATGCGCGGCGCAGCGGATCTGCTGTTCGACATCGAGCGATTCGAGCGCCAGCACCACAGAGGCACGATGCTCACGCACGCGGCGGGCCAGCGCGGCGATCTCGGCCACCGAATGCGCCGCGCCGTCGATCACGACATGCGGGAAAAGGTCGGCAAGCGAGGTGAAATCGCCTTCGGGGTCGATCACCACCTGCTGCACCGAACCCGCCGATTCCTCGAGCAGGCGGCGCAGCAGGTGCGATTTGCCCGAACCGGAATTGCCCTGCACCAGCAGGCGCGTGGCGAGCAATTCCTCAAGGTCTATCTGGACGGGGTTGCCGCTCGAATCGCTGCCAATGATGATCTCGGTCTGCACGCGGCCAGCGATACCCGGCAGCAGCGGCAGGCCCAAGATGCGAGGCGGTGCTTATCCCCCCTTCGCTCAGACCCCGGCCCCGCCCTGCATTTCGCGGGCGACGACGTTGGCATGACGGCGGATATTGGCGTTTTCGGGCATAGCCGAGACCGCGCGGCGCAGCAGGGCAACGGCTTCGGGCGATGGTCCGTCCGCCTTGTAGAGCGCCCAGCCGACGGTATCGAGCACGGTCGGATCGTTCGGCGCCAGGGCCAAGGCACGGCGGCCCAGCGCCACGGCGGACTTCGCATCGCCCAGTTCGAGCCGGGCGAAGGCTGCGTTGTTGAGCAGGACGACATTGTCGGTCTGCGGATTGTCGCGCAGTAGCTGGCCATAGATGCCGTCCGCCGCTTTCCAGTCACCCGCGCGGATCGCCTTGTCAGCGCTCGCCATCTGCGGCGCGATCCCGGCCTCTGCCTTCAGCTTGCCGATGCGCGCCCGGTAGGCCTGCGCCTTCGCCGGGTCGGACCTGGCGGCGAGCTTTGCCGCGACATCGAGCACTTGTGCGGGCGCGTTGGCGGCATCGGCCAGCGGGCGGATCGCGGCATAGGCATCGCCCTGCGCGCCAACCTCGGCCAGCGCCAGTGCATAGGCGAGCCGCGCGCGGCCATCCTCGCCGCCGCGATCGAGGAAGCGGCGCAGCAAGGTGATCGCCTGTTCGGGCTGCCCGCGCTTTGCCGCAACGAGGCCAGCGAGCATCGTTGCGGGCGGGAAGGCCGAAACATCGCCCATCGACTGGAGAATCCGGTTGGCCTCCTCGATCTTGCCCGCATCGAACGCCATCTGCGCCTGATAATAGGAAATCGCCGGCGCCGAGCCGCCCAGCTGGTTCGAGGCTTTCTCAAGGATCGCGCGCGCCTCATCCTTCTCGCCCCGGTCGAGAGCAATAGCAGCCTTCGCCAGCAGCGCGGTCTGGAAATTGGGGCGCAGCGCCAGCACCGCGTCGAAATGCTGCTCGGCTTCGGCAAACTTGCGCTCGATCATCGCGATGCGACCGGCGAGCAGGAATGCCTGCGCGTCCTTTGGCCCGGTCTTGAGCGCGCGAGCCGAATAGCCACGCGCCTTTGCGAGATCGCCGATCGCCAGTTCGCGGTCACCAGCCAGCACCAGCAGGTCCGCCGAGTCCGGGAATTTCGCAAGGCCCTGCGTCAGAAACTGGCCCGCAGCGTCGAAATCGCCGCCTTGCGTATGCGCACCCACGCGCACGGCAAAGGCCAGCGCAGTAGCATCGGCGCCGTTGCCCAGCGTTTCGAGCGCGCGTTTGCCCTGCCCGGACATAAGCTGCGCACGGGCAAGGTTCTCCCGCGCCGCCGCGCCCAGTTCGGCGTGGTCCAGCAAGCGCTTGAGCGTGGTGATCGCAAGATCGGCATTGCCTTCGGCCAGCGCGATCTGGCCGCGCAGCAGCGCCAGATGCGGATCGCCGGGTGATTCGGCGAGCGCATTGCGAACCGCAATATGCGCTTCCTTAACCTTACCGTTGGAAAGCATTGCCGCAATATCGTCCCGATTGGGGACGGACTGCGCGCCACAAGCCGCAAGTAGAAGAAAAGTTACAATAGTTGACGAATTAACCATTTTCATTGGTTGTTCCGATCCCGCGATCCCGATTAGCCCAGTGTCAGGGATGAACGCCGTCTGGGTCGAGTAAAAGGTTAATGGCAAAGACAAAACCGGACGTTCAACGGGCAACAAGGAACCACATAATGATTAAATTTCCGCTGAAACTGATCGCCGCTCTCGGCGCTTTCGCGTTTTCGACCGCACCGGCAGCCGCCGATGTCTTTACCTACAACATGACCAACGGCGACACGCTGTCGATCAATTCGGACACGCAGAGCGCGACCTATGTCGGCTCGACCATCGATGTGTCGATGACCAGCGCCGACTTCGCCAGCTTTGCCGGCGGCGCAAATCCGACCTTCACCGCTGTCCTCAGCTCGCTCGACGGCCTGCGCCTGATCGGGGGCAAGTGGCTCACCGACAACCCGAAGAACGTCGACACCACGCACCCGCAGAAGCTGATTTTCGAAGGCAACGGCCGCGTCAATCTCTGGGCCTGGTGGGGCGATCCGATCGTTGGCGGTGACTACATCAAGAACATCGGCAGCTATTCGCACACGCCTACAAATCCGGTGCCTGAGCCGGGCATGCTTGGCCTCCTCGCGCTGGGCGCTGGCGGCGTTGCCTTCGCCCGCCGTCGCCGCAAGCAGGTCAGGCAGGCTTCGCCGAAGCTCGCTTTCGCCTGAACCGGCGCTGCAACAGTTCCTGAGTGCAAGGCCCTCGCCCTAACCGGCGGGGGTTTTGTTTTGTGCGGGTGCGCTTGACGGCCAGCGGGCCGCAGGACGATAGCAGCAGGCGATGGCGCGCCTGATCCTCTTCAACAAGCCGATGGACGTGCTTTCGCAGTTCACCGATGCGAAATCGCCCACGCCGCGCCGCACGCTCTCGGACTTCATCGACGTGCCGGGCGTCTATCCGGCGGGCCGGCTCGACCGCGACAGTGAGGGGCTCTTGCTGCTGACCGACGACGGACGCTTGCAGGCGCGCATTGCCGACCCGAAGCATAAGCTGGCCAAGACCTACCTCGTGCAGGTTGAGGGCGAGGCGGGCGAAGAAGCGCTGGACGCCTTGCGCAAGGGCGTCATGCTCAAGGACGGCATGACCCGTCCCGCCGAGGCAAAACGGATTGCAGAACCGGCTCTCTGGCCGCGCGACCCGCCGGTGCGGTTTCGCAAGACCGTGCCCGATTGCTGGCTAGAACTGACAATCCGCGAAGGCCGCAACCGCCAGGTGCGGCGGATGACCGCGGCAGTCGGCCTGCCGACCCTGCGACTGGTGCGCTGGCGCGTGGGGGACTGGTCGGTCGAGGGGCTGGCGCCGGGTGAATGGCGCGAGGTGCGGGTTTGAGGCTGAGCGCCGGGTCAGCGCAGCAACCGCTCCTCAAGCAAGGTCCTGAAATCGCGCCGTCCATCGGCGATGACGAGGACAGTGACCAGCCGGTCAGGTTCCTTGCTGTCGATGCGATAGATGATGCGGAAAGGCGCGCGCGATAGCTGCCGGAAGGTCGGGATGCCGATGGCTTCGAGTTCTTCCACCACCGGCCCCTTTTCCGGATGCTGGGCGAGGCCTTCGACAGATTTAACGAGGCTTTCGAGCAGCGCTTCCGCCCCGTCCGGTCCATCTGTACCGCGCAGAGCAAGGTGCCGCCGGTAAATGCCGTGCAAATCGAGCCGGGCTCCGCGTGTCAGCCTGACGGTTGCTCGCGCTGTCACGGGTCACATCGACCGGACGCGATCCGCGAGTCCTTCGACCGGTTCGGTTTTGCCTTCGCGCAAGTCCTCCTCGCCAAGCGCAAGAAGCTTCAGCAGCGCCAGCGTCTCCTGCGTCGCCTCGAAACTGCCAACGTCCTGAAGCACCGCCTTGGCTTCGCCGTTCTGGGTAATGACCAGCGGCGGCGCCCCCTCGCCAAGTTCGCGAATGATCTCGGCACTGTTGGCCTTGAGGTAGCTGATCGGCTTGATGCGTTCGTGGCGGGTCACGCGGGCCTCCGGTTCGAATTCGGACCGAATATAGTACCAATCAGCTCCCCGTCCACCCCCGGAACCAGTCGACGAATTGCGGCACGCCCTGCTCGATAGAGGTCGTCGGCTCGTAGCCGAGATCACGGCAGATCGCTTCGATGTCGGCGTAGGTCTTGTGGACGTCGCCCGGCTGCATCGGCAGCATCTCCAGCTCGGCCTTGCGCCCGCAGGCCTCTTCCAGCAGGCCGATGACCTTCATCAGCGGCTCCGAGCGGTGGTTGCCGATGTTGTAGAGCGCGTGCGGCTTGACCGAACCGCCCGCCTTTTCGCTGCCATCGTCGGCAGGCGCGGAGTCGAGGCAGGCGAGCACGCCCGCGACGATATCGTCGATATAGGTGAAGTCGCGGTACATGTCGCCGTGGTTGAACACCGGGATCGGCTTACCCGCGAGGATATTGGCGGCAAATTTCCACATCGCCATGTCGGGCCTGCCCCACGGCCCGTAAACGGTGAAAAACCGCAGGCCCGTCAGCGGCAGGCGGTAAAGATGCGCGTAGGTCTCGCTCATCAGTTCGTCGGCTTTCTTGGTCGCGGCATAGAGCGAGACGGGGTGGTCCGCCCTGTCCTCGACCGCGAAGGGAGCTTGTCGTTGCCGCCATAGACCGAAGAGGAGCTGGCATAGACCATGTGCTCCGCCTCGCGGTGGCGCGCGAGTTCGAGCATGTTGACGTGGCCTGCCAGGTTCGACTGGACATAGGCGTGCGGGTTCTCGATCGAATAGCGCACGCCCGCCTGCGCGCCGAGGTGGACGATGCGCTCGAACGCGGTGCCCTCCAGCGCGGCGTTGAGGCCGTCGAGGTCGGCAAAATCCTGTTTGTGAAACGAGAAGCGATTCCCGCCCGCCTCGCGCAGGTCCGCGATCCGCGCGTCCTTGAGGTCGGTGCGGTAATAGTCGTTGCAATTGTCGATCCCGATGACGAGATCGCCGCGCGCCAGCAATGCCTTGCCGACGGCGTGACCGATGAACCCGGCTGCTCCGGTTACGAGTACTTTCATGCCCCTCGCCTTACTGCGCGCGGATTATAACGTGGTTAACGGGTTGGGGGGGGTGAGATGAGACAAAACGGCCTAAGCTCAGAACCTCCGCAATTTCAAATTCAAGAAGAGCGAAAAATCCAAGATTGTTGCCCAATTAGATCAGAGACTATTGCATAGTTACTAGCGCTAGAATTCAACGAGGTAGTCGCAGCTAGGGTTTTATCGTAATCTCTGTCACCCTGTCGTCGAGCATCCTTCGAAAAAGGCGTTCTAAAGCACCGATCTTCCATACCCTACCAAGCGCGAGGTCCGCCTCATATTTAGTGACACCCTCCCGCCCTGCGTAAACTCCAAGTAGGAGGTTCTGGTCACTTGGGCTTGGTACTTGAAACCCATCGTCGGCGGTCATCATTTCACCGCGTTCAACCAGGCGTATCACCGGCGCGCCACTCATTCCGCTGCGAGTAAGCCCATCAACAAGGAAGGCATCCAATGTTTGTCGTTCTGACAAAAAGTGGGCGCTATAGGGTTCGGATGCGATCGTTCCGCCCTTCCAAATTGGCAGCACTCCGGTTGGTTCGATCCCCGACGGATATCCAAGGATGAAAACTTGTCTCCCGATACTTGGATAAACATTTTGCGTCTTTTTATAATGCACTTGTTCGTTATTGTAATCGGACTTATCAAATATCACATTTCCGCCCCGTATAGATTTTATCGTGAATTTTCGTCTTAAAAGAGCATCGCTTAGCTTTAAGGGCAATATGACATAGTCTCGGTAATCGTCTTGCTCGCGATCATCCACCCAACGAGGCTTTTCAAGACAGTTATCTCTATACAATCTAATATCAACCGGGTGAAATTTTAATGCTTTTTCAGATTTGTATGTCTTTTCTAGAGCGACATTAAACTTCACTCGGTTTGGGATTGCTCCAGTCCGCGAATGGCATTGCCCGGTAAGTGGATTTCGACCTGATACGACATGCCAATTTGTCACTAGACCATAGTGGCCTGCCCATTCTAAAATAAAGCCTGACCCTGACCCAAGCGGCGTATCGTTAAAGAGAAGGTCAATTTTTGTCGTGGTTAGGCTGAGCGGATTCACCGCAGAAGCCGGAACAGCGGGGCTAATCTTTGGGCTCACACCGCCTGATTTTGGATTGCAATCAACCAGTTTTTCGACCCTCCTTGAGAGGCCAGATACTACAATTTCCTCTATTGATGCCACAGCCTTTACGACATGGTTAACCAAGCCATGCTAGGCCCGCGCGCATGACACATCCTGCCAAGATCATGGTCGTGTTCGGCACGCGGCCCGAAGCCATCAAGCTGTTTCCCGTGGTCAATGCCTTGAAGGCCGATCCGCGTTTCGACTGCGTGGTCTGCGTCTCGGCGCAGCATCGCGAGATGCTCGATCAGGTGCTCGATATTGCTGGCATCGTGCCCGATCACGATCTCGACGTGATGAAGCCCGACCAGTCATTGGACGAGCTGACCGCGCGGCTGCTTGTCGGGCTCGGCAAGGTGATGGATGCCGAACAGCCCGACCGGGTGATCGTGCAGGGCGATACGGCGACGGCGATGTGCGGCGCGCTCGCGGCCTACTATCGCAAGATCGCGGTCGATCATGTCGAGGCGGGGCTGCGCTCGGGCAACATCTACCATCCCTGGCCCGAAGAGATTAACCGCAAGATCATCGGTTCGATGGCCTCGCTGCACTTCGCGCCGACCGAGACTTCGGCGGGCGCGCTCAAGGCGGAGAACGTCGATCCGGCGCGCGTCCACATCACCGGCAACACGGTGATCGACGCGCTGCACTGGGTGACACAGCGGATCGCGGGCGAACCGGCGCTCGCCTCCGGGCTGGCCGAGCTTGAAGCGCGGTTCGCGGACAAGCGCATCATCGGCGTCACCAGCCACCGCCGCGAGAACTTCGGCGACGGGATGGACGGCATCGCCTCTGCCATCAGGCGCATCGCCGCGCGCGACGACGTCGCGATCATCTTCCCCGTCCACCTCAACCCCAATGTGCGCAAGGTCATGCACGAGGCGCTGGGCGGGCTCGACAATGTCGCGATGATCGAGCCGCTCGACTATCCGCACTTCGCGCGCCTGCTCGACATCGCCGAGATCATGCTCACCGATTCCGGCGGCGTGCAGGAAGAAGCACCCGCGCTCGGCAAGCCGGTGCTGGTGATGCGCGAGACCACCGAACGGCCCGAGGGCGTGGCGGCGGGAACTGCGAAACTGGTCGGAACCGACAGCGAGACGATCGTTACCGAAATATCAACCTTGCTCGACGATAAGGCTGCCTACGAGGCAATGGCGCAGGCCCACAATCCCTTCGGGGACGGGCATTCCGCGCGCCGTATCGTGGAGTTGCTCAAGGATGAAATCGGATAACACGCCCGCCGTCTGCGTCGTCGGACTTGGTTACATCGGCCTGCCTACCGCTGCGGTGATCGCGCGCTCAGGCTGCAAGGTGCTTGGCGTCGACATTTCGGAAAAGGTCGTCGAAACGATCAACCGGGGCGAGATTCATATCGAGGAAGTCGATCTCGACGGCCTCGTCCACGGCGTCGTTTCGCGCGGGTTCCTCAAGGCATCGACGAAGGTCGAAGCGGCGGACGTATTCGTCGTCGCGGTGCCCACGCCCTTCGGTGAAAACCACGAGCCCGATATTTCCTACGTCCTCGATGCAGGCCGCGCGATTGCGCCGGTGCTGAAGCAGGGCGACATCGTGATCCTCGAATCGACCTCGCCGGTCGGCACCACCGAGCGCCTGCGCGACATGATCGCCGAGGCTCGCCCGGACCTGAAGTGCCCGGGCCGGACGGGCGAAATCCCCGACATCTCGATCGCCTACTGCCCCGAGCGCGTGCTGCCGGGCAAGATCCTCGAGGAACTGACCAACAACGACCGCTCGATCGGCGGTATCACCCCGCGTTGTGCGCGCAAGGCGCTGGCCTTCTACAAGCGTTTCGTGCGCGGCGAATGCGTCACCACCGATGCGAAGTCGGCGGAGATGACCAAGCTGGTCGAGAACGCCTATCGCGACGTCAACATCGCCTTCGCCAACGAGCTGTCGATCATTTCGGACCGCATGGGACTGGACGTCTGGGAAGTGATCCGGCTGGCCAACCGCCACCCGCGCGTCAACATCCTGACCCCCGGCCCCGGCGTCGGCGGGCACTGCATCGCGGTCGATCCGTGGTTCATCGTTCACGGCGCTCCGGAAGAATCGCCGCTGATCCGCACCGCGCGCGGCGTGAATGACGCGAAGATGCACCACGTCGTGCTCAAGGCGGACGAACTGGTCGCGACCCACCCGAATGCAAAGGTCGCCTGCCTCGGCCTCGCCTTCAAGGCCAATATCGACGACTTCCGCGAAAGCCCGGCGCGCTTCATCGCCAGCCGCCTCGCGCGCAAATTTGGCGAACGCATCGCCATCGTCGAGCCTTACGCCGCCGAACTGCCGGTGGAATTCGACGGCAGCGGTGCCACGTTGATCGACATCGACGATGCGCTGGAGACCTGCGACATCCTGCTCGTGCTCGTCGACCACGACGTGTTCCGCGTCGTTCCGGTCGAGGAACGCAGCGACAAGCTGGTCTACGACACGCGCGGCATCTGGCCCGACCAGCCGAAGCACTTCTCCATCGGCGAAGCGGATTTGCGCCTGGCGAGCTAAGCCGGGCCCCAGAAACCACTTGCCTATTCGCGTCTGCAAAACCTAGCCTCGCTCCCATAACGGGAGAGAGCGATGACCACTGCCAGCAAACCCGGCGAGCGGGTCGATACCGGACCGCTGATTTCCGAAATAGATTTTTCGGGGCGGCAGATGCGCGTTTCGACCGCGCGCTATTCCTGCCCCGACTATGCAGCGCGCGAGCGTGACCGGCTCTGGATGCGGACATGGCAAGTCGTCGGACGCGCCGACGCCATTGCCGAGGCGGGCGACTGGTTCGAACATCGCCTGTTCGACCAGAGCTATATCCTCGTGCGCGGGCGTGACAGCAAGGTGCGCGGCTTCGTCAACGCCTGCCGCCATCGCGGCAATGCGTTCTGTGAAGGGCACGGCACGGCGGCGCGCTTTACCTGCCCCTATCACAACTGGACCTACGACCTCGACGGGCGGCTCCTCGCGGTGGCCAAGCCCGATTTCGAAGGCTCCACCGAGGAATTTGTCGGCGCGAAGGACAAGCTCGGGCTGGTCGAGGTTCCGGTCGAGAGCTTCGCCGGGTTCCTGTTCCTCAATCCCGATCCAGAGGCCGAATCGCTGGCGGACTTCCTCGGCGAAGCGGTCGAGCTGCTCGCGCCCTACCGCGTCGAGGAGATGATCCCCTACGGCCTGCATGTGCGCGAGGCGATCGCCTGCAACTGGAAGGTGGTGCTCGACGCGTTTCAGGAAGGCTACCACATCCAGGGCGTCCACCCCGAACTGGTCGCGGCGATGGACGAGCGGCTCGAACGCTATACCTTCTGCGGCGATCATTCGGTTGCCACTGCCCCGTTCGGGGCGGCCAATCTGGGCGAAGCATCGGAAGGCCAGCTGATCGAGGCGATCCGGGGGCTGCCGGGCACTTTCCCGGCGGTGGGCGATGCCATGCCGCGTTTCGAGGCAATGCTTGACGGGTTGAAGGATGGATCGGGCGCGTATGTCTTTCCCGACGGCCTCACCCCGCGTCTCGTGCTCCAGAACGCGCTGCGCGAGACGTGGGTCGGCAAGGGCCTCGACGTTTCCACGCTGACGGACAACCAGCTGACCGACAACCATTTCTGGATCCTGTTCCCGAACTTCTTCATGACGATTCACGCGGGCGAGGCGACCGTCATCATCGCCACGCCGCACCATGATGGCGATCCCAACCGTTGCTTCTGGGAAGTCATCAACCTGCAATGGTTCCCGCCCGAGGACCGCGCCACGATGCGCGCCGGGCTGGTCGATGTGCCCGAGGGTGAGCACTTCCCTTACTTCCTCGCGCTGGAGCAGGACTACGAACAGATGCAGCACCAACAACGCGGCCTGAGGAACACGCGGCTCACCGAACTGGCGCTGACGAAGCAGGAAGTACGGCTCGCGCATTTCCACGCGGCGCTCGATTCGTGGGTGGAGCGATCGGATAAGTGAAACGTCGCCCCGGGCTTGACCCGGGGCAAGGCTTTACTTCGGTTGGCCAGAAAGAAAGCTGGACCCCGGATCAAGTCCGGGGTGACGGATTTGAGAGGACGCAAGTATGACCAACGCAACCACCGCCACCGCGACCGTCGCCGGGGAAGGCCCGCTTACCAAAACCGTGCGCGATTTCGTCGAGGCGCAGGGCGCGGCGATGGCAAAGGGGATCAGCCAGCCGTCCGACTGGGACCCGGTCGCCGCGTATATCGACGAAGCGAACTTCAAACGCGTCGGCGCCTATCTCGAAGAGCTCGACTGGGAAGCCTACAAGGCCTTCCTCACGGGCTGGGCCGGGGGCGGCGTGCAGTTCGAAATGACCGAGTTCCATATCACCGAGGCGGGCGGCGCGGTCTTTCAGGAGATCGAGGAGCGCCACACCCACGGCGACCAGTTCATCCGCAAAAACGTGATCGCGGTCTATCGCTTCAACGAGGCGGGCAAGATCCGCCACCTCGACATCTACGAACAGGCGAAGGACAGCGGCGACTGGATCAGGGACGCGGCGCGGGCAAGCGACACCGCAGGCTGATCAGAACGAAGCGCGCCTGACCTCGGTCTCGACCTTGGTGCCGAGCATGTCGCCGATCCGCTTGGCCTCGACCATTGCGCCGCCCTTGATGAGGTGATCCGGGCCAAGGATGCGCGCGATCAGCTTGATCAGCGGATTGCGCAAATCGGTTTCGAGCGAGCAGGCCAACGCCCGGCCGCCATCCGCCGCCGCGACCACGCGGTAGGTCAGTGTTTCGGTGTCGCCCTTGTCCGTAAGGCTGCGCGCCTCCAGCCACGAACCGTCGCTGGCAAGCCGCGCCTCGACCACCTGCCCCATGCCGAGCACCCGCGCGAGCATCCCGTCGGGATAGAGCCGGTGCCTGCCGGTGCCGTCGTTCAGGGGTTCGGCGCGGCTCAATCCGTCCGCCACTTTCGCCAGCCGGTGCGGATCGGCACGCGCAGCAAGCGCCGCACGCGGATCGCCATCGAGCGAAAGCATGAATTCGCCGCGCGCCGAAACCGGCTTGATGAAGTGCCCGATGAGCCATCCTGCCGCCCAGCCCCAGAGCGGCAGCGAGAGCCCGACAACGATCAGCCCGGAGCCATAGAGGAACAGCCCCATCTGGTCGCCGCGCTCGCCCGGTACGATCAGGAAGGCAATCACCGCCAGCAAAGCGATGCAGAGCAGGAACCCGCCGGTCAGCACCCAGCCGATACCTTGCTTGCCGGTCAATCCGGTCGTCTTTTCGAAAGCCTCGTTCTGCGCCAGCACCTCTTCGGGTCGGGTGCTGCGCAGCGAACCGAGCATGGAGATCGCGAGTACCACTGCGATCAGGGTGAAAAAGCCGAAGGCGCCCCAGAAACTGCCAACAAAGACGTTAAGCGCATCGGGCACAAGGAACACGACCGCCATCGTCCCGAAAAAGGCGATATTGCCGATCCAGCCGACCCATTTGCCACCCATCTGCCTGGCTCCGTTCTGCTCTGGCCGCCCAGTCTATCGCAGGCAGGTTAAGGGCAGGTAGCGGGCCTAAATCCCCGCATACCAGGCATAGTCCGAGCGATCCTCCCAGTATCCGCCCTTGCCCGCGTAGATCCCGGCAAGGCTCGCCACCGCCTCGATCCGCATCACGAACTTGGCGTGCTTGTAGCCGAGCTGGCGTTCGACCCGCAGGCGGATCGGCGCGCCATGTTGTTCGGGCAGAGGGCTGCCGTTCATGCGCCAGGCGAGGATCGTTTGCGGGTGGAAGCCGTCGATGAGGTCGATAGACTCGTAATAGGGCGTTGTCCCGAACCGGTCGGCGCAGTGGAACACGAGGAACCGCGCTTCTGGTTTCAGTCCGGCCATGTCGAGAATGCGGCCCAGCTGCGGGCCTTGCCATTTGCCGATGGCGGACCAGCCCTCGACACAGTCATGCCGGGTGATCTGCTCACGCTGCGGCAGCGCCTTGAGCGCATCGAGCGGGAGCGAGAGCGGCTTGTTCACCAGTCCGTCGACCCTGAGCGCCCAGCCTGCAAAGCCCGATGCCAGCAGCCGCTGGTAAGCCGGGTCCATCACCCCGCGATTGCCGTTGGCACGGAACACCGGCGACATGTCGGCCTCGGTGAACTCGCGCGCCAAAGCCTGACCGCCGAGCAATCGCTGCGAGCGCATGTGCAGCCCCTCCGCGCCTTGCAGAAACCCGCGAAATCCGGAGCTGTCGTTGAGCGCATCGCAGCCTGTCAGCACCAGCCCGCCCGCACCCAGCGCGCCTGCCCGCAACAGGCCGCGCCGCGAAAGGAGTGCTGATCCCCTCTTCCCCTTCAGGGGAGGGGCAGCGAGACTTGTTGACGCGAAGCGGCTGTTAGTCGCAGCGGGGTGGGGCTTTTCTTTGCTCATTCGCCCTTCTCCTTCGGCAAGCGATACTTGCCCGTAATCATCGAGCGTACCTCATTGATCGGCCCGGCCAGCACGACCATCGCGATATGGACGAGGAAGAACCCGACCAGCGCGAAGGCAACGATGAAATGGATCGAACGCGCCGATTGCCGCCCGCCGAACAGCTCGGTGACGATGGGCGCCCAGGCATCGGTGCCCGGCGACATCGCCAGCCCGGTCACGATCATCAGCGGCAGCATCAGGAACAGCACCGAGGCATAGGCCAACTTTTGCAGGATGTTGTATTTGAGCGCCGCCGCCCCGGTCGGAAAGCGCAGCCGCGCATGCTCCTTGATGTCGTGCCAGATATGCCGGGGTGACCACTCGCTGCGGGTGATATGCAAATCACGCCGGACATGACCGTTGACCAGCGACCAGAGCAGGTAGCCCAGCAGGCCCAGCGCCAGCACCCACGCAAAGGTCAGATGCCAGAGCCGCGCGTCGGCAAGGCTGTAGGATGAGGGGATCGTCGACCACCAGGGAAAGGCCCGCCGCTTCACCTCGCCTTCGGGATCGGTCCAGACACCGAGCACGCCCGTCGTCTCTACCGCCGCGCCGCCAATCCTGAGCAGCCCCTCACCCTGCGTATTCGAGCCGATCGCCAGCCAGGCCGGATCGGTGTTTGCCCCGTATTCGCCCCAGTAAAGCCGGGGATGTGCGTTGAAGATCATCAGCCCGCTCATCAGCAGCACCAGCAGCGTCACCGCGTTGGTCCAGTGCCAGAGCCGCGTCGAAAGACGGTGCCGCCTGACCAGATCGCCGGGCCGGGGATCGTTCATTTCGCGTGCAGTCCTTCCTCGGCCCCTTCGAGCCGCGCGCGGATAGAGTTCTGGACATAGGCGACCGCAACATAGTGGCCGACCATCTGCGGAAATTCGATCAGCTGCGCCTCGTCCCAGCTCTCGGCCAGCACCGCCCAGGTCGGATCGGCGATCATCTGGTTGGAAAGCAGCTCCTCGACCGCCTTGAGGATCGCTTCCTCATGCGCCGTCCAGCCGCCCGCAGCGCTGCCCTGCCGCGCGCGCTCGATCTTGTCGTCGGAAAAGCCCATGCGGCGGGTGATGTTGACGTGCTGGCCCCACTCGAACGGCGCGCGCAGCAGCCAGCCGGTGCGCAGGATCGCCAGCTCGCGCTCGGCGGGCGGCAGCTTGCCGTTGTAGATATAGTTGCCCAGCTCCATGTGGTGCTTGAACAGCTCGGGATTGCGGATCACGGTGCGCATATATTCGGGCAACTGCTCGACATCGGGCGCGCCCGCCGACCTGCGGATATCGCGAACGAGCTGACGCGCGTCCTCATCCATCGCCTCGGGTTCGAGCGGCTCGATGCGCGGTGCATCGCCGACCACCTCGGCCATGCGCGCGTCGATATCGAAGTCCTCGGAGCCACTTGCCGTCATCGTCATCCCCTTGCTCTTGTGCGGTGTTCGCCGGGCAAGGTGAAAGGGTTACAGCAGGCGCGCAAGCCTATTCGCCGATGACATGCACCGCGACCTGGCGCCGATGCGGCGCGCGGCGATGTTCGGCGAGGTAGATGCCCTGCCATGTGCCGAGCGCCATCCGCCCGCCGATCACCGGGATCGAGAGGTTCACCCCCGTGAGCACCGCGCGCAGATGTGCGGGCATGTCGTCCGGCCCCTCGTCATCGTGGGCATAGTGCCCTGCCTCGGGCGCAAGCCGGTCGAACCAGTCGGCTAGACTCGTTTTCACTTAGGCTGAAGCGTACCCGGAGTTTCTGAGGTAGTTGGCGCATTCGTTTGGCGAGAAAGCGTCGAGCAGGTTTCCGATGCGCTTCCAGGTATCTTCGACGGTGCGTTCGGCTGCTTTGCGCATGAGCAGTTTGAGCTTGGCGAAGACTTGTTCGATCGGGTTGAGATCGGGGCTGTAGGGTGGGAGAAACAGGAGCTTGGCCCCCGCCGCGCGGATGGCCTTGCGTACGGCCTGGCCTTTGTGACTGCCGAGATTGTCCATGATGACGATGCCGCGCATTTATGCGGGTGGCTCAATGGTAGAGCAGCAGCTTCCCAAGCTGACGACGAGGGTTCGATTCCCTTCACCCGCTCCAGCGCCGCCTTTCCAACGATCCCGGAAATGCTCTGAAACCCTCGGAAATTTGGGGGCCGTACAGGTTTCCGGCAATTCGCAACGCCAAGTCTGGTCCGAAAGCGCGTCAGGCCTATTCCATTTGACGGAGGCTACCGGAGCGCGAGGCTCAATGTATGGTAACGATGGAGCGGGCGATGAGATTCGAACTCACGACCCCAACCTTGGCAAGGTTGTGCTCTACCCCTGAGCTACGCCCGCTCTTGACGCCTGCGGGTCTTGCCGGAAAGGGCCGACCCGTCGGGGTGAGGCGCGCGCTTAGCATCGGTCGCGGGAGGCTGCAAGCGCAAAATCGCCGGAAAATGCAATTGGCATGCCTGGCTGCCCTTTGCGGCGATTAACCCTTCACAAATCGGCGCGAAGGCCCAAATTGGGCGAGCACGAAATCGCCAGCAAACGGAGTGAGCATCTTGGCAAGCATGGGCCTCAATCTCGACGAACAGAAAGCGGTCGATCGCTTCCGCCAGCAGGTTGTCGAACCGTCGATGACCAACCTCGTGATTCTCGATTTCTGGGCGGAATGGTGCGGGCCGTGCAAGGCGCTTGCCCCGCTGCTCGAAAAGGTCGCGGCGGAATATGCCGACAAGGGCGTGGTGCTGGCGAAGATTAACGTCGATGAGGAAGGCTTCATCGCCTCCCAGTTCCAGGTAAAGTCGATCCCGACGGTCTATGCGATGTTTCAGGGCCAGCCGGTCGCCGACCTGACGCAGGCGCGCAGCGAATCGCAGCTGAAGCAGGTGCTTGACCAGTTGCTCGAAAAGCTGCCGCTGGGCGAAGCCGCGCAGCAGCCGCACCAGGATATCGAGCCGCTGCTGGCGATGGGCGAAGACGTGCTCAATGGCGGCGATGGCGAGCGCGCGGCGGGCATTTTCTCGCAGATCATCGAAATGGCGCCGGACAATGCAGCGGCCTATTCGGGCCTCATTCGCGGGCTGGCGATGGCTGGCCATGTCGAGGAGGCGCAGGCCGCAGTGGACGGGCTCGATCCCGGGATCGCCGAAGACCCGCAGATCGAACGGGCCAGGGCGGCAATCGAGCTGGCGCGCGACAAGCCTGCCGAGGGCGAACTCGATGCGCTGCGTCAGGCGGCCGAAGCCGACAAGACCAACATGGAAGCGCAGCTCGCCTATGCCAACGCCGCCTTTGCCGCCGGTGAGCGCGAGAATGCCGCCGAGACCTTGCTGGCGATGATTGCGGCTGACGGCGAATGGAACGAGGGCGCGGCGAAGGCCAAGCTGCTGCAAATCTTCGAAGCTGTCGGCCTTGAAGACCCCTGGGTCGCGGCAACGCGGCGGCGGCTTTCCACGCTGCTCTTCGGCTGAACGTGACGACGACGCGCATCTCGATTTTTCCGCTGTCCGGGGCGGTGCTTTATCCCGGCCTGCAACTGCCGCTGCACATCTTCGAGCCGCGTTATCGCGCGATGATAAGCGATGCATTGGCGCGCGACCGGCGCATCGGCATGATCCAGCCGCAGCAGCCGGTCGAAGGCGCGCCGCTGTTCGAGGTCGGCTGCCTTGGCCGGATCGGCGAGGTCGAGGCGCTCGAGGACGGGCGCTACAACATCATCCTCGAAGGCGAGGCGCGTTTCCGCCTGATCCGCGAGCTCGATGTGACGACGCCCTTCCGGCAGGTCGAGGGCGAGTTGATCGAGGATGCCGACACCGCCATCTCCGCCGTCGAACGCGCGTCCTTCGAGCGCGAGGCACAGCACTTTGCCGACCGGCAGGGCTATTCGGTCGATTGGGAATCGGTGACGCGGCTCGACGACATATCGCTGATCAACGGCGTCTCGCAGATCGTGCCGTTCGATTCGGCTTCCAAGCAGGCGCTGCTTGAGGCGCCGGGCCTGTCGGAACGCTGCGAATTGCTGGTCCAGCTGATGCAGTTCTACGGCCAGCGCAGCGGCGACGATGACGACGAGGACCGGGTAACGCTGCAATAGCGAGACCGCCCGGCCAGATACCCGAAAAAGCCAGATACCCGAAAAATAAGGAAGGTGGTGCCGCTTACTGGTGTAGAACTTTCGTCTCAAGCAATTGGACCCCATCATTACGAATGATGTGCTCTACCAACTGAGCTAAAGCGGCATGCCGTGAAGGCAGGCCGCGCCATTAGCGGCAGGCGCGCGCATCTGCAAGGGGCCTTGTGCGGTTTCTGCGCGATGCGGGCGATCAGCTGCGGAAGCCCGCCAATCCATCGTTGCGGGTGACCGACGAGCGTTCGAGCATGCCGTAAGCCTGCACCCCGTCCCATCTGTATTCCACGCCGGTCTGCTGGAGGCTGAGCCCGAAAAGGTCGCCGCGCGCCACGCGCAGGGTCGAAAGCGTCGTCATGCCGCCGATCCGGGTGATGCCCAGCTTGCTTTCGAGTTCGAGCGAGACATCCTGCGGCCCGGCCGAGGCTTCGGCAAGCCAGGGGATCGTGCGCGCGCGCGCCGGGTACATCCTGCCGCTCTGATAGACAAAGCCCTCGTTCCACGGATCGGAGCCGTCCTCGTGCGGCGGATAGGCGAGGTAGCCAAAGGCGCGGCCATCGGGGAAGACAGCCGTCTGCCAGCAGTGGCCGCGCAGGAACAGCCCGTCGGTGCGCACCGAACGGCGCTTCACGCGCATGCCAGTGCAGGTAAAGTTCTGCTCGCGCCCGTCGACCTCGACCGAGCCCTCGCCCGCGAACAATTGCTCGAAGCGCCAGCCAAGCCCGACCGACAGGCTGTCGCGCCGCGCACCGGGGCTGCGTTTGAAGAACGCTTCGGGCGAGCAATCCTGCAAGAAGGCGGGCACGCGCATTTCCAGCTTGAGACGGCATTTGAGCGCAACGCGCTTTGCCTCGCGCGCGGTGCCGGCAATCTGCGCCTCTACCGTCGAATCGAAGACTTCGCCCTCAAAACCGACCAGCCAGCGCTTCCATGGCTCGACGCAGCGGAACTCTATCGGTCCGGCGCCAAGCACGGCAGGCACGCCCGCCTGATCGCGAACGGCATGCATCGTGCCGACCCCGTCGTCGAACAGGACGCGCCCGCCCGGCAAGGTGAAGTTCGCCTGGTAGCGCCGGTTATCCCAGCTGTGCGGTTCCGCCTCGATGCCGATGCGCGGGATTGCGAAGCGGCCTTCATCGTCGAAAACCCAGAACGAGGTGCCTTCGCGCAGCCACGAAAACTCGGGCGGTTCGGGCATGAACAGGTCGTCGCTGTCCTTGAGCCCCGCCGTCCAGTTATCTTGGTCCATTGCCGGACTCCCCTCCGTCATCCTCGGGGCAAGGATGGCGGAGGGAAGATCGTCAGGCAAGCGTCAGCGCGGGATCTCCCACTTGACGCTGCTGGTGTAGCTGCCCGCGACTAAGGCGCCGGTATCGTCCTTTGCGGCGCTGAACCTGCCGCGCTTCTTCACCACGGCGCAGGTCGCGTCGTCGAGGCGGCTGTGACCGCTCGACCGGGTGACGATGCAGTCGGCGACCTTGCCGCGCGCATCGATAGCGACGCGGAACTGGACGGTGCCTTCGTTGCCTTCGCGAATGTCGCGCGTGGGATAATCGTTGGGGCCGAACCACGCGCCCGGCTTGCCGCGCGGGGCGGCGGAGACCGGGTCGAACGCGGGCTTGGGCGGTTCCCTGGGCGTCGGCGGCGTAAATTCGAACTCGGGCTCCTTTGGCGTGTAGGGCACGTCGGGGATCACGAGATCGTCCTCGCGGCGCACGACGACGATGTTGCGCTCGCGCGGCAGGCGGATGTCTTCTTCGGGTGCGGTGAAGTCCTGCGGTCTTTCGGTGCGCTCCTGCGTGACCTGTGGCTCGGGCGGCGGTTCGGGCTTGGTTTCGGGGATATTGTAGGCTTCGATCCGGGTGATCGTCTCCTTGACGAAGTCGACGCCCAGCCCGGTCACGAGCGCGTAGATTGCCGCGCCATGCAGCGCCGCTACGGCGACGATCGTGCCGGTGCGGCGGTTGCCAGTAGTCCTGTCGATATAGGCCATTTTTCCATCCTCTCCTTGGTTGCCCCTGTTGACGCAACGCAGTGACGAACGACCCGACAGACCCATGATACGCAATATGGTTTCATTTGAAAGCATTTTAATCTAAGCAAGGCAAGGGTTTAGCTTGCCAAGGTTAGGATATGGCCTGAAATGGAATGCCGGGGGTTGGCGAACGAACTTCCGGTCTGGAAGCCTATCCCGCTGCTGCGAGCGCCTTCTGGCGGCGGCGCTGGACCGAGCTGCCGAGGCCGATTGCCTCGCGGTATTTGGCCACCGTGCGCCGCGCGAGTTCGAAGCCCTGCTGCTTGAGCAGGTCGACGAGCGCATCGTCCGACAGGATTGCCTTCGGGTCTTCGGCATCGATCAGTTTGCGGATCGCAGCCTTCACTGCCTCCGCCGATGCGCCGCCTTCGCCTTCCGAAGAGGTGACGCCCGAAGAGAAGAAGTATTTGAGTTCGAACGTGCCGCGATCGCAGAGCAGGTACTTGTTCGAGGTGACGCGGCTGACGGTCGATTCGTGCATCTCGATCGCTTCGGCCACCGCGCGCAGCGTCAGCGGTTTCAGCTGCGAGACGCCCTGCTCGAAAAAGCCCGACTGCTGTTTGACGATTTCGCTCGCGACCTTGAGGATCGTCTTCTGCCGCTGGTCGAGCGCCTTGATCAGCCAGTTGGCGTCGGCAAGCTTTTCCGACAGCCAGCCGCGCGAATCCTTGTCTTCGCAAGTGCCGCGCAGTTCGACGTAATAGTCGCGATTGACGACAAGGCGCGGCAGCGTTTCGCGGTTGATCGTGATCGTCCAGCCGCCCTTCTCGCCCCTGCCGATCAGCACGTCGGGGGTGACCGGCGGAGCTTCGGCATCGCCGAACCTGAGCCCCGGCTTGGGATCGTAGCAGCGCAGCTCGCCCAGCATTTCGCGCAGGTCTTCGTCGTCGACCCCGCAGAGCCGCTTGATGCGCGGAAACTCGCCGCGCGCGACAAGGTCGAGGTTGTCGATCAACCGCGCCATCGCCGGATCGTAGCGGTCCGCCTCCTTCGCCTGCAGCGCAATGCATTCGCCAAGGTCGCGCGCGCCGACGCCGGTGGGATCGAGCGACTGGACGAGCAGCAGCGCGTCTTCGGCTTCGTCGAGCGTAATGCCCAGCGCGGCGGCGATTTCCTCAAGGCTCGCGGGCAGGTATCCCGCCGGGTCGAGCAGCCCGACGATATAACGCGCCGCCGCCGCCTCGGCGGGCGAATAGCTGGCCGGGCCGATCTGCGCTTCGAGATGTTCGGCGAGCGTTTCCCGGCCCTCGCCGCGCTGGTCGATGCCGGGGCCTTCCTCGCCCGAGCCGCCGAAAGAGAGCTCCGCGCCCCAACTGGCATCGGCAAGCCCGTCGCCGGTGTCGCGGTCGCGGTCGAGCGCGGCGGGATCGACATCGAGCGGTTTGTCGGCATCGGCCTGCCCCTCGCCGATCAGCTGGTCGACCGGGGAGGATTCGAGCGTGGTGCGCCGCGCGGCATCGCCCTCGCCTGCCGCGTCGGGTTCCGGGGCAGCATCGCCCGCGCCCATTTCGAGCAAGGGATTGGCATCGAGCGCCTCGCCGATAAAGGTCTCGACCTCGAGGTTGGACAGCGCCAGCAGCTTGATCGCCTGCTGCAACTGCGGCGTCATCACCAGCGACTGGCTCTGCCTCAGGTCAAGGCGGGGGCCGAGAGCCATGGGCGGTTACCCCGGAACCGTTTGCCCTGAGCTTGTCGAAGGGCCGCTCTTTCTTCTGGCAGGCGCTGCGATCACCAAAAGGAAGGACGGTGCTTCGACAAGCTCAGCACAAACGGAAGATGGGGCAGGGATCACAACGTAAAACCCTCGCCCAGATAAAGCCTCCGCACGTTTTCGTCTGCGACGAGCGCCTGCGGGCTGCCTGCGAAGAGCACCTGGCCGCCATAGATAATGCAGGCGCGGTCGACGATATCGAGCGTTTCGCGCACGTTGTGGTCGGTAATCAGCACCCCGATGCCGCGCGTCTTGAGGTCGCGCACGAGATCACGGATGTCGGCAATCGAGAGCGGATCGATGCCCGCGAAAGGCTCGTCGAGCAGCATGATCGAGGGCTTGGCCGCCAAAGCGCGGGCGATCTCACAGCGGCGGCGCTCACCGCCCGACAGCGCCATCGCGGCGCTGGAGCGCAGGCGGGTGAGGCCGAATTCGTCTAGCAGCCGGTCCAGCTCCTCGGCGCGCACATCGGCGTCAGGCTCGACCAGTTCGAGCACCGCGCCGATATTCTGCTCGACCGTCAGCCCGCGAAAGATCGAGGTCTCCTGCGGCAGGTAGCCGAGGCCAAGGATCGCACGGCGGTACATCGGCAATTTGGTGACATCGACGCCGTCCATCAGGATGCGGCCCGAATCGGGACGGACGAGGCCCATGATCGAATAGAAGCAGGTCGTCTTGCCCGCTCCGTTGGGGCCGAGCAGGCCGAGAACCTCGCCCTTGGCCACCGAAAGCGAGATATCGGTGAGGACCGCGCGCTTGTCGTAACTCTTGGCGATCGAGATGACTTCGAGGCCGCCCCGCTCCGCTACGAGGTCGTGATCCATGGCCCCGGTTTCGGGATCGGTGCTGGCTATGTCGGTCGTTTCGGTCATCAATTCCGCGCTTTACGTCTCCGCGCCCGCCTCGGCAAGCGGGCAATCCCGTAGCTTTTCGCAAACTGGCAGGTTTCATGCATGGCACATCGCGACATCGGGCCTGAATGCCGCGTCGCTGTTGCAATAAGGTTAACCGGGCTTGAAAGTTTCGCAATTCGATGTTTAGGGTCGAATCGAGGAAAGTAGGGGATACGAGGATGGACAAGGTTTCGCGCCACAGCACCTTTGCGACGCATGCCCGGGAACAGGCGATCGACTGGCGTCGCAAGATGAGCGACAACATCGCTTATGCGCTGCTGGTCTATACCGCGCTCCAGATTTTCGTGACGATCCACGCGCTCAAGGATACCGGCGCGTCGCTGCTTCCTTATCTCGCACTCATCATCCTTGTCGGCGCGATCATTCCGGCATGCCGCAATTTCGAGCGTCGCTGGAACCGCCTGACCGACGAACAGGCTGCCGACCCGGCACTTGCCCCGCAATACAGGCGCGACCGGCTGGCGCTCTGGCTGCTCGCCATCGGCCTGCCCTTCGCGCTGACCGCGCTGTTCAAGGGCCTTGCGCTGGCATTCGCCTGACGCATTGCGCCGCGCGCGCCAAGGCATTACCTGACCCGTTCTCCTAATCCGGCGCGCAGCCTGCGCCGCCTTCGAACGTTGGTCCCCTGATGCTTACCACCCAAGAGGCCGCCTCGCGCGCCCACGATCTTGTCGAACGCGCCCGCAAGGCCGGTGCCGATGCCTGCGACGCAGCCTATATCGCCAGCTCCTCGCAAGGCGTCTCGGTGCGGCTGGGCGAGCTTGAAGACCTCGAACGCAGCGAGAGCGAGCATATCTCGCTGCGCGTCTTCGTTGGCAAACGCGCCGCCAGCATCGGCTCGACCGACCTCTCCGACGCCGCGCTTGCCGAACTCGCCGACCGCGCGATTGCGATGGCCAGGGCCGCGCCCGAAGACCCCTATGCCGGGCTTGCTCCCGAAGAAGCGCTTGCCAAAGGCCCCGCGCCGGACCTCGACCTGATCGACAAGGGCGAGCCCGAACCGGCGGCGCTGCGCCAGCAGGCAGAAGAAGCCGAAGACGTTGCGCGCGCGGTAGCAGGCGTAACCAATTCCGAAGGCGCGAGCGCATCGGCGGGACACAACACCTTTGCGCTTGCCACCAGCAACGGCTTTACCGCCGCCTACGCTGGCACCAGCCACGGCCTGAGCGCGATGGTGCTCGCGGGCGAAGGCGGCAACAAGCAGCGCGATTCAGCTTGGCGGCAGGCACGCCATGGCGAAGACCTGCTCCCGCCCGCCGAGATCGGCGCACTGGCAGGCGAGCGGGCGGTCGCGAAGCTCAACCCCGGAAGAGTAAAGAGCGGACCGACGCCGCTGGTCTTTTCGCCGCGCGTCGCCGGATCGTTCATCGGCCACCTCACCGGCGCGATGTCGGGCGCGGCCATCGCGCGCGGCGCATCGTTCCTGCTGGGCAAGGAAGACGACGAACTTTTCGCAAAGGGCCTGCGCCTCGTCGAAGAGCCGCACCGCCCACGCGGCCTGCGCTCGCGCCCCTTCGACGGCGAGGGCCTGCCCACAAAAGCGCGCGACCTCGTCGCCGATGGCAGGCTGACAGGCTGGCTGATGAATGTCGCCGCCGCCGCCAAGCTCGGCCTGCCGCTCACCGGCCACGCCTCGCGCGGAGCGAGCGGCGCGCCGGGGGTATCGACCAGCAACCTGCACGTTGCGGCGGGCTCCGTCTCGCCCGATGAACTGATGAGCGACATTGCCGATGGCATCTATATCACCGAGCTGATCGGCCAGGGCGTCAACGGCGTGACCGGCGATTACAGCCGGGGCGCGGTCGGCTTTCGCATCGAAAACGGCGAAGTGACGAAACCGGTTGCCGGATTCACCGTGGCGGGTAACCTGCTCGACATGTTCGCGCATATGACCCCTGCCGACGACCTCGAATGGTTCCGCGCCGTCAACGTGCCGACCTTGCGGATCGACGGCATGACCGTCGCGGGCGATTAAGGCCATGCGTTTCCGGCCAGCCTTCGGCATCCTTGCCGCGCTGGCCCTTACCGCTGCCCTGCCCGCGCAGGCCGCGCTGCCGATTGGCGAGGTTACCGAGGAAGTAGCCCCGCCCGAGACCGAGGCACCGATAGAAGCCGAAGCCGAGACCGGCAGCGACGAGCGCATCGCCGCGCGGCTCGAAGGCATCTACGGCCAGTTGCCCGGCCTTGCACAAGTCACCGTGACCGCGCGTGAAGGCGTCGTCGTGCTGCGCGGCACGGTCGGGACCGAGAAGGACCGCCAGCGCGCGCGTGACATCGCCGGGCGCGTCGAAGGCGTCGTCGCGGTGCGCAACGATATCGAACGCGACGTTTCGCTCGATTCTTCGATGGATACGCTGGGCGGGGTTACCGACAAGGTTCAATCGGCCATCTCGCTCCTGCCCTTTGCCGGGCTGGCGATCCTCGTCGGCCTGCTGATCGCGGCGGTCGGCTACCTGCTCGCCGCGCCCGGCGCGTTCTGGCGCAAGATTGCGCCCAACGGCTTCCTGGCCGAACTGCTGCGTTCTGCGATCCGCTTCAGCTTTGTGATCTTCGGCATCGTTGTCGCGCTCGACATGATCGGCGCGGGCGCATTGATGGGCGCGGTGCTGGGCGGCGCGGGCGTGATCGGCCTCGCGCTGGGCTTTGCGATGCGCGACACGGTGGAGAACTACGTCGCCTCGGTCATGCTCTCGCTACGCCAGCCGTTCCGCGCCAATGACTGGGTGGTGATCGGCGACATGGAAGGCCGGGTGATCCGCCTCACCAGCCGCGCGACGATCCTGATGACATTGGATGGCAACCATCTGCGCATCCCGAACAACACCGTCTTCAAGTCGGTAATCCTCAATTACACCACCAACCCGCAGCGCCGGTTCGAGTTCGACCTTGGCATCGACGCCGATGACGATGCCAATGCCGGGCGCGGCGTCGGTCGCGCTGCATTGGCGGCGCTGCCCTTCGTGCTTGATGAGCCGGCCCCCGAAGCGCGCGTCGTCGATGTCGGCGATTCCAATATCGTGCTGCGCTTCCTCGGCTGGATCGACCAGCGCGAGGCCGACTGGTACAAGGCGAGGAGCCGCGCCATCGCGGCGGTCAAGAAGGCGCTGGAGGACGGCGGCTTTGCGCTGCCCGAGCCGATCTACCGCCTGCGCTTCGACCCGCGTACCCAGCCGTTGCCGTTCGAGAATGTCGAGCACAAGGCGCCGAGCGAACCGCCCGCACCCGCCCCAGCGCCTGCGCCCGGGGAAGAGGACCACGACGTCACCCCGCAGGACGAGATCGCCGAAATGGTCGAACAGGAACGTGCAGGCGAGAAAGGCGGCGACCTGCTCGATCCGAACCGGCCGGTGGAGTAATCAGACTTAGCCGTTCATTCCAAAAATGCGATCCTGCGGTCTTTGCCCGCGCATGGCAAAGCGCGCTCCTCCCCCTTGAGGGGGAGGCTGGGTGGGGGTGTACGGCGGATGTTGGACGCGAGTCCTTAGGCCTCGCTCCCCCACCCCCGGCCCCTCCCCGAGGGGAGGGGAGATGCTTAAAGGCAGAAAGGGAGGCTCTTAACCCGCCTGCGCGCGCTCGATCGCCTCAAGCACGATCTTGCGCGCTTCCGCAGCGTCGCCCCAGTTGCCGATGCGCACCCATTTCTCGGCCTCAAGGTCCTTGTAGTGGGTGAAGAAGTGCTCGATCTGCTGGAAGATGATCGAGGGCAGGTCCTTGGTCTCCGCGACATCCGAGTAATAGGGAAACGTCGTGTCGATCGGCACGCAGATCAGCTTTTCATCGCCGCCATGCTCGTCTTCGAGGTTGAGCACGCCGATCGGGCGCGCGCGCACCACGCAGCCGGCGATGAACGGTGAGCGGGCGATGACCAGCGCATCAAGCGGGTCGCCATCGGGCGAAAGCGTGTGCGGCACGAAGCCATAGTTCGCCGGATAGCGCATCGGCGTGTGCAGGATGCGGTCGACGAAGAGCGCGCCCGAAGCCTTGTCGAACTCGTACTTCACCGGCTCGCCGCCGGTCGGAACCTCGATGATGACATTGAGGCTGTCGGGCGGATTGTCGCCCGTGGGGATCTTGTCGATCTGCATCTCGGTCCTTCGCGCATGCTGGATTGCGCGGGTGGCCTTAGCGCGCTCAATGCTGCGCTGCAACATTGCTGCGGCAGTGCGAGACGATTTTACCGGCGCGGCGCGAGCAGGCGGTCCAGCCCCGCCTCGCGCCCCGGCGAAACCGGTTCGAGCCAGGGCCAGCGCAGGTCGTCGTAATAGGCGAGCCTGACGGTAGAGAAGCGGTCGCCCTTGCGCAGGATCAGCTCGATCGGCTTGCGGTCGGCGGCGGCGCGGCTGATCGCGCGCTGGATGCGCTCGGTGCTGAACGCATAGCCATCGACCGCGACTATCGTGGTGCCGGTCACGATCCCCGCCTCGAACGCGGGGCTGCCCCAGCGCACATCGGTCACATCGCCGTCGCCCGCCAGCGCCAGCCCGAGCGAATGGTTGAGGTTGAGCTGCTTGACATGCTCCATCCGCGCCTTGGTGTAAGCGTTGGGCGTGGTGCGCCAGACCAGCCGGTAGCCCGCCGCCTCGATCCCCGCGAGCGGCGCGGGCTGACCGACACCCTCGAAGCGCTGTTTGAGGAACGCTGCCCAGTCATGCGGGTGCACCGCATTGAGCGTCGCCACGACCTCGTCGAACTCATAGCGGCGCACGCGGCCATCGTCCCGGTGCGCAAAGAACGCCCTGGCAAAATCGTCGAGGCCCTTCGCACCGCCCGTCTCGCGGCGGATCAGCTGGTCGGCCTCGAGCCAGAGCAGCGCGCCCTCGTTGTAATAGTCCTCGCCGCGATGCAGCGAGGTATAAGGCTTGGGCTTGCGCGCGCCGACGATGGGATCGAGCGTCGTATCGACGACCGAGCGCCACTGGCGGCCCGGCAGGTCGGTGTAGAAACCCGCGCGGTCGGCGATCATCGCCAGCACCGTCTCCTTGTCCTGTGTCCCCGAGCGCGCTGCGAGCACCCAGCCCCAGAACTGCGTCTGGCCTTCGTAAACCCAGAGCAGGTCGTCCTGCATCGGCGTGCGATAGTCGGGCGTCCAGAGCCGCGCCGGGCGGCGATACTTGCCGTTCCACGCATGAACCAGCTCGTGCGCCAACACGTTGCGGTCCCAGTCGAACTGGTCCCACTGCAGGAAGTTCAGGGGCTCAAGCTGGTTCTCGCTCGACTTCAGATGCTCAAGCCCGATGCCGCCGATGCGGTCGGACAGCGCAACGAGGAAATCGTATTTCTCGAACGGCGGCTTGCCGAACACCCGCTCCGCCTCGTGCGAGAGCGCGGACAATTCCTTCAGGTTGTCATCGCGCAGCACCAATAGCCCCGGCGAATCGGCCACGACGTCGAGCTTCACCGAATTGCCGAGATCCCAGCGCCGCGCATAGGCCCCGGCGAAGATCGGCGAATCGACCAGCGTCTCGTAATCGGTCTGAGCCCAGGACACGCGCAGCTGGTTGGCCGATGCCCCGTCGAGCGCGGTGTAGATGGTCCAGCCTTCGGGGAAGGTGACCGACGGCCTCACCGCGATCCGGCTGACATAATGCCCCGCCGGGTAAAGCGTCATCTTCTCCCATTGCAGGTTGAGCATTTCGGGCGTCATCGTGATGCGCCCCTCGTCTTTCGCCAGCGGCGAGGTGTGGACGAAATGCGCAACGACCTCGCGCGCGCCATCGGGCACCTCGACATGGAAGGCATAGACATCGAGCGGATCGCGCCGCCATTCGAGCCGCCGCCCGCCCGCGGTAAACGTCAGCTCGGCGATAGAGGCAATCGGCCCGCGCGGCGCGTGATTGCCGGGCAGCCATTCGGGATAGAGCAGCGTGAGCCGCCGCGTGCCCGGCACAAGCGGGAAGGTCTGGGTGACCCGGAAGATGCGCCGGTCAAGATCACGGGCGTCGATGTCGAGATCGATGACGCCGCCGGGCCAGGCCGCATCGACCGGCGCGGGGATCGCGGCCGTCGGCATCGGCGTCGGCTCGGGAAGCTGCGCCGATGCGGCGGAAGCAAGGCAGGCGAAGGACAGTGCAAGAGGAAGGGCAAGGCGTTTGAACGTCATGGCGCGGTCATGGCCTTTGCCGCGCCGGGCCGCAAGCCTGCGCCTTGCCGAGAGGCTTTTCCTCTTCGTGCATTGCCGCTAAGCGCCGTGCCCATGAAAACACCGCAGGCAATCAGGGGCACGCAGGACATCTTCGGCGCGGAGGCGGAGGCCTTCGCCCATGTCGTCGATACGTTCGAGCGCGTGCGCAAGCTCTATCGCTTTCGCCGGATCGAGATGCCGGTGTTCGAGAAGACCGAAGTCTTCTCGCGCTCGCTGGGCGAGACGACCGATGTGGTCTCGAAGGAAATGTACTCGTTCGAGGATCGCGGCGGGGATTCGCTGACGCTGCGCCCTGAGTTCACCGCCGGGATCGCGCGCGCCTACCTCACCAACGGCTGGCAGCAGCACGCGCCCTTGAAGGTCGCGACGCACGGCCCGCTGTTTCGGTATGAGCGCCCGCAGAAGGGCCGCTACCGCCAGTTCCACCAGATCGACGCCGAGATCATCGGCGCGGCGGAACCGCAGGCGGATGTGGAACTGCTGGCGATGGCCGATCAGTTGCTGAAAGAGCTGGGCATTGCCGAAGGCGTGACGTTGCAGCTGAACACGCTGGGCGATGCGGAAAGCCGCGATGCCTGGCGCGCGGCGCTGGTCGAATACTTCACCGCGCACAAGGCGGACCTGTCCGAAGATTCGCAGGACCGGCTGGAGCGCAATCCCTTGCGGATTCTCGACAGCAAGGACCCGCGAGACAAGGCGTTCCTGAGCGATGCGCCGAAGATCGATGACTATTTGAGCGGCGAGGCGCAGGAGTTCTTCGCCGAGGTCACCGAGGGGCTGGACGCGGCGGGCGTTGCGTGGGCGCGCAGCCCGGCACTGGTGCGCGGCCTCGACTATTACCGCCACACCGCCTTCGAATTCGTCCCCGACGAAGGCTCGGCAGCGGCGGAGAAGCTGGGCAGCCAGAGCACGATCCTCGGCGGCGGACGCTATGACGGGCTGATGGAATCGCTCGGCGGCCCGGCGACGCCTGCCGTGGGATGGGCGGCGGGCATCGAGCGGCTGGCGATGCTGGTTGGTGAGCGTTCCGACGGCGCGCTTGAGATCGCCGTTGCGGCGGAAAACCGCGAGCGCGAGAGCGAAGCGGCAGCGCTGGTCTCGGCCTACCGCAGAGCCGGTTTCGCCACCGAACTCTTCGCCACCGGCAGCCCGCGCAAGCGATACGACAAGGCGCGCAAGGCCGAACCTGCGGTGCTGATCTCGCTCGATGTGCGCGATGGGGTGCCGTCGCACTCCTCAACCCTGTTGGCTCAAGATTTTGCTCGTGCAGCAGAAGCCGGGCGCATTTTCGATAGCTACAATCTCAAGATTTCGTGACGACAGACTGAATTCCACTATCCCGTCACCCCGGACTTGATCCGGGGTCCAGCTTTTTCTCACGCAAAGGCGCGAAGGCGCAAAGAGGTCGAGACAAATTGCAACACCTTCGCGCCTTTGCGCCTTTGCATGATCGAAATCAGCGCCTGACCTGCGGGCATGGTCTGATGCCGGCGAGCGCGAATGGGTTCGCACAAAGACACCAAGACACAAAGAAGGGCCGCTTTGTGTCCTTCGTGGCTTCGTGTGAAAATCTGGGTTCCCGCGTTCGCGGGGATGGCGAATTGAGAGCCTGCGCATGTCGATAAGCGACGAACGCCTTTCCCAGATCGCCAACCGCTTCGCCGAGCTTGAAGCGCGGCTGGCGTCGGGCACATTGGACGGCGACGAATTCGTCCAGGCGAGCCGCGACTATGCCGAGCTTGAGCCGGTGGCGAAGACCGCCGCGCAGGTCGCCGCCAACCGCCAGGAACTCGAAGACCTGAACGCCATGCTCGCCGAGCCGGACATGCGGACGATGGCCGAAGAGGAGATCGCGCGGATCAGGTGCGAGATGCCCGAACT
The DNA here is from genome assembly GCA_041396945.1 of Sphingomonadaceae bacterium. Lineage (GTDB taxonomy): Bacteria > Pseudomonadota > Alphaproteobacteria > Sphingomonadales > Sphingomonadaceae > Novosphingobium. The sequence goes on along the minus strand of JAWKXP010000001.1, from coordinate 104,266 downwards.
CGAACGCGCACTCTCCATCGCCATGCTTCCACGCGATTCAGCCGATGCGCGCCCCGCGATGCTCGAAATCCGTGCAGGCACCGGCGGCGATGAGGCGGCGCTGTTCGCGGGCGACCTCTATCGCATGTACGAACGCTATGCCGCCGAGCAGGGCTGGAAGGTCGAGATGATCTCGGCCAGCGCCAGCGATGTCGGCGGGTTCAAGGAAGTCGTCGCGCATGTCTCGGGCACCGGCGTCTTCGCCAAGCTCAAGTTCGAGTCAGGCGTCCACCGCGTCCAGCGCGTGCCTGTTACCGAATCCGGTGGGCGCATCCACACCTCGGCGGCGACCGTCGCGGTCTTGCCCGAACCGAGCGAAGTCGATGTCGAGATCAACGACAACGACCTAAAGATCGACATCTATCGCGCTTCAGGGGCGGGCGGGCAGCACGTCAACACCACCGACTCCGCTGTGCGCATCACTCACTTGCCCACCGAGATCGTCGTCACCTGCCAGGACGAGCGCAGCCAGCACAAGAACAAGGCCAAGGCGATGCAGGTGCTGCGCGCGCGCATCTACGAGAAAATGCGCGACGAAGCGCAGGGCGAGGAAGCCGCCGCGCGCAAGGCAATGGTCGGCTCGGGCGACCGCTCGGAACGCATCCGCACCTACAACTTCCCGCAGGGCCGCGTCACCGACCACCGCATCGGCCTGACCCTGCACAAGCTGCCCGAAGTGATTGAAGGCACCGCACTCGGCGAAGTGATCGACGCCCTGATCGCCGAGGACGAGGCCAAGCGACTGGCAGCGCTCGATGGGTGACGACGACCCAAAAGCCCCCTCCTCTTTAGAGGGGCTAGGGGTCGTCCAATCCCCCGGATTGGACTTGGACTGTCCGGGGGACAGTCCAACCCCGACGCCGGTTGGGGGTGGTGCCGGACCAACGCGGCAAACCCTGCTCGAACGCGCGGCCAAAATGCGACGCAACCCGACCGAGCCCGAACGCAAGCTCTGGATGGCGCTTCGAGACAGCAGACTGAACGGGCACAAGTTCAGGCGGCAAACGGTTATTGGAAACCGGATCGTTGATTTCTTCTGCCCGGCCAAGGGCCTGGTAATCGAGATCGACGGGGATACGCACGATCCTGACAAGGACGCCCACCGGGATCGCATTCTTTCCTTAGAGCATGGCTACCGGACGCTGCGGTTCACCAACCCGCAGGTAATGCGCGAGTTTGAGGGGGTTCTGCAGGTAATCGGTGATGCTCTGAAGGGGACACCTGACAGATGGTCGGGCCAGGCCTCCACCACCCCCCAGCCCCCTCCTCTGAAGAGGAGGGGGAGTCAGGTTGCGCAGGCGCTACGCGAGGCAACAACCCGCCTTGCCGAAACCAGCGAGACCGCGCGGCTCGATGCAGAGCTCTTGATGGCGCATGCGCTGGGCGTCTCGCGTTCGGAGATGCTGCTCCGGCATATGGACGCGGCTGCACCCGATGCCTTCACGGCACTGGTCGAGCGCCGCGCGGCGCATGAGCCGGTGGCCTATATCCTCGGCTCGCAGGAGTTTTACGGGCTGGACTTTGCCGTCTCTCCCGCCGTCCTCATCCCGCGCCGCGACAGCGAAACGCTGGTCGAGCAGGCACTGGTGGCAAAGCCCGATGCCCGGCGCGTGCTCGATTGCGGGACGGGTTCGGGGGCCTTGCTGCTCGCGGTGCTGCATAACCTGTCAAACGCCACCGGGATCGGCATCGACGCCAGCGAAGCCGCACTCGAAATCGCGCGACGGAATGCTGCGAATCTGGGGCTGGCGAGGCGCGCGGAGATGATTCGCGCCGACTGGACCGAACCGGGGTGGATTGCTGCACTGCAGCCGCCGTTCGACCTGATCCTCGCCAATCCGCCTTATGTCGAAGCCGATGCAGAGCTTGCGCGCTCGGTCCGCGCCTACGAGCCAGGTGCCGCGCTGTTCTCCGGGCCTGAGGGGCTTGACGACTATCGCGCACTGATCCCGCAACTCCCTCAAATTCTGTCGGAATCCGGGCAGGTCATGGTCGAGATCGGCTGGACACAGGCCGAAGCCGTTACCGCTATCGCCGAAGGAGCAGGATTTGTTGCCCACCTGCATCGCGATCTCGAGAACAGGCCGCGGGTTTTGCAGTTGTTGTGCAAAAAGTAAGATTTTGCTTGGCATTGTGCGCTGCACTGCGTTAAGCGAGACATGAAACCAACCGATGGACGCCAATTCCCATGCGGTGGTTTCAAATCCGGCATTTGCAAAAGGCGTGTCTGATCGCGCGCAAACCGCAGATGTAAACCACGGCAGTCGCTTGCGACCCGTGGCGGAGAGAAATGCAATAGATACGGCAGGCCTGCCTATGCAGGCCGCAGGTTTTTGAGGACAGTCCTTGAACAACAATCGTGGAAACAACCGTCGGCGGGGCCGCGGTGGCAATCGCCAGCAGGGTGGCGGAAACCAGCAGAACCGGATCGACAGCCGCGCGCGGGGCAACGCGCCGCAGCTGCTCGACAAGTACAAGAAGCTGGCGCACGACGCGCACCTCAATGGCGACCGCGTTCAGGAGGAATATTACCTCCAGTTCGCCGACCATTACTTCCGCGTGATTGCCGATCAGAAGCAGCGCCAGGAAGAGCAGCGCCAGAAGCGTCAGGACGAGCGCAATCAGGACGATCGCGACGACGACGATAACGACAGCGACGATTCGCGCGACGAAGCCGAATCCTCCTCCGACGACGACGCGGATGATGGCAAGCGCAGCCGGGGCCGGGGCCGCAAGCAGTACGAGCCGGAGGACAACCCCTTCGTGCGTGAAAAGCGCAGCCCGCGCGGCGAAAAGCCCAAGCGCCAGTCGCGCCGCAAGTCCGAGGATGACGACGACGAATCTGCCGAGGCCGACGACGATGGCGTCGATCCCGACATCCTGCCCCCGTCGATCTCGGCGCGCGACGATGATGACGAGGTCGCGGAAGAAAAGCCGCGCCGCCGCACGCGCAAGCCGAAGCCCAGTGCCGACGATGGCAACGAGGAACTCGAAGCGGTAAACTGAGCAAGCTGGGCAATGGTGCTTGCTCCTGCGCGGCGCTGGCTTACAAGCTGCGCGCGTGGATAATCCTGTCGAAAAACTGCGCCACCTGATCTTGCGGCCCGGCCTGCTCGCGCTCCTGCTCGGGGCCGTGGCGGCTTGCGGATTTCAGCCATTGGCGCTCTGGTGGCTGACGATCCTTGCGCTGGCCGCGCTGATCCCGCTTGCCGCCAACGCAAAGGGGCCGCGCGGCGCGTTCCTGATCGGCTGGCTGTTCGGCGTCGGGCACTTCACCATTGGCAATTTCTGGATCGCCACCGCCTTCACCTATCAGGCGGAGATGCCGCACTGGCTGGGCGGGATCGCGGTCGTGCTGCTTTCGCTTTACCTCGCAATCTATCCGGCGCTGGCGACACTGGGCGCGTGGGCCTTGATCCGGGCGCGCAGCGGCTATGCGCGCAGCTGGTTCGGGCTGGCCTTTGCCGGCATGTGGATCGTCACCGAATGGATGCGCGCAGGCGTGTTCACCGGCTTTGCGTGGAACCCGCTCGGCATTGTCCTGCTCGGCGGATACGAGAGGCAGGGCCTCGCGGTGATCGCCAAATGGATCGGCACCTATGCGCTTTCGGGTGTGGTGGTGGCGATCGCGGCGCTGCTGGAGGGGGCGTGGCGCAAGCAATCCATGCAGCAAGGCCGCGACAAGCTCAAACCGATCATTGCAATGGTTGTGGTCGCCCTGCCAACGGCCCTCGCGATGCACCTGCCCGCCAGTCACCTCGACCGCATCGAAGGCGCGCGCGCGTTCACGCTGGTCCAGCCCGACCTGCGCCAGCCGGTGCTCGACGATCCGGCACTATACGAGGCGAACTACCAGAAGCTCGCCGCGCTGACCCTGCCCGAAAAGCCCAATTCGCGGCGCATCGTCTTCTGGCCCGAGTCCGGCCTCGCCGATTACCTGCGCGATGGCTACGAGCCGCGCCACTACAGCCGCATGACCTACGCCGCCGACCCCGTTGTCGCGCGCGAACGGATCGGGCGGGCAATCGGGCCATACAGCCTCTTGCTGACCGGCGCGGTCGATCTCGTGATCGAGGACCGGCGCGCCGTCGCCGCGCGCAATTCGGTCACCGCGCTCGATTACAAGGGCCGCATCCTCGCCGGATATTCCAAGGCGCACCTCGTGCCCTATGGCGAGTATTTGCCGATGCGCGCGATCCTCGAACCGCTCGGCCTCTCGCGCCTCGTCCCCGGTTCGCTCGACTTCCGGGCGGGACCGGGGCCGCGTACGCTCGACTTTGGCGACTGGGGCAAGGCGGGCGTGCAGATCTGTTACGAGATCGTCTTTTCGGGCGAAGTCGTCGATCCGCTGGTCCGGCCCGAGTATATCTTCAACCCCTCGAACGACGGCTGGTTCGGTGCGTGGGGACCGCCGCAGCACCTTGCCCAAGCCCGCCTGCGCGCCATAGAGGAAGGGCTGCCGGTGCTGCGCTCGACAACCACCGGGATCAGCGCGGTGATCGACGCCGACGGCATCGTCCGCCAGCATGTCCCGCATCATCAGGCGGGGCGCATCGACGGCATGATCCCGCCACCCGCCGAGCCGACGCTCTTCGCGCGCGGCGGCAACCTCATTCCGCTGCTCATCGCCGCATTGCTCCTGCTCACCTGCACGGTTGCCATAGTCCGTACCAAAAGTTAGAAGCCGCCCGCACATAAAGCTTTCTTTATATCTTCTCGACTATGGGACGGGCCATGCGAAACAATTATCTCTTCACCTCGGAATCGGTTTCCGAAGGCCACCCTGACAAGGTTTCGGACCAGATTTCCGACGCCATCGTCGACCTGTTCCTCTCGAAAGACCCCGAAGCGCGCGTTGCCTGCGAAACGCTGACGACGACGCAGCTGGTCGTGCTCGCCGGTGAAATCCGCTGCAAGGGCGTTTACGAGAACGGCGCATGGGCCCCCGGCGCGCTTGAGGAAATCGAACAGGTCGTGCGCAATACCGTGCGCGAGATCGGCTACGAGCAGGACGGCTTCCACTGGGAAACGCTGACCTTCGAAAACCACCTCCACGGCCAGTCCGCCCACATCGCGCAGGGTGTCGATGCATCGGGCAACAAGGACGAGGGCGCGGGCGATCAGGGCATCATGTTCGGCTTTGCCTGCGACGAGACCCCCGACCTCATGCCCGCGACGCTCGATTACAGCCACAAGATCCTCGAACGCCTCGCCGCCGACCGCCACTCGGGCGCGGCCCCGTTCCTCGAACCCGACAGCAAGAGCCAGGTCACGCTGCGTTATCAGGACGGCAAGCCCGTCGCCTGCACTGCCGTCGTCGTCTCGACCCAGCACGCGCCGGACTATGACGAGGGCGAGAAAGAAGCCGAGCTCAAGGCCTACGTCAAAAAGGTCGTCGGCGAGATCCTTCCCGACGGGCTGATCTGCGATGACACCAACTGGCACATCAACCCGACCGGCACCTTCGAGATCGGCGGACCCGATGGCGACGCGGGACTGACCGGTCGCAAGATCATCGTCGACACCTATGGCGGCGCGTCCCCGCACGGCGGCGGCGCGTTCTCGGGCAAGGACCCGACCAAGGTCGACCGCTCGGCCGCTTACGTCACCCGCTACCTCGCCAAGAACATCGTCGCCGCCGACCTCGCCAAGCGCTGCACGATTCAGGTCGCCTATGCCATCGGCGTCTCCGAGCCGCTCTCGCTCTACGTCGATACGCAGGGCACCGGCACCGTGAGCGACGAGGCGCTGGAAGAGGCGGTGCGCAAGGTCGCCAATGAAAAACTCGGCGGCCTCACCCCGCGAGGCATCCGCGAAGGCCTCGGCCTTAACAGGCCGATCTACCGCAAGTCTGCGGCTTATGGCCACTTCGGCCGTACGCCCGAGGGCGACACGTTCCCCTGGGAACGCACCGACCTCGGCGATGCGCTGAAGGCTGCGCTGGGCTGAATCCCGAACCACGCAAGCACGTTGCTCCTCTCCCCTTGCGGGAGAGGATGGCGAAGCTTGTCGCCCCGGCGGCTAGCGCAGCCTGGAGAGGGGTAAGCGGCACCGCGCCCCCTCTCCAACTCCGGCTAAGCCCTGCGGGCCAAGCCTGCGTATCCTCTCCCGCGAGGGGAGAGGATCTGGTCGATCAACGCCCCTTCAGTTCCTTCACCAGCGCCGGTCCCGGGTAGATATTCTCCAGCGCTTCCTGCAGCGCGGCGGCGCTGACCGAGACGGTTCGGTTCAGCGTGCTGTCGTAGCCGTAGTTGCCGCCCAGCGAGTGGATATTGCCGTCGAACGCGGCGCCGATCACGGAGCCCGCCTTGTCGATCACCGGCGAGCCCGAGTTGCCGCCGATGATGTCGTTGGTCGAGACGAAATCGAAGGTCGTTGCCATGTCGATCTCGTCCTTGTTCGCCGCGAAGCCGGGGGCAAGGTCGAATGGCGGGTTGCCGGTCGCGCGCTCGAAAGTCCCGCCCATTGTCGTGGCAATCGGCACTTCCTTGCCGCGCTCGGTCCAGCCCTGCACCTTGCCGTAGGAGATACGCAGGGTGAAGGTCGCGTCGGGATAGTTCGCCGCGCCATAGGCGGCAAAGCGCGCGTCGGCGAGCTGGCCACCGGCCACCGCGAGCGGGCCGGAGTAGTTCTGATCCACCCACTTTTTCAGGTCGCGCTCGCGCTGGTCGAGGCGGCGGGCATAGGCGATCATCGGATCGTCGGAGGCGGCAATGGCTTCCGCCCCGCCTTCCCACAGCGCCTTGCGCACCGCTGGGTCGGCAAGCTTGGTGCCGGTCACCAGCCGCTCGGCGAGTTGCTCGGGGCTTTCACTGCCAAGCAGCAGCTTCGTATCGGGATCGTCGACGCCGAGATATTCGCGCGCCTTCGACAGGCTCCACGACATATACATCTCGTCGACCCATTCGTGGACCGGCTTCTCGTCGAGGATATTCTTCTCAAGCAGCGGCAGCGCGGAATCGGTGTAGCCGGGAAGGCGCTCCGAGTTCGGCTTGGCGCGCTCGTCGGCGGCGCGCACCAGCGAACGGGCGTAGCTGTAAAGCTGGCCGTTGGGCGTGATGAAGCGCCAGGGCAGGTAAACCTCGCGATAGGCGGTGACGGCCTGATCGACCGTCGCCCAGGGATCGCCGATATCGGCATTGCCTGCGGACTTCGCGCGCAGGTCCGCCTCGGCTTCGGCAAGCTTGCCGGTGAACGCCGGGTCGTTGAGCGCCTTGGTGCGGCCAATGAAGACCTTGAGCGAGTTCTCGATGCCGTTGAGATCGTCGGTGCCTTCGCGCTCCTTCTCGGGGCTTTCCGCCATCGCGCTGATGAAGCGGCCGCGCAGTTCGGAGAAGGTGGCGAGGATGATCGGCAGGCGCACTTCGCGTTCGAAGGCGAGCTGGCTCTGCGTATAGAGCCGCGAGGTCGAGCCGGGATTGCCGACGACGAAGACCGCTTCGCCAGCCTGCGGCGCGCGCGGGTTCCACTTGAGGTGCGCGGGGGTCCTGACCGGCTTGCCGTTCTCGTATGCGCGCAGGAACGCGCCATCGAGGGCGTAGCGCGGGAAGTTGAAGTTGTCGGGGTCGCCGCCAAAGGTCGAGGCGCGCGCCTCGGGTGCCCAAGCGATGCGCACGTCCGAATACTTGCGGTATGTGTAGAGCTTGTACTGCCCGCCGCCGAACAGGGTGACGACCTGGCAACGCTCGGTGGCGAGGTCGGTGCAGCCCGCTTTCTCGATCTCGGCGATCTTCGCATCGCGCGCCTTGGTCAGCGCTTCGCCCTCAAGGCCCGCCATCGCACCCTTCACCTCGTCGGTCTTGTCGGTGATCGCGGTGACGACTTCGGCCTGCTGGCCGGGGCACTTCTTTTCGTCCGAACGGCTGCTGGCGATGAACCCGCCTTCGAGGATGTCGTTATCGGCGGTCGAGTTGTCGTAAAGGCACGAGGCGACGCAGTGCTGGTTGGTGAGGATCAGCCCTTCCTTCGAAACGAAGCTGGCCGAGCAGCCACCGGTCAGACGCACGGCGGCGTTCTGGACCTTCGCGAGCCACTTTTCATCGGGCGCCCAGCCATAGTCGGCGCGCATCCGCTCTGCGGGGAAATCGTCCAGCGTCCACATGCCTTCGTCGGCCTGCGCGGGGGTGGAGATGGCGGCGGCGAGCGCAAGGCTGGCGGCGGTGGAAAGGTGGGTAACGGTACGGGCCGTCATGCGGGGAATCCTCTTCTTATGTTTGCGACTGCCGCAAGGTCTAGCCCGCACACGAGGCAAGTCCAGCGCAATTGCAGGTGTGGAAACGGACGTGCGCAAGTAACGCGAGCGGCGCAGCGAAGTTGCGCGAGATGCACGCCAATTGTTTCGAGACCTTCTTACGCACGCGTACCACAAGCCAGCGCGCCGGTTGCGGCGTAAACCCTCAGGGCGTCGCGACCAGCCGCCCGACCACGCCGCCATCGTGCAGCCGCTGTAGCCCGTCGGGGATTTCCTCGAAGGCGAGCGTGGACGCCTGTATCTCCAGTTCGCCCTTGTGCATGTGTGCAAGTACCGCCTCGGTCGCGCCGGGCAGCATCCCGCCGCGCGCCCCGCGCAGCTGCACCGCCTTGCCGGTGAGTTCTGCGGTGTTGATCGTCGCTTCGGTCTTGCCCAGCCCGACCTGCACGACGATTCCGCCGGGCCTGATCGCGTGGATGGCCCCGGCAGTCGTGGTGCCGAACCCGGCGAAATCGACGATCAGGTCGCAGCCGAACCGCGCGAGCTCTCGCGCATCTTCGACGATCTCGCTCACGCCTTGTGCCTTTGCCTGCTCCCAGACTTCCTTGCGCGGTTCGGCGCCATAGACTGTCGCGCCGTTGACGACGGCGATGCGCGCGCCGGTGATGCCCAGTCCGCCAAGCCCGACGATGCCGACCTTCTGCCCGGCCTTCATCTCGCCCGCGCCCATCACCGCGCAGTAGGCGGTCATGCCGGCATCGGTGGCCGCCGCGCCCTGCACGAAGCTAACGTTCTCGGGGATCGCGATCAGGCCGGAGGCCATGGCGAGGCACTTGGTGGCATAGCCGCCGTCCACGCTCCACCCGGCGGCGAATTCTTCCGGACCGGACAGGACGACACGGTCGCCAGGCGCGACGCCTTCGACTCCTTCGCCGATCTCGCAGATCGTGCCAGCAACCTCATGCCCGAGGATCATCGGCAGCCCCGGCAGCATCCATGTCAGGGTGCCATCCATGAAGCCGCAGTCCGAATGGCACAGCCCCGCCGCTTTCACATCGACGACGACCTGTCCCGGTCCCGGCTGCGGATCGTCGCGCTCGATCAGTTCGAGCGGTTCGCCCACTGCCTTGAACAACCATGCCTTCATCGCGCAGCTCCCGTTATGATATTCTATGGATCATAACCTGCGGGCACAGCGGCTACCGGTCAATCGGGACGCGCATTTCAGGCAACCGGCGGCAAGGTCGATTGCCGCTGCGGTCACATGCTGCGCCTACTTCGCCAGTTCGGCCTCGATCGTTTCGACCAGCGCCGGATCGTTCGGCTCCGTCCCCGGCGCGAAGCGGGCGACGACCGAGCCGTCCTTGCCGATCACGAACTTCTCGAAATTCCAGAGCACTTCGGGGTCTTCGGTCGGGGTCATGCCATAGCCCTTGAGGCGCTCGCGGAACTCTTCCGACGGGCCCTGCTTTTCGGGCACCGCCTGGATCAGCTCGGCATAGAGCGGCTGCTTGTCTTCGCCGGTCACGTCGTTCTTGGCGAAGAGCGGGAACGAGACGCCGTAGTTGGCCTTGCAGAATTCGACGATCTCGTCGTGGCTGCCCGGCTCCTGCGCGCCGAAATCGTTGGCGGGGAAGCCGAGCACTTCAAAGCCCTCGTCCTTCTTCGCCTGATAGAGCGCTTCAAGTCCCTCGTACTGCGGGGTGAGGCCGCATTTACTGGCAACGTTGACCACGAGCAGGACATTGCCCTTGTGGTTGGCGAGCGTGTCGTCCGAACCGTCGATGCGGGTCAGCGGGATCTGGGCAATGTCGGCCATGTCTGTCACTCCTCGTAGTTTGCGGTTGTCTTGGCGCGCACCTCTTCGGCGGTGACGCCCGGCGCACATTCGATCAGGCGGAACGGGCTGTCGTGATCGGGGCGCTGGAACACGGCCATGTCGGTGATGATCATGTCGACCACGTTGCGGCCTGTTAGCGGCAGGGTGCATTCGGGGATGAACTTGGGATCGCCGCCCTTCGAGCAGTGGTCCATGACGACGATGATCTTCTTGACGCCCGCGACAAGGTCCATCGCCCCGCCCATGCCCTTGATCATCTTGCCGGGAATCATCCAGTTGGCAAGGTCACCGCCAGCCGAGACTTCCATCCCGCCCAGCACGGCAAGGTCTATATGCCCGCCACGGATCATGCCGAACGAAGTGGCGGAATCGAAATAGGCCGAATGCGCCAGTTCGCTCACGGTCTGCTTGCCCGCGTTGATGAGATCGGGGTCGACCTCGTCAGCGTAAGGGAACGGGCCGATGCCGAGCATGCCGTTCTCGCTCTGCAAAGTGACCGTCATACCCTCGGGCACATGGTTGGCCACCAGCGTCGGGATGCCGATGCCAAGGTTGACGTAGAACCCGTCCTGCAATTCCTGCGCCGCGCGGGCGGCCATCTGGTTACGAGCCCAAGGCATTATTCGGTATCCTGCAAATCAAGGCGCTTTTCGATGCGGTCGAGGCGGTTGTCCACCCGGTCGACGCGGCGGCTGAGCGAAGCAATCGAGAGATGTATCTGGGCCATGCCCTCTTCGAGATGACCGAGGCGCTCGCGCGTTTCCATGCCGCGTTCCATTTCAAGGTCGAGCTTGTCCTCGATCCTGCGGAGACGCTCGATTATGAGATTTTCGACATTGTCGTTCATCACGCAGCCTCCCTTTCGCGGGTTGTCTCGAACTCGATCTTCTTGTCGTAAGGCGCGCCGAGCACGAGGCGCTGGACGAAGACGCCGGGCAGGTGGATGCAATCGGGATCGAGCGAGCCGGTGGGCACGATTTCCTCGACCTCGACGATGCAGACCTTGCCGCAGGTCGCGGCGGGCACGTTGAAGTTGCGCGCGGTCTTGCGGAAGACGACATTGCCGGTCTCGTCCGCCTTCCATGCCTTGACGAGGCTGAGGTCGGCGAAGATGCCGCGTTCGAGGACGAATTCCTCGCCGTCGAAGTCCATCGTCTCCTTGCCCTCGGCAACCTGCGTGCCGACGCCGGTCTTGGTGTAGAACCCCGGAATGCCCGCGCCGCCAGCGCGCATCCGCTCGGCCAGGGTGCCTTGCGGGCAGAATTCCACCTCAAGCTCTCCGGCGAGGAACTGGCGCTCGAACTCCTTGTTCTCGCCGACGTAGGAGGCGATCATCTTCTTGACTTGCTTTGTGCGCAGCAGCTTGCCGATGCCTTCGTTGTCGATCCCGGCATTATTGCTGGCGAAAGTCAGGTCCTTGACGCCCGAATCGCGCACCGCATCGAGCAGGCGCTCGGGAATGCCGCAAAGGCCAAAGCCGCCAGCCGCAATCAGCAGCCCGTCCTTGAGCAGGCCGTCGAGCGCGGCTGTCGCATCGGGGTAAAGTTTGTTCATGGGCGATAATGTCCGGTTGCTAGGCCTGTGCCGTCTGACAGGCGAACTGTCAGGTGATTCCCTGCCCCCGCCGATAGACGATTTCAATTGAAACCGTCCAGCCGCGCGGCAGAAATTCTCGCATTTTGACCTCGATCATTGCACTGAAATGCGCTGCGGCTAGGCTGGCGGGGTAAAAGACAAAGGGAGAATATCATGCGATCGATCCTTACAAGTGCAGACCGCAAGCCGGGCCTCGACGCCCGCATCGAAACCGCGCTCTCGCTCGTGCGCGCCAATGACGGGCACCTCACCGTGCTCGTCGACACACCCGTCGCGCGCTATGTCTCGATGGACCCGATGGGCGGCAATTATGTCGCCTCCGATGCGATGAAGCAGGCGCTCGCCGACGACGACCAGCGCGCCAAAGAGATCGAGGAACGGCTGAGCCGCGAAGGCGTGCCCTTCGATGTCGTGCGCAGCGAGGCCGAGCCGATCGACGCGCTGGCCGAACTGGCGCGGCTTTCCGATCTGGTCGTGCTCTCGAAATCGGGCGGGCTGGCAGGCGAACTGGCACTGGTGACGCGCACCCCGGTGCTCGCGCTGGGCGACGACAAGCCGCTCGCCGTGCCACCCGCCAAGGTCTGCGTTGCCTGGGACGGCGGCGACGAGGCCGCGCTGGCGCTGCGCACGGCGGCACCGATGCTCGCACAGTCGGAGCAGGTCGAGATCGTGACGGTCACCGAAAAAGCGGGCGGTTTCCCTGCAACCGACGCCTGCCGCTATCTCTCGCGCCACGGCGTGAAGGCAGAGCTGCAGGAACTCGAACGGCGCGGCTCGGCAGCCGAAACGCTCGCCGTTGCCGTCGCCCGCCTCGGTGCGGAACTGGTGGTGATGGGCGCCTTTGGCCACAGCCGCGTGCGCGAATATATCTTCGGCGGCGTCACCCGCACGTTCCTTGAGGATGCCGAGGGCCCTGCGCTTTTCCTCGCGCATTGATTTGCAATCCCTGTCGCCAGTTCCTAGCTGGAACAAACGCCGCGAACGGCGTCGTTAAGGGATGGCATAGATGGCTGACGAGACGGTCGAACTCGACAAGGACACGGTGAGGCTTCAGGTCGCGGCGGCGCGGCAGGACGAATCCGGGCGCGGTATCGCGCGGCTTTCCAAGGCTTCGCTCTCCGCCATCGGCGCGATGGAGGGCGACACGCTCGAAATCACCGGCAAGGAAATGACCGTCGCGCGCGCGATGCTCGCCTATCCCGAAGACGAAGGGCTCGAAGTCATCCGCCTCGACGGGCTGCAGCGCGGCAATGCCGAGGTCGGCTCGGGCGAGCATGTCACCGTGCGCAAGGCCGAATCGCGCCCGGCACAGCGCGTCGTTTTTGCCCCGGCGCACAAGCAGATGCGGCTGCAAGGCCCGGCGATGGCGCTCAAGCGCAACTTCTTCGGCCGCCCGATGGTCGCGGGCGACCTCGTCGCCACCACCGGTCAGCAGCAGGTGCAGGACATGCCTCCGCAGTTGCAGCGCATGTTCAACGCGCCCGCCTATTCGCTCACCCAGATCCGCCTCAATGTCGTCTCGACCACGCCCAAGGGCATCGTCCATATCGACGAGAACACCGAGGTCGAGCTGCGCGAGGAATTCGAGGAAGCCGCCGGGACGCGCGCCGACATCAATTACGACGACGTCGGCGGCATGGGCGAGACGATCCAGCAGCTACGCGAGATGGTCGAGCTGCCGCTGCGCTATCCCGAACTCTTCACCCGGCTCGGCGTCGATCCGCCGCGCGGGGTGCTGCTGCATGGCCCGCCGGGCACAGGCAAGACGCGGCTGGCGCAGGCGGTCGCGAACGAGTCTGACGCGCATTTCCTGCTTATCAACGGGCCGGAAATCATGGGCTCAGGCTATGGCGAGAGCGAACGCGCGCTTCGTGAGGTTTTCGAGGAAGCGGAGAAGTCCGCGCCCTCGATCATCTTCATCGACGAGATCGATTCGATCGCGCCCAAGCGCACGCAGGTGCACGGCGAGGCGGAAAAGCGGCTGGTCGCGCAATTGCTGACGCTGATGGACGGCCTGAACAGCCGCGCCAATGTCGTCGTCATCGCCGCGACCAACCGCCCCGACGCAATCGACGAAGCACTGCGCCGTCCGGGCCGCTTCGACCGCGAGATCATCGTCGGCGTGCCCGATCAGGCGGGCAGGCGCGAGATTATCGGCATTCACACGCGCGGCATGCCGCTGGGCGAAAAGGTCGACCTCGACGAGCTGGCGCGCACCACGCACGGCTTTGTCGGCGCGGACATTGCCGCCCTGGCGCGCGAGGCCGCGATCGAGGCGGTGCGCCGGATCATGCCCGAGCTCGATCTCGAAGCGCGCACGATCCCGCCCGAGGTGCTTGAGCGCCTGCAGGTCGAGCGCGACGATTTCATCGAAGCGATGAAGCGCATCCAGCCCTCCGCCATGCGAGAGGTCATGGTGCAGATGCCCGACATCGGCTGGGACGATATCGGCGGGCTCGACGACGCGCAGGACAAGCTGAAAGAGGGTGTCGAACTGCCGCTCAAGAACCCCGACGCGTTCCACCGCCTCGGGATTCGTCCGGCCAAGGGCTTCCTGCTTTATGGTCCTCCGGGCACGGGCAAGACCTTGCTCGCCAAGGCCGTGGCGAAGGAAGCGGAAGCCAACTTCATCTCGATCAAGTCATCGGACCTGCTGTCGAAATGGTACGGCGAGAGCGAACAGCAAATTTCGCGCCTCTTCGCCCGTGCGCGGCAGGTTGCGCCCTGCGTCGTCTTCATCGACGAGATCGACTCACTCGTGCCCGCGCGTTCATCGGGCGGCGCGGTGGGTGAGCCGCAGGTGACCGCGCGCGTGGTCAACACGCTGCTCGCCGAAATGGACGGGATGGAAGAGCTGCAGTCGGTCGTGCTGATCGGCGCGACCAACCGCCCGGCGCTGGTCGATCCGGCGCTGCTGCGCCCCGGCAGGTTCGACGAGCTGGTCTATGTCGGCACACCCGACGAGGCAGGCCGCAAGCACATCCTCGAAATCCACACCGGCAGGATGCCGCTCGCCAAGGATGTCGATCTCGCCAAGGTCGCCGCCGAAACCGAGCGCTTCACCGGCGCGGACCTTGAAGACGTGGTCCGCCGCGCAGGCCTTGTCGCGCTGCGGCGGATGGGCGCGGATGTCTCCGAAGTGGCGATGGAGGACTTCACCGAAGCGCTAAACGATTCGCGCGCATCGGTGACGCCGAAGATGGAAGACGAATACAAGAAGATGCGCGGCGAACTCAAAAGCGTGCCCGCCAGGTCGAACCCATCGGCTTCATCGCGCCCGGCATGCTCGAATCGACAAGGGACCAGAAGCACGATTAATTGGCTAGATCGCAATCCTCAGTCCATTTGATATCATACGTGCGGGGAAAAGCGCGCATGTGCGTGAGAATGATGGCTCGTGCAACTACTGCGCTTGCGACGATGGAATCCTCACTGATGAACACGTCATTCCAAGTGCTCTCAATGGGAGATCTCATTATTCAGAACGCCGTCTGTTCTAAATGTCAGGTGATTACAAATAGGTACGAGACCGAAGCCTTGCGCATGAATTTTGGTATGGCGCGCGAAGGCGCTAGGACTGAAGTCAAATCGCGAGCCGATCTGAGTCTAAGGCTAGACCGCGAGAAAGGACTTTCCAAGCGCCTGATGGCAGGCACATGACGTTCGATATCGCAGAGGATATGCCGCGCGTCATCACAGCAGGATTCTTCCCGGTCGGCCTAGTGCATTGACCGGGGACTTAGAAAATTCCAGAGCAAGGAACAATCGCTACCGGTTGGAGAGATATCGACGACCGTACGTTCGCAGACGACAAGCAAGAAATCGGAGCAATCATACAGACAGGCGGCACGACAGTATTCCGCTTTTCTCAATTCTTGGCCAAGATCGCTCACGCCTTTGCCGTCTTCGAATTGGGTCGCGAGCTTCAATCCTGTACTCAGCCCTATCATTCTCCAGGAGAACAATAAGCTAACTGGTCATTTGTGCGCGCACTACCCGAGCAAAGTCATTATTCTCCAGATGCATTGCACATGCTGCGACTAAAACAAGGAGCAGCGCCAGATTCTACCGCCTCCCCGGGTTGCCTGCCTCCAACGTAATACTGATCGTTGCAGAAATCAGCCTCTTGCTGGAATGGCAGTTGCCTACATTCACAGTGGTTGTTGGCCATCAATGAAAGTGATGTAGGTGGACTTGGTGCTAAATCGCCAGCAGCCTACTTCCGCGCCTTGATGCCTAGCTGCTTGCAGGTCCACTTCCACAACGCATCGACCTCGCCCGCAGCCTTGCCCTCGGGGTCGGACTCCTGCGCGACTTCGCCGGTCGCGGACGAGCGGTGGAACGCTGCGCGTTCGCCGAACTGGACGGGGCAGACCTTGAGGCCGGCATTCTCGGCGAACTCGGTCGCTTCGGCGAGCATCTGGGTGGCGCCTGCGGGCAGGCCGTTGAACAGGACGTAGGCAGGGGTGTCCATGCTGGCGATCATGTCGGCAGTGCCTTCGAGCGCGTGCAGGTCGAAGGCGCGCGGGCGGGCGGGGATCAGCACGAGGTCAGCCACGCGCACCGCCTCGCGCGAGGCGGTTTCGCCATGCGGAGGAGTGTCGATCAGCACGAAGCCGCAGCCCTTGTCGACCAGCTTGGCGATGGTCTTTTCCAGCCGCGCAGGCGGGCTGGTGACGATCTCGGGCTGGAAATCACCGCGCCAGTCGCCCCATGCCGAGGCGGTCGCCTGCGGATCGGTGTCGATGACGCAGGGCGTCTTGCCGTTATAGGCCGCCGCCGCGCCGAGGTGGAGCGTCAGCGTGGTCTTGCCCGACCCGCCCTTCTGGCTGACGATGGCTACTGTTGGCATCGAACGTCCTCGCGATCAGGAATTGCTACGCGCCCCATGGTGCGTCGCAACATCCCTAGCGCATCCCGTTCGCAAGTGCAGCAAAAATCAGTGCGCGGCGTTCCAGCTTTCGCCCGAGCCGATTTCGACGCCGAGTGGCACCGACAGCGTCACCGCCGGTTCCGCCGCAGAGGCCATCACCCTCTCGATCACCGGCGAGGCTTTCGCGACATCGCCTTCGGGCAGTTCGAAGACGAGTTCGTCATGCACCTGCAAGAGCATGCGGACATGACCGAGGCCCTCGTCGCGCAGCGCGGGCATCATCCGGGCCATCGCGCGCTTGATGATGTCGGCGCTGGTGCCCTGGATCGGCGCGTTGATCGCGGCGCGCTCGGAGCCCTGCCGCTCGGCCTGTTTGCTGGATTTGATGCGCGGGAACCAGGTCTTGCGCCCGAACAGCGTCTCCGAATAGCCGCGCGCGCGCACCGTCTCCAGGGTCTCGTGGATATACTTCTGGATGCCGGGGAAGCGTTCGAAATAGGTGTCGATCATCGCCTGCGCCTCGTCGGGCTCGACGCCGAGCCGCCCGGCAAGGCCCCAGCGCGAGATGCCGTAAAGGATCGCGAAGTTGATCGTCTTGGCGCGCGCGCGGGTGTCGCGGTCGACATGGCCGAACATCTCGGTCGCGGTGCGCGCGTGGATGTCCTCGCCTGCCTCGAAGGCCTCTTTCAGCGTCGGCACGTCGCACATATGTGCGGCCAGCCGCAGCTCGATCTGCGAGTAGTCGGCGGCGAGCAGGACGTTGCCCGGCTCGGGCACGAAGCAATCTCGGATCTGGCGGCCGATATCGGTGCGGATCGGGATGTTCTGCAAGTTCGGATCGGTCGAGGAGAGCCGCCCGGTCTGCGCGCCGACAAGGCTGTAGCTGGTGTGGACGCGCCCGGTGTCGGGGTTGATCGCGGCCTGCAGCGCCTCGGTATAGGTCGAGCGCAGCTTCGACAGGTGCCGCCATTCGAGCACTTTGCTCGCCATTTCGACGCCTTCGCCGTCGAGCTTTTCGAGCACCGCCTGGTCAGTCGAATATTGCCCGGACTTGCCCTTGCGCCCGCCCTTGAGGCCCATCTTGTCGAACAGGATGTCGCCCAGCTGCTTGGGGCTGCCGATGGTGAATTCCTCGCCCGCGAGCACGTGGATTTCCTTTTCGAGGCTGCCGGTTTCCTTGGCGAACTCTGCCGAAAGCCCGGCGAGTTTCTCGCGGTCGACCTTGATGCCCTCGCGCTCCATGCCCGCTACCACCGCGATCAAGGGACGGTCGACCCGCTCGTAGATGCGCGTGCCGCCTTCCTCGGACAGGCGCGGCTTCAGGAGCATATGCAGGCGCAGCGTCACGTCGGCATCCTCGGCGGCATAGGCCGTCGCTTTGTCGAGCGGCACTTCGGCAAAGGAGATCGCCTTCTTGCCGGTGCCGCAGACGTCCTTGAAGGCGATGCAGGTATGGCCGAGGTGGCGCTCGGCGAGTTCGTCCATGCCGTGCCCGCCGCCCATGCCATCGGTGCCGCGCCCGGCGTCGAGGCAGAAGGATATCACCATCGTATCGTCGATCGGCGCGACCGTGATGCCATAGCGCGCGAGCACGTTGACGTCGTACTTGCCGTTCTGCGCGACTTTCAGCACCGCATCGTTTTCGAGCAACGGCTTCAACCGCGCGATGGCTTCGTCGAACGGCACCTGTTCGGGCTTTTCGGCGAACATGTCGGTGCCGCCATGGCCGAGCGGGATATAACACGCCTCGCCCGGCGCGACCGCGAGGCTGACCCCGACAAGATCGGCGCGCATCGCATCGAGGCTGCTGGTTTCGGTGTCGAAGGCGATGACGTGGGCTGCCTGGGCGCGCGCGATCCAGTCATCGAGCGCGTCCAAAGTGGTGACGCAGGCATAGGCCGAGGTGTCGATCGCGGGCATCTCGGGCAGCGGTTGCCGTGCGGCGCCCTCGGCAGGGGTCTCGCCCGCGTTCTCTGGCTTTGCCGGATTGAGATCGGTGGCGCGAACCGGGCTGCCCGCGCCGGTGCCCAGCCGCTTCAAAAGGCTGGTAAAGCCGTGCTTTTCAAGGAACGCTGCGAGCGGATCGGGCGGGATTTCGTCGAGCTTGAAATCCTCCAGCGGGATCGGCAGGTCGCAATCCTCTTTCAGCGTCACCAGCACCCGGCTCAGCCGCGCCATGTCCGCCTGCTCGATCAGCCGCTCCTGCAGCTTCGACTTCTTCATCTCGGGCGCAGCGGCAAGCGCAGCTTCGAGATCGCCATGCTCGACGATCAGCTTGGTCGCGGTCTTCGGACCGACGCCATAGACGCCGGGAATGTTGTCGACCGAATCGCCCATCAGCGCCAATACATCGCCGACCTTTTCGGGCGGGACGCCGAATTTCTCCTCGACCTCGGGAATGCCGATGCGCGCCGATTTCATCGTATCGAGCATGTCGATATTGCCGCCGCCATGCGGGCCGACAAGCTGCATTAGGTCCTTGTCCGAGGAGACGATGGTGACGTCCCAGCCCTGCTCTGCCGCCGCGCGTGCGTAAGACGCGATCATGTCGTCCGCCTCGACATTCTCCTCCTCGATGCAGGGCAGCGAGAAGGCGCGCGTCGCATCGCGGATCAGCGGGAACTGCGGCACCAGGTCTTCGGGCGGCGGCGGGCGGTTGGCCTTGTATTCGGAATAAATCTCGTTGCGGAATGACTTGCTCGACTTGTCGAGGATGACCGCAAGATGCGTCGGCCCGTCTGCCTTGTTGAGATCGTCGGCCAGCTTCCAGAGCATCGTCGTATAGCCATAGACCGCACCGACCGGCGTGCCTTCCGGATCGGTCAGCGGCGGCAGGCGGTGATAGGCGCGGAAGATATAGGCCGATCCGTCGACCAGGTAGAGATGCTGTTTGCTGTCCGAACTCATGGCACGGGGACTAGCAGCCCCGCGCCCCAGCGTCAGCCGCGAAATCAACGACCCGCAGATTTATGCGCGGTCGCCACAAGGCTGACACATTCAGGCGGTAGCATTGAAAATGCAGAGTTTTGTTCCCCCGATGTTCGCCGAATGCGACAAAAGCTTGCATAGGCACGGCGAGACGCGTATTGCGAAAACAGGCCTATCGTTGCGGTAGGCCTTTTGCATGGTTCAAGCCATGCTTGGTCCACTCGCTGTTCAAGGAACACATACATGCGTAAGTTCATTCTTGCTGCCGCCGTTGCCGGTTCGGCTCTCGCCCTTTCGGCTTGCTCGGAAGGCACCCAGGAAGCTGCTGGCGAAGCTGCTGATTCGGCTGCTGCCGACGTTGAAGCCGCCGCTGAAGGCGCCGCTGACGCCACTGCCGAAGCCGCTGACGCCACTGCCGAAGCCGCTGGCGATGCTGCCGAAGCTGCTGGCGATGCCGCTGCTGACGCCGCTGCCGGTGCAGAAGCCGCCGTTCAGGGCGAGACGGCAGAAGAAGCCGCTGCCGACTAAGGCAACGCTCTTCGCGTGAAAAAAGGGGGCGCGGCCTGATGGTCGCGCCCCTTTTCTTTTGCCCGCACGGCGCGCCGGGCGCAGGTCGCTGATTCGACAGCCCGAATCGCGATTCGCGGTGCTGCACCGAGGGGTCTTTCAAGCTCCTGCGAAATTGTAAAACCAGCCATCGGCAGGGCCGGTTCTGCGACAAACGCTTGCGTAGCTGCGACAAGGCGCGTATTTAGCGCTCGAAGCCTATCTTCACGGGTAGGCTTTTTGCATGGCCATAAACCATGCGAGGTCCATTCGCTGTTCAAGGATAACAAAACATGCGTAAGATTGTTTTCGCTGCTGCCGCCACGATTGGCGCACTCGCCCTTTCGGCTTGCTCGGAGCAGGCTGCCGACGACGCAACCGCAGAAGCCGGTGCAATGGCTGACGAAGCCGCTGGCGACGCGATGGAAGCCGCCGAGGGCGCTGCCGACGCTGCCGAAGGTGCTGCTGACGCTGCCGGTGAAGCCGCCGCTGCTGCTGGCGATGCCGCTACCGCTGCTGCTGGTGAAGCCGCCGACGGCGCTGCTGCTGCTGCAAGCGACGCTGCCGATGCCGCTGCCGGTGCTGCCGAAGCAGCTGCTGCCGACGCCAAGGCTGCGATGGAAGGCGAATAAGCGAACCGCTTACGCTTTTTTGAAACTGGAAAGGGCGCGTCGGGCAACCGACGCGCCAGGAGCCGAAGTCCTGCCGCGCCATTATCGGCTTGAAGGTGAGTCTAGCGCCGTGCCTGGCGGCGGAAGTTCATCGGCTGGCTGGCATAGCCATCGTAGATGGCCCGCGCGATCGAGGCGATGCGCGCCTCGCGGTTGAGGCGGCTGCCCTGCCCGGTGACATAGATCGCCACCGCCATCGCGCGCCCGTCGGGCGTATGGATGATGCCGATATCGCTGGAGGTGTTGTAGAGCGAGCCGGTCTTGTGCGCGACGCGCGCTTCGGGCGGCATCTGCGCGGGAATGCGGCGCTTGCCGGTGCGGCAGCGCTCCATCGCGCCGAGGATCACCGAACGGCTGCGCGGGCTCAGCCACCGGCCCTGGTATATCCCGGTGAGCAGCTGGGTCATCGCCAGCGGCGTTGCGCTATCGCGCGGGTCGATCACGGCGGCGGGATCGACCGCGCCGTCGTCGCGCACCAGCGTCGCGATGTCGCGGGTGATCTGGAAGTCATCGATCCCTGCCCGGCGCGCCCAGTCGTTCACCGCGCGCGGACCACCGACGACGGCGAGCAGCGCATCGGTCGCCGAATTGCTCGACCGGGTAATCATGATCTCGATCAGCTCGTGCGCGGGCATGTAATTGCCCCGGCGGACCGGCGCGACGGCGGAGGAATGCTTGGCCGACTTGACCGGGATCAGCAGCGGAAACTCGCTCGTCAGGCTCCAGCGGCCCTGATCGACACCTTCGAGGAAGGTCGCGGCAATCGCGATCTTGCTGGTGCTCGCCATCGGGAAGC
Source organism: Sphingomonadaceae bacterium (assembly GCA_041396945.1). GTDB lineage: Bacteria > Pseudomonadota > Alphaproteobacteria > Sphingomonadales > Sphingomonadaceae > Novosphingobium. Next base: position 82,786 of record JAWKXP010000001.1, on the reverse strand, counting down.
GCTGGCTGCCCAGCACGTCGATCTGGTGCCCGCTCGACAGGTCGATTGCGGCAACGCCGATGCGGCCCTGCGACGCCTCGGCCAGCGTGGCGATGCGCCATTCGAAGGGATCGTCATAAGAGCGCGGCGCGCGCGCCTCGGTCCCGAGCGCGTTGTCAAACGCACGCTCGAAATCGACGCCCGCCTCGGCATGGGCCGGTGCAGCGGTGAACAAGAGTGCTGTTGCCGCCGCCACGACCCCGCATGCGGCCTTTACGAATCGCTTCATCATCTGTGCCATGATCCGGCGATAATACCCTGCTGTTGCTTGTCGCTTGCTTAACCGACCTGTGCCGCCGGGGGAACCGGGCGGCGACGAAACGAGTCTGGTTTGCGACAATTCCTGTCAAAACGCCTGAAAAGGCGGTGATAACAGGGGTTCACGGGCTTTTCCCACGCCGGGGACAGGCGCCGCCGCCTGTCCTTTCGAGCACGAAAAAGGGCCGGAAGGATCGCTCCTCCCGGCCCCAATTCGTCGGTTTGGTCGATGACCGGCCTTAGAAGCCGCCCATTCCGCCCATGCCGCCCATGCCGCCCATGTCGGGCATCGGCATTGCCGGCTTGTCGTCCGGCTTTTCCGCGATGGCCGCTTCGGTCGTGATCAGCAGGCCGGAGACCGAGGCTGCGTCCTGCAGCGCCGTGCGCACGACCTTGGTCGGATCGATCACGCCTGCACTGACGAGGTTCTCGTAAGTGTCGGTCGCGGCGTTGAAGCCCAGCGTCTCGTCATTGCCATCCATCAGCTTGCCCGCGACAACGGCGCCGTCGTGGCCCGCGTTCTCGGAGATCTGGCGGACCGGAGCCTGCAGCGCACGGCGGACGATGTCGACGCCGCGCGTCTGGTCGTCGTTTTCACCGGCGAGGCCGTCGAGCGCCTTGGTGGCGTAGAGCAGCGCGGTGCCGCCGCCCGGAACGATACCTTCCTCGACCGCGGCGCGGGTGGCGTGAAGCGCGTCGTCGACGCGGTCCTTGCGTTCCTTCACCTCGACTTCGGTGGCACCGCCGACCTTGATCACGGCAACGCCGCCGGCAAGCTTGGCCAGGCGTTCCTGGAGCTTTTCCTTGTCGTAGTCGGACGTGGTCGTCTCGATCTGCGAGCGGATCTGCTCGACGCGGGCCTTGATCTCGTCAGCCGAACCGGCACCGTCGACGATGGTGGTGTTGTCCTTGTCGATGGTGACCTTCTTGGCTTCGCCGAGCATCGTCAGCGTAACCGTTTCGAGCTTGATGCCGAGGTCTTCGGAAACCATCTCGCCAGCGGTCAGCGTGGCGATGTCGCCCAGCATGGCCTTGCGGCGATCGCCGAAGCCCGGTGCCTTGACCGCAGCAACCTTGAGGCCGCCGCGCAGCTTGTTGACCACGAGGGTGGCCAGCGCTTCGCCTTCGATATCTTCGGCGATGATGAGCAGCGGACGCCCGGCCTGCACCACGGCTTCGAGAATCGGCAGCATCGGCTGCAGGTTCGTCAGCTTCTTTTCGTGGATCAGGATGTAGGGGTTTTCCAGCTCTACCGTCATCTTGTCGGTGTTGGTGACGAAGTAGGGCGAGAGGTAGCCACGGTCGAACTGCATGCCTTCGACGACATCGAGTTCGAACTCGAGGCCCTTGGCTTCCTCGACGGTGATCACGCCTTCCTTGCCGACCTTTTCCATGGCTTCGGCGATCTTCTCGCCGACTTCCTTGTCGCCGTTGGCCGAGATGATGCCGACCTGCGCGATTTCGGAGGAGCCGGAGACGTCCTTCGAACGGCCCTGGAGGTTTTCGACGACCTTGCCGACAGCGAGGTCGATGCCGCGCTTGAGGTCCATCGGGTTCATGCCGGCAGCAACCGACTTCATGCCTTCGCGCACGATCGCCTGCGCGAGCACGGTGGCGGTGGTGGTGCCGTCACCGGCGAGGTCGTTGGTCTTCGAGGCCACTTCGCGCAGCATCTGCGCGCCCATGTTCTCGAACTTGTCCTTGAGCTCGATTTCCTTGGCGACGGTGACGCCGTCCTTGGTGATGCGCGGTGCGCCGAAGCTCTTGTCGATCACGACGTTGCGGCCCTTGGGGCCGAGCGTGACCTTCACCGCGTTGGCGAGCGTGTCGACGCCCTTGAGGATGCCTTCGCGCGCGTCGCGCGAAAATTTCACGTCCTTGGCAGCCATTGTCTGTTTCCTTTACGAATTTCCGGTGTGAATGAAAAAGCGCCTGTGCTCAGCCGATTACGCCGAGGATGTCGCTTTCCTTCATGATCAGCAGCTCTTCACCTTCGACGGTGACTTCGGTGCCCGACCACTTGCCGAACAGCACGCGGTCGCCAGCCTTGACGTCGAGCGGGGTGACGGTGCCGTCGTCGGCCTTGGCGCCGTTGCCGACTGCCACGATTTCACCCTCTGCGGGCTTTTCCTTGGCGCTGTCGGGGATGATGATGCCGCCGGCCGTCTTTTCTTCGGCCTCGACGCGGCGCACGAGAACACGGTCGTGCAGCGGACGAAAACTCATGGGGATACTCCCTCCTCCAAACGGGTTGTACGTTCTGGCACTCATATAGCGAGAGTGCCAACGCGGGCGCATATGTGTATGCGGGATTGGGGAGTCAACGGGGAGGGTGCGAAAAATTTTTAGAGTTTCAGGCCGGGACGGGATTCAAACCCAATCTCTCCCGCCTCCGCCAGCGCCGGAGCAAGAGCGCCGCGACCGTGACCAGCCCGGCAGCCAGTCCGAGCCAGATGCCGATCCCGCGCAGGGGCGTGGCGAGGCCGAGCCAGACGGCGATGGTGAAGCCGACCAGCCAGTAGCCGCCAATCGCGATCCACATCGGCACGCGCGTGTCCTGCAAACCGCGCAACACACCTGCGGCAACGGTCTGCGTCCCGTCGAACAGCTGGAACGCCGCGCCGATGCCGAGATAGGAGACGGCGAAGGCGACCAGCGCGGCATTCTCGCGCGCGGCGACATCGACATAGGCCGAAAGGATCAGCTGCGGCGCGAAGAGCATCACGGCGGCGGAGAGCACCATGAAGCCGCAGCCGATGGCAATCGCCGCCCAGCCCGCATGGCCAATGCCCTCGGGATTGCCCGCGCCATAGTGATAGCCAACGCGGATCGTTGCCGCCTGACCGACGCCGAACGGCACCTGGAAGAAGACCGCGCAGACCTGCAGGGCGAGCGTATGCGCGGCCAGTTCCGCAGCGCCGACCCGGCCCATCAGGAACGCGGCGGCGCTGAACAATCCAGCTTCGGCGATCACGGTCAGCCCGATGGGGATGCCGATGCGTACGATCTCCATCATGCGCGGCCATTCGGTGCGCCAGAAGCGCCCGAAGATATGATAGCGCCGCATTCGCCGGTCGAAACGGATCGCGGCGATGTAGGCCAGTGCGGTGAGCACCCCGGTGATGACCGAGGCAATTGCCGCGCCTTCCAGCCCCAGCGCGGGCGCACCGAGGTTGCCGAAGACCAGCGCGTAGTTGGCGGTCGCGTTGACGAGGATCGCCACTGCCGTGATCGCGGTGGCAAAGATTGGCCGGTCGAGCGCGGAGACGAAGATGCGCAGCACGTTCGACGTGAGCATCGGGATCGTCGCCCAGCGGATGATGTCAAGGTAAGCCCCCGCGCGCTCGGACAGCACCGGATCCTGCCCCGCCAGCAGCATCACCTGCTCGCCAAAGCTCAGCAGCACGAAGGCCAGCGATCCGGTCAGCAGCACCAGCCAGAGCGCCATGCGCATCGAGCGTCGCGCCTCGCGCACCGGATTGCGCCGCCGCCCAAGCTCAGCCGCAATCAGCGGGGCAACCGCGCCGGTCAGCCCGGTGAAGCCCCAGACGACGATGATGAAGAGCGAAACCGCAAGGCTCGATGCCGCCAGCGCCTCCTGCCCCAATCGCGCGACGAAGATCACGTCGATCGAGTAAACCGCCATCTGCAGCAGGTTCGCCGCCGCCAGCGGCACCGCCAGCCGCAGCGTCGCCGCAACTTCGCGGCGCAGGGGCGTGGAGGTGGCAGCGGCAGACATGGTTTGCGGCGGATAGGCGCTATTGCCCTCGCACAAAAGGAGTTCCTTCAGCCTGCGGCAAGGCTCGGCACGCCATAGGCAGCGGCATCGTTGCCTTTTCGCCGAGGAATAGCCCCATGACCGTCCGCACGCCGCTTGCCGCCGCTAGTCTCGCCTTTGCCATGCTCGCCACCCCCGCCGCCGCGCAGGAAGTCTTTGCCGGGGTTTACGATCACGGAGTCGATACGCCATTCACGCTCAAGACGGGCGAAGGCGGCGCGGATATCGCGGCGGGCTATCGCTTTGCCCCGGTCGAGGCGCTGGGCGCGATCGGCAAGCCCGAGCCTTATCTCGTCGCCTCGGTCAACACCACCGGCGACACCTCGTTTGCCGCGGTTGGCCTGAGCTGGACCATCGGCAAGGGGCCGGTTTACCTGCGCCCCGGCATCGGCCTTGCCATCCATGACGGCCCCTCGCGCCGGTTCAATCCGGTTACGGGCCGCGAGACCGACCTTGGCAGCCGCGTCCTGTTCGAGCCGGAGATCGGCCTCGGCTATCGCATCAACGAGCGCCTCTCCGCCGAAGCGCACTGGATGCATGTGAGCCATGCGCAACTGTTGAACTCGGGCCAGAACCCGGGACTCGACATGATCGGGCTGCGCCTCAACTACAGGCTTGGCCGGTAAGACTTGCGTGATTGCCCGGCGGGGTTAAAGGGATCGCGACTTTCTTTGCGGAGAACGGCGTTGAACAAGACCACTACCCTGATCGCTGCCCTTGCCCCCATCGCGATGCTCGCGGCCTGTTCGCAGGAACCGGGCGGCGGCGATGAAGCGCCTGCGGCGACCGAACCTGCGGCTGCAGATGCGCCTGCCGACGAGACCGCCGGCAGCGACAGCACCCCGACAAACGCGGAAACGCCCGAACCGACAACGCCCGACAGCGAAGCCGCAGCCGATGCGCCTGCCGCAGCTCAGGTTGCCGCCGCCGCCAAGCCGCCCGCAGCCTTCGCGATCTGCAAGACCTGCCACGCGGTCGAGCCGGGCAAACACGGCGTCGGCCCGAGCCTTGCGGGAATTTACGGACGCAAGGCCGGGACGATCGAGGGCTATAACTACAGCCCCGCACTCGCCGCAGCAGGCATCACCTGGGACCGCGCCTCGCTCGACACCTGGCTCGCCGGACCGATGAAGATGGTTCCGGGCACCAAGATGGTGCAGATGACCCCCGACGCCGGCAAGCGCAAGGAAGTGATCGATTACCTCGAAGGGCTGAAGTAGGGTCGGTCATTTAGAACACTCATACCTCCCACCCCGCCTCCCCACCCGGCCACCATATCGTGGGTGTACCCTTGGTGGCCGGGTGGGGAGGCGGGGCGGGAGGTGCATGGGTTCACGCCAGTGAACCTTGAAATCAAGGGCTTCTCCTGAAAGGAGGAGCCATGACCGACGAAGAAGCGAAAGACCGGCTGGCGATCCAGAACCTGCTCGCCACCGCCACACAGGCAGGCGACCGCCGCCGCGCGGACGATTATGCCGCCTGCTTTACCGAGGACGGCGTGCTCGAACTGGAAAACGGCGCGCACGAGGGCCGCGAAGCCATCCGCGCGTTCATGGGCGGCACGACGATCATCAACAACCCGCCACCCTCGGGCGCTGCGCCCAGCTTCATCGCGCACAACCTGACGACCTCGGCGGTCGAGTTCACCGGTGATGGCGAAGCCGAAGCGCGCACCTACTGGATCGTGATGAGTTCGGCAGGCCCGGACCATTCGGGCTTCTATGTCGACCGCCTGCGCAAGGTGGGCGGCAAATGGCTACTCGCGCACCGCAAGCCAAGGACGCTATGGTTTAGCGCGACGTCTGTGGTGAAGGCGCGGGATTAAGGGGGCCACCGGAGCGGCCCCCTCGTGCCGTGTTCAGGTCATTAATTTACGGAACGTCACCTTGTCGTCTCCGTGGGACCAATAGTCGCGTATCCGCGCTTCCCGCTCATATCCAAGCATGTCGTAGAAGGCGCGCGTTCGTTCGAATTCGTCCTTTCCCGACGTATCGACGAGCAGCATGCGGACGCCCTCTCTAGCCAGTTGCCTATCTACGGCCTCCATAAGCTGGCTGCCGAGCCCCGCACCGTGACGCTTCGGATCGACGGCTATCATAAGCAAGTTCCATACGGCATCGGCCATCTCTTCAGGAACGAAGTAACAGGCTGCATCGACTTGCCCATCGTCGAAGACAAGCCATTGTTGGGTATCGTCACCCTCGAAAAAGGCCGCCGACATGTCAGGCAGCATTTCGGAGGGAAACATTGCGTTCTCGTCGACAAGATTGGCAACGCGGTCAAGGTCACGCCGCTCAAGCGGCCGGATGTATTTGCTTTTCATGATGTAACTTTCGGATGAATTTGGACACATGGAGCCGACTGGCAAAGCCGAGCTTTGCCATCGTTCTCTCCAGCAAGCCGAACCTTCTCGGTTCAGCCGTTAGATCGGGTCGTGTTCAAAAAATCTCCGTGCGCCCATTGTGGGCGCTCATGCCTTGATCGAAATGAAGCGGGGTCGCAAGGCCAATGTCACTATCTCGAATTGCATCGTTAAGCGCAGAATGTCCCTTTCCCAGCCAATCCCGTCATCGCGCAAATCTTCACCGTGGCACCCTTCACCCCAAAACCTGTCGTCGCCCCGTGCTTGACACGGGGCTTGGCTAATATTGTTCTGGTTGCGGCCCGCCGCGATCTGGTGCGCCATCTGTAAACCCAGACGCCCTTGTCCATTCGCACCTTATGGCAAGCGTCAGGCATAAAAAAGCCGAGCCCCGTGTCAAGCACGGGGCGACGGGTGGGCTTGCGGTTCGGCGCGCCGCCCACCCCACACACAAAAAGGGCGGCCCCGTCGGGACCGCCCTTTCCGTTTGATCTTGAAGGATCGGTGATCGCGGGCCGAAGCCCGCAAAGATCACTTGAGCTCGACGGTGCCGCCGGCTTCTTCGATCTTCGCCTTGATCTCTTCGGCTTCCGCCTTGTTGGCGCCTTCCTTGAGCGGCTTGGGCGCGCCTTCGACGAGGGCCTTGGCATCGGCGAGGCCCAGGCCGGTGATGGCGCGGACTTCCTTGATGACCTGGATCTTCTTGCCACCGTCGCCGGTCAGGATGACGTCGAATTCGTCCTTTTCCTCGGCAGCGGCACCGCCGTCACCGCCACCGGCGGCCGGGCCGGCAACCGCAACGGCGGCAGCGGCGGAAACGCCCCATGCTTCTTCAAGCGCGGTGGCGAGTTCGGCAGCTTCGAGAACGGTGAGCTGCGACAGTTCTTCTACGATCTTCTGGATATCGGCCATTGTATTGTACTCCAAATCTATGGTCGGCGGGCCTGCGGTTCAGTCAAGGCAGGGCCGCGCCGGATGTTCATAAGTGCGACAGTCTTACGCTGCGTCCTTCGCGGCATATGCGCCGAAAACGCGCGCCAGCTTGGCTGCCGGGGCAGTCGAAAGCTGGGCGATCTTCGTCGCCGGTGCCTGGACGAGGCCGACAAGCTTGCCGCGCAGTTCGTCGAGCGAGGGCATCGAGGCAAGTGCCCTGACCCCGGCTTCGTCGAGAACCTGCGTGCCCATCGAGCCGCCAACGATTTCAAGCTTGTCATTCGCCTTGGCGAATTCGACAGCTACCTTTGCAGCGGCGACCGGATCGGGCGACGCAGCAAGGGCCGTGGGGCCGGTGAGCATCTCGTCGAGACCGGCATAATCGGTGTCGACGATGGCACGCTTGGCAAGACGGTTCTTCGCAACCTTGTAGGAAGCACCGGCTTCACGCATCTTCGTCCTGAGTTCGGTGGACTGGGCCACGGTCAGGCCGAGGTTGCGGGTGACGACCACCACGGCGACCTCGTTGAAGGTTGCGTTGAGCTGGGCAACCGCGTCGGCTTTTTGCGAACGATCCATGCCTTACTCCTTCATATGGCCGCGCCGCACAGGCGCCGCGACCGGCTACATTGATCCACGCCGCCGAAGCGGTGCGGGTCGATCCGCCGATGGGGAAGGAGGTGCGCCGAAACGCGAATGGGACAACGCGCAGGTTCTGCGCGATGGCCGAAAGAAACTCTTTTCCCCGTCTAGGCTGCAAATTAAGCCCCCGCAGAATCGGGGACAGCAACTGTCTCGGACGGCTGATTGCCGAAGCAATCGGGCCGGCCCTTTCGTGGAAAGGCGCGGGTTTGTCAAGCGCGAATGGCGCCTGCGCTGCTCAATCGCGCAGCGGCAGGCCAAGCGCGTCGTAGCGGACGATCTTGCCCTTTGCGACCTCGCTGCGCGGTGGTGGGGGAGCAGCGGATTCGGGCGCCGGGGGATTGTCGATGCGGCTCTCCGGCACCGAGAAGGCCGGTTTGATCGGGCGCGAGCCTTCGGGATCGGGTGGGTTTGACGTTTCAGGCGCAGGCGGCGCGGGGTCTGGCAGCACTTCGGCCTCGACTGGCTCCGAGGTCGGCTCCTGCGCGTCCCCGGCCTCGTCGGCGACCGCATCCTTGCGGCGGCGCTTGGCGATCCCGAACCAGATCGCGGCAAACAGCGCGAGGATCCCGGCAAGGATCGCCGCCGTCGGCACGCCCGGTTCGGCATCGACAGTTTCATCGGCCGCATCGGGCGCGGGGTCGACAGGAACGGCTGCTGGTGTCTCTGCCTCTTCCGCAGCCGCTTCCTCCGTCTCCTCGCCCGCCGTGCTGCCCTCGGGCGGCGGGCCATAGACGAATTCGGCGAGATCGCGCTGTTCCCTGATCGCGGGCGGGATCGCCTGCGCGGCCTCTTGCTGCGCGCGTTGCATGGCTGCCTGCTCGGCCGCGGCACGGGCGGCGGCCTGGCGCTCGGCGAACTCGCGCAACTGCTCCTCGGTCGGCTGCTGCGGGCGCTGCGGCTGTGGCTGGCGTTGTGGCGACGCGGCGCGCTGTCCGGAACGCGATCCGTCGATCGAATAGTCGATATCGGGAATGCCCAGCGCGGGATCGGTGCGCGGAGCCGAAGCCGTGGCGGGCGGCGCATCGGGCGCGGGCAGCTGCGCATCGCGGTTCACCCCGGTGGGCAGGTCAAGCGAGGGCGGCTCTTCCTGTGCCAGAGCGATCTGCGGCGCAGCGAGCGCCAGCGTGCAAGTCGCGACAAGGCGCGCGATGGTCTTCACGGATATCCCCAACATGACCGGTTCCCTAAACGACTGCGCCGCCAAGGTCAGGGACCAGGGCGGCGCTGTTCGTATGTATAGTGGCAGAGATGCGATGAATGGCAAGTGACCGGCGGTTACACGCCCTCTTCTTCGCTCCCGTAAGCGAGCAGGTCGCCCGGCTGGCAGTCAAGCTCGCGGCAGATCGCTTCGAGGGTGGAGAAGCGGATCGCCTTGGCCTTGCCGGTCTTGAGGATCGACAGGTTGGCAAGCGTGATGCCGATGCGTTCGGCCAGTTCGGTCAATGTCATGCGGCGCGCGTGCAGCAGGTCGTCGAGTTTCACCATGATCGCGGCTCCTTCTGTTTCTTCGCCCATCACACGGTCCCTTCGAGGTCGGCACGCATGCGGGCGCCTTCGCGGAACACGCGGGCGAGGATGAAGAGGACCAGCGCCATGAGCAGGCCGTTCATGTCGATCCCGCCGTCCATGACAACGGTTTCGCCCTTGTCGCGGATCGGTTCGGTGATCCTGAGCAGCCAGATGACGACGCCCGCCATCGGGATGGTGATGAGCTGGGTGCCGACGGTCAGCCAGGCCATATGCGTCAGCCGGGTGGCGTTGACCGGGACGAAGGGGTCGCCCTCGCCAACGGTGTCGATGATGCGCTTGAGGAGCTGGAACAGGCGGAACAGCATCGCCATCAGTCCGGCGGCGAGCAACAGCAGGCCGGAAAGCGGCCAGAGCGCCGGCGTGACGTCGAATTCGGTGCCCTTGCTGGCGATTTCAGCGGCGATCTGGCCCTGAAAGATATGCGCCAGCGGGATGCCAAGAAGACATGCAACGGTGGCGACAGCCATCACGCCCATCAGGAACCAGAGCACGCCCTTGGCGACGGCCAGCAACGGGTCTTTGGGTGCGAGTGACATCGGGTCTCTCCCTTCAGGCGTGGATCAGGCCAGCGCGATGGCGACGTGGCCGGGCAGCGCAGCATTTGCCGGGACGGTGACGGTCATGCTCCAGGCGGCGATCGAAACGATTGCGGCGAAGACGATGGCGAGCGGGCGGTTGGCGGTTGCGGACATGGGGTATTCCTTTCTGTCAGGGGTTCAGGCTTGCGCGGTGGCAATGGGCGCCGGGCCAGCAGCAATGGCAGCGTCGGCGGGGATGGTGAGCGTGGGCGTCCAGAGCGAGAAAACCACGAAGGCGGTCATCATGGCGGTGGCGACGCGATAGGAAAGTGCAGGTGTCATTTTTCGTTCTCCGATATGTTCGATATCGATATTCAATAAGGCGAGTCGCTCTTATTGTCAAACAATAATATTGAAAAACGATATGTTCCTTATCGTTTTGCGAGGTTTCGCCTCGGGAGCGTATAGGAAATCAGCGGATTACAATGATTTACACCGTCAGCAGGTCGGATGCCGTTAACCATGTTCCACCCCCGGAATCCGGGTCGCACCAAGGGAGGAATTGAGATGTTCGGGAAAATCGAATCGCAGGCCGCTGTCCGACTCGGCGTTTCCGCCGCCGCGATGAGCGTCGTCGGCTGCTTCATGCTGGCGATCACGCTGACGCAGTAAACGCAGGTCAGGAGGCGAGGAGCCGGTCCACCGCCGCGCCGAAATCGCGCGCCTGCCAAAAGCGCAGGAAATTGATATAGACCGTCAGGCAGTTGCGCGCCGGATCGACCGGCTCGAACATCGCATCGCGCGGCCCCGATGCTTCGATACATTCGGGCAGGTAGTGTCGGATGATCTCGGGAAAGGCGAGGACGCGCGCCACGCCCATCGCCGCCATGTGCAGGGTGAGGTGCTCTTCCAGCGCGTCGGCACCGATCTCCGGCCCGCCGTGCGCGGCATATTCGCGCGCGAACAGGTTGAGCAGCTCGCCTATGTGATGCTCCCAGATATCGGGATGCGCGGCGGAAAGCCCGCCCCAGAGCACCGAGCCGAAGGTGATCTGCCCCACCCGACCCCAGTCTATAAAGCCGCATTCGAGCCCGCCGTCGGCATCGCGGCGGAAGAAGCAGTTGTCGATATGCGCGTTCCAGTGCGCCAGCGCGATCATGTCAGGATTGCCGGTGAGGCTGCGCTGGATCGCCGCCTCGTGATCGCGGATCAGGAAGGCATCGGCCGCCATCTTCGCCATCCACGCCTCGGAGCATAGCTCAGCGGGGAACAGCTGCGGCGCGGTGCGCATGAAATCGAAGCACTGCGCAAGCTCGGCACGCAGCCCCGCCTCGTCGTAACGGATCGGATCGGCAGAGCCGCGCACCGGATCGAACGGGAACAGCCGGTCGACATCGGCAGTGAGCGCGCCCGCCTTGTGACTCGCGCAGAGCCGCGCGAGCGTCGTCGTCACGGCTTTATAATGAGCGAGCGGATCGTCGAGCGTCTGGTGGTCGAGGCATTTGCGCCGGTGCGGCTCGATCCCGCCGCGCCCGTAGGCAATCGCCTCGGTAATCACCAGCCCGGTGCCCGAGGCATCGTGATAGTCGGCGAAATAGGGACGGGGCACGGCAATCGGAAAGTCCGCATCGCGCGCGAGCCACTGGAACGGGACCTCGGGCTGCATCTCGTAACGCCCCGGATCGTCACGCCGTTCGTTGGTGAAATCGCGGCTGAACTTGACGAAAAGCTCGCTGTGCAGCGCGGGATCGGGCCGCGCGTATTCGACCGTGAGGTAAAGCTTCTGCCCGGTGCTCCCGCCGGGGCATTCCTCCAGCCGGACGATCCGCGCGACGGCATTGTCCGCACCCAGCGAGCCGAACGCGCGAAACGCCTGTGTCAGAAAAGCCACCCCCGCCGCCGCGAACGCCTCGGGATGCGCGGGCATGGCAAGCCCGGTGCGCTCGCCGGGGGCGGTGTCGATCTTCGCAAGCATGCGCCAATCATGCCCACCCCCAACCCCTCCCGCAAGCAGGAGGGGAGCGAGACTTGCCGGTTAGTTTCCTTGGTGGGCCTCAGGCCGCCTTCAACAGCTCGACGATCTCGCGATGGCTGCCCTTCTCGGCCAGCTCGATCAATGTGCAGACCTTGACCGTGCGTCCAAGGTCGTCGTGTTCGCGTATGTCGTGGCGGCGAGGATCGGCGCCGTTGGCAAGCAGCAGGCGAACCATCTCGATGTCGCCCACCCGGACCGCGCTCTCGAGCGGGAAAAAGAAAGTCCTGTCGAAGACATGATTCACGTCGGCTCCCAGATCGATCAGCCGCTGCGCCAGCTGGTGCGCGCCATTCGCGCTGGCGGAGATCAGGCCGCTGTCGAGTTCCTCCTGCGGCAGGTCGGTCGTATCGAGGATGTGGTTGGCGATTTCCACCGAAGGCCCCGGATTGCCCCGCGGTTCGATGGCGGCGCTGAGCAGGCCGGGGAACTGCATGTCCGCGCCTTCGGCCTGACAAAGCTTCACCAGATCGAAGTGGCGATTGACGACGGCGGAATAGACGAACGGGTAGAGCCCCGGGCTATCGCTTGCCAGAGAGACACCCGCTTTCATCAGCAGGCGCACCTTCTTCTCGTCGCCGTCGACGATCGCGTCTTTCATGGCCTCCTGGCGCATCGGTGATACCGCCATGACATTCCCTTTTTGCCCGCCTTTGTCTGTTACCGGGCTTTAGGCAACAAAGGTGACCTTTACCCTAAAGGCCCGGCAGCGCTCGCCCCATTGACCCGCCGCGTCTCTCCGCCTATATCCAACAGCGCTCGCACGGCTTCGAGCAAGGCAGGTCCAAGCGCGGGGACCGGCCCGGGAAGGAAGCAGCGGGTATTCATCTGACGCGAAGGCTGCGGGCCAATCGGCTTCCGAAGGGAATGTCGTGCGGGCCATGCGGCCTTTTTGCTTTTGATGATTCGCCCCGCGTGCGGCGACTTTCCAGCCGGGACGAGAGCCCGGCATGACAAAACCAAGAGGCAAGACCTTCCTATGGCAGCGAAGACGAAGACCGGGACCCAGCCCTCGGCCAAGAAGCGCATCCGCAAGATTTTCGGCGACATCCACGAAGTCGTCGACATGCCCAACCTGATCGAGGTGCAGCGCGAGAGCTACGAACAGTTCCTGCGCTCCGATCCGGAAACCGGCTATGTCTCCGGCCTTGAAAAGACGCTGCGTTCGGTCTTCCCGATCCGCGACTTCGCGGGCACCAGCGAGCTCGACTTCGTGCATTACGAACTCGAAGACCCGAAGTACGACACCACCGAATGCCGCCAGCGCGGCATCACCTACGCGGCGCCGATGAAGGTCACGCTGCGCCTGATCGTCTTCGAGGTCGATACCGAGACCGAAACCCGCTCGGTCCTCGATATCAAGGAGCAGGACGTTTACATGGGCGACATGCCGCTCATGACCAAGAACGGCACCTTCATTATCAACGGCACCGAGCGCGTGATCGTCTCGCAGATGCACCGCTCGCCGGGCGTGCTGTTCGATCATGACCGTGGCAAGACGCACTCGTCGGGCAAGTTCCTGTTTGCCGCGCGCGTCATTCCCTATCGCGGCTCGTGGCTCGATTTCGAATTCGACGCCAAGGACATCGTCAACGTCCGTATCGACCGCAAGCGCAAGCTGCCGGTCACCGCGCTGCTTTTCGCGCTGGGCCTCGACCAGGAAGCGATCCTCGATCACTTCTACGAGACCAACACCTGGAAGCGCGGCGGAAAGGGCGGCGAAGACGGCGGCTGGCTGCGTCCGTTCAAGGCGGAGCAGTGGCGCGGTGTGAAGCCGACCTACGACATCATCGATGCCAAGTCGGGCGAAGTGATCTTCCCGGCGGGCCAGAAGATCAGCCCGCGCGCCGCCAACAAGGCGGAAAAGGACGGCCTGTCCGAACTGCTGATCCCGACCGAGGAAATCTTCGGCCGCTTCTCCGCGCACGACCTGATCGATGAAAAGACCGGCCGCATCTATATCGAGGCGGGCGAGGAAGTTTCGCCCGAGAACCTCGAAGTGCTCGACAACGCAGGCGTCGATCAGCTCGTGCTGCTCGACATCGACGACGTCAACACCGGCCCCTGGATCCGCAACACCCTCGCCGCCGACAAGGCCGAGAACCGCGACATGGGCCTTGAGTCGATCTACAAGGTCATGCGCCCCGGCGAACCGCCGACGAAGGAGACCGCCGAAGCGCTGTTCGAAGGCCTGTTCTTCGATGCCGACCGCTACGACCTTTCCGCCGTCGGCCGCGTCAAGCTCAACATGCGCCTTGGCCTCGATGCCGAGGACACGGTGACGACGCTGCGCACCGAGGACATCCTCGCGGTGGTCAAGGAACTGGTCGACCTCAAGGACGGCAAGGGCGAAATCGACGACATCGACAACCTCGGCAACCGCCGTGTGCGTTCGGTCGGCGAACTGCTCGAAAACCAGTACCGCGTCGGCCTGCTGCGCATGGAACGCGCGGTCAAGGAACGCATGAGCTCGGTCGACGTCTCGACCGTGATGCCGAACGACCTCATCAACGCGAAGCCCGCCGTGGCTGCGGTGCGCGAGTTCTTCGGCTCCTCGCAGCTTTCGCAGTTCATGGACCAGACCAACCCGCTGTCGGAAGTCACCCACAAGCGCCGCGTTTCGGCGCTTGGCCCGGGCGGCCTCACCCGTGAACGCGCGGGCTTCGAAGTCCGCGACGTCCACCCGACGCACTATGGTCGCATCTGCCCGATCGAGACGCCCGAAGGCCCGAACATCGGCCTCATCAACTCGCTCTCGACCTTCGCGCGGGTCAACAAGTACGGCTTCATCGAAACCCCGTACCGCAAGGTCGAGAACAACAAGGTCGGCACCGAGGTGGTCTACCTCTCGGCGATGGAAGAGCAGAAGCACACCGTCGCGCAGGCTTCCGCCGATACCGACGCGGACGGCAAGTTCGTCGAAGACCTCGTCTCGGCGCGCGAAGCCGGTGAATTCGTGCTCAGCCCGAGCGAGAACGTCACGCTGATGGACGTTTCGCCCAAGCAGCTCGTCTCGGTCGCGGCCTCGCTGATCCCGTTCCTCGAAAACGATGACGCCAACCGCGCGCTCATGGGCTCGAACATGCAGCGCCAGGCGGTGCCGCTGGTCAAGGCCGAGGCACCCTGGGTCGGCACCGGCATGGAAGAGACCGTCGCGCGCGATTCGGGCGCGGCGATCGCAGCCCAGCGCGCAGGCGTGGTCGACCAGGTCGATGCGGCGCGTATCGTTATCCGCGCGTCGGGCGATATCGAGGCCGGCAAGTCGGGCGTCGATATCTACACGCTGCAGAAGTTCCAGCGCTCGAACCAGAGCACCTGCATCAACCAGCGTCCGCTGGTGAAGGTGGGCGACATGGTTTCCGAAGGCGAAATCATCGCCGACGGCCCGTCGACCGACCTCGGCGAACTGGCGCTGGGCAAGAACGCGCTCGTCGCCTTCATGCCCTGGAACGGCTATAACTACGAGGACTCGATCCTCATCTCCGAACGCATCGTGAAGGACGATGTCTTCACCTCGATCCACATCGAGGAATTCGAGGTCATGGCCCGCGACACCAAGCTCGGCCCCGAAGACATCACCCGCGACATCCCCAATGTCGGCGAGGAAGCGCTGCGCAACCTCGACGAAGCGGGCATCGTCTATATCGGCGCGGAAGTGCATCCGGGCGACATTCTCGTCGGCAAGATCACGCCGAAGGGCGAATCGCCGATGACGCCGGAAGAAAAGCTGCTGCGCGCGATCTTCGGCGAAAAGGCCAGCGACGTGCGCGACACCTCGCTCAAGCTGCCGCCGGGCGTTGCCGGTACTATTGTCGACGTGCGCGTCTTCAACCGCCACGGCATCGAGATCGACGACCGTACGCGTGCGATCCAGAACGAGGAAATCGAACGCCTCGCCAAGGACCGCGAAGACGAACGAGGCATCCTCAACCGTGCAACCTACAACCGCCTGCGCGAGATGCTGGTCGGCCAGGTCGTTGCTGCCGGTCCGAAGGGCGTCAAGAAGGGCTCCACCCTGACCGAGGCCAAACTGGAAGAGGTCGAAAAGCACGAGTGGTGGAAGTTCGCCGTCGCCGACGACAAGATGCAGCAGCAGCTTGAAGCGGTGAAGGAACAGTACGACGAGACCATCAAGACGATCCAGGACAAGTTCGAGGACCGCAAGGAAAAGCTCGAACGCGGCGACGAACTCGCCCCGGGCGTGCTCAAGATGGTCAAGGTCTTCGTCGCGGTGAAGCGCAAGCTGCAGCCGGGCGACAAGATGGCTGGTCGCCACGGCAACAAGGGTGTGATTTCGCGCATCCTGCCGATCGAGGACATGCCGTTCCTCGAAGACGGCACGCCGGTCGATATCGTGCTCAACCCGCTGGGCGTGCCTTCGCGCATGAACGTCGGGCAGATCTTCGAAACGCACCTCGGCTGGGCCGCGCGCGGCCTCGGCCAGCAGATCAGGGAGCAGCTCGAGGAGTGGCACCACGCCAACCCGAACCCCGAAGCCGCCGCCCCGCCAGAAGCGGTGCGCGAACGGCTGAAGGAGATCTACGGGCCGCAGTACCATGACGATATCGACGGACGCGACACCGGTTCGCTGCTCGAACTCGCGGGCAACCTGACCCGGGGCGTGCCGATGGGCACTCCGGTGTTCGACGGCGCGCACGAGAGCGACGTGGTCGACATGCTGCAGCTTGCCGGTCTCGACAAGTCGGGCCAGTCGCGGCTGTTCGACGGGCGCACCGGCGACGAGTTCCACCGCAAGGTTACCGTGGGCATCATCTACATGCTCAAGCTGCACCACCTCGTCGACGACAAGATCCACGCGCGTTCGATCGGCCCCTACTCGCTCGTCACCCAGCAGCCGCTGGGCGGTAAAGCGCAGTTCGGCGGCCAGCGCTTCGGCGAGATGGAGGTCTGGGCGCTGCAGGCATACGGCGCGGCCTATACCTTGCAGGAAATGCTGACGGTGAAGTCGGATGACGTGGTCGGCCGCACCAAGGTCTACGAAGCGATCGTCAAGGGCGACGACACCTTCGAAGCGGGCATTCCGGAGAGCTTCAACGTGCTCGTCAAGGAAATGCGCTCGCTGGGCCTCAACGTCGAACTCTCCTCGTATAACGACGGCGAGGAAGGCGAAGACGGCGACGACGATATGCAGATCGCGGCGGAATAGGTGCCCACTCACCCCTCCCCTTCAGGGGAGGGGCCGGGGGTGGGGGCTGATTTGCCAGCGCCTCGCCCGATGAGATCCCCCACCCCATACCCCTCCCCTGAAGGGGAGGGGCTGAAAGGTGAAAGAAAATGAACGAACTGACCAAATTCACCAACCAGATGGCGAAGCCGGAAACCTTCGACGAGATCCAGATCGGTCTCGCCAGCCCCGAGCGCATCCGTTCCTGGTCCTTCGGCGAAATCAAGAAGCCGGAAACGATCAACTACCGCACGTTCAAGCCCGAGCGTGACGGCCTGTTCTGCGCGCGCATCTTCGGTCCGGTGAAGGACTACGAGTGCCTCTGCGGCAAGTACAAGCGCATGAAATACAAGGGCGTCGTCTGCGAAAAGTGCGGCGTCGAGGTCACCGTGACCAAGGTTCGCCGCGAGCGCATGGGCCACATCGAGCTGGCCGCGCCGGTCGCGCATATCTGGTTCCTCAAGTCGCTGCCCAGCCGCATCGGCCTCTTGCTCGACATGCAGCTCAAGCAGCTTGAGCGCGTCCTCTATTTCGAGAGCTACGTCGTCATCGAGCCGGGCCT
Organism: Sphingomonadaceae bacterium; assembly: GCA_041396945.1. Lineage (GTDB taxonomy): Bacteria > Pseudomonadota > Alphaproteobacteria > Sphingomonadales > Sphingomonadaceae > Novosphingobium. The sequence goes on along the minus strand of JAWKXP010000001.1, from coordinate 64,944 downwards.
GACCCCGCTTGAGAAGTTCCAGCTGCTCACCGAAGACGAGCTGCTCGACGCGCAGGACGAATATGGCGAGGACAGCTTCTCCGCCGGGATCGGCGCCGAAGCGGTCAAGATCATGCTCATGGACCTCGACCTCGAGCAGGAGCGCGATGACCTGATGGAAGAGCTGGCGACGACCAAGTCGAAGCTCAAGCCCGCCAAGATCATCAAGCGCCTCAAGGTCGTCGAATCGTTCATCGATTCGGGCAACCGCCCCGAATGGATGATCCTCGAAGTTGTGCCCGTGATCCCGCCCGAACTGCGCCCGCTGGTGCCGCTCGACGGGGGCCGCTTCGCGACCTCGGACCTCAACGACCTCTATCGCCGCGTCATCAACCGCAACAACCGCCTCAAGCGCCTGATCGAGCTGCGCGCGCCTGACATCATCGTGCGCAACGAAAAGCGCATGCTGCAGGAAGCGGTCGATGCGCTGTTCGACAACGGCCGCCGTGGCCGCGTCATCACCGGCGCGAACAAGCGTCCGCTCAAGTCGCTCTCCGACATGCTCAAGGGCAAGCAGGGCCGCTTCCGCCAGAACCTGCTCGGCAAGCGCGTCGACTATTCGGGCCGTTCGGTCATCGTGACCGGTCCCGAACTCAAGCTGCACCAGTGCGGCCTGCCCAAGAAGATGGCGCTCGAACTGTTCAAGCCGTTCATCTACGCGCGGCTCGACGCCAAGGGCCTGTCGATGACGCTCAAGCAGGCGAAGAAGTGGGTCGAAAAGGAACGCAAGGAAGTCTGGGACATTCTGGATGAAGTCATCCGCGAACACCCGGTCCTCCTCAACCGCGCGCCGACGCTTCACCGCCTCGGAATCCAGGCGTTCGAACCCGTGCTTATCGAGGGCAAGGCGATCCAGCTGCACCCGCTGGTCTGCGCCGCGTTCAATGCCGACTTCGACGGCGACCAGATGGCCGTGCACGTTCCGCTGTCGCTCGAAGCGCAGCTCGAAGCGCGCGTCCTGATGATGTCGACCAACAACATCCTCTCGCCCGCCAACGGCAAGCCGATCATCGTGCCTTCGCAGGACATGGTGCTGGGCCTCTATTACCTGTCGATGGACCGCGAAGGCGAGCCAGGCGAAGGCATGATGCTGGCCGACATGGCCGAAGTGCATCAGGCGCTCGAAGTCGGCGCGGTGACGCTGCACTCGAAAATCGTCAGCCGCGTCCCGCAGACCGACGAGGACGGCAACGAGGTGATGCAGCGCTTCGAAACGACGCCGGGCCGCATGCTTATCGGCGAATGCATGCCGAAGAGCCACAAGGTGCCCTTCCCGATCGTCAACCGCCTTCTCACCAAGAAGGAAATCGGCGACGTTATCGACCAGGTCTATCGCCACACCGGCCAGAAGGACACGGTGCTGTTTGCCGACGCGATCATGTCGCTGGGCTTCAAGTACGCGTTCAAGGCCGGCATCTCGTTCGGCATGGACGACATGATCATTCCGGACTCGAAGGAAGGCATGATCGAGGAGACCAAGGCGCTGGTTGCCGACTATGAGCAACAGTACCAGGACGGCCTCATCACCCAGCAGGAAAAGTACAACAAGGTGATCGACGCCTGGAGCCGCTGCGGCGACCAGGTCGCGAACGCCATGATGGACGAGATCAAGGCGACGCCGAAGGACGAGAACGGCCGCGAGGCGCAGATCAACTCGATCTACATGATGAGCCACTCCGGTGCGCGTGGTTCGCCGGCGCAGATGAAGCAGTTGGCGGGTATGCGCGGCCTCATGGCCAAACCGTCGGGCGAGATCATCGAAACCCCGATCATCTCGAACTTCAAGGAAGGCCTGACCGTCCTTGAATACTTCAACTCGACCCACGGCGCCCGCAAGGGCCTTGCCGACACCGCGCTCAAGACGGCGAACTCGGGCTACCTGACCCGCCGCCTCGTCGACGTGTCGCAGGACTGCGTGATCGCGGTCGAGGACTGCAAGACCGAGCGGGCGCTGGAAATGCGCGCGATCGTTCAGGGCGGCTCGACCATCGCCTCGCTCGGCGAGCGTATCCTGGGCCGCACGCTGGCCGAGGACATCGCCGACAAGGAAGGCAACACGATCGTCCCCGACGGCACGCTGCTCGACGAGCCCGCGATCAAGCTGATCGAGGAAGCCGGCATCACCGCCGCGCGCATCCGCTCGCCGCTGGTCTGCGAGGCCGAACAGGGCGTCTGCGCCAAGTGCTACGGGCGTGACCTCGCCCGCGGTACGCCGGTCAACATCGGCGAGGCTGTCGGCGTTATCGCCGCGCAGTCGATCGGTGAGCCCGGCACGCAGCTGACGATGCGCACGTTCCACATCGGCGGCGCGGCGCAGCTCAACGAAACGAGCCACCTCGAAACCTCGTGCGAAGGCACCGTCACCTATCGCGACATGCCGACGATCACCGACAAGAACGGCCGCCTGCTCTCGCTGGCGCGCAATGGCGAGATCATCGTCATCGACACCGACGGTCAGGAGCGCGAGATCCACAAGGTGCCTTACGGGACCCACCTGCTCCACAAGGAAGGTGGCAAGGTTTCCGAGGGCGATCGTCTGGCCGAGTGGGACCCGTTCACGCTGCCGATCATCACCGAAACCAAGGGTGTGGTGAAGTATCAGGACCTGATCGACGGCACCTCGATGACCGAACAGGTCGACGAGGCGACGGGCATCGCCCAGCGCGTCGTCACCGAGGTGCGCACCACCGGTCGCGCCAAGAAGAAGGACGATATCCGTCCGCGCCTGACGCTGCTCAACGAAGCCGGCGACGAGACCGAGGCCGCGCGCTACATGCTCGCTCCCGGCACCTCGCTCTCGGTTGACGACGGGCAGGAAGTCGAAGCGGGTGACGTGCTCGCCCGTGCTTCGCGCGAAGCCGCCAAGACGCGCGACATCACCGGCGGTCTGCCGCGTGTTGCCGAGCTGTTCGAAGCGCGCAAGCCGAAGGACAATGCGATCATCGCCAAGATTTCGGGCCGGATCGAATTCGTCCGCGAATACAAGGCGAAGCGCAAGATCGCGATCATCCCGGAAGAGGGCGATCCGGTGGAATACCTGATCCCCAAGGCGAAGGTGATCGACGTCCAGGAAGGCGACTGGGTCAAGAAGGGCGACAACCTGATCTCCGGCTCGCCCGATCCGCACGACATCCTCGAAGTGCTCGGCGTGGAAGCGCTGGCCGAATATCTCGTGTCGGAAATCCAGGAAGTCTACCGCTTGCAGGGCGTGAAGATCAACGACAAGCACATCGAGGTGATCGTTCGCCAGATGCTGCAGAAGGTCGAGATCACCGACGGCGGCGACACCACGCTGCTGCCGGGCGAGCAGGTCGATTTCGCCGAAATGCGCGAGATCAACGCCAAGCTCGACAAGAAGCAGACGCCTGCACAGGGCACCCCGGTGCTGCTCGGCATCACCAAGGCCTCGCTCCAGACGCGCAGCTTCATCTCGGCCGCCTCGTTCCAGGAGACCACCCGCGTGCTCACGCAGGCGGCGGTCGAGGGCAAGCGCGATTCGCTGATCGGCCTCAAGGAGAACGTGATCGTCGGACGCCTCATCCCCGCCGGTACCGGCGCGGGCATGAACCGCGTGCGCATCGCCGCCTCCAGCCGCGACGCCGCCCTGCGCGCCAAGTGGAAGAAGGAGCAGGACAAGCTCGCAGCCGCGGCTGCCGAAGCAGAAGCTGCCGGTGAAGAGATCGTCGAAGAGGCGATCGTCGATCCGGTGGACGAAGCGATCAGCGAAGACGCCCTGCGCGCCGCGCTGGCCGGTGAAGCCGCCGTCGCCGAAGAGATGAACCCCGATCACTCGGTCGAGGTCGAAGACGACGACGCGGAAGGCGGCGAAGAAGAGTAAGCCTCAGTCGCTGAACGCGCACCAACGCACGAAAGACCCCGGTAGCGAAAGCTGCCGGGGTTTTGTCTTATTCGGCTGCGGCGCCGGTGCGATCGGCGTCTGCCGGATCGAGCCAGTCGTCCCTGCGCGCGAGTGCCGGGTTCAGGAACAGCGACGGCAGCTTCACCAGAACCAGCGTCTTGTGGATCAGCCAGTCGGCCGCCCGCTCGCTCCAGCGCGTCCGGGCTCCGCCATGTTCCACCAGCCAGTTGTGATAGGGCTGCCAGTGATCGGGCTCGTCCTTGCGGATCACTTCGAAGATGCGCGTCAGCGTATTGTCCGAAGTCACCGCAGGTGATTTCAACAACACGTCGAGCTGACGTTCGCCGCGCTGCTCGGTAATCATCACAACGCGGCACAGCTTCTTAAAGGCGGCGTCATCGGCAACGATGGCATCGTTGTCGAGATCGTCGATACGCGTGCCGAATACCATCTCGATGAACCTGTCGATATGGCCGCAGGTCCGGTTCACGAAGAACGGTTTGGCACCGCGCAACTCGAAATAGCGTTTGAACATCAAGTAGTGCTTGCGCTCGTCGGCGCGGTGCTTTTCGACGGCGGCGATAAAGTCCGTCTCATCGGGGCATTTACGACGCACTGCCGCGAGCAGGCGGTCGATGCTCGAATAGCCGCGATACTCGTTGTAGATGTACAACGAGGCGAGCAAATCCAGAAAGCGCCGCCGTCCGATCATCCCCACAATCTGGTCCGTCCCCGCATCAGTTTCAACATCTGGAAGCGAGCAACGCGGCGTATTGTTCCAGCACAGCGTCAAGCACGGCATCCCACGAGCGCGCTAGCGCAGCCTTCCGCGCAGCCTGACCAAGCCGCGCCTGCAGCGACGGATCGGCAAGCAGCAACTCGGCCTGAACGGCAAAGCCGGCTGTATCGGGCGCAGCGACCAGCCCGGTTTCGCCATGCGTTATCAGGTTATGCGTACTCGGCACGTCGGCGGCGACGACCGCCAGCCCCGCCGACATCGCCTCGAGCGTGACATTGCCGAAAGTTTCGGTCGCGCTCGGATTGATGAAGATGTCGCAACTGGCGACGGCGGTCGCAAGCGCATCGCCGGTCAGGTGGCCGGTGAATACGCCATCTGGCAGGGCGCGCTCCATCCGTTCTCTGGCGGGCCCTGCTCCCACAATCACGGGACGAACGGCAAAACCCTTTGCCTTCAGGTTCGCAACAATTTCGGCGAACTGGTCCGTCCGCTTTTCAAGTACGAGCCTGCCAAGGAACAGGAGCGCAACCTCGCCGTGCGCAAGGTCATGCCTCTCGCGCCAGTCCTCGGAGCGCCGGGCCGGAGCGAACAGCTCGCGTTCGACGCCGCGCGCCCAGACGCCCATGCGCTCGCGGCCATGCTTGCGAGCCATTTCCCCGGCAAGTGACGGCGTCGGCACCAGCACGAGGTCGCTGCGCCCGTAAAAGCGGTCGAGATGCCATTCGACAAGCGGGCGCAGGAACCCGAGCCCGTAATATTCCGGGTATGTCTCGAACAACGTATGCAGGCTGGCGACAAGCGGAATGCGGTGCCTCAGCGCAAAACTCTGCGCGCGCGTGCCGAGAATGTCAGGCGTCGCGACGTGGATCAGGTGCGGATCGAAATGCAGTATTTCATCCCGGTGCGCGCGTGAAAGTCCAAGGCCGAGGCGGAATTCCGCTCGTCCCGGCAATGCGATCGAACGCACGGGAACGAGCGTACCTTCCGGCTCGAACGCGGGCGTATCGGTAACTGGCGAATAGATGCGCACATCGGCATCGACCCGCGTCTCAAGATGCGCGACCAGTCTGTTCAGCGCCTGATTGGCGCCTTCCTTCAGATAATTGTAGTTCCCGGTGAACAGCGCCACACGGAGCCCTTGTGGCAAATCCGGCATAGCGAGGCCCCTAGCAGTTAAGTGCGCACAGGAGTATGGACTTTCGCCAATGTCCGAACCGTCCCCGGCCCTGTCGCCTGCCGAAGCTCAAGCACCGCGCTCGCTCCGCCAGCGGCTGTTTTCGTTGCGCGCGGCCCTGATGCTCTGGCGCAACACGGTCAGCAGCACACTGGCCTTCGGCGTCGGGTTGGGCGTGCTCTGGCTGCTCGTGGAAAAGGCCGGATGGAACGAATATCCCGCAACCGCGACCAGCTTCGTGACCGCGAACACGCTGCATTACCTGCTGGGCAGGCTCTGGATCTTCGCTGGCAGCGCGCGCCGCGTCGGTTCGGGCTATCTCTACTTCTTCGCCAATGCGGCGATGGGCCTTGCCATCACCATTGCCCTGTTCGCACTGTTCTACGACGTCGCAGGCATGAATTACATGCTGGCGCGCATCGTCGGTTCGGTTTTCGCAGGGCTCGCGATGTTCGCCTCCAACGCGCTGTTCAATTTCAAGAGCCTGTGATCGCGTGCACATCGCGCTCCACGCGAATAAGCTTGACACCCACCCAATCTTTCCATATTTCCACATTTCTCGAATCATCGGAACAACCCATGCAGCCCGACCACGTCATCCGCGCCCTGTCCGCGCTCGCACAGGAGCACCGGCTCGCGGCGTTCCGCCTCCTTGTGCAGGCTGGCGAGCAAGGCCTTGCCGCCGGGGTGCTTGCGGACAGGCTCGATGTGCCGCCGTCTTCGATGAGCTTTCATCTTGCACAGCTGGCCAATGCGGGGCTGGTCACGCAGCGGCGCGAGTCCCGGTCGATTATCTATTCCGCGGACTATGCCGCAATGAATGGCCTGATGGGCTATCTTACCGAGAATTGCTGCGGCGGCGTGCCCTGTGCCGCCGATGCCGGAGAGGCCACCGCATGAGCGCGACGACCGCCACGCCCGACGCCCGCGCCGCCGGGCTGGGGCTGTTCGAGAAATGGCTCTCGGTTTGGGTCGGCGCGGCGATCCTTGGCGGGATTGCCTTGGGCAACCTTGCGCCGGGGGCCTTCGCGGCGCTGGCAGGGATCGAGTATGCCTCGGTCAACCTCGTCGTCGCGGTGCTGATCTGGGCGATGATCTTTCCGATGATGGTCGCGGTCGATTTCGGCGCGGTGCGGCGCGTGGGCGAGCGGCCCAGAGGGCTAATCGTCACGCTCACGGTCAACTGGCTGGTCAAGCCGTTCACGATGGCGGCGCTCGGCGTGCTGTTCTTCGAGGTGTTCTTTGCCGACCTGATCGCGCCCGCGGACGCGCAGCAATATATTGCCGGACTGATCCTGCTGGGCGCGGCGCCCTGCACCGCGATGGTCTTCGTCTGGTCGCAGCTGACGCGCGGCGATCCGGCCTATACGCTGGTGCAGGTGGCGGCGAACGACCTCATCATGATCGTCGCCTTCGCGCCGATTGTCGCGCTCTTGCTCGGCGTTACCGCCATTGCCGTGCCCTGGGAGACCCTGATGCTTTCGGTGGTGCTCTACGTCGTGGTGCCGCTCGCTGCCGGGGCTTTCGTGCGCTCTCGCCTGCTCGCGGGGCATGGCGGGGACGAGGGCGTTGGGGTCTCGGATTTCACCGGGCGGATGAAGCCGCTCTCGATCATCGGCCTGCTGATGACGGTGCTGCTGCTGTTCGGGTTTCAGGCCGAAACGATTGTCGCGCGGCCCCTGCTGATCGCGCTGATTGCCGCGCCGATCATCGTGCAGAGCTACGGGATATTCTTCGTCGCTTATGGCTGGGCGAAGCTCTGGAAGGTGCCGCACGCGGTCGCCGCGCCCTGTGCGCTGATCGGCACGTCGAACTTCTTCGAGCTGGCGGTGGCGGTGGCGATCGGGCTGTTCGGGCTGGGCAGCGGGGCGGCGCTGGCGACGGTGGTGGGCGTGCTGGTCGAGGTGCCGGTGATGCTTTCGCTGGTGGCGATTGCCAACCGCACGCGCGGCGCGTTTCCTACCGCCTGAGCGGGGGCATTTTCCTACTCCGCGCATCCCTGCTAGCCTTGCCGAAACCGCTCCCTTGCCCCGCTTGCCGGGTCTGGCCGGGCGCATAAGCAAGGAAGGGCTTTCCCGGATGTACTTCAGCAACAAACTCCGGTTCGCAGTGCCGCTCGCCATGATCGCGCTGGCCGCATGCAGCGCCGAAACGCCGCCGCCCGCGCCTGCTCCCGCGCCGCCCCCACCGCCGGTGAGCGAGGCACCCGAGCCATCCTATCCCGGCGAGGAAACGCGGGTCTTGTCACAGGTCGATGCCAAGCGGCTGCTCGGCAACAAGGGCGTGACGCTGCAATGGATCGACTGGGACACGCGCGGCACCGCGGTGGTCTCGCAGCGCGAGGGGCTTGGCAGCTGCGCGGCGCGCAGGCCGAGGCGAACGGACCGGGGCGGCTATTCCTCGACGGTGCGATCCTCGAGATCGGCGAGGGCTATTTCACCTTTCGCGGGACGATCCGGATCACCGATACGCCGGACCGGGACGCTCTTGCGAGTTCGACAAGACCTGGCACTTCGCGGTGACGCAGAACCGGCCCTACTACCGGCTGCGCGAATTCGAATGGTGCGATTATCTGACCGATTACGTCGACATCTACTTCGCGCCGACCGGCGGGTGAGGCCCGATCAGTCGCCCAGCGTCATCGTGTCGCCGCTGATCGAAACGGTGTCGATCCGCGAGAGGAACGACTGGCCGAGCAGCGAAACGTCGAGCCCGTGCGGGATAATCGCTGCCTCGACATTGGTCGCCTCGAAGCCGTCGAGTTCCATGCGCGGGATCATCGTCGGCACGCCGTGGACGGTGCCCGAAGCGCCGCGCCCGATGGGCCGCAGTTCGGATTCGTCCCAGTAGAGCCCCATCGCCGTCGCATCATCGCCGGTCAGCGCGACGATCGACGCGCCGGTATCGACAAGGAAGCGGTAATCCTGCGCGTTGACCGCGACCTTTGCGTAGAAATGCCCGTCGCTGCTGCGCCGCAAGAGCGCCTGCCCCGCTGACCAGGCATCGCGCTTTGCAGCCGCAAAACGTTGCTCTTTCGCCTCTGTTTCAAGGAGTTCGACATTTTGCGCCGCACCTGCCTTCGCAGCGATATCACCGGTCTGCAGGCTCGGCGCGAACCAGCCGACGAGCAGCGCGGTAACGAACAGCGAAGTGATGAGAGCCCGTTGCATGGGCGTGAATGTAACAGGCAGGACTTAAACCTGCGTAAAGCGCCAGTTTGCAGCGATTTCAGCGGCTTGTCAGTCCTCGATCTCAAGCTTGCCGATGCGCAGCCGCCCGATCCGCGCGTCTTTCACGCGCAGTTTGCCGATGGCCAGCGCCCCGATGGCAACCGCGCCCATCGCCATCGCGCCAAGCGCAAAGGCCCCGACGGCAACCGCGGCGGTCGAAACCGTGCCCAGCGCCGCGCCGCGATGGACGGTGACCTCGTCGCTGCGCCTGTTCCGCAAGTGCCTGCTCATTCCGCCGCCTCCTGTGCCGCTGCTTCGCCCGCTTCGATCTCGGCAGCCTTGGCCTCGACCAGCGAGACGATATGGTCGAGCATGTCGTCGCTCTGCACATGATGATCGGTCACGCCAGAAAGATAGACCATGTGTTTGCCATTGCCGCCGCCGGTCACGCCGATATCGGTCTCGCGCGCTTCGCCGGGTCCGTTGACGACGCAGCCCAGCACCGAGAGCGAAAGCGGGGTCTTGATGTGCTGAAGCCGGTCCTCGAGCGCCTGCACGGTACGGATCACGTCGAAACCCTGCCGTGCACAGGAGGGGCACGAGACGACGCGCACGCCGCGCGTACGCAGGCCCAGCGCCTTGAGGATTTCGAAGCCGACGCGCACTTCCTCTTCGGGCTCGGCGGAGAGCGAGACGCGGATCGTGTCGCCGATCCCGGCCCAGAGCAGGTTGCCCATGCCGATGGCGCTTTTCACGGTGCCGCCGATCAGCCCACCCGCCTCGGTAATGCCAAGGTGCAGCGGGCAATCGACCGCATCGGCCAGCCCGGTATAGGCGGCGACCGCAAGAAATACGTCGGAGGCCTTCACCGCGACCTTGTATTCGTGGAAGTCGTGGTCCTGCAGCAGCTTGATGTGATCGAGCGCGGATTCGACCAGCGCCTCTGGGCACGGCTCGCCGTATTTCGAGCAGGTCTTTTCTCAAGGCTGCCCGCGTTCACGCCGATACGGATCGCGCAGCCGTTGGCTCATTGAAGCGCACGACTTCGGCAACGCGCGCGTCGGAGCCGATATTGCCCGGATTGATGCGCAGGCAGGCCGCGCCCTTGTCGGCGGCTTCCAGCGCGCGCTTGTAGTGGAAATGGATGTCGGCAACGATCGGCACGTTCGCCGCGCGGGTGATCTGGTCGAAGTTCGCGGTCGCCTCTTCGGTGGGGCAGGAAACGCGCACGATGTCCGCGCCCGCGTCCTCGCAGCGGCGGATCTGGTCGATCGTGGCAGCCACATCCTCGGTCGGGGTGTTGGTCATCGTCTGCACGGTGATCGGCGCATCGCCGCCCACCGGCACCGAGCCGACCATGATTTGCCGCGACTTGCGCCGCTCGATATCGCGCCAAGGACGTATGGAAGACATGTGGGCGATATAGGCGCGGGGGCGCGAAGGAGCAATGACAAGCCTGCGAAGCTGCGCCATGATACTCGGCGATGCTTGAACCTTGCGACGATCCTGAAGACCTCGACGGGCCGATGCTCTTCGCCCGGGTGCTTGACGGCACGGGCGGCGGGCGCGCGATTTCGTGGAAGGAGGCGCAGGATTGGCAGCCTGCGGTCTCCGGCGAAGTGCTCTGGATGCACCTTTGCCGCAACCGTCCCGGCGTCGCCGAATGGCTGGAACATGGCCTTGGCCTGCCCGAACCGACTGCCGAACTGCTGACGAGCGATGCTACCCGCCCGCGCGCCTTTCGCGAGGGCAACACCCTGGTGGCGACGCTGCGCGGGATCAACTTCAACCCCGGTGCCGAGCCGGAGGACATGGTTTCGATGCAGCTCTGGTCGGATGGCACGCGGCTGCTGACGCTGCGCCGCCTGCAACTGCAAACGCCGCGCCTGACGCTGGCCGATATCGACGCGGGGCGCGGGCCGGTCGACGCCGGGGCGCTGATTACGTCCCTGGTGGAGCACATGATCGCGCGGATGAGCAGTTCGATCGTCGACATGAACGATCATATCGACCTGCTCGAAGAGGCCGATCCGGAGGACGACCCGGAAGGCATGCTGCAGAAGATTTCCGAAATCCGCCGCAACTGCCTCGGACTCAAGCGCCATATGTCGCCGCAGCATGAGGCGCTTGAGACGATCTCGCGGCAGGCTCCGGCCTGGTTCGAGGAACACGACCGGCGCGAAATCGCCGAGACTATCGACCGCCTGCGCCGCTATCTCGACGATATCGACATCAGCAAGGAGAGCGCCGTCGTGCTGCAGGACGACCTGCGCGCGCGCAGCCTCGCGTCGAGCGAGCATGCGACCTACATGCTGACCATCGTTGCCGGGATCTTCCTGCCGCTGGGCTTCCTGACCGGGCTGCTCGGCATCAATGTCGGCGGGATGCCGGGCACCGAAAATCCCGAAGCATTCTGGGTCGTCGTTGGCCTGTGCTGCGCGGTGCTGGCGCTGCAACTGCTGCTGTTCTGGCGCTGGAAGTGGTTCTGATCCCGGGGGCAGGCAAGCTGACGCTTGACTTGACGGGCAACCGCTAACAAGTTGACGAACAATCTTGCGAGGGAGGACATCGTGCCCGAAGCCGAATACCGCGATTTCTACAGCGACCCGGAAACGGTTGCCGATCCGCGCGCCTATTACGCCTCGATCCGGTCGCACGGCCCGGTGATGCGCGAGCGCTATCAACAAACGGTCATGGTCACCGGCTATGACGAGGTGATGGAGGTCCTGACCGACAAATCGGGGACGTTTTCCTCGCTGACATCGGTGCTCGGGCCGAAGCCCGGCCTGCCGTTCACCCCCGAAGGCGACGACATTTCGGAGCAGTTGGAAGCGCATCGTGCGCAAATGCCCTGGTCCGCGCATCTCGTGACCTTCGACGGCGAGGAGCACCAGCGCGCGCGGCTTTTGATGGGCAGCCTGCTCACCTTCAAGCGGCTCAAGTCGAACGAGGACTATCTTTACGGCCTGACCGACCGGATCATCGACGGCTTCATCGACAAGGGCATCGTCGATATCGTCCCCGACTATGCCCACGCCACTACGGTCTATGCGATCTGCGACATCCTCGGCGTGCCGATGGCGGACCGTGCGGAGCTGCTCGAACTGATCGGCCCACCGCCCAGCCAGCTCGATGGCGAGATGGCGCACAAGGTCGGGCCGGACCCGCTGATCCTGCTCAAGGAAAAGTTCGACGGCTATATCGCCGCGCGTCTGGAGGAGCCGACCGGGGACCTGATGTCGGACCTTGCCAATTCCACGTTCAAGGACGGCTCGAAGCCCGATCCCGACCTGCTCTCGCGGCTGGCGCGCTTCGTCTATGGCGCGGGGCAGGATACGACTTCGCGGCTGATCGCGATGTGCACGATGCTGATGGCGGACAATCCGGTATTGCAGGCACGGATGCGCGGCAACCCCGGAAACCTGCCCGACCTGATCGAGGAGACGCTGCGCTACGATCCGCCGGTCAAGGTCGCCTACCGTGTCGCGGTGCGCTCGACCGAGATCGGCGGGGTGGCGATCCCGGCGGGGACGATCCTCAACCTCTCCTATTGGGCGGCAAACAACGATCCGGCCAGATTCGCCGATCCCGACCGCTTCGATATCGAGCGCGAGGACAAGCGCGATCACCTCGGTTTCAGCAAGGGGCTGCACGCCTGCCTCGGCGCGCCGCTGGGGCGGATGGAAGCGCGCGTGGCGCTCGAACAGCTGATCCTGAGGACAAAGGACTTCCGGCTGAGCGAGGAGCACCACGGCCCGCCGGGCAAGCGCCGCTTCCGGTTCGAGCCGACCTACACCTTCCGCAACCTCGCGGACCTGCATGTCGAGTTCGAGGCGGATTGATCTGCAACACCCCCCTCCCTTTCAGGGGAGGGGCAGCGAGACTTGGGCTTGGCGAGCGCCAAGTCCTAGTCGCAGCGGGGTGGGGGTTAGGCTATGCTCGGGTTTGGGTCAGCCCCCACCCCCGTCCCCTCCCCTGAAGGGGAGGGGTGAAGGCTGCACCATTCAATACCGCACCCCCACCCGCACAAACGCCGAACGTCCCACGCCCGGCATGCGCTCGCCGACTTCGAGATCGCCGCCGCCGACGCGGTTGATGCCCGAAAGATGGTCGGCATAGCGCTCGTCGAGGAGGTTCTCGACTCCGGCGGTCACGGTGAGCCCAGCCATCGGTTCGAGCGAGGCCCAGAGGTTGGCGATGACCCAACCGCGGGAGACCGGCTCTTCGTTATACGCGGCGACCTTGCGCTGCTTTGCCGCCGCGACGACTTCGCCCTTCACTGACCACGCATCGCCAGCATAGGTCAGGCTCGCCCGGCCATTGAGCGGCGCGATGCGGTAGAGATTGTCGGGCGCATCGCGTCGCTTGCCGCGCACATAGCTGACCGTTGCATCGAACCGCAGCGCGGGCAGTAGCTGGAAGGCGAAGTCGGTATCGAAGCCATAAAGTTCGGCATCGACATTGCCGAAGCGCAGCGGCGTCGCATCGCCGTTCATTGCCGAGATCATGATGACCGGCGTCATCGTCGCGGGGACCGGCGTGCCCTGAATGTAATTGTCGATGCGGCGGTAGAAGACCGAGGGGCGGATCGTCAGCCGGTCGGCGTGCATATCCAGCCCTGCCTCGGCGGCCCAGGCGACCTCGGGTTTGATCGTCTGGTCGCCGATATAGATATTGCGGTCGGCCAGCCCGCCCGAAGCCTCGATCGGCAGCCAGCCGAAGCGCTCGATGGCATTGGGCACGCGAGTCTTGCGCGAGAGGGTCAGGCGCGGGCGCAGCGTCCCCGTCTCCTTCCAGAGCCGTGCGACGGCATCGAAGGTGGTGTTGCTGCGCGGGGCATTGTTCGCCGCCGTCATAGCCGCAAGCATTCGCACCATCGGCGGGACGGCAGCACCGACAGCGGGGTCGGCCATCTCGGCGCGGTGCCGGTCGACGCGCAGGCCGATGTCGCCGTGCCATCTGCCGATGTCGCCCGAGAGTTCCGCAAACGCGCCGTAGCGGTGCTGGCGGATATGATCGAAGGCGCTGATCGTGAAGGCAGCGTTGTTGGGGTTGGTGATGACGACATCGCGGTCGATCCATGCGCCGTCGAGGCCAATGGCCAGCGGGCCGAACGCGGTCTGCGCCTTGGCAGTGAAGGTATCCGCCTCCGCGACCGTGCGGCGGAAGCGCGCCGGATCGGGCGGCGCGGGACGCTCGGCGAAATTGGTCATCGCGTGGCGTACGCCGGTGTAGCCGAACTCGATCTTGAGCGGCTGCCCATCGATTGCACCGTCGAAGCCAAGACGCGCGAAGTTGGTATCGAAGAACTCGATATCCATCGCGAAGGGCGGATTGCCCGATGCCCCGGTCTCCTGTCGCCTGAGGTCAAGCGACAATTCGTTGCCGCCCTTCCGCATGCCCGCCGAAACGCCGAAGGTCGCGCGGCTGTAGGCAGTGTCGGCAACGCGGCCGTCGGGAAAGCGGTAGTCGTTGCCCTCTTCCCACGAACCAATGGCGTTGAAGCGGAAGGTCTCGCTCGCCATGCCCGCGACGCCGCCCAGGGCGATGCCGTCATCCGCCGAGCGGTAGGAGGCAGCGACATCGAGCGAGGGCGCGAGCGTAGAGCCGGTGCCATATCCGACCTGCTTGAGTGTCGCGTTGATCGAGGCCCCCAGCCCCGGCCCGTCGCTCACCGGAGCTGCACCGCGTGTCACCGAGATCGATTCGAGCAGGATCACCGGCGCATAGTGCAGCGGCGGGTCCATCGCGTTGGGGCCGCCCGACTGGAAATCCTGCCCGCCGACATGGACCGCGAGCCGCTCGCTAAACAGCCCGCGGAACTGCACCTGCCCGGAGATCGCGCCGTTGTTGACCAGCGCCGCGCCGGGAAGCTGCGCGACCAGTCCGGCGGCATCGGGCGCGGTGGCGTTGGAGGTCACAGGGTCTGTTTCCGCTTCAAGCGGCTCGGAACGCCGGGCGCTGACAACGATCGTGTCGGTCAGCGGATCGGAGGCGGTGGGTTGCGCGCCAGCGGGACTCGCCAGCGTAATGACGCCGCACAGCGCCAGAGGCAGCGCCGCAGCGCCGCCTTTCAAAATCTGTTTCATTGTGTTCGCTCTTTTTCGCGTGATTGTTTTTCGGACGGATCAGGCGAGAGCGGGTGGTCCTGTCGCAGGAGGCTTGGGACGGCGCGATCCGGCTGTCAGCGACCCGGACGGAATCAAGGCGAATTCTTCACGCAGCACCGGTGGCTTTGTGGCTAACGCAGGCGGCGGTGGCAGGTCGAGCGACTGGCCGAACGCCAGCGCATAGGCACAGGCTTCACGCTCGGGCGAGCTATCGTTGTCGTGCCCCGGCATATCGTGATGCCCGTCGTGCGACAGCATCGGCGAGGTGCTCTGGTTCGCGACCGGGAGCACGATCTCGACCGGTCCATCCCCGGCGCAGAGCATCACGGTGATGCCCTCAGGCCCGGAAACCGGCATCCAGCCCGCCGGGATCGCCGCGCGCAGGAGCAGCGCCAGGACGACGAGCATCGACCAGCCAAGCGCCACGCGCGGGGTGAGAAGGCTTTCGCGTTTCACGCCCCGCGCGCTAGGCCGCGCAGGTCCGTGACGCAAGCCTACAACCGCAGCTCGTAAAGAAACTCGTCGTCGCGGTGGTTGCCAACCCAGAAGTCGATGTCGGCGATCTTGGCGAAGCCATAGCGCTGGTAGAACTTCTGCGCGCCATAGTTTTCGCTCCAGACCGACAGCTGGATCGCGTCGTGTCCGTCTTCGCGCGCGAGGGAAAGCGCCCAGTCCATCAATGCCGCGCCGATGCCGCGCCCGGTCATCGCCGGATCGGTGTAAAGCTGGCCCAACGCGATCGGGTTCGCCGCATCGGAGTGTTCGACGTACCAACTCGGGCGGCGCATCTTGCAGTAACCGACCAGCGCCTCGCCATTCCACGCGAGCCGATGGATGCAGAAATCGTCGGCAACTTCTTCGGCGACGGCCTGCTCGGAATAGGCCTGCTCAAGGAAGGCCGAGAGATCCTCGGGTCTGTAGAGATGTTCGAAGGCCGCGCAGAAGCTTTCGCGGCCCAACTGTGCCAGCACAGGTACGTCGTCCAAAAAAGCGGGGCGCAGGTCCATGACCCACGCCCCTACTTTCATTTGGCTTTGCTGTTAAGCGTTAGCGCCTGGGATTACCCCTTGCGGTCCCACTCTTCCAGCTTGCGCGCCGCCCAATCGCGGCCACCAAGGCCGAAAGCGAGCGCGCCCGCAACCGCCGCGCCGATCACCAGCGCCGAGAACGCGGTCTCGGTGATGATGTCGCCAACGCCGGTGTACGAAAGGCCCATGAAGGTGAAGATGATGATCGTCGCCCATTTGACGATGGTCGAGGCGGTCGAGCCGGTCTCACCACCCATCAGTTTTGCCAGCAGGTTCGCCAGCAGGAAGCCGAAGCCGATCACCACCGCGCCGAAGACGACCGAGCCGCCCAGCGCAAGCACCTCGTTGAGGATCGCGGTCAGTTCGGGGAAGCCGAGCTGCTTGGTCGCGGCAATCGCGAAGAACAGGATGATCGCCACCTGCGCAACGCGCGCGACGATGCCCGATGCACTCGATCCTTCTGGCAGCAGGCCGGTCGCGCCAAGCGCACGATCGACGCCAAGGCCGGGCAGCACTTCCTTGAGGATGCTGACGACAAACTTGCTGATCAGGTAGCCAATACCGAGCAGGATGGCCGCAGCAATGATGTTCGGGATCGCGGAGAGGATCATGCGCAGCATGTCGCTCGCCGGTTCGGAGATGGCGGCGATGTTCAGCACGCCCAGCGCACCGATCGCAACCGGGATCGCAATCAGGACATAGACCACCGTACCGATCGTCTTGGTGATCGCGCTGGTGCCCGTGACGTTTTCGACGCCGCCTTTGTTCGCCCACTTGTCAAAATCGACCGTCTGTAGTGCGGTGACCACGATATCGCGCACGATGCCGGCAATCATCAGGCCGACAAAGAGCAGGATACCCGCCCCGATCAGGTTGGGGATCACATCGACAATGTTGCTCAGAAGCGCGTTGATCGGCGCGCCGACCTCGTTGAGATCGAGGATCTTGAGGACTGCGAGCAGACCGAAGAGCCAGATGAAGAGGCTGACGATTTTGCCCAGCGACATGCCGACCGACTGGCCGGAACTCGTCCCCCGCTGAAGCAGCGGAACCGCATCGACCAGCTTGGCAAAGGCCCATTTCGCGGCCTTGGCGAGGATCCAGGTGATGACCAGAACGACAAGGGCATAAGCGATCTTCTCGCCAATGGCCCAGGCCAGTTCCGAATCAAAGGCGTAGTTTCCTACTTGCATAGTTCAGCGACTCCCCTGTGTTGGAAAACGCGTGAAGCTAACATGGATAGAGGCTCAACCCAAATGTAACGCCTGTTATGATCGAATGTACGCGTTCCGCACAGGCAGGTCGCAGGCAAATCCCGGAATGTAACATCACTGTTTGACTCGCGACCTGTCGAGGCGCAGCCTTCCCCAATCTGGCCGGTCGCACGCGACTCGCCGGTATTTCGGGAAATCAACGAGTCGCATCACAAAACAGGGGTAGAGAGATGAAGAAACTGAATGTTTTCGCGGCGCTGGCCGCGACCAGCCTGGCATTTGCCGTTCCGCAGGCGGCATCGGCGCAGGACGCATGGCCAATGGAATCGGGTGACTGGGTCGAAGTCGCCGGAATCCATGTCGATGACGGACACGGCCTCGATTATGCCAACCACATTGCCGGCCAGTGGCGCAAGGGCCAGGACTTCGCGAAGGCGCAGGGCTGGATCAGCAACTATCAGGTCATGACCAACCCCTTCCCCCGCAAGGGCGAGCCCGATGTCTACCTCATCACCTGGTTCCCCAGCTTCGCCGACAAGGCCGAAGAGAAAAAGCGTGATGAAGCCTATCGCAAGCACATGGCAATGACCGACGAGCAGATGCAGGCGGCGTCGGGCAAGCGTGCCGAATACCGCAAGGTCGGCAGCACGATGCTGCTGCGGGTCCAGAACTGGAAGAAATAAACAGGCGGACAGATGGGGCTGGCGCTCGCGTCGGCCTCATCACCCGTCCCGATCACCCGGAAAATTTGTCGGCCTTGCGCTGGCCCATGCGCATGCCGGTTTCGAGCCGGGCGCGCAGCTGGCGATAATAGGCTTCGAGGAAGGGGCGTGATTCTGCGTCATAGGGGTGGCGGCCGATCTTGGCGGCGATTGCCTCGTGCACTTTGGCGAGCGATTCCGTGCGGTCCTCGCGCAGAACCCTTTCAAGCGTCTGCAATTCATACTCGCCGTAAACGGCCAGCTCCTCGTCGCTGAACTCGATGGCCGATGTTGGCGCGGCCATCGGTCGATCTTCGCCATCTGTTGCCGTCATCGCCGCTTCGAGCTTGCGGCGCGGCGTTTCCACGACCCATGACCCGGCGATCACATCGCCCGCGCGCAGGCGGTCGCGGTTGAAGAAGGGGAACAGCATAAAGATCAGGAACCATGCCAGTGCGGCAAGGCTGACCATGCCCGAATTCTCCGAATCGAAAGCACTGAACAGCATGCCGATGGGCAGGAACAGCTCGATATCGCGCAAGAGGTTGCGCGCCACGACCATCTCGACCGACAGCCGCCCGCCATCGCGCGCGGCGATGCGAATGCCCGCCAGCCTTTTGCCCGGCGTCGCCCCGCGCGCGCCCAGTTCGAAGAACAGGAAATAGGCGTTGCGGAACAGGAACATGATGATGACCCAGACCACAAAGAGAAATTCGAGCGCGGAGAGGCCTTCGAAATTGCTGGCGTTGAGCGAGCCGAACGCGATCCAGATCAGCGCCAGCGTCGTGACGACCTGCAGCAACACGATGATGATGAGGTCGAGGATCAGCGCCCCCGCGCGCGAACCGCGGCTGGCGACGGTGATCGGCAGGGTAATGCCCTCTGGCGTGACCAGCGTGCGATCGCGCTTGCCGCGCCGGAGCCGGGTGGGCAGCGCCTGCGTCATGCCAGCGCCTCGCGGTGGTCCTGACGGCGAAAGACGAAGAAATAGGCGAGCCAGAAGGCCAGCATGAACAGGCCGATGGTCAGCCGCCCCGGCCAGTCACCGACCAGCTGGCGCGCGAAGCCTTCGAGAACGGCGGCGACGATCAGCATCAGGACCACGCCAACCATGACCTGCGACGCGCGCCGCCCTGCTTCGCCCGCCGCCTGGATCAGCGAACGCTCGCCGGGAAAGGCCATCGAACGGCCAATGTGCAGCCCCGCCGCGCCCGCGAGCAGGATCGCGAAGAGTTCGGTCGTACCATGCACAGCAAGCCATGAGGCAAACTCCAGCGTCAGGCCCTTGCCGTGGTAGAGCCAGAGCATCGCGCCGAGCCCGGCCGTGTTCTGGACCAGCAGCAAGAGGCTGGGGATGCCGAACGCAAAGCCCAGTGCGAAGGCAAGGATCGATACCTGCGCGTTGTTGCTGAACAGGAACGCGGCGAAGGCCGAGAGGCCGGTGGCGTCCTCCTTGCCCGAAAGCGTGCCGATCAGCACCTCGCGGCTGGCACCGGGGACACGCGCGTCCTGGAACTGGCCGGGCACGATGACACGATACCAGTCGGGATCGTTGGCCACGAGCAGCCATCCGACGACGGTGCCCGCGATCATCACCGCCAGCGCGATCAGGATATCGAACCAGATGCCCCGCACCGATGCGCTCCAGCCACCGCCGAAGAAGCTCCTGAGCCATGAACCGAGCGAGGAGCGCGGGCCGTAAACGACGAACCACGCGCGCTGCACCAGCGATTCGAGGTAGCCCAGTGTTGCCGCGTCGAGCGAAGTCTCGCGGGCAATCGAAAGGCTGGAGGCGACCGAGCGGTAAAGCACCGGCAGTTCGAGCACTTCCTCGTCGGAAAGCTTACGAATGCGGCCCTTTTCCATGCGCGTGACGATGGCTTCGAGGCGCTTCCAGTCGCCTTCGCGCTCAAGCCGGAAGCGGTCCGAGCGTAGCGCGGCGGCTTCGATGGCGGAGATATCCGGTTGCGTTGCCATCAGCCGATTGCCCCTGAGCGTTTGACCTTGAGATAAGCGTCGATCAGCCGCGCGCCGATCTGCTCGTGCGGTGCCTCGATAACATCGACGCCCAGCTGGCGCAGCTCGCGCAGGACCAGCTCGCGCTGTTTGAGCAGCGAATCCGCCGTCACCGCCATCGCCAGCGCGCCCATGTCGTCCGGCCTGGCGTGCGAGATGTCTTCCAGCTCGGCATCGGTCATTTGCACAAAGAGCACGACATGGCGCTTCGTCAGCCGTCCGATGCTCTCCTTCATCAGTTCGGCGCTGGTCGGATCGGTGAAGTCGGAGAAAATCACGATCAGCGACCGGCGCTTCAATTGCCCGGCCAGCGTCGCCAGCGCCAAGGTGAAGTTCGGCTCCTGCTCGTGATAATCGAGACCCGCCGCCGCGCGTTGCAGGCGAAAGAAGTTGTGCGATCCGGCAAAGAACGGCGTGCTTACTTCGGGCCGCGCGGCAAAGCCGAAGAGCGCAACCTTGTCGCCGCCTTTGAGCGCGATGTAGCTCGTCGCCAGCGCGGCGGAAACGGCGCGGTCGATGCGCGGCATCCCCTCGATCGGTTCGCACATCGCCTGCCCGCAATCGAAGGCAAAGACGATCTGGTTGTTGCGCTCGGTCTCAAACTCCTTGGCCAGCAGTTCCATGTGCCGTGCCGAGGTTTTCCAGTCGATCCGGCGACGGTCCATGCCCGGCTGATATTCGGCCAGCGATTCGAATTGCGTGCCCTCGCCGCGAATGCGCCGCGCGATCAGGCCGTATTGCGCATCGCGCAGGAAAGTCTGCAACGTCGGCGAGGTGACCGCGCGCACGTTCGGCCAGACGCGCACTTCACGGCCCAGAACTTCCGCTTTTTGCCGCGAGCCAAGCCCCAGCGGCCCGGTCCAGCGCAGCCAGATCCGGTCGAGTGCCGCCGTCCCGCGCCGCGACGGGGTGAGCGGCAAGGCTCCGATCCACGCCTTGTCGCGCCGTGCGAGCATGAACTTCGCCGTGCCGCCATCGGCGAGCCGCGCATCGCAGTCTATCGCTGCCTGACAGCGCGAGGGCGCACCGCCGGAGAACCTGGCGTTGACCAGCAGGTCACTCGTCGCGCCAACTTCGACGTCGCCGGGTTCGCTGACGGTGACGTCGCGCAGTCGCCCGGCAAGCAGCGCATCGACGAAGACCAGCAACAGGATCGCCAGCCCGAAAATCGGCGCGATAGTCCACGCCCCCGGCGCGGCAGCACCGATGACCAGCGCCACCGGCGCGGCAACGGCCAGCAGGATCGCTGCGCGGCGGGTGGGGACAAAGAGCGCCATTGCGTTCGTCACCAATCCCTAGCGCGGGGCCTCGGTCTGTTCGACAAGCTGCGCGACAAGCTCTTCGACCTGCTTGCCCTCGATCTCGGCAGCGGGGCTGAGCAGCAGACGGTGGCGCAGGACGGCGGTGGAGAGCGCCTTGACATCATCGGGCACGACATAATCGCGACCCTCCAGCGCCGCCCGCGCCCGCGCCGCGCCCGCCAGCAAGACCGCCGAACGCGGGCTTGCACCGACCGAGAGGTCCGCCGATTCGCGTGTCGCGCGCACCAGCCGGACGACATATTCGCCGATACTCTCTGCCAGCGTGACCTTCTTCACCGCTTCGGCGGCGGCAGCCATGACCTGCGGATTGGCAACTGCTGTGATCCCCAGCTCTGCTGGCGTCGGCAAGCCGCGATTCTGGCCGAAGCGCTCGACGATCTTCAGCTCCTCCGCCTCGCTCGGATAAGGCACCAAGAGCTTGAACAGGAAACGGTCAAGCTGTGCCTCGGGCAGCGGATAGACGCCCTGGCTCTCAATCGGGTTCTGCGTTGCTACCACAGTGAAGTGATCGGCCAGCGCATGCGCCTCGCCATCGAGGGTCACCCGCCGCTCCTGCATCGCTTCGAGCAGCGCAGCCTGCGTCTTCGGCGGAGTGCGGTTGATCTCGTCCGCGAGCAGCATGTCGCAGAAGATCGGCCCGCGCGTCAGCGTGAACTGGCTGGTCTGGAAGTTGAACAGGTTGGAGCCCAGGATGTCGCCGGGCATCAGGTCGGGCGTAAACTGGATGCGCCCGAAATCGAGGCCGAGGCACCCGGCAAGGCTCTGCGCGAGGAAGGTCTTGGCGGTGCCCGGCGGACCTTCGAGCAGGACATGCCCGCGCGCGAGCAGCGCCACCAGCAGGTGATCGACAATCGCGTCCTGCCCGATGACCGCCTTGGCCACCTCGCTGCGGATTGCAGCGGCGAGTGTGCCGACATCGTCGAGGCTGAGGGCCGGAGTTTCGCTCATCTGACAAGTTTCCTTTCGAGTGAATGGAGATCGCGCGCGGCTCGCACCGCATCGTGCGGATGGCGCGCGGAGAGGAGTTTGGCGGCAGTCGCCGAATAGGCAGGCGCATCGGGCGCGCGGACCTTGAGCGCGCGGTCGATGGCGCGGTCGGTCGCCTCGGCATCGGCCTGCCGGGGCAGCGCCAGCGCGCGCACCAACCGCTCGCGCGAGCGGTCAAGATAGGGCCGCGTGACGAGGTGCAGCCGCCGCGTGCGCCGCATTAGCCCGGCGGCATTGGCGACCAGCGCGGTCTTGCCGAAGGCTATCGCGCGGCCCTGCTTGCGCGGCAGCCCAAACCGCACGAAGGCGCGCCAGCCAACCAGCGCGGCAGCGAGCAGCAGGCAAAGCGTCGTTGCAAGGAACGGCGGGGTAAATGCGAGCGTCAGCAGGTTCGAGGAACGCGCGTGGCCGTTGAGCGTCATATCGAAAACGACCGGCATATCCTCGCCATCGAGGCTCGCACGCAGGAGCGCCATCGCCAGCCCCGCGTTCTCGCGCTCCGCCATGCCCCAGTTGTTGAGCAGGTCCGGCTCGGCGACGACGATCACCGGGTACATCTCGCTGCCCTCGACCCGCGAAGGCCGGGAACGTGCGGCGGCGGCAAGGCCGGGATAGTCGCTGCCATCGTCGAGATAGGCGGCCAGCACCTGCCCGCGCGGATCCTCGACCAGGGGGACAAAGCGGCCCGAGGAGAGCGACTGTACCTCGCCCGCCTCGGGCAAAGTGCCCGACATGCCGAAGCCGCGCCAGCCGCCACGGCTGCCCTTCACGCCATCGGCGCGCAGGTCGAGCGGGCCGAGGGCATCGACATCGTCGCCCCAGGCCGGCTGCATCGCACCGCCAAGCAGCACCCAGCCTGCCTTGGCATCTTCGCCCGCCAGCTGCGGAGGAATCGCCATGGCGGCCCACTTGGGCAGCACCAGGATCGTCGGCCCGGAGCGCCGGTGGCCATAGACAATGCGGCTGATATCGTCGGCCTCGGCATTGTGTGGCGGGGTCAGCACCAGCAGACCCGCCTCGTCAAGACTGCCCGGATCGCGCGCGCTGCGCAGTTCGAAACCTTGCTTGTCTGCAAGCTGATAAAACGCCGCAAAGCCATTGAGACCGCGCCCTTGTGCATGGCCGCCGCCATCGTTGGCGCTGCCCTTGTCGAGCCCCGCGCCGATCATCCAGAGCAGCGCCACAAAGACCAGCGCGCCGAACAGCACCAGCAAGAGCGCGGTACGCCTGCTGAAGGGATCGCTGCCCGCGCGAATCACGGCGGCCTCGCTCATGCGCCGATCTCCGCCAGCGCAAAATCCGCATAGGCCGAGCGGGCGGCCTGCCAGTCATCGGCATCGAGGCGGCGCAGCGCAAAGAATCCGCGCTCGACCCGCTCGGCAATCACCGCGAACGCCCGACGCGCGCCTTCGGGCAACATCGGGAAGGCCGCAATTTCGCGCGCGGTCGAGGCCGGATGCAGCCAGTCGGGCCGCGCTTCGGCGATCTGGTTGACCGAGCGCTGGAGCAGCAGGTGGACGGCTTCCTCGAACTTGCCCTCTTTCGCCAAACGGTCAGCGTCTTCGAGCAAAGCCACCGCCGCGCCGCGATCGGGGGTCCATTCGGTCTCCCCGGCGGCTTCGCGCAGGCGCCAGCGCTCGATAAACGGGCGCACAATCGCCCAGAGCACGATCAGCGCCAGCAGCACGCCCAGCGCGATCAGCACATTCTGGATGACCGGCCAGGCCGAACCGAACATTTCGCCCACTGGCCGGAACAGGTCCGCGAAAAATTCGCTCAGCGCCCGATACCAGCCCGGCATTTCAGCGGGCGCGGGAGGCTGGACCGGCGCAAACTGGATCTCGCCCGCTTCGCGCAGCGCTTCCCAGTCGCGCTCGATATCGGCCGGACCGCCGCCTGCTGTGCTCACCCGCGCTTCCTGGCCTGCCGGTAAGTGCCCAGCATCTGGACATCATGGCAGTGAAAGCCAAGCTCGGCCATGCAGCGGTCGAAGGCGGCATCACCGGGGGCACCCTCGACGTCGCAATAAAACGTCGTCGCCGCGAAGGATGCGCCTTTCTGGTATGATTCCAGCTTGGTCATGTTGACGCCGTTGGTCGCGAAACCGCCAAGCGCCTTGTAAAGCGCGGCAGGCTGGTTCTTCACCTCGAAAACGAATGTCGTGATCGCCGCCTCGCCTTCCAGTTCCACCGGATCGAGCGGCTCCTTTGCCAGCACGACGAAGCGCGTGGTGTTGTCCGCCGCGTCCTCGACGTTTTCCTCGATCACCTTGAGGCCATAAAGTTCGGCGGCCAGCTTGGGCGCGATGGCGCAGGCCTGTAGATCGCCTTCTTCCTTTATAAGCGCCGCCGCACCGGCGGTGTCGGCATAGGCCATCGGCACGATCCCGCGCTCGCGCAGGTAGTGGCGCGACTGGCCCAGCGCCTGCGGGTGACTGTAGGCGGCAGTGAACGGCCCGTCGCCCAGCGCCATCAGCGCGTGGTGGATCGACAGGAAATGCTCGCCAACAATCGACAGGCCGGATTCGGGCAGCAGGAAATGGATATCGGCCACGCGCCCGTGCTGCGAATTCTCGATCGGGATGATCGCGCGGCCTGCTCGGCCGTCCTTCACTGCATCGAGCGCATCCTCAAAGCTGAAACAGGGCAGCGGCAGGCAATCGGGATCGTATTCGAGCGCGGCGCGGTGCCCGTTACAGCCAGGCGCGCCCTGCAAGGCCATCGCCCGTTCCGGGGCCTTTGAGGCTTCGGCAGAGAGGCTTTCGACGAGCTGGATCGCGGGTTCGGGAAATGAATGCATGGTGCCTTGCCGATTAAGCACCCTGGGCGATATCCGCAATGGCTCTTGCACTTGGGCGCGACGCTGACTAGAGCGGCGCGCAAAGGCCGACAAGGCACCTATCGACAGGGCAATCGAGCATGGAAGACCGTTTCAACACCATCGCCGGCTGGGCGCTTTTCGCGGGCATCGTCGGCCTGGGGCTGACGAGCATCAGTTCGCACTATTTCAGCGCCGACAAACCGCATCGCCCGCATGAGCTGGGCTATGTGATCGAAGGGGCCGAGGAAGCGGGCGGCGAAGCGGAAGTGCCGCTCGCCACGCTGCTCGCCGAAGCCGACGTTGCCAAGGGCGAATCGGTCTTTGCCAAGTGCAAGTCGTGCCACACGATCGATGCGGGCGGCGCCAACGGCATCGGCCCGAACCTGCACGCCACGATGGGCAAGCCGCTGGGCGGCCATGCCGGCTTTGCCTATTCCGACGCGCTGAAGAGCGTTGGCGGCAGCTGGACCTTCGAGCAGATGGACGCCTGGCTCAAGAGCCCCAAGGCTTTCGCACCCGGCACCAAGATGAGCTTCGCCGGGCTCGGCAAGGCCGAAGACCGCGCCGCGCTGCTGCTTTACCTGAACGCACAGGGCTCGAACCTGCCACTGCCCGCCGCTCCGGCTGCCGATGCGGCTCCGGCGGAGGGTGAGGAAGCTGCTGCAGAAGGCGAAGCAGCCGAAGCAGGGACGGAAGAAGGCGCACCGGCAGAAGCAGCAGCGGAAGCCGCTCCCGCCGAGTAAGCTGCGTCGGGCAGTCAATCCCGCCCGGTAAATCCCTTCGCGATAACGTACCACTCCGACGAGTCCTTGCGGCTTGCCGGGGGCTTGGCGTGCTTGACGCTGGAAAAGTGCCGCTTGAGCAGCGCGAGTAGCTGCGCATCGGTGCCGCCCGCCAGCACTTTGGCAATGAATGAACCGCCCGGCGCCAATGTCTGGATCGCGAAATCCGCCGCCGTTTCGACCAGTCCCATCGTCCGCAGGTGATCGGTCTGCTTGTGACCGACAGTATTGGCCGCCATGTCCGACATGACGAGATCGGGAGGCCCGTCGAGGGCTGATTCCAGCTTCTCCGGCGCTTCGTCATCCATGAAATCCATCTCGAAGATCTTCACGCCCTCGATCGGCTCGGTCGGAAGCAGGTCGATACCGACGATCCGCGCTTTCGGACTACGCTGGCGCACGACCTGGCTCCAGCCGCCCGGCGCAATGCCGAGGTCCACGACCCGCTCGACGCCCTTGAGCAGCCCGAACTTTTCGTCGAGTTCGGCCAGCTTGTAGGCGGCGCGGCTGCGATAGCCATCGGCTTTGGCCTGCTTGACATAAGGATCGTTAAGCTGCCGCTCTAGCCAGCGCGCGGAACTCGCCTTGCGCCGTTTCGCGGTCTTCACCCGCTGCTTGCCGCCTGCGCCCGAGCGGCTCATCGCTCGCCCGCCCTCAATCGCAGCAGCTCGTCACGCATGCGCTCACCCTCGCCATGCGCCGCGATCAGGCTACGCAGGATCCCCTCGCGAATGCCGCGATCGGCCACGCCGAGCCGTCCGGCGGGCCAGATGTCGAGGATCGCTTCGAGGATCGCGCAACCCGCAACGACAAGGTCCGCGCGCTCCGAGCCGATACAGGGAAACTCGCGCCGCTTCTCCAGCGAGGCGGAAGCCAGCTGCGCAGAAATATCGCGCATCGAATTGGCGGGCACGATCAGCCCGTCGACCGCGCGCCGGTCGTATTGCGGCAGGCCAAGGTGGACCGAAGCAAGCGTCGTCACCGTCCCGCTGGTGCCCAGCAGCCGCAGCGGCCCCGCCTTGTCCGCCTCGGCCCGCGCCCCGGCAATGCGTGCAATGAACTCGGCAAAACCGTCGTAAACTGTCTTGCGCATCGCCTCATAACGCGCCAGCCGCTCGTCCAGCGTCGCACCCTCGCCGCCCGAGCTTTCGGTGAGCGAGACCACCCCCCAGGGCACCGATTGCCAGTCAAGGATGCGCGGCACCGTCTCGGTGCTCTCGATCAGCACCAGTTCGGTCGAACCGCCACCGATGTCGAAGATCATTGCCGGCCCCCGCCCCTGTTCGAGCAGGACATGGCAGCCGAGCACCGCCAGCCGCGCTTCCTCGCGCGCGGAAATGATGTCGAGGGCGATGCCGGTCTCCTCGCGGACGCGGTCGATGAACGCTTCGCCATTCAACGCGCGGCGGCAGGCTTCTGTCGCGACCGAGCGGGCCAGAAACACGCGGCGTCGACGCAGTTTGTCCGCGCAAACCCGCAATGCGCCGACCGCGCGATCCATCGCCTCGTCGCTCAGCCGCCCGGTCTGCGCCAGCCCCTCGCCCAGCCGAACGACGCGGCTGAAGGCGTCGATCACGGTGAAATTCTCGCCCGATGGCCGTGCGATCAGCAGGCGGCAATTGTTAGTGCCGAGATCGAGCGCGGCATAAGCCTTTGAATATCCGTGGGAATAAGCATGGCCAGCCTTGCTATCGCAGGGCCTTGCGCCGTTACCTGGTTTTCCGCCTGACCGACGCGCCTCGGGATTGTCTCGGGGGCCGTTACGGGATGCCCTTGCGCGCGACCTGCGCTTCGATCCCCTCTTGCCCGCACCCTGTGCCGTGTCGGTCGGCGGATCGTAATCCGCCATCTTTCAGTACTCTGTCATTATCCACTCGCCACACCGGCGAGAACCTGACAGCGATGCTAACCGCGCGCGGGCGGATCGGCAAGGGCCGGTCTTGACCCGAAGCGAAGACCGGCATAGAGGGCGCTTCCGCGTTGCCCCGTCGTCTAATGGTAAGACTACGGACTCTGACTCCGTCAATTGAGGTTCGAATCCTCACGGGGCATCCATTTTCCCGCGCACAATTCACGATTGCGTCTGGCAGGCACTGTCTTGTCGGGGAGTGGCGGGCTGCCGCTTCTTTGACGCGGAGCACCAGGGAGGCGGCGGCAGCAATCGGGTAACGGCGCTGCACTGAAATTGGTTCCTGGTCTTCGCGAAAAATATCAGGCCACGGCGGGAGCGAGGATGCGGATCGCGCCTGTGTCGGCGTTTATCTCTGCCTCGACGCCGACCGGGATTGGCATGTTTCCCGCGATATGGCCGATCTGCGCGCCCTGGAATGCGGGTACGCCCAATCCGCCGAGGTGCTGTTCCAGCACTTCGTAGATCGTGAAATTGCCGTAGCCATTGCCCGGATTGCGACAATTGGTGCACTGGCCGAAAACCACGCCCGCCACTGCCTTGAGGATGCCCGCCTGCGCGATCTGCGCCAGCATGCGGTCGATGCGGTATTCGGCCTCGTTGGTATCTTCGAGGAACAGGATCGCGCCGGTGAAGTCCGGAAGCCATGGCGTTCCCGCCAGCGCCGAAAGCACCGAGAGGTTACCACCCAGCAGCCGCCCGCGCGCCTTGCCCTTGCCGAAAGTGCGTACGCGCGGATCGCGCACGGAAAGACCGCCCCAGCTTCCCGCGATAATCTCGTAACTCGGTGTCGCCGCCTCGAAGGCGAGCGCGCGGAAGTCTTCCCACACTGCCTTCGGCCAGGAATGCGCGGCATTTGGCCCATGTATTGTCGCAAACCCGGCGCGCGCGGCAATCGCAAGATGCAACGCGGTGACGTCGCTCGATCCGACCAGCAGCTTGGGGTTGGCGCGGATCGTCTTCCAGTCGAGGTGGGGCAGGAGCCGCTGGCTGCCCCAGCCGCCGCGCACCGCGAACACGGCCCTGACCTCCGGATCGGCGAACATCCGGTTGATGTCGGCAGCGCGATCGCGGTCCTGTCCGGCGAGATAGCCGTAGCGGTCGAGCAGGTGCTTGCCAGCCTTCGGCACCAGCCCCATTGCACGGATCGTCTCTTCGACCTGCTCCAGCCCGAACCGGTCGGCGATGAACCCGGCGGGGCAGACCAGCCCGACCGTATCGCCTTCGCGCAGACGCGGCGGCAGGCGCAGCAGCCCCGGCGCGCGCGCCAGCGAGGGCATTGCCATCATCGTCGCAGTCGCGCCGATCGCTCCCAATGCCTTGCGCCGTGAAATCATGCACTTGGTCTAGCGGCAACGGCTGGACATCGCCAGCCGCACCTTTGCTCTCGACAGGATGCCCCGCGCTCGGCCATGAGGCATGCCATGGAAAAAGACGAAAAAAATCTCGCCGAGCGCCGCTTTTATCCGGCCGAGGAAGAAGCCTCCTTTGTAGAGTCTCACCCGCAGACCACGCCGCAGACGCAGCATCCGGCCTATCAATTGGCCTTCCGCGACACCGATTTCCTCCTGCGCGACGAGCTGCGCCCGGTGCGTTTCCAGCTGGAGTTGCTCAAGCCGGAGATGCTGCTGGAAGAGGCCAACATCGGCTCGACGCTGGTGATGTATGGCTCGGCGCGCATCCCCTCGCCCGAGGAAGCGGAGCGGCTGCAAGCGACCGAGACGACGCCCGAAAAGAAGGCGGTCACCGAGCGGCTGATCGCCAAGACCAAATATTACGAGGAAGCGCGCAAGCTGGCGCGCACGGCAAGTTCCTGCGCGGTGACCGAGGATGGCATGCGCCAGTTCGTCGTCTGCTCGGGCGGCGGGCCCTCGATCATGGAAGCGGCGAACCGCGGCGCGGCGGAAGTCGGCGCGGAATCGATCGGGCTCAACATCGTCCTGCCGCACGAGCAGGCACCCAACGCCTATGTCACCCCGCGCCTCTCGTTCCAGTTCCACTACTTTGCGCTGCGCAAGATGCATTTCCTGCTGCGCGCCAAGGCGGTGGCGGTCTTTCCCGGCGGGTTTGGCACGCTGGACGAGTTCGTCGAGCTGCTGACGCTGATCCAGACCGGCAAGATGAAGCCGATCCCGATCCTGCTCTATGGCCGCGAGTTCTGGGAGCGCGTCATCAACTTCGAGGCGCTGGCCGAGGAAGGCACGATCAACCGCGAAGACCTTGAGCTGTTCGAATTCTGCGAAACGGCAGAGGAAGGCTGGCGGATGATAACGCGGTTCTATGGCCTGGATTGCGGATAGCGGTCAGTCCAGCCGCACCGCCTGATGCCCGAGCGGACCGTTGCCCGCGCCGAAGCCGGGGGCATTGCTGATCGCGAGCCGGACGAAATCGCGCGCCCTGGCGACGGCGCGGTCGAGTGGCATGCCCTGGCCGAGGAACGTGGCGATGGCGCTCGACAAGGTGCAGCCGGTGCCGTGGGTGTGGCGGGTGTCTATGCGTTGCGCCTGCCATGTGATGGGCGCGCTGCCGGGGACAACGAGCCGGTCTTCGAGCAGGTCGCCCGGCGCATCGCCGCCCTTGGCAAGGTAGGCGATACCGCGCTTCGACATTGCCACATCTCCGCCTAACGCTGCCAGTTCGGGCACGTTGGGCGTGGTCAGCGTCACGAGCGCCATCAGCCGCTCGAAGGCTGCGATTGTCGCCTCATCGGCCAATGTCGCGCCCGAGGTGGCGACCATCACCGGGTCGAAGACGATGGGCGCGGCGAGGCCCTCCAATCGGCCCGCCACGGCATTGGCAATCTCGGGCGAGCCGAGCATCCCGATTTTGACCGCATCGACGCCGATGTCGCCGATACAAGCGTCGATCTGCGCTGCCACCAATTCGGATGAGAGCACCTCTACTGCGTGGACGCCGGTGCTGTCCTGCGCGGTCACAGCCGTGATCGCGGTCATCGCATAGCCGCCGAGCATCGCGATCGTTTTCACGTCGGCCTGAATGCCCGCGCCGCCGGATGAATCGGAACCGGCGATGGTAAGGATGCGGGGCGGGGTGGTCATAAATGATCCATTACCCGTTCGTGTCGAGCGAAGTCGAGACACGTCAGCGCTAGCGTGTCTCGGCTTCGCTCGACACGAACGGTGAGTTTTATTCTTTGTACCGCCGCTCGGTCGAGGCGGGATGCTTTTCCTGCGCCTTCACGCTGCGCGTAGGCCGGTCCATCAGTTCGCCGCCGCAATTGGGGCAGCGATCGTCCAGGGCGTCGGTGCATTCGGCGCAGAAGGTGCACTCGAAGCTGCAGATAAACGCGCCCGGCGCAGCGGCAGGCAGGTCCGCGCCGCAGCGTTCGCAATCGGGGCGCATTTCGAGCATCAGGCCGCAGCCTGTTCTACCGCCGCGCAGATCGAATCGACTACCGCTTCGACTTCGCGCTCGTCGTCGCCTTCGGCCATCACGCGGATCACCGGTTCGGTGCCGGAGGGGCGGATCACCAACCGGCCCTTGCCTTCCAACGCGGCTTCGGCATCGGCGATGACTGCCTTGACTGCGCTGTCCTCCAAAGGCTTGCCGCCACCGAAACGCACGTTCTTCAAAAGCTGTGGCACCGGATCGAACAAATGCAGCAGGTCGGACGCCGACTTGCCCGATTCGACCAGCGCGCCGAGCACCTGCAGCGCGGCAATCGTGCCGTCGCCGGTTGTGGCGTGATCGAGCAGGATCATATGCCCCGACTGTTCGCCGCCAAGGTTGAAGCCGCCCGATTTCATCCGTTCAAGGACATGGCGGTCGCCCACATTGGTGCGTACCAGTTCCAGTCCCTCGCCTTGCAGGAAGCGTTCGAGGCCGAGGTTCGACATGACGGTGGCAACCACGCCGCGCCCGCGCAGTTCGCCGCGCGCGGCAAGCTGGGTGCCGATCAGCGCCATGATCTGGTCGCCATCGACGGTCTTGCCTTTCTCGTCGACGACGATCAGCCGGTCGGCATCGCCATCGAGCGCGATGCCAATATGCGCGCTCTCCTCAACCACTTTCGCCTTGATGAGGTCGAGCGAGGTCGAGCCGCAGCCCGCATTGATATTGACGCCGTTGGGTTCGACCCCGACCGCGACGACATCCGCGCCCAGCTCCCAGAGCACCGACGGCGCAACGTGGTAGGCCGCGCCATTGGCGCAATCGACGACGATCTTCAGGCCGTCGAGGCGGATCTCGTCGGGCAGCGAGCCTTTGACCGCGTGGATATAGCGCCCGCGTGCATCGTCGATGCGGCGCGCGCGGCCAATGTCGGCGGAAGCGGCAAGCGGCTGGTCCTCGCCGATCATCGCTTCGATCGCGAGTTCGTCTTCGTCGGAAAGCTTGAAGCCGTCGGGGCCGAACAGCTTGATGCCGTTGTCCTCGAACTTGTTGTGACTGGCCGAGATCATCACCCCGACATCGGCGCGCAGCTCGCGCGTCAGCAGTGCGACCGCAGGCGTCGGCATCGGGCCGAGCAGCACCACGTCCATGCCCACCGAAGTGAAGCCCGCGACCATAGCGTTTTCGAGCATATAGCCCGAAAGCCGCGTGTCCTTGCCGATTACGACGCGATGGCGGTGATCGCCGCGCAGGAAGCGCGTGCCTGCCGCCTGTCCCACGCGCATGGCAATGGTGGCGGTCATCGCCCCCTGGTTGGTGCGCCCGCGAATGCCGTCGGTGCCGAAATACTGCTTACCCATGAGCCGACCCGTAGCTGAAAATCCCTGATAAATTGCTATGTCGCTTAGCCGCGCTAATGTCACGGTCCGCGAGGCGATTTTACAGGGGACCGGTATGGCAGGAGAGAGCGGCGCGCACGCCATGCCCGAAATTCGCGTTCTCGCCGGACTGACCTTTGCCGGGTTGGTGCTGGGCCTGTTTGGCGGATTGTTGCTGGCGGGGACCAGCATTGCGGACCCGGTACTGGCGGTGGCCGCGCCGGTCGGCGATATCTGGCTGCGCGCGCTGAAAATGACGATCCTGCCACTGGTCGCGGGTCTCTTGTTCATCGGTATTGTCCAGACCGTCGAGACCGCGCGCGGGGGCGCGGTGGCGAGGCGCACGATGGGCGTGATCCTCGCCGTACTGGCTTTCAGCGCTGTTGTCGGGATCGTCGTGACGCCGCTGCTGCTGGGCATTTCCCCTGCCCCGTCACAGGCGATGACCGCGCTGCTCGAAACCGGCGGAGAACCCGGCGCGGTGCCGGGAGTCATCGACTTTGCCTATTCGCTCTTCCCAACCAACATCGTCGAGGCTGCGGCCAAAGACGCGATGTTGCCATTCGTGGTATTCATCGCGCTGTTTGCTCTGGCCGCGACCAAGCTCGCCCCGGCGCACCGCGAAAGCCTGACGCGGCTGTTCGAGGCACTGGCGGCGGCGATGATGGTGCTGATCGGCTGGATCCTTGCGCTGGCACCTGTCGGCGTTTTCGCACTGGCGCTCGGGCTGGTGGCGAAGAGCGGGATTGCGCTGCTCGGCTCGCTGCTGCATTACATCGTCATTGTCAGCCTGACCGGCGCAGTCGTGCTGCTCGGCGGCTATCTGCTGGGCCTTTGGGCGAACCGGCGGCGCCGCGGTTTCGCGCGCGCGATGCTGCCCGCACAGGCGGTGGCGATATCGACCCAGTCCTCGCTTGCCAGCCTGCCCGCGATGCTCGTCTCGTGCCGCAGGCTGGGCCTCAAGGATGCCACCGCCGAGTTCGTGCTGCCGCTGGCCGTGGCGGTATTCCGCGCGACCAGTCCGGCGATGAACCTTGCCGTTGCGATATACGCCGCGCACCTCACCGCCACACCGCTCACCGCCGCCGCGCTGATCGCGGGTGCAGGCGTGGCGATCCTGATCTCGCTGGGTTCGGTCTCGCTGCCGGGCACCTTGAGTTTCGTCGCCTCGGTCGGCCCGATCGCCATAGCCATGGGCGTGCCGGTAGAGCCGCTGGCGATCCTCGTTGCGGTCGAGATGCTTCCCGACGTGATGCGCACCCTCGGCAACGTGACAATGGATGTCGCGCTGGTTTCGGTGGTGGATCAAAGCGACGATTGAGGGTTTGGTACTATTTTGCGCGTGATCTCTTGTTTTCCGCACGCCATCTGGCGCGCGGAAAACAAATTCTAAAAATATCTCGCCAGCTTGAAATGCATGCGGTGGCGGTCGGTCGCGTAGAGGTCGTAGTTCGAATCGACCTTGAGGAAATTGTATTCGACCGAGGGCGAGAACCCGGCGATGCGCAGCGAGCGCAGTCCCGCATAGGCACGCGCCTGATAGCGCCAATCCTTGCGCGCCTCGTCCGAGAACAGCAGCTGCGGCGCGTCATAGACCGAGTGCGTCACCGAACCAGACAGGCCGGCATTGATGCCATAGGGCAGCTCCGCACCCAGGCCCGCGCTGACGCCTGCAGTCTTGCTCGAATAGAAATCGGCATCGAGAATATCGCGGCGCGCAAGCACCGAGGCCGAAAGCAGTGCCGATTTGCCGATTACCTGCTCGTAGCTGGCGTTCGCACCGAGCTGCCAGCCGGTATAGCCCGCGTTGATCTCCGATTCGCTACGGCGGCCGTCGAACTGGACGGCAACGCGCTGCGAGCGGCTGAGGGTGTGCTGGACGGTCAGCTTCGAGCCGAACTGGCGCGCGGCGATCTCGCCACCGTACCAGCGGTAGAGGCCCACGCCCTGCAAGGTTGCGCGGGTCTTCGCACCAAGCTTGAGTTCCGGCCCGGCCGCGACCTGCACCGAATAATCGTCGAAGTCGCTTTGCTCGTACTTCACCATGTCGGCATCGAGGTCGACGACGATCGCCATGTCCTCGCTCGCGGGCAGCCGCACGCCCGCATAGGCGCTGGCGGTTGCGCCTACGCCCGACTGGCGGCGGGCGTCCTCACCCAGCTCGATGGGCAGGCGATAGGGGCCGAAATTGACATCGACCGTCTCGACCGCAGTGGCCGAATTGATGTTGCTATCGGGCGCGAAGCCGAAGTCGAAGCCGAAGCGGAATTTGCGATTCGAGCGGATCACCGAGCGCGCATTGCCGATCATGCGGGCAATGTCCTCGGGCAGCTCCTCGTCGTTTTCGGCGAGCTTGAGATGGTAGTCGGCGCTCTGGAACTTGCCCTGCATCATCAGCGCCTTGGCAAGTTCGAGCCGCACGCGGGTCTGGCCCGGGTGGCTTTCGAGGATCGAGCGGAAATGGTTCGTCGCGGTTGCCGGGTCGCCGGTTTCCATCGCGATCAGGCCCGAGAGGAAATCATGCGGCACCGCCATGCCAGGGGCAGCGCCCAGCGCGGCGACAAAGGGCCGGGCCTCATCGAACTTCTTTTCGCGTACCAGCTTGTCGGCGAGCGCGAGCAGCTGGGCAGGCGTCAGCCGGTAGTCGCACGCACCGCCCGCGCAATCGGGGCGGATAACGTGCGTGCTGGCCGAAGCCGCCGCAGCGCTGGTGGCCGGGGCATCGGGCAATGCCTCTTCGGCCTGAACCGCCGGGGCGGCAAGGATCGCCGCCAGCGCGATGGCGCTGGCGTGTCCGTGGTGCAGCCTGCGTTGCATTACTTCTTGCCGATGAAGCCGCCCAGAATGTCGACGCGTTCATCGGGGTTGCCGCCGACGATGCGGAAGCCGCCGCCGACTTCCTCGCCGTTCGGGCCATAGAAGGCACCATCGACGGTCGAACCGGCGATATTGACCGAGCGTGTCGAGCCGTCGGGGTTGGTGAACCCGGCGGAATCGAAGAAGCCCTTGAACCCGCCAAAGTTGATAAGATTGATGTCACCGCGCCCGGCTGCCGAGAAGGTCGCGCCTTCCTGGATCACGCTGAGCATCGGGAGGGTGTGCGTATCGATCTGCGGCGCGAGGACCGAACCGTCGAGGTCGATGTTGAACGAACCGGCGGCAAAGTCGATCGCGAGGTTCGCGGTGCCTTCGATCCACTGGAAATAATTCGGCAGGTTGTCGAGGCCCGAGATGTCCTGGCCGTCGATCGTCGGGTTGAAGATCATCGTCGCATACATCGAGCCCGAGTAGCTGCCGCTGCCCGTCGTCGGGACGTTGTCGATCGGGCTGACTTCACCGAAGGCAAAGACGCCGCGTTCGAGGTGCCAGTCGATCGATTCGACTTCGGTGCCCTCTTCGCCTTCGACTTCAGGGTCGATCGCAAGCGTGCCAAAGGTAATGTCGTTGCGGGTATAGCCCGCGATCGTCACATATTGCGTCTCGCTGCCCGGCTGGAGCACGAACATCGAGGTTGCACGGTAGGAGCTGCCCGGCGTGCCGCTGGGCGGGGTGTCCTTGTCGCCCGAGTTGACGAAGCCCGAGCCGCTACGGTCATAGGGCGAGCGCGGGTCGCCATCGCCCGCCTGGAGGTAGCGGACGTTTTCGTTGGCGAATTCGGGCGTGCCCCACTGCGGGGTTTCGAGGCCGTCGAAATCGGTGCGGCTCGCCGGATCCTGGAAGCGCGTACCGGCGCTGGCACCCGATTCCGCGTCGGAAACGGTCAGCGTGTAGATCGCATCGGCGGGATCGTAAGAAATCGACATCGTCGACGATCGCACGGTCGTCGAATTGCCGGCGTAGGTCTCGCCCTGCTGGTTACAGCACAGGCGGCCGTCGGTCAGGTAATCCATGACATGGTTCGCGCCGACGCCGGTGTAGGTCTTGGCCTTGGTCGGATTGGCAAACGAATGCTCGGTCGCGTTCGGGCCCTGGTCGGTCGTACCGCCTGCCACCGGGGGCGGCGCGCTGCTGATCGAGGAAGGACCGCCACCGCCGCAGGCGGCAAGCAGGGACGTGCTGGCAAGCAGGAAGACAATACGCATGGTAAACCCCCAAAAAACTGGTCATCGGGGGGATATGCGGGTTGGGTTAATTTCGAGTTAAGTGAGGGGAATGGGGAGTCATCTTTGGGCGGCACCGGCCCGACTCCCCCGCCCAACCACCCGATACAGGGTACCTGTCAGGTTATCGGGTGGTTGGGCGGGGGAGTCGGGCCGGTGCCGAACCACAAAAACCTACTCTTCCAGCTCGACATCCCAGTACAGCCAGTCACGCCAGGTCTCGTGCAGGTAATTGGGCGGAAAGGCGCGGCCGCGCTCCTGCAACTGCCAGTTGGTCGGACGGATCGGCTCGACCTGCATCCGCATCCGCGCCTGCGCCGGGGTGCGCCCGCCCTTCTTCATGTTGCAGGGCGCGCAGGCGGTGAGGATATTCTCCCAGCTGGTCTTCCCGCCCAGCCTGCGCGGCACGACATGGTCGAAGGTCAGGTTATCCGGGCTGCCGCAATACTGGCAGGTAAAGCGATCGCGCAGGAACAGGTTGAAGCGGGTAAATGCCGGAAATTGCGAAGGTTTCACATATTGCCGGAGCGCAATCACCGAGGGGATGGGCATTTTCCAGCTCGGGCTGTGTACCTCGCGCTCATAGGATTCGACGATGACCACGCGATCGAGGACGACCGCCTTGATCGCGGTCTGCCAGGGCCAGAGGCTCAGCGGGTAATAGGAAAGCGGCGTATAATCCGCATTGAGCACAAGCGCAGGGCAATCGGCAAGGTTGCGGGAGGGATCCTCCGAGGCGCTACGGAACCGGGCCGCGCGCTCGATCAGCTCCGATCGAAGCATGGCCCCCTGTCGCAGGGTCGTGTTGCGGTTTGATGGCAACGCATGCAGCGTAAACAGCATGGCGGCGATTCAGGGTCAAGACTGCCGCAATAAGGGATTCCACAGTTACGCGCGATTGGGGCTTGATGCGTTTCCGCTGATCGGCGCATGTCCGTCAAGATGATCCGCACCCGCTTTGCCCCCAGCCCCAACGGGCCGCTGCATCTTGGCCATGCCTACGCGGCGGTGGTTGCGCACGATCTGGCGCGCTCTGGCGACGGCGAATTCCTCGTGCGGATCGAGGATATCGACGGGCCGCGCAGCCGCGCCGAGTTCGCCGCAGAGCACCTCGAAGACCTTCACTGGCTGGGGCTGGCATGGGACGGCGAACCGGTGCGCCAGTCGCAGCGACTTGCCGACTACGAGGCGGCAGCGCAGGACCTTCGCACGCGCGGGCTGCTCTATCCCTGCAGATGTACCCGCGCCGAGATCGCTTCTGCCGCAAGCGAACAGGGGCCAGACGGGCCGGTCTATCCGGGCACCTGCCGGGGCCGAGCGGTCGATCCCGACGGCGCGGCATGGCGGCTCGACATGGCGCGAGCACTGGCGGAGACCGGGCCGCTAGAATGGGTCGATGATCGCAAGGGCGCGCAGGCCTGCGATGCGGCGCAGTTCGGCGATGTCGTGCTGGTTCGCAAGGACCTGCCCGCTTCGTACCACCTCGCCGTCACGCTCGACGACGCGCGCGACGGGATCACGCTGGTAACGCGCGGGATGGACCTGTTCGCCTCGACGCACATCCACCGCCTGTTGCAAGCGCTGCTCGGCCTGCCGGTGCCGCGCTGGCACCACCACCCGTTGCTGCTGGACGAAAGCGGAGAGAAACTCGCCAAGCGGCGCGGTTCGCCCTCGCTCGCCGACCGGCGCCGTGCGGGCGAAGACGGCCTCGCCATCGCTGCTGCCCTCAGGGGCGGGGCGCTTCCCGCTGGCATTTCGCGCTCGAACGATTAAATAGGGGCCATGTCCTACATCCTCATCCCTATCATCGCGGTCCTCATGATCATGGTCGTCGTCAGCCTCGTGCGCGGCGTCATCGCCTTCCTGCAAAGCACGAAGGTCGATCTCGAAAGCGGCGAAGGCGATGGGGCGACCGAGATGCAGCTGCTGCAGAACAAAATGATGTTCGCGCGCATCAAGTATCAGGCGCTGGCGATTGTCGTGGTCGGGCTGCTGCTCGCGGCCAGCCGTTGACGACCGCCCTTTGCGGGCTAATCCAACCAGCTCCGTTCGTGTCGAGCGGGTGGATTTGTGTGGGTCAGGGACTAGGGGATTGGTAAAGCTCAATAAAATCTACACCAAGACCGGCGACGACGGCACCACCGGCCTCGTCGACGGATCGCGCCTGCCCAAGCATGCCGCGCGGATGGAGGCGATCGGCGCGGTCGATGAAGCCAATTGCGCGGTCGGCCATGCTATCGTCGCGCTGGACGGTGGCGATGGCGCGGCGGACCTCACCCGCATCCAGAACGACCTCTTCGACCTTGGCGCGGACCTTGCTACTCCGGGCGAAGACTTCACACCCTCGGAAATGGTGCTGCGTATCGTGCCCGCGCAGGTCGACTGGCTCGAAGCGTCAATCGACGCGCTGAACGAGACGCTGGAGCCGCTTTCCAGCTTTATCCTGCCCGGCGGCAGCGAAGCGGCAGCGCGTGTCCACATCGCGCGCGCCTCCGCCCGCCGCGCCGAACGCGCGTTGGCCGCACTCGCAGCAATCGAGCCGGTCAATCCAGCCGCCACGGCCTATATCAACCGCCTTTCGGACTATCTCTTCGTGCTCGCCCGAGCCGTCACAGCCTCGCAAAACTGCGAGGTGACGTGGATTCCGGGAAAGAACCGCTAGCCAAGCCGGTTTTGCCGCGCTAGCAAACCCCACTTGCTGCAGTTGCGAAGGGGTAATCTATGTCGACAGTCGCGGTTATCGGTGCGGGCCAGATGGGGTCGGGTATTGCCCAGACCGCTGCGCAGGCCGGTTATGACGTGATGATGGTCGATGTCGACCTCGCGATCGTCGAAAAGGCGAAGGACAAGATCGGCAAGGGCCTCGACCGCCTCGTCACCCGCGACAAGATCACTGCCGAAGAGGCGGCCGCGACCCTCTCGCGCATCCAGCCGATTGGCGATTACGGCCCGATGAAGGACGCAGAGTTCATCATCGAAGCGGCGACCGAGCGCGAAGACATCAAGATGAAGATCATCGAACAGGCCGGTCAGGTGCTGGGCGATAACGCGATCATGGCATCGAACACCAGCTCCATCCCGATCACCCGCATGGGCGCCAAGGCCGTTGCCCCGGACCGCTTCATCGGCATGCACTTCTTCAATCCGGTGCCGGTGATGGGCCTGATCGAGGTCATTCCCGGCCTTGCCACGTCGGAAGAAACCACGAAGCGCGCGCGCGCATTTGGCGAAAACCTCGGCAAGCAGATCGTGATCGCGGGTGACGATCCGGGCTTCGTCGTCAACCGCATCCTCGTGCCGATGATCAACGAGGCGATCTTCGTGCTCGGTAACGGCATGGGCACGATCGAGGAAATCGACATGGGCTGCCGCATCGGCCTCAACCACCCGATGGGCCCGCTCGAACTCGCCGATTTCGTCGGCATCGACACGCTCTACGAGATTGTCCAGGTGCTCTACAAGACCACCGGCGACAGCAAGTACCGCCCCGCACCGCTGCTGGTGAAGTATTTCGAAGCCGGCTGGTGGGGCCGCAAGGCTGGCCGCGGGTTCTACGATTATTCGGGCGACGTGCCGGTCCCGACGCGCTGATCAGCCCTCGCCCGCCTCGCGTTTGAGGTCATAAAGCAGGTCCAGCGCCTCGCGTGGGCTCAGCGCATCAAGATCGAGCGCCTGCAGCCGCTCGCGCAGGGTATCGCAGGCCTCTTCTTCTGCCTCGGCAGCAGCGGCGAAGAGTGGCAGGTCGCCCAGCCCTGCCGCCAGCCCGCCGGTTTCCGCACGACCTTTTTCCAGCTTTTCGAGCACCGCCTTGGCGCGCGCCAGCACTTGCGGCGTGACGCCCGCAAGCCGCGCTACCGCAAGGCCATAGGAACGGTCCGCCGCGCCCTCGGCAACTTCATGGAGCAGGACCAGATCGCCTTTCCATTCGCGCGCGCGGACGTGGTGGAGCGATAGCGCCGGGCAGGTTTCCGCCAGCCGCGCCAATTCGTGATAATGCGTCGCGAACAGACAGCGCGAACGGTTGGTCTCGTGGATCGCCTCGGCCACCGCCCAGGCAAGCGCCAGCCCGTCATAGGTCGAAGTGCCGCGCCCGACCTCGTCGAGGATCACGAACGAACGTTCGGTCGCCTGCGCAAGGATCGCGGCGGTCTCGACCATTTCGACCATGAAGGTCGAGCGCCCCGAGGCGAGGTTGTCCGATGCGCCGACGCGGCTGAACAGGCGGTCGACAAGGCCGATCCGCGCCGAAGTCGCGGGCACGAACGCACCCGCCTGCGCGAGCAGCACGATCAGCGCGTTCTGGCGCAGGAAGGTCGATTTGCCGCCCATGTTGGGGCCACCGATCAACCATAACCGGTCGGATTCGCCCAGTGCGCAATCATTCGCGACGAAGCGCTCGCCCGCCTTCGCCAGCGCCCCCTCGACCACCGGATGCCGCCCGGCTTCGATGGCAAGGCACGGCTCGTCGGCGATCTCGGGACGGCACCAGCCGCCCTCTGCCGCGCGCTCGGCATTTCCGGCGGCAACGTCGATCCGCGCCAGCGCTGCAGCCGTGCGCGCTATCGGCTCGCGCGCAGCGATAGCCTCGGCGACCAGCTCTTCGAAATGCGCTTCTTCTGCGGCGAGCGCATGCGCGCCTGCCTCGGTGATGCGCCCGGCCTCTTCGTGCAGCGCCAGCGCATTGAAACGCACCGCGCCCGCCATTGTCTGACGGTGGGTGAAGCCCGAATCTGGCGCCATCAGCGCATCGCCGTGCTTGGCGGGCACCTCGACGAAGTAGCCGAGCACGTTGTTGTGCTTGATCTTGAGCGAGGCGATGCCGGTCTTCTCGCGGTACGAGGCTTCCAAAGCGGCAATTGCCCGGCGCGCATTGCCCGATGTTTCGCGCAGGGCATCGAGCGCTGCGTCGTATCCGGCGGCGATATAGCCCCCCTGCCCGCGCTCGGTCGGCGGCGCGTGGACCAGCGCACGGCTGTAAAGGTCGGTCAGCGCGCCATGCCCGCCCAGCTCTGACATGAGCCGCGCCAACAAGACCGGCAGATCGTCCTTGCCCGCAAGGTAATCGCGCACCCGCCGCGCTTCGGACAGGCCATCGCGCAACTGGCCAAGATCGCGCGGAAAGCCCCGGCCTGCCACGACGCGGCCCAGCGCGCGTTCGATGTCGGGCAGCGCGCGCAGGACGGTGCGCAGGTCCTCGCGCAAGAGCGGCTGGTCGTGGAGCCATGCGACGAGTTCGAGCCGTTCGGCAATGGCCATGCGGTCGGTAAGCGGCGCGGAGAGGTCCTGCGCCAGCGCCCGCGCGCCCGCGCCCGTCACGCAACGATCAACCGCGTCAATCAGGCTGCCCTTGCGCCCGCCACCCTGCGCTTCGAGCACTTCGAGGCTGGCGCGCGTCGCCTCGTCCATCGCGAGGTGCGCCGCGCCCGAGCGGATGACCGGCGGCAGGAGCAGCGGCAGCGAACCGCGCCCGACATGGTCGAGATAGGCGATCAGCCCGCCCGCCGCTGCGAGCATGGCGCGGCTGAACTCACCCCAGGCATCGAGAGTCGCGACACCGTGGGTCGCCTTAAGCCGCCTTTCGCCACTATCGCTGTCGAACTCGCGCCGGTCGCGTTCGATGGCGTTGGCGGGTGCCTCGTCCCAGTCTTCGGGCGCGACCAGCTCAGAGGCACCCAGCCGCGCGAGCACGGCAGGCACCTGCCCCGCCTCGCACTCTTCCAGCTCCATGCGCCCGGTCGAAATGTCACAGGCGGCCACGCCGATCTGCCCGCGCACCTCGCAGACCGCCGCCAGCACGTTGGCGCGGCGCGGTTCGAGCAGTGCTTCCTCGGTCAGTGTGCCCGCCGTCACAAAGCGCACGATGTCCCGCGCGACCAGCGCCTTGGAGACCGCCGTGCCCTCCGCCTTCGCCCGCTCCTTGGCCTCGGTGGGCGTTTCGGTCTGCTCGGCAATCGCCACACGGCAGCCCGCCTTGATCAGGCGCGCGAGGTAGCCCTCCGCCGCGTGGACCGGGACGCCGCACATAGGCACCGGCTCCCCGGCGTGCTCGCCGCGCGTTGTCAGCGCAATGTCGAGCACGCCCGAGGCCACCCGCGCACTGAAGAACAGCTCGAAGAAATCGCCCATCCGGTAGAACAGCAGGCAATCGCCCGCCGCTTCGAGCGCGAGGTATTGCGCCATCATCGGGTGACATTGTTTACCATCATCGCCGGGTTAGCGGGGCGCGCGCCGATTCTGATAGCGCCATGGCGCGCGGTTTCCCCTATCGCGCGCGCGCGGGATTGGGTAACGGCAGGGCGAACGCGAATGCAGGAGCATCCCTTTGCCCGAGGAAAGCAGAATCGAATTTACCGAGCGCGAGGCGCTGTTTTATCACAAGACGATCCGGCCGGGTAAGCTGGAGATCATCGCCTCGAAGCCGATGGCGAGCCAGCGTGACCTCTCGCTTGCCTATTCGCCGGGCGTTGCCGTGCCGGTCCGCGCCATCGCCGAGGATCCTGCGACTGCCTATGATTACACCGCGCGCGGCAACCTCGTCGCGGTGATCTCCAACGGCACCGCAATCCTTGGCATGGGCAACCTTGGCGCGCTCGCTTCCAAGCCGGTGATGGAAGGCAAGGCGGTGCTGTTCAAGCGCTTCGCCGACGTCGATTCCATCGACATCGAACTCGATACCGAAGACTGCGACAAGTTCATCGAGGCAGTCGCGCTGATGGAGCCGAGCTTCGGCGGCATCAACCTTGAGGACATCAAGGCCCCCGAATGCTTCATCATCGAGCAGACGCTGCGCGAACGCATGAAGATACCCGTCATGCACGACGACCAGCACGGCACCGCGATCATCGCCGCCGCCGGGCTCGTCAACGCCTGCATGATTACGGGCCGCAAGTTCGAGGACATCAAGGTCGTGGTCAACGGCGCGGGTGCCTCCGCGCTGGCCTGCACCGCGCTGGTCAAGTCGATGGGCGTGCGCCAGGAAAACGTGACGATGTGCGACAGCCGGGGCGTGATCTATATTGGCCGCGAGAATGTCGACCAGTTCAAATCCGCCCACGCCATCGAGACAACCGACCGCACGCTGGCCGAAGCGCTGAAAGGTGCAGACGTCTTCCTCGGCCTGTCGGTTGCAGGCGCGATGACGCCCGAGATGGTCAAGTCGATGGCCGACAACCCGATCATCTTCGCGATGGCGAACCCGGATCCCGAGATCACCCCGCCCGAGGTCGAGGCGGTGCGCTCCGACGCGATCGTCGCCACGGGCCGTTCGGACTATCCCAACCAGGTCAACAACGTGCTGGGCTTTCCGTTCATCTTCCGCGGCGCGCTCGACGTGCATGCCACCGCGATCAACGAGGAAATGAAGGTCGCCGCGGCCGAGGCCATCGCCGAGCTGGCGCGCGAACAGGTGCCCGAGGAAGTCGCCGCCGCCTATGGCCAGAACCACCAGTTCGGG
This sequence comes from Sphingomonadaceae bacterium, assembly GCA_041396945.1. Taxonomy (GTDB): domain Bacteria; phylum Pseudomonadota; class Alphaproteobacteria; order Sphingomonadales; family Sphingomonadaceae; genus Novosphingobium. The sequence goes on along the minus strand of JAWKXP010000001.1, from coordinate 20,791 downwards.
CGCGACTACATCATCCCCGCGCCGTTCGATCCGCGCCTGATGGAAGTCGTCCCCTCCGCCGTCGCAAAGGCGGCGATGGAAACCGGCGTCGCGCGCAAGGAAATCGAGGATTTCGACCAGTACCGGCATGCACTGAAGAGCCGGCTCAACCCGACCACCTCGGTGCTCACCTCGGTCTACGAGACGGTGAAGGCCGCGCCCAAGCGCATGATCTTTGCCGAGGCGGAGGACGAGATCGTGCTGCGCGCGGCGATCCAGTATCGCGATTTCGGCTATGGCGATCCGGTGCTTGTCGGGCGCACCGAGAAGGTCATCGCCAAGATGAAGGAACTGGGCGTCGCCGATCCGGAGAGTTACGAAATCCAGAATTCCGCCGTATCCGAGCACGTCGGCCCGATGGTCGAAATGCTCTACCAGCGGCTGCAACGCAAGGGCTTCATGGAGCGCGACGTCCAGCGCATGGTCAATCAGGATCGCAACATCTTCGCCTCCGCGCTGCTCAAGCTGGGCGTGGGCGATGCGATGATCACCGGCCTCACGCGCACTTTCTCGCAGTCGATGCGTGAAGTGCGCCAGGTACTCGATCCCAAGCCGGATGCGCTGCCGTTCGGCATGCATGTGATGGTCGGAAAGAACACCACGACATTCCTCGCCGACACCACGATCAACGAACGCCCCTCGGCCGAAGACCTTGCGCGGATCGCGGTAGAGACCGCTGCGGTTGCACGCCGCCTTGGCCACGAACCGCGCGTCGCGTTCCTCTCGTTCTCGACCTTCGGCAATCCCTCGGGCCGCTGGCTCGACAACATCCGCGATGCCGTTTCGATCCTCGACCGGAGCGATCCGGGCTTCGAATACGAAGGCGACCTTGCTCCCGATGCGGCGCTTAATCCGAAGATCATGGCGAACTATCCGTTCTCGCGCCTGACCGGCCCGGCCAACGTGCTGGTCATGCCGGGCCTGCAATCGGCCAACATCTCGGCCAAGCTGCTGCGCGAACTGGGCGGGCAGGCAACCATCGGGCCGGTGCTGATAGGCATGGAAAAGCCGGTGCAGGTCGCCCCGATGACGGCGATCGCGCCCGATGTGCTGACGCTGGCGGTGCTCGCGGCGGCAGGGATCGCGGGCTGAGGCTCGAGACCGAACGGCTGGTCCTGCGTCGTTGGCGGCGCGAGGACCACGCGCCTTATGCTGCGCTCTGCGCCGATCCCGATGTCATGCAGTACATCGGCGATGGCTCGGTGCGTTCGGAGGAGCAGGCATCGCAAGCAATAGACCGGTTCGAGGCGGAATGGGACGAACGCGGCTTCGGACTTTTTGCGCTCGAACTGAAGGACGGCGGTGCCTTCATCGGCTTCACCGGTCTCTCACGGCCCGACTTCATGCCGGAGCTACTGCCAGCCGTGGAAATCGGTTGGCGGCTGGCTCCGACACATTGGGGAATGGGCTATGCGACCGAGGCGGCAAGAGCGGCACTCGATTTTGGCATAAGGCTGCCCACCACCCCCGACATCGTCAGCATCTGCCAGGTCGGCAACGATGCATCAGTCCGGATCATGCAAAAGATTGGCCTCGCATTCGACCGACGTTCGGTCGATCCGACCTGCGGACGCGAGGTGAGGGTCTATCGCCTGCCGGGATGAATCGTCATTGTGACGGGCGCAGGCCCGACGCAATGATGATCGCAGTCCATCAAATCGGCAAATTATACAGCCTCGCCGCGTTTTCCTGCAGCACCTGCTTGCGTACCTCGTAAGGGTGCTCGCCAAGCACCTCGACCAGCTTGTCCTGCACGCCGGGATAGAGCGAGGTCGGGTGCGGGTAATCGGTTTCGAACATCACCCGGTCATAGCCGATCTCTTCGAGCATGTGCTTGGGCGCATAGTCCTCGAACCAGAACGAGACCCAGAAGTTCTTCGCGAAGTATTCCTTCGGCCGCTTTTGAAGGCCGCGATTTTCGAATGTGCGGAACTCGGAAAGCTGGTGCTCCATCGCTTCGAGCCAGAACGGCACCCAGCCCATCCCGCTCTCGATCAGGCCGATCTTGAGGTCTTCGTAGGTGTCGAGCAGGCCCGAAACCATGAAATTGGCCATCGTCGCGCAGCAGCCGATGTGGTGGAGGCCCGCATGCATCGGCAGCTTCTGGTCGAAACCGAGGTTGTCCCAGATCGCCGAATCCGCGTCGAGCGAGGCGTTGAGGTGGTAATTGATCGAGATGCCTTCGGAATTGCAGATGTCGAAGACGCCTTCCCAGAAGCGCGTGATCTTGCCATCCTCGCCGATATAGCCGACCGATAGCCGCTCGGGCCGGTCGGGCAGGGTGATGCCCTTGATGCCCTTGTCGGCCATGCGCCGCATTTCGCCTTCCATCAGCTTGCGATCCCAGTAGGGGAGCGTGCCCATGCCGTTGATGCGGTGGTTCGACTGCTCGGCGCGGTCGATGCAGGCGTCGTTGTAAATTTCGATGATCGACATCGCGAGCTTCTCGTCATTGAGCGCAACCAGCGAGCCGGCCTGCGTGACGCCGCCGTTCTGGAAACAGATCTGCGCCCAGACGCCCATGTCGTCCATCGCCTTGAGGCGCGGGCCGACTTCATAGGAGCCGGGATCGATCTCGTCATAAGTGCGGAAGGCGAGGCGTCCGAGCAGCTTGTTGCGGTCCTTGCGGATCACGTTGCCGCCCAGCGAACCAAAGAAGCGGTCGCCGACATACCACTGGTCCGCCCCGTCGACACGCTCGACGCGCGGCATCTTGTCGCGCATGCCCTCCGGCGCATTGGCGATCCAGAGGTCGGCAGGCTCGGTGAAATGGGTGTCGCAATCGACGATCTTGATGCCTTCGAAGACCGGATCGACGCCGCGCGTGTTCGATTCGAAATCGACCTCGCGAATATAGCCGCCCGGCGCCCAGCCCTCGGCCAGCCAGTAGCGCGCGGCATCGTCGGCGCGCGCCTTCATCGTGGTGTCGTTGGGATCGCCGGTGTACTTTTCCATCTGCAGGTCGCGCTTGAGCGTTACCTGTTCGTCTTCCTCTGCCATGAGTCGCTCTCCTTTTGGCGGAGAGGATACACCCGGACCGGCAGGGGCAAAGCGGATTCTTGTTCAGAATGGCGAATTCGTTGTCGCGATGCGGGAAATTGCATGCGACTTCCCGATGCCTTTCGTCCCGAGCAGTATCGAGCGAAGTCGAGATGCGACAGTCGAGGGGCCTCTCTCGAATTCCGCTCTCGATAAGCTCGAACCTGCGCACGAGACGAACGGAACTCTCCGGCTAGCGTTTCCGATACCTGAAATACCAGACCTCGTGCCCCTGCGCCCGCGCTTTCGCTTCGTAGCGGGTTTCGGGCCAGCCGCCCGGGCGGGTCTGGAAGTCCTTCGGCGTCTCGCAGAGCCAGTCGAACTCGCCGGTAAAGCGCTGCATGACCATCAATGCGTGGCGCAGGTAAACCGGGTGATCGGTACCGAAACGGAACTCTCCACCCGGCTTGAGCTTTGCCGAAATCAGCGAAACCGGGCCGTCGTTCATCATCCGCCGCTTGGCGTGGCGCGCCTTGGGCCAGGGGTCGGGATGAAGCAGATAAACAAACGAGAGCGCACCGTCGGGGATTCGCGCCAGCACCTCCAATGCGTCGCCGTGATGGAGCCGCACATTACCGAGATGCCCGTCGCGCACATGCTGGAGCGCCGAGACCACGCCGTTGAGGAACGGCTCGGCGCCGATAAAGCCGTGATCCGGAAGCAAGTCCGCGCGATAGGCAAGGTGCTCACCGCCGCCAAAGCCGATCTCGAAATGCAGCGGCTTGTCGAAGCCGAACAGCCCCTCTGCCGTTACCGGGCCATCGCCTTCGGGCACGGCGATCTGCGGCAGGAGCGTTTCGACCAGTTCCTGCTGCCCCTTGCGCAAGGGACGCCCCTGCGAGCGGCCATAGAGCCGGTTAAGCGTAGTCGGATCGCCGGGTTTATTCGCAGACATGGCCAGCGCCGATGGCAAGCCTTGCGGCAATGGTCAACGACCGGAAGGCATTGCGCACGCGTTAACCATGAGAATAAGCGCAAAATTACCAATGCCCCGGGGAAAACCGCCAATACTTATTCCTGCGCCTGGAATCCGGTTGTAAAACGCGGTCGGCTGCGGCGCAGGGCAAACGAACGGCGTGTATGGCGATGACCCCCTTTTCCCTCGATCCCGGCGCAAATCCGGCTCCCGGCAATGCGCCTGGCAAGTCCCCCGAGCGCTTTCAGGTGATCGTCCGGCTGGCCGAGGGCGCATCGGCCCCGGGCGTGATCGGTCAGGGCCAGCTTGCCAGCGGGCGGCTCGAAAAGCTGCTGCTGCCCGATAACGCGGCGCTGGGCGGCGGCGGGGTGCTGCATGTCTTCTCCTTCCCCGAGACCCCGGCGAAGGACGCAATCATCACCGCGCTGGGCAACCGCCCCGGCGTTGAGGCGGTCGAGCTGGACAGCGTGGTCACCGCATCACTGGCGAGCAGCGACGGGGTTTACACCTCGGGCCAGCTCTGGGGCATGAACAGCGCGGCGGGCCTCGTCCCCGGTGCTCCGGCCAATGAGTTCGGCAGCCACGCGGATGCCGCCTGGGCCTCGGCGCAGGTTTCCGCCGACGGGCGCGTCGGCGCGATGACGACGGTGATCGGCGTGATCGATTCCGGCGTCGATGTGGTCCACCCCGACCTTTACCTCAACATCTGGGTCAATCAGGGCGAGATCCCCGCAGGCCTTGCCAGCGATCAGGACGGCGACGGCATCATCACCTTCCGCGATCTCAACGCCAAGGACGGCGGCGGCAATTACATCGCGGCCGTCTCGGACATCAACGGCAACGGCTACATTGACGCCGACGACATCCTCAGCGATCCGGCCTGGGAAAACGGCATCGACGAAGACGGCAACGGCTTCATGGACGACCTGTTCGGCTGGGACTTCTACAACAACGACAACCGCCCGTTCGAAGCTTATACCGGCACCTCGGACCCGCTGGTCGACGAGGAACCTTCGGATTCCTACCACGGCACCCACGTTGCGGGCACGATCGGCGCGACCGCCAACGGTTATGGCGTCGCGGGCGTCGTCTGGGACGTGCAGCTGATGCCGCTGCGCTTCCTCGGCCCGGACGGCTCGGGATTCACCTCCGACGCGATTGCCGCGATCAACTATTACGCGATGCAGGGGCTGGCGCACCCTGGCCTCGACTTCATCGCGACCAACAATTCGTGGGGCGGCGGCGGAGAGAACTCGTTCCTTGCCAATGCCATCGAGGACGCAGGCGACCTTGGCCACCTCTTCGTTGCAGCGGCGGGCAACGACACCGAGGACAACGATGCTCTCGGTCACTGGCCGAGCAATTACCAGCTCTCGTCGACATATCAGGGCGTGACCTTCGACCCGGTGATTTCGGTCGCCTCGATTGATTCCAACGGCGCGATATCCGGCTTCTCCAACTTCGGCGCGACTTCGGTGGACCTTGGCGCGCCGGGCGGCGGCATTGCCTCGACACTCGCGGGGCCGGAATATTTTGGCGAGTACGCCTTTGTTTTCCTTGGCGGCACATCGATGGCAACGCCGCATGTGACGGGCGCGATTGCGCTGGCTTCTTCCGAAAACCCCGGCACCCACCCGGCGGACATTCGCGCCGCGCTGCTCGCGCGCACCACGCCGACGACATCGCTGGCAGGCGTGACGGTGACCGGCGGCAGGCTCGATGTCTCGGCGCTGGTCGATCTTGGCAAGCCGGGGGTCACGATCACGCTGGCCGATACCGAGCTGACCGCTGGCGATACCTCGACCACGATCACCTTCGCCTTCAGCGAGGCAGTGACCGGTTTCGAGGTTTCCGATATCACGATCACCGGCAACCACGGCGATATCTCGGGGCTTTCCAGCGCCGACAACCAGACCTTCACTGCAACCTTCCTGCCCTCCAATGTCGAGACCACGGCGGCGCAGGTCTCGGTCGGGGAGGGCTCCTACAGCGACCTTGCGGGCAACGCAGGCGTTGGCGGCGCATCGGCAGCCTTCTCGATCGACCGCCTCGCCCCGGGCACGCTGGTGCTTTCGGTCGCTGCCGACGAAGGCGCATCGGGCGTCGATGTCACCGGTACGCTGGACAGCGAACTTGCGCCGGACGAACGGCTCGAAGTCTATCGCGACGGCGCGTACCTCGGCGATGCGACGGTTACGGGCACCAGCTGGAGCTTTACCGACACCGACAGCCTCGCCGACGGATTTTACGATTATACCGCGCGCCCGGTCGACCAGGCAGGCAACAACGGCACCGAATCCGCTCCGGTCACTTATCAGGTGCTGCAGGTGCTCGATTTCTCGCTGACGCTCGGCACGCCCGAGACCGGCTCTTACGGCAATGTCTTCAACGGCACATCCGACGCGGACGGGCGCGTTGTCGCAAGCTTTACCGGCACCGACGAGGAACTGTCGCTTTCGCTCACCGGCTGGGACATCACCTGGTACGGCGAGGTCAAGGTCTTCCTCAACGGTGCGCAGGTCGGCACGCTGCTCAAGACCGAGGTGCTAACCACCGGGCCAACGGAAATCCTGATCGCTCCCGAAGACCAGCAGCCGGGCGTGAATACGCTCGCCTTCATCTCCAGCCGCCCGGTCCAGCCATGGGGGATCACCGATATCCTGCTCGCGCGCACCTCCGCGCCCGATTTCATCCTGACCGAGGGCACGGCGGAAACCGGCTTCTGGGGCAACCAGTTCAACGGCGCGGCGGATGTCGATGGCACGGTCTCTGCGGCATTTGCAGGCACTAGCGAAGACCTGATCCTCACGGTCACCGGCTTTGACGTGACCTGGTATGGCGAGGTCAAGGTTTACCTCAACGGGGCGCAGCTCGGGACGATGCTGAAATCGAGCGCGGGCGGCACCGCACCGAGCCAGTTCACGATCCCCGCCGCCGACCAGCTGCCCGGCGACAACCTGATCGAGTTCACCGCCAAGTACGCGCACCAGCCCTGGGGGATCACCGACGTGCTGCTGGAATCGGTCAATGCCACCGATTTCACGCTCACCCCCGGAACGACCGAAACCGGCTATTACGGCAACCAGTTCAATGGCGCCGCCGACCTCGACGGCACCGTCTCGGCAGAATTCGCCGGCACCGGCGGAGACCTCGTGCTGAGCGTGACCGGCTACGACGTGACCTGGTATGGCGAGGTCAAGGTCTACCTCAACGGCGCGCAGATCGGCACAATGCTGCGCTCGCCCGAACTCGGCACCGCGCCAAGCGAATTCCTGATCCCCGCCGCCGACCAGTTGCCCGGTGACAACCTGCTCGAATTCACCGCCAAGTTCGCGCACCAGCCCTGGGGCGTGACCGACATCCTGATCGACGTGCCTGGGGTCGCCTGACAAACGACAACGGCCCGCCTCTTTCGAAGCGGGCCGCCGCCCTGTGCCCCCGCAAGGGAACTGTGAAACCTGTCAGAAAGTCGAAGAGATCAGGCGGCTTCGGCCTGCTCGTCGGGATCGCGCAGAACATAGCCGCGACCCCAGACGGTCTCGATATAGTTCGAACCGCCGCAGGCATGGCTGAGCTTCTTGCGCAGCTTGCAGATGAAGACGTCGATGATCTTGAGTTCGGGTTCGTCCATGCCGCCATAAAGGTGGTTGAGGAACATTTCCTTGGTCAGCGTGGTGCCCTTGCGCAAGCTGAGCAGCTCGAGCATCGCATATTCCTTGCCCGTCAGGTGGACGCGGGCGCCATCTACTTCGACGGTCTTGGCATCGAGGTTGACGGTAAGCTTGCCGGTCTTGATGACCGACTGCGAATGGCCCTTGGAACGGCGCACGACCGCATGAATGCGGGCGACGAGTTCTTCGCGGTGGAACGGCTTGGTGACGTAATCGTCTGCGCCAAAGCCAAACGAGCGCACCTTGGAATCCATTTCCGAGATGCCCGACAGGATCAGCACCGGCGTCTGCACCTTGGCGACGCGCAGTTTCTTGAGCACGTCATAGCCGTGCATGTCAGGCAGATTCAGGTCCAGCAGGATAATGTCGTAGTCATACAGCTTGCCCAGATCGAGGCCTTCCTCGCCCAGATCGGTTGAGTAGACATTGAACCCTTCGGACGTGAGCATGAGCTCGATCGCCCGTGCGGTTGTCGGTTCGTCTTCAATCAGCAGCACTCGCATTGGGTAGCCCCCTATGTTGCCCCGTTGGCTAGTCAGCAACCATCTCTCAACGGTTGTTGCCATGAATTAACCATAGGAGGTATGAACAGGAAAGGTTAATTTTGCGTAAACCGGCAGACAACCACGAGTCGCATCGAGTCAAGCAGAGTCTGTGGCAGTGGATAAACCGGTGGAAATCCGGGGCTGCGGGCTATGGCGCAGCAGGCTCTTCGCGCTTGCCAAAAAGTTTTTTGAGGATGCGCCGGGCGAGCAAGGCAAGGCCGATTACCGCCGCCAGAAGCACGATTGCGATGACAATTGCGACTTCGGGGAACTGATAGACGGCGAACAGCAGGCCGCCGGTAACAATGTCCTCGGTGGTCGAAACCGCGATGTTGCTGAGCGGTTCGGGGCTGGTGTTGACCACGGCGCGCGCGCCCGCCTTTCCGCCATGCGCGAGCAGGGTCGCCCCGCCGCCGAGGATGAAGGCGACGACCTGCGTCACCGGATCGGAAGGGTCGACCACCGCGAGCGTGAGCAGCGCGCCGCCGATCGGCCGGATCGCGGTATGGATCGCATCCCATGCGGAATCGAGCCAGGCGATCTTGTCGGCAAAGAATTCGGCCAGCGTGGCAACGCCAGCCACACCCATGACCCAGGGGTTTGCGAGAACCTGCAAGCCCTGCAAATGCTCGGGCAGCGGCAGGACGCCGAAATACATCGCAATGCCGGTGCCCAGGATACAGAGATAAAGCCGCCATCCCGCAAGCAGGCTGAGACTGCCCGCAAGACCGAGAATTTCCATGATGCCCATCTGTTCCATCGCCGATACTAGATGCGCGCTTGGAGATCGGCTGGCAAGAAAAAGACAAACCGGAGGTGCGGGCGCACGCGGAAGCGAAACCTAGTGCGCGAGCACGCCTGCCGGGCGCAGCTCCTGCTTTGCCGGAGCCTTGCGGCGCTGTTCGGCGGCTTCCTGGTCGAGCCGCTTCAGGTAGGACCAGAGCCCGCATTGCACCGCGACGATCAGCAGCGCGAACGGCTGGTAACCGATGCCGACGAATGCCGCGCCCGCGAGGTAGACGATCTGGCATTGCTGCAAGGCATTGGCGAGCGGTGCCTGCCATTGCTCGCCCGCGCCGGTGCGCTTCTTCCAGCGGCGGCGCAACACTTCCATCTGCCAAAGGCCGGCAAGATGGAGCCAGGCCCACATCATGAAGCCGGGATAGCCCTGCTCGCCAAGCAGCTCGAAGTAGGAGGAGTGATAGGCGCGGCTTTCGTCCTCGACGACCTTCTGGGTGACCACGGTGGCCCCGCCAACCTGCTCGGTCACGGTCGTCTTGAAGCGCAGGTCGTTGGCCTTGTAGGCATCGAACCCGCCGCCCATCGGGTGCTTTTTCACATAGTCGAGCGTCCACATCCAGACCGCGATGCGCGTCGAGGCAGAGGTATCGGATTCGTGGTCGCGGATCGTTGACATGCGGTCGAGATAGGTTTGCGGCAGGAATGGCACCGTCATCGCGCCCGCCGCGCCGATCAGCGCGAGGTAGAGGAACCGCCGCCTGGTCGAGCGCAACAGGAGGATCGCCAGCACTGCAAGGCAGACCAGCCCGGTGCGTGCGGTCGTACCGATCGGCATGAGGCAGCAGGCAAAGATCAGCCCGGCGGCGAAGAGCTTCACACGCCAGTCCTCGGGGAAAATCGTGTTGTGCTTCACCAGGTACAGGACCAGCGGGATGATCGAGATCGCCACCGTCGAGATGATCGAACCTTCGTAAAGCCCGGTATTGTTATCGACCAGCAGGCGCAGCTGGCCATAGCCGCCGCCGCCAAGGATCGTCTTGATCCCGCCCGATATCACGATCGCACCGACCGATAGCACCATGACCAGCAGTGTCGTTTCGATCCTGAGCTTCGTACGCAGCGCCAGCGGCAGGAAGATCGCGAAAAGGAATGCCTTCCAGACCCAGCCCCACTTGAACATCGCCGATTCGGGAAAGGCGGAACCCATCGTGGTATAACCGCAATAGATCAGCAGCAGCAGCATGAGGAACTGGCGATAGGTAAACCGCGCATCCTTCTTGTTGTCGAACAGCAGCCAGCCCGCGAAGGCGGCGATGAAGGTCAGCAACGAGATCGGAATGATGTTGAGAATGCCCCAAGAAATCTTTTGCGGGGCAACGATATCGACACAGATATAGGCAAGGATCCACACGAACGGGCGCTTGAACCCGATCAGGAACAGACCGGCAAAGAACCCGAAGAAGGCAAGATCAAGCAATGGACCGTTCCGGCGTAAGCGACACGCATCTGCGCGCGGCGTGGATAATTGCCGGGGCATAGCAGCGGCAAGTTGACGGCGCGTTAAGCCTTGTCGGCTAGGGAAACCGGGACATGACACGCATACTTCACGTTCTCGACCATTCGCTGCCGATGCACAGCGGCTACACCTTCCGCACGCGCGCGATCCTGAAGGCGCAGCAGGCGCTCGGCTTCGAAGTGCGCGGCGTTACCGGCCTGCGCCATACCGCCGATGGTCCCGACTTCGAAACCGAAGACGGGCTGGAATTCGTGCGCACGCGCGGCGAGGCGGGCGGTCCGCCGGGCCTGCGCGAATGGCGCGAGATCGGCCTGCTCGCACAAACGGTCGACAAGGCTTGCGAAGACTGGTCGCCCGACGTGATCCACGCGCATTCGCCCGCGCTTTGCGGACAGGCCGCCGTGCGGGTCGCGAAGCGGCGCGGCATTCCCTTCGTTTATGAAATCCGCGCCTTCTGGGAAGACGCTGCGGTCGGCAATGGCCAGGGCAGCGAAGGCTCGCTCAAGTATCGCCTGACCCGCCAGCTGGAAAACTCGGTCATCGCCAAGGCCGATGCGCTGGTGACAATCTGCGGCGGGCTGAAACAGGACCTGGTCAAGCGCGGGCAGGACCCGGCGCGGATCACGGTGATGCCCAACGGCGTCGACCTTACGCTTTTCGGCGAGCCACCTGCCCGCGACGAGGCGCTCGCTGCCGAACTGGGCCTGCTGCACAACGGCAAGCCCTGCCCGGTAATCGGCTTCATCGGCAGTTTCTACGATTACGAAGGTCTCGACGACCTTATCGCGGCGATGCCCGCGCTTGTCGCGCGCCAGCCGGATGCACGGCTGCTGCTGGTCGGCGGCGGCCCGATGCAGGATTCCCTGCGCGCACAGGCCGAGGCCTCACCGGCAGCCGGGGCAATCCGCTTTGTCGGACGCGTCCCGCACAGCGAGGTCGAGCGCTATTACGCGCTGGCCGACGTCATGGCCTATCCGCGCAAGAAGTCGCGACTCACCGACCTTGTCACCCCGCTCAAGCCGCTCGAAGCGATGGCACAGGACAAGATCGTCGCAGCCTCCGATGTCGGCGGCCACCGCGAGCTCGTTACCGATGGCGAGACCGGCAAACTCTTCGCAGCAGACGATCCCGCCGCCTGCGCCGCAGCACTGGCCGAATTGCTCGAAGACCGCGCGAACTGGGACGAATACCGCCGCGCCGGCCATCGCCATGTCGAAACGCGGCACGATTGGGCGGTAAATGTGCGTCGTTATCAAGACGTTTACCAAAAGCTGTTAGCCCCTGACATTCGTAATGGCATCGGTGCCGCCGCCTGACCGGGCGAAAGCACTGAAAAGCCGGGCAATAACAGGGTAGTCCATTGGCTGAGAAATCCCGCAAAAAGCCTGCTGGCATGCAGTCGATAACGCGGAACCCGCTGTTCCCAGCGGTCGTCGCGCTTTGGTTCGGCGCGCTGTTCGGCCTTGGCAGCCTTGTCATCCGCACCAGCCTGATCGAAGCGATCGTGGTAAAGTTCCAGCTCGATGCGATTGTCGCTTCGCTCGCTCCGCCGCTTGGCGCGACGACGCGGATCATGCTCGCGCTGCTGATGGCCGGTATCGGCGGATTTCTTGGTGCCGTCCTCGCCCGCCGCATCGCGCGGGTGAAGCCGGTGGCCCGCGAACGCACGCGCAACGCGAACAAGGAACGCGCCGCGCACAAGCGCAAGCTTTCCCCGCAGCGCGCCGTCGTCAGCGAAGACGAAGACGATGAAGAGATCGAGGAGAAGGCACCCACGGGTCGCCGCCGCGCGCTGACCATGCAAGACGAAGGCGCATACGACCCCGATCTCGATGCGCACGCGCCGCTGCCGGGCGGTTCGCCGCAGATTCTCGATGTGTCCGAATTCGACCTCGAAGGCTTCGAAAGCGAAGCCGAGACCATGACCGATGAGCCCGAAGCGCTCGCCGCACCCGATTACGACGCCGGAAAGACAGATATGGACAGCCTCAACTACAATCCGTTCGAACCGGACAGCTCGAGCGATGGCGATGAAGGCCCGCCCGAAGGCGCGCAGGTATTCGAACCCGATCCGGGCTTCGGCGGTTTCGGCAAGGCCCAGCCTTCTTTCGAGGAAGCGCCCGCAACGCCGGCCGAGACAGCGCAGGACTCCAATCCTTTCGCCGCACCTGCAGGTGACTTCACCGAGCCGGTGCGCGCGCAGGCCTATGCCCCGCAACCCGAGGAGCAACCCGTCGAGGATACGCCTTTGCCGCGCTTCGACATGATGGCACAGGCCCCGCAGCCTGCCACAACGCAGAGGCCTTCGGTCTTCGACAACCAGCCGCCCGAAGCGCCGCTGTTCCAGCGCCCTGCTGCCAGCGTTGTTCCGCAGCCGGACGACGAGGCTCCGGTTGGCGAATCGACGCCTGCGCTTCAGGATACTGCGCCTCCCGCGTTCGACGCTCCTCAGGACAACCCCTTCGCAGCCCCGGCTGCGGGGAACGGGACGGGCTTTGGCCAGCCAGTCGCTGCGGATGAAGACATCTGGGGCAACGACGACGAAGACGACGATCAGGATTCCGAAGAAGTCGTCGGCAATTTCGCCAGTCTATCCAGCCATCGCCCTGCTCCCCGCGAACAGAGTGAAGCTGCTGCCTTCGCGCCGCCTGCCGAGCCGGTCGCACAGGTTGCCTCCGAACCGCCGGTGCAGGCTGCACCTGCTCCTGCGCCCGAACCTGTAGAAAGCGCAACAGCTGCTGAGCGTATCTCCGATGCCGAGCTGGGCGATCTTTCGCATGTCGAGCTGCTCGAGAGGCTCGCGCTTTCGCTCAAGCGTCGCCGCGAAGCTCCGACTGAAGAGCCCGCCGCGCCGACGGTTGTACCCGCAACAGCGCCAGAGCCCGAACCGCAGGCGGTCGAGCCGGAAGCACCCGCACCTTTCGCCGCGCCAGAAGCACAGGACTTTTCCGCGCCGCTCGACCAGCCAACCGCTGAGCCGGCCCCGTCCATTCCGGCAGCAATGCGTCCGATCGGTCTCGATTCGGCTGACGATGGCGACGATCTGCTGCCCAGCTATGTCCCGCCGCGTCACATCGGCGCGATGCCGGGAGCGCCCGCTGCTCAACCCGAGGAGTCGGCTCCGCAGGAAGAACCGCGCGCCTTCGATGCGCCGACGCCTGCCGCACAGCCCGCACCTGCGGCACCGCAGATTCCGCAAGCCTATGAGCCTGAAGCTCCGGCCTTTGCCGCACCCTCGCCGATGCCGTCAGCTTACGAGCCCGGGGAATCGGGCGAAGCGAAAGCAGCAACCGACAACGACGAAGCCCGCGTCCTCGAAGAAGGCTACAGCTCGCTGCTCAACCTTTCCCGCCCGGCGGGAGAGCGCAGCGAATTCGTGCGCATCGAGGAGCCCGAAGCGCTCGGCGAGGAAATCGAGCCGGTAGTCGTCTTCCCGGGACAGGAAGCCGGACAGCGCGGCAGCTTTGGCGCGGCTGCGGCCGCAGCACATGCCGAGCAGCGCTTCGATGCACCGGCTCCGGAGCCTGTTCCCTCCTCCGGCGAAGGCCAGAGCGAACAGGATGCCGCCGAATCGGAACGCGCGCTGCGTGCCGCGCTCGCCACGCTGCAGCGGATGAGCGGCGCGGCCTGATCTGGCGGGCCTGAGACCGGCCCCAACAGACAGAAATCCCCGTTCCGCCCCGGATTTTCGGGGCTGAATGCCTGTAACTTGCGCCTTCCAGTCCCATAAATCCGACATTTCCGGAATGCCCCGGCGTCTTCGCGGTTGCAAAAATTGCCACGAATATGCATGGGGAAGTTTCGCACTCCCGCCCGCACGGGCCGGGAGTTCCGCGTCATGGACTGTGACGCGGCGGCTGGGAGGCCGGCGGAGGTAAATGACAGGATGGGTAATTTCGATGGGATTTCCAGAGCCCCAGGGCCTTTACGATGCGCGCAATGAACACGATTCCTGCGGTGTGGGCTTTGTCGCCCATATCAAGGGGCAGAAATCGCATGCGATCGTCTCACAGGCGCTGGAGATTCTGAAAAACCTTGACCATCGCGGCGCGGTCGGTGCCGATCCGCTGATGGGCGATGGCGCGGGTATCCTGATCCAGATGCCCGATACGCTGTTCCGCAAGTGGGCGGACGCCGAGGGCCATAGCCTCCCGCAGCCGGGCGACTACGCGGTCGCCATGTGCTTCCTGCCGCAGGACGATGCCAGCCGCGCGCTGGTGATCGAAACCTTCGAGAAGTTCATCGCCAAGGAAGGCCAGACCCTGATCGGCTGGCGCGACGTGCCGACGACGCTCGACGGGCTGGGCAAGGCTGTGATCGATTCGATGCCGGTGATCCGCCAGTGCTTCATCGCGCGTGGCGAAAACACGCCCGATCAGGATGCGTTCGAGCGCAAGCTGCTTTCGATCCGCAAGCAGACGCAAAACCCGCTTGCGGCGATGGCAGAAAAGCACGGACTTCCCGGCATGGTGAAGACCTATATGCCGAGCTTTTCCAGCCGCACGATCGTTTACAAGGGCCTGCTGCTGGCAACGCAGGTTGGCTCCTTCTACGACGACCTGCGCGACGAGGATTGCGTCTCGGCGCTTGGCCTTGTCCACCAGCGCTTCTCGACCAACACGTTCCCGTCCTGGCGACTGGCGCACCCCTATCGCTTCATGGCGCACAACGGCGAGATCAACACGGTTCGCGGCAACGTGAACTGGATGAACGCGCGCCGCCGCACGATGGAATCGGACCTGCTCGGCTCTGACCTCGACAAGATGTGGCCGCTGATCCCGCATGGCCAGTCGGACACCGCCTGCCTCGACAACGCGTTCGAACTGCTGCTTGCGGGTGGTTACAGCCTTTCCCACGCGATGATGATGCTGATCCCCGAAGCATGGGCCGGCAACCCGCTGATGGACCCCAAGCGCCGCGCGTTCTACGAATATCACGCCGCGCTGATGGAGCCTTGGGACGGCCCCGCTGCCGTCGCCTTCACCGATGGCCGCCAGATTGGCGCCACGCTTGACCGCAACGGCCTGCGTCCGGCGCGCTTCTGCGTCACCGACGATGACCTCTGCATCATGGCATCGGAATCGGGCGTCCTGCCGATCAAGGAAGACAACATTGTGCGCAAGTGGCGGCTCCAGCCGGGCCGCATGCTGCTGATCGACTTCGATGAAGGCCGCATCATTGAGGACGAGGAAATCAAGGCCCAGCTGTCCGACGAAGAGCCTTACGAAAAGTGGCTCGAGAAGTCGCAGTACATGCTCGGCGACCTCGACGTGATCGAGCCCGAGCTGTCCGAGCTGCCAGAAGAAACGACCAGCCTGCTCGATCGCCAGCAGGCCTTCGGTTACACGCAGGAAGACCTCTCGCGCTTCCTTGAACCGATGCTTACCAAGGCCGACGATCCGATCGGCTCGATGGGCACCGACACGCCGATCCCGGTGCTGTCGAAGCGTTCGCGCCTGCTTTACGACTATTTCAAGCAGAACTTCGCGCAGGTCACCAATCCGCCGATCGACCCGATCCGCGAGGAACTGGTGATGAGCCTGGTTTCGATGATCGGCCCGCGCCCGAACCTGCTGGGCCGCGATGCCGGGACGCACAAACGCCTCGAAGTCACCCAGCCGATCCTCACCGACGAAGACGTTGCGAAGATCCGCTCGGTCGAGGCTGCGCTTGACGGCGCCTTCCGCACCGAGACGATCGACATGACCTGGGACGCGAGCGAAGGGGCCGAGGGCCTCGAACTGGCCATCAAGGAAATGTGCTGGACCGCGACCGAAGCGGTGCTGGCCGACAAGAACATCCTGATCCTCTCCGACCGCGCGCAGGGCCCGGACCGCATCCCGATGCCCGCGCTGCTGGCGACGGCGGCGGTGCACCACCACCTCGTGCGCCAGGGCCTGCGCATGCAGACCGGACTTGTCGTCGAAACCGGCGAAGCGCGTGAAGTGCACCATTTCTGCGTTCTCGCAGGCTACGGCGCCGAAGCGATCAACCCTTACGTCGCGTTCGAAACGCTCGAAGACATCCGCGTCCGCAAGGACATCGACGTCAGCACGAAGGACGCTCAGAAGAACTACATCAAGGCTGTCGGCAAGGGCATCCGCAAGGTCATGTCCAAGATGGGCATCTCGACCTACCAGTCCTATTGCGGCGCGCAGATTTTCGACGCGGTCGGACTTTCGACCGGGTTCATCGACGCCTACTTCACCGGCACCGCGACGACGATCGAGGGTGCGGGCCTGAAGGAAATCGCCGAAGAAACCGTGCGCCGCCACGCAGCGGCCTACGGCGACGCGCCGATCTATCGCAACATGCTCGATGTCGGCGGCATCTACGGCCTGCGCCTGCGCGGCGAAGATCACGCCTGGACCTCGGCCAATGTCGCCAACCTGCAGCACGCGGTGCGCGGCAACCTGCCCGAGAAGTACCGCGAGTTCGCCCAGTCGATCAACGACCAGTCCGAACGTATGCTGACGATCCGCGGGTTGATGGAATTCAAGCCCGCCGACACGGCTATCCCGCTCGACGAGGTCGAACCGGCGAGCGAGATCGTCAAGCGTTTCGCCACCGGCGCGATGAGCTACGGCTCGATCTCGTGGGAAGCGCACACCACGCTGGCGATGGCCATGAACCGCATCGGCGGCAAGTCGAACACCGGCGAAGGCGGCGAGGATCCCAAGCGCTTCGTGCCGATGGACAACGGCGATTCGATGCGTTCGTCGATCAAGCAGGTCGCTTCGGGCCGCTTCGGCGTGACCACCGAATACCTCGTCAATGCCGACGACGTGCAGATCAAGATGGCGCAGGGCGCAAAGCCCGGCGAAGGCGGCCAGCTGCCCGGCCACAAGGTCGACAAGACCATCGGTGCGACCCGGCACTCGACGCCGGGCGTTGGCCTGATCAGCCCGCCGCCGCACCATGACATCTACTCGATCGAAGACCTCGCGCAGCTGATCCACGATCTCAAGAACGTGAACCCCGGCGCGCGCATTTCGGTCAAGCTCGTCTCCGAAGTCGGCGTTGGCACGGTGGCTGCGGGCGTCTCCAAGGCGCGCGCCGACCATGTGACGATTTCAGGCTATGAAGGCGGCACCGGCGCTTCGCCGCTTACCAGCCTGACACACGCGGGCTCCCCGTGGGAAATCGGCCTTGCCGAAACCCAGCAGACACTGCTGCTCAACAATCTGCGCAGCCGCATCGCGGTGCAGACCGACGGCGGCCTGCGCACGGGCCGCGACGTGGCCATCGCCGCGCTGCTCGGCGCGGACGAGTTCGGCTTTGCCACCGCCCCGCTGATCGCGGCGGGCTGCATCATGATGCGCAAGTGCCACCTCAACACCTGCCCGGTCGGTGTTGCGACGCAAGACCCGGTGCTGCGCGCGCGCTTCACCGGCCAGCCCGAGCATGTGGTGAACTACTTCTTCTACGTCGCCGAAGAACTGCGCGAGATCATGGCGCAGCTTGGTTTCCGCACGGTGGCCGAGATGGTTGGCCGCGTCGACCGCCTGAACATGAAGAAGGCGATCGATCACTGGAAGGCCGCTGGCGTCGATCTCTCGCGCCTGCTGCATCAGGTCCCCCCGGGTGACAGCCCCTCGCTCAACTGGAGCGAGACGCAGGATCACGGGCTCGAAAACGCGCTCGACCAGACGCTGATCGAGGCATCGAAGGACGCCATCGAAAACCAGCAGCCGGTGCGCATCGAAAAGCCCGTCATCAATGTCAACCGCACGGTCGGCGCGATGCTTTCGGGCGAAGTCGCGCGCAAGTATGGCCACGCAGGCCTGCCCGACAACACGATCCATATCGAGATGACGGGCGTTGCCGGGCAGAGCTTCGGCGCCTGGCTCGCCCATGGCGTGACGCTCGACCTGACGGGTGATGGCAACGACTATGTCGGCAAGGGCCTTTCGGGCGGCCGCGTAATCGTGCGCCAGCCGGGCCATGTCGATCGCGACCCGCTCAACAACATCATCGTCGGCAACACCGTGCTTTACGGCGCGATTGCGGGCGAAGCCTACTTCAACGGCGTTGCCGGCGAGCGTTTCGCCGTCCGCAACTCGGGCGCTATCGCGGTGGTCGAGGGCGTCGGCGATCATGGCTGCGAATACATGACCGGCGGCGTGGTCGTCGTGCTCGGCAAGACCGGGCGCAACTTCGCCGCAGGCATGTCGGGCGGCATCGCCTACGTCTATGACGAGGACGGCGCGTTCGAGAGCCTGTGCAACATGGCGCAGGTCGAGTTGCAGAAGATTTCGCCCGAACCCGACGAGGAAGACGGTGCAGGCCGCCCGCAGCAGCGCGGCGTCTCGGTCTATGACTATGGCATGGGCGACATGCTGCGCCACGATGCGGAGCGCCTGCGCATCCTGCTCGAACGCCACCACCTCCACTCGGGCAGCAAGCGCGCCCGCGCCCTGCTCGACGACTGGGACAATGCGCTCGGCAAGTTCGTCAAGGTGATGCCGACCGACTATGCACGCGCGCTCAAGCAGCTTGAGGCCGAACGGCTCGAAGCCGAAACGGTCGCGGCGGAATAAGAAACAGGACTAGCTACGAATATGGGCAAGGAAACCGGCTTCCTCGAACTCGACCGCCACGACCGCACTTACGCGGACCCGAAAGAGCGGCTGAACCACTACAAGGAATTCATCATTCCGCTCCCGGAAGATGAATTGAAGGCGCAGGCCTCGCGCTGCATGAATTGCGGCATTCCTTACTGTCACAACGGCTGTCCGGTGAACAACATCATCCCGGACTGGAACCACCTCGTTTACGAGAACGACTGGAAGAACGCGCTCGAAGTCCTGCACTCGACGAACAACTTCCCCGAGTTCACCGGCCGCATCTGCCCTGCGCCCTGCGAAGCATCTTGCACGCTGAACATCACCGACCAGCCGGTGACGATCAAGTCGATCGAATGCGCGATTGTCGACAAGGGCTGGGAAGAAGGCTGGATCACGCCGCAGGTGCCCGCCGAGCGCACCGGCAAATCGGTCGCCGTCGTCGGCTCCGGCCCCGCCGGCATGGCCTGCGCGCAGCAGCTTGCCCGCGCCGGTCACTCGGTGACGCTGTTCGAAAAGAACGACCGCATCGGCGGCCTGCTTCGCTATGGCATCCCCGACTTCAAGATGGAAAAGCACCTGATCAACCGGCGTGCTGTCCAGATGGAAACCGAAGGCGTCGAAATACGTACCTCGACCGAGGTCGGCGTCGATGTCTCGATGAAGTCGCTCAAGGAAAACTTCGACGCGGTCGTCATGTCGGGCGGCGCAGAGGAAGCGCGGAGGCTCGAAATTCCGGGCGCGGAACTGCCCGGCGTGCGCCTCGCGATGGAATTCCTCGTCCAGCAGAACAAGCGCAACGCGGGCGACGATGAAATGCGCGCCGCGCCCCGCGGTTCGCTGCTCGCTACCGGCAAGCACGTCATCGTCATCGGCGGCGGCGACACTGGCTCCGACTGCGTCGGCACCTCGAACCGCCAGGGCGCGGCCTCGGTCACGCAGATCGAGATCATGCCCAAGCCTCCGGAGCATGAAGACAAGGCGCTATCCTGGCCGAACTGGCCGCTGAAGCTGCGCACCTCGTCTAGCCACGAAGAAGGCGTCGACCGTGATTGGGCGGTGCTGACCAAGCGCGTGGTCGGCGGCAACGATGTCGAAGGCCTCGAATGCGTCCGCGTCGAATGGGTCGATGGCAAGATGCAGGAAATCGAAGGCAGCGAGTTCACGCTCAAGGCCGACCTGATCCTGCTGGCCATGGGCTTCCTCGGCCCGCGCAAGCAAGGCATGGTCGATCAGTCGGGCGTCGACCTCGACGCGCGCGGCAACGTCCTCGCCGACACGGTGAAGTACCAGACCTCGGACGAGAAAGTCTGGGCCTGCGGCGACATGCGCCGCGGCCAGAGCCTCGTCGTTTGGGCAATCCGCGAAGGCCGCCAGTGCGCGCGCGCCGTCGACGAAGCGCTGATGGGCGCGAGCCAGCTGCCGCGCTGATCCGGACATGGGATCACGCCCGGAGGCACGCCACGAAGGCTCCTGTCACTGCAGCGCGATCCGGTTCGCGATCACCACCGACTTTCCGGAACTGACGACCTGCGACTGCTCGATCTGTCGGCGCAAGAATGCGCTGATGGTCAAGGTGCACGAGACAGCGTTCGAGCTGCTCTCCGGTGAAGAGCACCTCTGCGAGTACCAGTTCCACACGCACACGGCGCGGCACTTCTTCTGCAAGACCTGCGGCATATACCCTTTCCACCGCAAGCGCGTGACGCCCGACTATTTCGGCGTCAACGTTTTCTGCCTCGACGATTTCGAGCCCGAAG